>CAKPNJ010000004.1 GCA_934168365.1 uncultured Clostridia bacterium | reverse complement strand
TTGAGCCGTTTTTTACATTTTCTTATCTTTTTTTGTCAATTTTTGGCGTTTTTGCCACTAAATGTATGGGAAGGAAGGGGTTGGGGGATATAAAAAAACAAACCAGAAAAATCAATTTCTGGTTTGTTTTTTTATATTCCTAATAATTTAACTTCGATATTTTCCATTTTATATTTTTTACTTTCTGGATCTATTACAAATTGTACTAAGGTTTTTTCTAGGGTTTCTTCATTTTGTCTTAAATCTGTTGTAAAGTACAATCTTATATTAGAAATTTCAACTTTATTCATTACTATTGCTTTAAATGTTTCTGCCATGTGTTTATCATCTTCACAGATTATTATTAGTTGTGGCAAGTTCATATATCCTGAATCTCCTGCTTGGAAGTTTTCGTAAAAGTCTTTATATAATTTCATTTTATCAACTAATTTCTTCTCCCAATCATCTTCTCTTCTAATTACTTCAAATACAAACTCTAAAGATTTGTTGTTCTTAGTTAATTTTACACTTCCACCACTTGCCTTAAATACTTTTCCTGCTCTTTTAGCTGTAAAGCTTGGCTTTGGTACATATGAGTCAAAAGCTTTTACTTTTCTTAAATATGCTATTAAAGTTTGATTTCCTGCTAATCTTTTCTTGATCATTGCAACTGGTTTTGTGTTATCAGTTGGTTGCCATTTACATTCAGTTCCACGAGAATTTAATAAATATTTTCCCATTTTTTCTAGGCAATAAATTCTATAAATTCCTTTTCCATCTTCTGAATTAAAATAATATCTAGTTAATATTTTAGTTTTTACTAATTGTTCTAACTTATTGTTTAGCTTGTCTTGTGATCCTACTTCTATTCCTTTCCATTCTAACATTTGTAGCAATTGTCTTGATGTCATAAATTCAAATTCGTTTACTAATTCAATAATGGCAAAGTGTATATCTGAAATATGTCCTATGTTTATTCTATGTATAATTTGGTTCATAGAAACATATCCATCTTTACCATCAAATACTTTTAGTTCCCCTTCTCTAATTGCAAAAGGCGATATAGTTGCCTTTATTTCATTATCTTCTACCATTTTATTCCTCCCTCTAATCTTTAACAAAGATTAAAATATTTATTAAGTCAAGCATTTATGTGTTTGCTATATATTTGTTTCTACAATTAGTAGTAACAACTGTTAATATATTAACACATATTTTCAAATTAGTCAAAACTATGTTAATATTTGTTTTACTTCTTTATTAGTTAAGTATCTGAATTCTCCTAATATTAAATCTTTTACTCCAATGTCTCCAATTTTGCTTCTGTGTAAGGCTAGTACTTTTTTTCCTATTGCCTCGCACATTCTTCTTACTTGCCTATTTTTTCCTTCATGTATTGTAATTTCTATTCTGGAAATATTTTTTTCTTCATCTATTTTCATTATTCTAACTTGTGCAGGTTTTGTTATATAGTCACCTATATCTACACCATTTCTTAAATTTTCTACTTCTTCGTTAGTAATTTTTCCTTTTACAGTTACTTGATATGTTTTATTTATTTCATGTTTTGGATGTGTAACTTGATAGACGAAATCACCATCATTACTTAATATTAAAGCTCCTGATGTATACATATCAAGTCTTCCAACGGGTACGACACTTTCATTAACTTTTTTCAAAAGTTCCATTACTGTTGGCCTATTAAATTGATCTTTTACTGTACTAACATACCCTATAGGTTTATTAAGTAATATATATACCTTTTTTACATCAGTTGCAACTAGCTTGTCATTAAATTCTATTTTATCTTTTTCAGGATTTATTTTAGTTCCAAGCTCTGTTACAACTTGTCCATTTACTTTTACTTTCCCCTCTAAAATATATTCTTCTGCTTTTCTTCTAGAGCAAACTCCTTGATTTGCCAAAAATTTTTGTAATCTTTCTTCCATTTTTACTCCTGTTTTAATCTATTTAAAATTTCCGTAAAGTATTCTGGCAATGGTGCTTCCAAATGCATTTGTTTTCCTGTTATAGGGTGTTTAAAATCTAAGCTTTTAGCGTGTAGCATTTGACCTTGAATGTTAAATTCATTCTTACCATTTGAATATGTATAGTCCCCTACTACAGGATGACCTACCTCTGCCATATGCACTCTAATTTGATGTGTTCTTCCTGTTTCTATAGCAACTTCCAGATATGTGTATTTTTCAAATCTTTCTAATACTTTAAAATGCGTAATAGCCACTTTTCCTTTTTTATCAACTGCCATTTTCTTTCTGTCTTTTGTGCTTCTAGCTATTGGCATATTTATAGTTGCTTCATTCTCAGGAATAATTCCTCTTACTAATGCCAAGTAAACCTTTTTTACTTCTCTATTTTGAATTTGTTCACTCAAATTTATATGTGCCTTATCGTTTTTAGCAACAATTATTAGTCCTGATGTGTCTTTATCAAGCCTGTGTACAATACCTGGTCTAAGTTCTCCACCAATTCCAGATAAGTTTTCTTTGCAATGTGCCATAACCGCATTTACTAGCGTTCCGTCTGGGTTTCCTACTGCTGGATGTACTACCATACCCTTTGGCTTATTTACTACTAAAATGTCATCATCTTCATATATAATATCAAGAGGAATATCTTGTGATTTTAAATCAGTTTCTTTTACCTCAGGTATGTTTATTATGATTTCGTCTCCTGCTTGCACTTTATATGAAGCTTTTTGAGGTTTATCATTTACTAATATTTGATTTTCCTCAATAAGCTTTTGTATCATTGCTCTAGATATTTCTATTTTTTGTTTACTAATATATTTGTCTAATCTTTCTGTTTCTTCTCGCACAATAATTTTCAATGTTCTCTCCTTTTATTTTGACAATCTTTCATAAATTATAAAATTATTATCTTGATATATTTCATTATAATTTTTATCTTTTGATAAAAGCATTTTTAGTTTTGTATTTTTCTTTAAGATTACATGTGTTATATCGTATTTTTCAAATGTGTCTTCATAGTATTTGCTACCATTTGAAGTGTTTATATAATCAGTGAAGATATCTCTTCCTTCATATTTTCCATCTTTATTTTTTGTTCCATTAAATTCAGGTGAATACAAATCTGCTCTTGAATCTATAAATACTGGTATTCCTCTATATAGCAAATAACTTCCATAATTATATTCGTTAAATAAACGCATATTTTTTATGTCTAAGCTTGTTAGAATGTAATCTGCAGCTTGTACCGGATATATTTTTTCGTTTACAAATTTGTCATTTATTTTGTCTTTATATATTACAAAGCTTACAAGTACTACAAGTAAAATTGTAAATACCTTTCCTAGTAATGATGTCATAGTTTGCAAAACCTTTTTTGTTCCGTCTTTGTCATATTTTGAAAAGAAGCTAGATACCATTTTTGTAAATATAAAACCACATATTATAACAAATATTGATGCTTGTCTTCTCGTCATGAGGGTTAATAATGTAAGACCTGCTAACATAAAGAAGTCTCTTAACGGAGCTTTTGTATCTGTAAATATTAAAAATATTATAAATACGGCAAATACAGTTAGCATTGCTTTGTTGTTTATTAACACTAGTGGTTGATGCTCACTAATATTTTGTGTTGTATTTCCTTGCATTAGCCTTGGTAATAGTGTATATGGTGTATCACCTATAGGCGTTAATAGTCCTGTAAATGCACAAATGACCATAATAAGTATTAGCCATTTAACCATTGGTTCTTTTTTGAATATAACTTTATATGATTTTTTCTCTCTTTTCTTTCTATCTTGTGCTGAGTTTTCTTTATCTAATTGTAAGTGTGCTATTTTTTCTTGATATTGACCTATTTCTTCAAGTTTTCCTTTTTTAGTTAATTTTTTTATTTTAAGTTCATTCCATTTAATTGCAAACCAGTAATATAATTGTGCTTCTACTAAAACTGCTAGTAAGTATTCCGCAATATATGGTAGGTATAATACAAAGTAAAATGGCCATACAGCACAATGCAAGTTAGCTATTAGTATTGGAATTATAACTAAACAAACAGCATATCTCTTCTTTTTGGTACTGATGAATTGCTCTATAAATAGTATAGTAAGTGCGAATAATATAAAGGTTACCAATTGTGCTCTAGCGGCAATGAAGCTTTTTAATAAATACATTGTTGCCATTGTGACTAAAAATGATACTATTTGATTTTTGCTTAGCTTAGCTGAAGTAAAATAAATTACTAGTCCAAGTATCATACATAGAATTACTGTTGCAATATATAATGAGCAAAAGCCTCCTATCCCTATGTTTTCTCCTAAATCATACACTAAGTATGTGCTAACATCATATAGCCAATGGTTATATGTATATGGCAAATCTTCATGCCATGAAAATGGGTCTTTCATGTCTATTTCCCCTGTTTGCACAATGTGTTCACCTATTTTTATTGTATAATATGTGTCGTTTTGAAATGTAACCGGTGTTAGTGCAAAGCAAAATATTATAATGCAAAATACGGCTAACACATTAAATTTCATTTTTAACTTGTCCTTCATTTATTTAAATCTCCTCATTCCTAAATATCAAATTCTGCAAAAACAGCATCATGGTCAGATACTCCATTTACATTTATTGTTTCATATTTGTTTAATCTAATTCCTTTAGAATAAAAAATGGTATCAATACAGCCTTTTCCAAGTTCTGAAAACCATGTATCTTTTTTATTTGGTAATTGTTCTAATTGTCTTTTTAATATTTCATATTCTTCATAGGTTTCTGCTTCTTCAAATGTATATTTCCCTTTTCCAAGTCTCGTAACACCTACATTAAAATCTCCACCCATTATAATTAGTTCGCTTGGATCTATTTTTTGCATTATTCTGTTTATTTCTTTTGCTGCTAATATTCTTTCATCTTGATATGTAGATAAATGCACTGAAAATAAGTTTATTTTTGTTGTTCCAAATGATATTCTATTACACAAAATTCCTCTTTGTTCATGGTTTATGTCTGTAAGTGGCATTAAGTAGTTTGTTGAAAATGAAATTGGAAATCTGCTGATTATTCCATCTCCATAATATCCATCTTCTAAAGTGATATTGCTTTCCATTGAACAATAATATAGACCAATAGCTTTACTGAACTCTCTAATTTGGTTCATATCTCCTGCTCTTTTGGTATACATATCTACTTCTTGCAAAAATACAATATCAGGTTTATATTCTTTTATTACTTCTGCTTGTCTTTTCAAGTCAACTTTTCCATCCATTCCTCTTCCATGTGCAACATTAAAAGTAATAATTTTTAATATCATTTTACCACCAACCTTTTTTATATATTCGCATTATATCAAATTTACTGCTTATAAACAAGTAGAGCATATAAAAAAACAGATTTTAAGAATTTCTATGCAGTGCAAACTGCTAGAAATTCTTAAAAATTCGCATATTTATCTTCTACAGAACTTTATCATACTATGATAAAGTTCCTAGAATATAAAAAAGAAGTGATTTTTTCAATCACCTCTTATATTCTATCCATTGATTTGTTTCGCAACTTCTTCTGCAAAGTTTTCTTCTCTTTTTTGTAGTCCTTCACCTTTTTCAAATCTAGCAAATCTAACTACTTTAGCTCCTTTAGATTCAACTAATTTTCCAACTTTTTGGTCTGGATCTTTTACAAAGTCTTGCTCTACTAAACAAATTTCTCCATAGAATTTTCCAATTCTACCTTGTACTATTTTTTCAGCAACTGCTTCTGGTTTTCCTTCATTAACAGCTTGTGCTTTTAAAATTTCCATTTCATGTGCTACTCTGTCAGCTGGAACACTTTCTCTATCTAAGTATTCTGGTTTAGCAGCAGCTATTTGCATACAAATATCTTTTGCTAATGTGCTGTCTCCACCTTCTAATTCAACTAGAACACCGATTTTTCCATCTCCATGAATGTAGCTTTCTACTAATCCATTTGATTCAAATCTTTCAAATCTACGGATTGACATATTTTCACCAATTGTAGCAATTTTATTTGTTAATACATCTTTAACTGTTTTGTCTGGTTCTACAATTGAAGGTTGTTCTAATAATTCTTCTACTGTAGCTGGATTTTTTTCAGCAACTTGTTTTGCAACATCTGCTACAAAGCTTCTAAATTCTTCGTTTTTAGCAACGAAGTCTGTTTCTGCGTTAACTTCAACTACAACACCAATTTTTTTGTCATCTGTTACATATGTTGTAACTAGACCTTCTGCTGCAATTCTGTCTGATTTTTTAGCAGCTTTTGCAATTCCTCTTTCACGTAAAAGTTCAATTGCTTTTTCTTCATCTCCATTAGTTTCTGTTAATACCTTTTTGCAGTCCATCATTCCTGCGCCTGTTTTTTCTCTTAACTCTTTTACTTGTTCTGCAGTAATCATAAAAAAATCCTCCTTTTTGATTAAAGGATGTACTTTTTATCCTTACTTTTTAATAATAAGTACATCCTTTTTAATAATATTTATATTATTCTGCTACTTCTTCTGTAGTAGCTTTTTTTCTTGTTCTTTTTGGTTTTTCTACTTCTGCCGTTTCAGCTTTATCAGCTACTTTTTCTTCATTTTTAGTTTCTTCAACTGCAACTACTTCTTCCATATCTGTAGGTTCTGCTACTTCTTCAACTTCCATAGCTTCTTCTACAGTTTCCATAGATTCACCTTGTTTTCCTTCGATAACTGCATTTGCCATGCAATCTGCAATTAGTTTAACTGCTCTAATAGCATCGTCATTTCCTGGAATTGCGTAATCTACATCTTGTGGATTACAGTTAGTATCTACTAAACCGATTACTGGAATTCCTAATTTTCTAGCTTCTAGAATTCCTATTTTTTCTTTTTTAGGATCAACTATAAACATAACTCCTGGTACTTCAGTCATTTCTTTAATACCACCTAAGTTTTTCTCTAGTTTTTCCATTTCTTTCTTTAATAAAATAACTTCTTTTTTAGGTAAAACTTCGAAAGTACCGTCTTCTTGCATTTTTTCAAGTTCTAGTAATCTTCCAATTCTTTTTCTAATTGTTGTGAAGTTTGTTAATGTACCACCTAACCATCTTTGATTTACATAGTACATACCGCATTTTTCTGCAGCTTCTTTAACACATTCTTGTGCTTGTTTTTTAGTTCCTACAAATAGAACTGTTTTTCCTGCTTCTGCTTGTTCTTTTAAGAAAGCATAAGCTTCATCTAATTTTTTAGATGTTTTTTGTAAGTCGATGATATGGATACCGTTTCTAGCTTGGAATATGTATTCAGCCATTTTAGGATCCCATCTTCTTGTTTGATGTCCAAAGTGAACACCAGCTTCTAGTAATTGTTTCATTGCAACTACTGCCATTTTTCTTTCCTCCTTTTAGTTTTTCCTCCATACTGCTTCAGTCACATAAAAAAACTTGTGTATACAAGCACTCTTTTTATGCTAACAATATGTGTGTATTTTTCAACGCATTTAATTATACCAAAAAAGTGTTGCAATTGCAACACTTTTTGTGAATTTTTATATAATTTATTATTAAATTGCTGTTACTCTTTTAAATTGGTCATCACTATATTTTTTTATGTCTAATATATTTAACATATCATATTTATCTTTTACTTTTTCAAAATATCCTTCAATGTCACTTTTTCTTATTACATTATTTGAATTTTCTGTTGGCAATAAACCTCTTCTAGCATTTATCCATGGTGTCTCATAATGTGACATCTTCTCTAATGCTTTACCATTATAATATCCAAAACATTTTAGTATAACGTCAAGCATCTCTCTCTTTTCGTCAGCAAGCATATCCTCAATATCATAGTTTATATCTATAATTATATTAGCAGATTTAAAATCTTTGTATTTCTCATATATTTCAACATATACCGGTCCATGTATCCATGCTTGACAATCATTTTCAAATAAAAATTTGCCAAAAAAAGCTTTATAAAAGCCCTGTGCATAATATAAAATTTTTTGTAAAGCTAAAGGTGTAATCTCTTTTCCAATTTCAATTATATACTCTGAAATCATTTCTATGTCGCTTTCTATATTTACAAGTTCCTCTCCTTTTTGTATAGCAATAGCCTGTTTTACATTTTTATATGCTTTTTCTGTAATTAACTCTTTATTATTTTCAAGCAATTCATTCATATATTTTTCATCATTTAAAATTTTATATAATTGATCCGAATAAACTTTTGAAGGTACATCTCCGCTTAAATATCTTAGCAAAGTTCCTTCTCCCCATCCTAATAATTTAGAAAGGGGTTTTTTACCTATTTTGTATTTACTTAATATTTTGTTGATTTCTTCTTCTGTAATAATATTTTCTTCGCTTCTGTAGGCTTTATCAATTCTAATTAAATTTTCATCGCTAATTTTATTTGAACTAATTTCTTCTCCACAATTTTTGCAATAGCCCACTAATTTTTTATAATTATATTTTTTACCTTTAATTTCAACATTTGCATCAATTTCTTTTATTTCGTATTCAACTAAATTATTACATTTTTCACAAAAACCCCTATTCATAACAACTCCTCTTAATATTTATAAAAATAATCTTTCTATTTTTTTCTCTGGATTATGAAATGAAACTATTATAATAAAATCATCCTTCTTAACTGCAATTTTTATATATACTTCCACTTTTTCTATTGTTCCCCAATTGTTCAATTCATACTCTCTACAAAAAATATATAATCTTTCTTGTGGATTATTGTAATTATCTACAGAATAGCAAAAATCATTTACTTCTAATTCTATTAGCATTTGTTTTTGTCTATTACTATCCAGTTTATATTTTTGGATAAATAATTGATTTTTTAAATTTTTTACAGTATTGCAGACTATAAATCTATCTCTTTCTATACTCTTTTTCACGGTTTCTAAATACTTTTCTATTTCGAGTTTAGTATGATTTGTATATTTACGGGTACTATTTGTCACTATAGTCTCCTTTCTTTTAGTATCAATTAGTACTATTTTATCATTTAAACAGTAACTTGTCAAGTTAATTTTATACTATTTTTTATCAACTTTTTCTTCAAGTTTTTATACTTTAGAATTCACAATTTTCCAAAATACATATGATTACTTGATTTTTTAGCAATATTATAGTATAATGCACTACATAATAACTTTATAGTTTCTAATGTCAGCTTGGAAACTACACAAATTTTTCTTAATAGAAAAGGAAAAACAACTATGTTAATTGCAAAAATCATATCAATTATTATACATCTCGTTCTTTTAATTTGCGGTTTCTTTATATTATTCATTGATGCTTGATTATGCAATAATATAATTATAAACTCGATTTAAATATGTAGCTGACAAAATGGTGAACATGTAAAAGTGTTCACTATTTTTTTATGCATTCTATTCGTATTTAATATTTCAAAATGCAAATTTTGTACTTTAATGTTTTAAAATGCTTGAAATTCCTAGTTTTAGTTGATTTTCAAGTAAAATAATGGTATAATTATTGTATATAAATTTTATAGTTTCTATCGCCAACGTAGGAACAAAAAAAATCTTAAATAAGAGAAAGGGAAAAAATCGATATGTTATTATTGATTCTAAGTACAATTCCTATTGGCATTGCATTTTATTTTTATAAGGTTAAGCCTTATAAAAATAATGTGTTGACAGAAGTGTTAACACATCCAATTTTTATTGCGATGTATTTCGCAATTATAATCACTTCTGTCTTAGCGCTTCCTCTCAGCGGTTATACTGACTGGGAGCTTGTAGAAGAAGCAAACTTGACGCCAATTTCTTCATCTACATATGTTGAAGAAATTGCTGACAAAAATATCTTCATATATGAAGATGAGGAGCACCGGCTTCATACTTTAATCGACCAAAAGGTCGAATTTGAAGAATCAAATACACCGGTTCTTCAAAAATATGAGAAAAAACCCAAACGAACAACTTGGACTTTTGCGTTTTTCTCAAAAAACCAGGTAAAATATACATTTTGTATTCCTGGATAAATTAAATAAGTTGGCAAAATAGTGAACATGTAAAAAGTGTTCACTATTTTTTTATTTTTTGTAGTTTTTTATCAAAGTTTGTGGTATAATATTTTTGTTTACAAATGAATGGAGGTAATTGTTATGAATTTTAATAGATGTAGTCGTTGTGGTGGTTTCTTTATGGCCGAAGGAGATACTTGTCCTAATTGCCTTCAAAGAGATAAGTTTGAAATGAATAGGCTAGAAAATTTTATTGAAGAAAATCCTAATGCTAATTTAAATATGAATGATATTGCTTCAAATACTGGAATTTCTGATAAGAATTTAAACAGATTTTTAGCTAATGAACAATTTAATGAATTTATAAATAGAAATATATCTTTGTAATAAAAAATAGGGACAGAAAATTTTTGCAAATTTTCTGTCCCTATTTTTTTTATTACACAATTTTTAAAATATCTTGTTTTTTACTTGCTGGTTGATTAGTTATTGTATATGCATTAAGCACATCTTTAGCTATTTCATTTCCTAAATTTTCGTCATTTGCATGAATATATGTTAAGACGTCTCCATTTTCAACTTTGTCCCCTATTTTCTTTTCTAACACAATTCCAACAGAAAAGTCTATGCTGTCTTCTTTTTTCTTTCTTCCAGCACCTAAATCCATTGACGCTTTTCCTATTTCTTGTGCATCAAGTTTCTCTACATATCCGCTTCTTTCAGTTACAACCGGCACTACAAATTTCGACTTTTCAAATTTTTCTATATTCTCTAAATAGCTAATGTCTCCACCCTGTTTTTGTATCCACTGTTCTAGTTTTTCAAATGCTTTTCCATTTCGAATTTGCTCTAACATTTTTTGTTTATTTTCTTCTATGTCATTTCCTTTTCCTGCAAGTTTTATCATATACGCACCAAGTGTTAATATTACTTCTTCTACATCTTGTTGCATATTTCCTTTTAGAAATTCTATTGCTTCAATTACTTCTAATGAATTTCCTACTGCTTTTCCTAAAGGTTCTTCCATACTTGTAATAACGCAAACTGTTTCTTTGTTAGCTAATTCCCCTATTTTTTTCATTGTTTCAGCAAGTTTTGTGGCATTATCTAAATCTTTCATAAATGCTCCGCTTCCACATGTAACATCAAGAACTATTTTATTTGCACCTGCAGCTATTTTTTTGCTCATTATACTTGATGCAATAAGTGGAATACTCTCAGTTGTTGATGTAGTATCTCTTAAGGCATATAGTTTTTTATCTGCCGGAGCTAAGTTTAACGTTTGACCCATTAAAGCTATTCCTATTTCTTTTACATTTTGAATAAATTGGTCTATTATAAGGCTTGTGTTATAGCCCGGTATTGCCTCTAATTTGTCTATTGTTCCACCTGTATATCCTAACCCTCTTCCTGACATTTTTGCTACTGGAATATCAAGTGATGCAATTATAGGTGCTAAAATTAGTGTTACTTTATCGCCAATTCCTCCTGTGCTATGTTTATCTACTACTATTCCTAACTGTGATAAATCTAGAATATCTCCAGAATGTGCCATTGCTAAAGTTAAATTTGTTGTTTCTTCTTCGTCCATTCCATTTAAATAAATCGCCATTGTTAAAGCAGACGCCTGATAATCTGGTATATTTCCATTTGTATAATTTTGCACAAAATATTCAATTTCTTCTTTACTTAACTTTTGTTTATCTCTTTTTTTAGCTATAATCTCTAAAATATCCATTTCAATTTCATCCTTTTATATAAAATTCTTAATAAAACTAGCCCTATGTAGAACACAAGGTCCATATTCTTTTATAGCCTTTATATGTGCAGCTGTTCCATACCCTTTATGTTTAGCAAAACCATATTGAGGATATATTTCATCCCATTGTCTCATTATTCTGTCTCTTGTTACTTTTGCAATAATTGATGCACATGCTATCGAATAACTAATTGCATCTCCATGAATAATTGATTTATATGGTATTCCATCTGTATCAATTTTAGTTAGTGCATCTACCAAAATTGCGTCTGGTTTTGTAATTCCTAGTTCTGGCTTTTCTGCTAGTTTAGCTTCCATATCTTTTATTGCTGTTGTTAAACCCTTTTTAGTTGCTTGTAATATATTTATTTCATCAATTTCTTTTTGGTCGATAATTCCTATTCCGTAACTAATTGCCTCACTAGTTATTTGTTCATATAGCAACTCTCTTTTTTTCTCAGATATTTTTTTAGAATCATTAACTCCTTCTATCATTGAAGTTTTTGGCATTAAAGCACATGCTACTACAACTGGTCCTGCTAAAGGTCCTCTTCCAGCCTCGTCAATTCCAGCAATTGCTTTTAAGCCTTTTTCATTATATAACTCTTCTTCTACTTTTTTTAAATTTGTTAATCTTTCTAACTCTTTTTCTTTCATTTTATTGCTCCAATTTTAATCCTTCAATATTATCTATATCATAATAACTACTTCCTGCTAGTTCGTATCCTTTTGTATAATATACTGCTCCATCTGTATATTCCACAACATAATATGCGTTTTCTTCTAGTTTAACTTGTTGTAATCCCATTTCGTCTAAATTTTGTTGATTTATTGCATAATATTTTTTGCCTTTTTCTTCTATATCAATTGAATTTTTATTTAGAAACTCTTGTATTACTGGGGCGTCTTTAATATCTGTAAGTTTAGTTCCTATTAGTACTTCATCTTTCTTTTCTAGTATATAGTCTGATGATATTTTTTTAACCTTTGCTTGTACTAATAGCAAATCTGTTTTTATATCTTCTAACTCCTCTTTTGTTGTTTGCATTCTTACATAATACACAACTCCAAATACTATAAATGCAATTATTAGCACAAAAAATATTGTTCCTGCTAATGTTAATCCCTTTTGACTTTTCATTGTTGTTCTCCTTCTATTTTTTATATATGATATTATATAGGTAATATTCATTTTTTTCAAGTCAAAACAATTACAAAATTTGTTGCCTTTTATTTAATTTTGTAGTATTATTAACTTAATTACAAAAGATTTTAAAGGAGAGTTACATGTTTGAACAAAAATTTGATTTTTATAGTCCATTAAATTTAAAAGCATATAATTTAGATAAAACTATGCGTTATCAATTGGACGTTTTAGGTAAATTAGACCCTTTTACCCAAAAGCACAGTGAGAATGTTGCAAATTTGTGTTGTAGAATTTGCGAATATTTAAGGTGCAAAACTTCTTTTACAGTTCACTGCACAATTGGTGGATATTTACATGATATTGGTAAGCAATTTATTCCACCAGAAATTTTAAGTAAACCAGGAAGACTAACTCCTGAGGAGTATGAAATTATAAAAACTCATACTACTCTTGGTTATGATATGTGTATGAAAGACCCTCATCTTCGTCCATATGCTTTATTTGCATTAGATCATCATGAGGCTTTAAATGGTTCTGGTTATCCTAATGGTATTACCAAAAAAGATATCCCTTATGGAGCCCAAATTGTACGTGTTGCAGATGAATATGATGCTCTTGTTACCAAAAGGCAATACACTACTCACGTTAATATATCTGAAACTTTAAAAGACCTTATAAAAGATGCTCAACCTGACCCTAGATTTGTTGCCTTAGATCAACTAAATACACACGAAAAAGAGGGAAAAATAAATGGTTTAGTTCTAAAAAAATTGTTTAAGGTTGTTATTGATGATACTTTATATGAAATTAGTTGTGTAATGGATTACGTTGAATACTTAAAAGAGCAAATAAAACGTTTAGAGGTAATTCAATCTTATCAAAGGAAAGCAGATAATTCTAATAAAGAAAAAACTAAAGATTATTACCATGAAGGTATGACCCTTTTATTGCAACAAGGCGAATCTATGGAAAATTATACTCAAATATTGGATGAATATAAAGAAGCTTTGAAGGTTCGTGAGCATGTAATTGAACAATTATATGCTGAAATTAAAATTATAAAAAAATTGAAAGTCTAAACGGAGGAATAATGAAGAAAATAAATACTATGCCAAAGAAAATACTGATTGCAATGTTTGTTATGTTCACTTTTATGGGATTACTTCTTGTTCGTCTTGCTTATCTTCAATTTGTAAAAGGCTCTAGCCTAAAAGAGCAAATGTATAACCAGCTTATAACAAGTCGTACAATTAGTCCTAGTAGAGGCACTATCTATGATTCAACTGGTAAAGCCTTAGCCATAAGTGCCAAAGTTGATACTATAAGTATAATTCCAACTTCTATAATAGTAAAAGAAAACGGAGTAATTGATACAGAAAAGACTAAAGTTTTAAAAGAAAAAGTTGCGAAGGCTTTTTCAGATATATTTGAATTAGATTATGAAGATACTTTGTCAAAGGTTTCTAGTGATTCTAGCTATATAACTATTGTACGAAAAGTAGAAAAAGATAAAGTTGATAAACTAAAAACTTGGATGGAGGAACAAGAAGTATATTCTGGTATAAATATTGATGAAGATTCTAAAAGATATTATCCATATAATAATTTAGCTTCTTCGTTAATGGGATTTTGTAATATTGATAACCAAGGTATCGAGGGATTAGAGTCAGCATGGAATGATGTACTAACTGGTACAGCTGGTAGAGTAATAACTGCTCAAGATGCTATTCAAAAATTTATTCCTGATAGTAATCAAACTTATATACCAGCAGAAAATGGTAGTGATTTAACATTAACAATTGATGCAAATATTCAAAGTATTGTTGAAAAATATTTAAAACAAGCTTGTATTGACAATAAATGTAGTCGTGGTGGTAATGTAATAGCAATGGACCCTAAAACAGGTGATATTTTAGCTATGGCGACATATCCAGACTATAACCTAAACACACCTTTTGAAATGCCAGCACATATTACAAAAAAGGACTGGGATAAACTAACTTCTGAAGAAAAAAGTAATACTTTAAATAGCTTATACCGTAATAGAGCTATTTCAGACCCTTATGAACCTGGTTCTGTTTTTAAAATTATTACTGCTTCAATTGC
Source organism: uncultured Clostridia bacterium (assembly GCA_934168365.1). Lineage (GTDB taxonomy): Bacteria > Bacillota > Clostridia > TANB77 > CAG-508 > CAG-273. The sequence continues at coordinate 68,004 of CAKPNJ010000004.1, read as the reverse complement.
TTTGGAGGAAAACTTAGCTTCTCCTGATAAGGCTAATGTTTATTATTGTAAAGGTTATCAAGTAGTAGCCGGTAACAAGATAAGATGTGCATACAAAGCAGGTCATAAAGAGGAAAGTTTGCGTGAGGCTTTTGCTGTTTCTTGTAACCCAGCTTTTATGCAAATTAGTGAAAAAATCGGTGCTACTACAAGTTATAAATATTATAAAGCTTTCGGATTTTTTGATAAGACAGTTGTAAATACAATAGGTGAATCTAATTCAATTTTCTGGGATTTAGAAAATGTTGGTCCTGTTGAACTTGCAACAATGTCATTTGGTCAGAGATTTAAAATTACTCCAATTCAAATGATTACAGCTGTTTGTGCTGTAGCAAATGATGGTGTTTTGATGAAACCTCGTCTTGTAAAACAAATTACAAATACAGATAATGGTGCAATTACAACAATTGATACAGCTGCTGTAAGACAAGTTATTTCTAAAGAAACTGCAGATACAGTAATGGATTTAGCTGAAACGGTAGTTACTGATGGTTCTGGAAAATATGCTAAAATAAAAGGATATTCTATTGCAGGTAAAACTGGTACATCTGAACCAGACTATAGTACAAATGAAGGTTATACAGCTTCATTTGTTGCTATCAGTCCTACTGAAAACCCTGAAATTGTATTATTAGTTACTCTTTATGACCCACAAGGTTCTAAGGGATATAGCGGAAATACAGTTGCAGCTCCTGTTGCAGCACAAATGCTAAAAGAAATTTTACCATATATGCAAATCTCTACTGATAATTCTGGTGACAGTTCTTCTAGCCAAACTGTTAGCCTTCCTAATGTAGCAAACAAAACTGTTGCAGAGGCTAAGAAAATTTTAGAAAACGCTGGATTTACGGTTAGTACTTCAGCAGATTCTAAAGATATTGTTACAGAGCAATTTCCAACAAAAGGTTCTGAATTATTAAAAGGTTCTATTATAAAACTATACACAGAAACTGAAAATACACGTGTTTCTAAACAAGTACCAGACTTAACTAACAAATCACTTTCTCAAGTAAAATCAGCTCTTAAGAATTTGAATTTAAATTATAGTGTTACAGGTTCTGGAACAGTAGTAAGCCAAGACCCTATTGCAAATACTCAAGTGGAAGAAGGCACCGTTGTTAAAATAACTTTAGGAAAATAAAAAGATGCAAATGGGGACGGGGTCAAAAAGCACCCAATTTTGAAATTGGGTGCTTTTTGACCCCGTCCCCTTTCGCACCTTTTATTCGCTAAATATTTCGTCAAATTCTTCGCCGTCAATTTTCTCTTTTTCAAGAAGTACGTTAGCAACTCTTGTTAATTTTTCCATATTAGCTTTTAATATTTCTTCAGCTTTTTTGTACGCGAAGTCTATAATGCTTTTTACTTCTTCGTCAATTAAATTTGCTGTTTCTTCTGAATATTCTTTAGCTTGAGCAAAATCTCTACCTAAGAATACTTCTTCTTGACTTGAACCTAATGTTATAGTTCCTATTCTTTCACTCATACCATATTTAGTAACCATGCTTCTAGCAATTTGTGTTGCTCTTTCAATATCATTACTTGCACCTGTTGAAATATCATTTAGTACTAATTGTTCTGCAACTCTACCACCTAGTAATGATACTATATTTTCAACCATTTCTGTTCTTGACATAAATGATTTATCTTCTGTTGGACGATACATTGTATATCCACCAGCCATTCCTCTTGGTACAATAGAAATTTGATGTACTGGGTCTTGTGTTGGTAAAAATCTGCTTACTACTGCATGACCTGCTTCGTGAAAAGCAACTAGTTTTTGTTCTTTTTCGCTTCTAACTCTTGTACGTTTTTCAGGTCCCATAGTAACTTTTACCATAGCATCTTCAACTTCTTGCATTCCTATCTCATTTAAGTTTCTTCTAGCTGCTAATAAAGCTGCTTCATTTAATACATTCTCTAGGTCTGCCCCTGAGAATCCTGAAGTATTTTTAGCTATTGTTTTTAAATCTACATCATCAGCTAATTTTTTCTTTCTGCTGTGTACTTCTAATATTTGCTCTCTTGCTTTTACATCTGGATTTGATACTACTATTTGTCTATCAAATCTACCTGGTCTTAGTAAAGCTTTATCCAATATGTCAGGTCTGTTTGTTGCTGCTAATACTATAACACCTTCATTTGCTGAGAAACCATCCATTTCAACTAATAATTGGTTTAGGGTTTGTTCTCTTTCATCATGTCCTCCACCTAAACCTGCACCTCTTTGACGTCCTACAGCATCAATTTCATCTATAAATATGATACATGGAGCTTTTTTCTTTGCTTCTTCAAACAAGTCTCTAACTCTTGATGCACCAACACCAACAAACATTTCTACGAAGTCAGAACCACTTATAAAGAAGAATGGTACTCCTGCTTCTCCTGCTACTGCTTTTGCTAATAGGGTTTTACCTGTTCCTGGATGACCTACTAATAAAACACCTTTTGGTATTCTAGCTCCCATCTCTGTGAATTTTCTAGGATTTTTTAAGAATTCTACTATTTCTTCTAATTCTTCTTTTTCTTCATCAACACCTGCAACATCATCAAATGTTACTCTGTTTTTATCTGATGGGTTAATCATTCTAGCACGGCTTTTGCCAAATGACATTGTTTTGCCACCAGCTCCACCATTTCCACTTTGTGCTCCTCCCATAAGTAAGAACCAGAATATAAAGAATATAATAAGTATTCCAAATGGAGTTAATAAACTAAATATTACCATCCAGATAGATTCTGATTTTTCAGTTACTTTTACAGTTCCTGCTTTCATGCTATCATTCAAGCTATTCATTAAATTTTCCACACTTGGGATATTTACTTCTTTTGTAAAGTTTTCATTTTTTAGCTTAACTTCTGCTTTTACACCATCAGATGATAATGTAATTTCTTTTACTTCTCCTGCTTCGATTTTAGAAATAAGTTCAGAATAAGCTAATTTATTATCTCTATTTTCTACAATAGAACTAATAAGTACTACTAATATTATTCCTATAATTAGCCACATTGCTAATGTTTTTATACTGTTCTTCAAAATTGTTCCTCCTCTTTACGTTTTTTAACAATTTAGACTATACCATACTAAGATTTTAAATTCAAGTGTTTTCACAAAACTTTCATTTAGCAAATTAGCCTACCTCAACGGTTTATCTACGGAAGGTTCATTTTTCCCATAAAAAAAATTTTTCCTTTTTTTACAAAAATTTTTATATTTTTGTTAGGTGTTAAATATTTATTACCAATATTATTCTCACAAAGTTTAATAATATCTTCTATATGTATTTTTCCAATGCCTTGAACATTGCCATTTGTTTTATTAATAGTATATAAAATAATCCTTGATTTTATAACCTTTTCTAGCTTATTGAATTCTTTTAAGTCTAATATAACCTCTTTTTCATTTTCTCCAATTTTTAATTCTTCATACTCTTTAGCAATAACTTTATCAAAATATTCTTCTTCTTCTCTTGCTATATCTGATAATCTATTTATTCCTTCTAATACATTAGGGTTAAATTCCTTTTTTAAGTATGGAATTATTTCATTTCTTATTTTATTTCTATTATATATACTTTCAAAATTTGTTTTATCAATTCTTGGGTCCAAGTTTTGTTCTTCACAATATTTTTCAATTTCTTGTCTTTCACATTCTCTTATTGGTCTTATATATTCTATATTGGTTTCTTTTCTACTAATTTCAATTCCCTTTAAGCCTGATATTCCGCTTCCTCTTAGTATATTCATTAAAACCGTTTCAACATTATCATTTAAATTATGTGCTGTTGCAATTTTATTTGCATTTTCTTTTTGAGCTACTTCATTAAAAAATTCATAACGAATTTTTCTTCCCATTTCTTCTGTCCCTAACTTTTGCTCTTTCGCCATTTTTTCCACATCTGCTTTTTTTACATAGCATTTTATATTTTTATTTTTGCAATATTCTTTTACATATTCGGTTTCTTCGTCTGCTTCTTCTCTTATCATGTGATTTATGTGTGCTACAAATATTTCTATGCCTAATTTTTCTTTTAAGCAATACAAAGAATCTAGTAGACACATTGAATCAGGTCCACCAGATACCCCTATAACGATTTTATCGCCTTTTTGTATTAAATTATATTTGTTAATTGTATTTAATATTTTATTTAACATACTTATTCCCTATACTTATCAAGATTAGCAAATTTTGTGTAATTTCCTAACCATAAAAGTTCAACTGTTCCTGTAGAGCCTCCTCTGTGTTTTGCTAATATAACTTCTGCTATATTTTTCTTATCTGTGTCTGGATTATAATAATCGTCACGATATAAGAACATAACAATATCGGCATCTTGTTCAATAGCTCCAGATTCACGTAAGTCTGAAAGCATTGGTCTATGATCTGGTCTTTGTTCTACAGATCTTGAAAGTTGTGATAGTGCTATAACTGGCACATTTATTTCTTTTGCTAATATTTTTAAAGAACGGCTTATTTCAGAAATTTCTTGTTCACGGCTTCCGTTTCTTTTATTGCTTCCTTGAACTAATTGAATATAGTCAATTACAACCATTCCTATATTTTTTTCTAACTTTAATTTTCTACATTTTGCACGTATTTCCATTACAGAAATACCAGGTGTGTCATCTATAAATATTTGTGCTTGTGATAAATTTCCTGAAGCTTCGGCTAATTTTTGCCAATCGTCATCTTCTACTTTACCAGTTCTTACTTTGTTACTATCCACCATTGCTTCACTACATAGAATACGGTTTGTCATTTGCTCTTTTGACATTTCCAAGCTGAATATGGCAACTGGTGTATTATATCTAACTGCTGCATTTGATGCTAAGTTTAATGCAAATGCTGATTTACCCATAGCTGGTCTTGCAGCTACAATAACTAAGTCTGATTTATGAAGTCCTGCAGTTATAAAATCTAAATCTGCAAATCCTGTAGGTACTCCAGTTATGTGTTGTTTTTGGTTATATAATTGTTCTAACTGAGTAAATGAGTCTACTAGAATGTCTTTAATTGCTGAATATCCTTTTTGATTTCTATTTTGTATAACATCAAATATTTTTCTTTCAGCTGAGTCTAATATATCTTCTACATCTTGTGTTTGGTCATAACCTAAACTAATTAACTCATTTGCTGTTTTTATAAGTGCTCTTAAGGCTGATTTTTCTTCAACAATTTTTATGTATTGTTCTACATTGGCTGTTGTTGGAACTTTATCTGGAAGTTGTGCAATATACTCTAATCCACCAACTGTTTCTAATTGTTTCATAGATTGAAGTTCTGTTTTTAAAGTTATAATATCCACAGGGTCTGCACGATTATATAAATTTAAAATTGCTTCGTAAATTATTTTATTATCTTCACGATAAAAGTCTTCTGGTTTTAAGGTTTCTACTGCAGACATAATTGCGTCTTTGTCTGTTAGCATACTTCCTATAACGGCTTGTTCTGCTTCTATATCGTGTGGTGGAATTTTTCCTAGCTCCATTTTTTGCCCCTTTCCTTCCTTTTTTTATAATGATTTTAATTTATTTTAATTTTGAATAGAATTAGTATATTGCGCGAAAGAATTTATTTGAAAGGCAAGGGCGCATACGTTTGTATGTAACCACGTTTCAAATGAATTCTGACAAAGCAAGATGTTATTTCTCTTTTAATTTGGAAAAGAATTAGTATATTGCGCGGAAAAGCGTACTAAAAAGGCAAAGGCGCATACGATTGTATGTAACTGCGTTTTTAGTATGCTTTGACAAAGCAAGATACCAATTATTTTTCAAATTATAATACCTGGACTTTTAAAGAACCCATAACCCCTTCAAAAAGTTTAATACTCACTGTAGTTACTCCCAATACTTTAATAGGTTCTTTTAAGTCTATTTTCTTTTTGTCAATTTCTATTTTATATTGTTCTTTTAAGTTTTCTGCAATTTCTTTTGCAGTAATTGAACCAAATATTTTTTGATTTTCTCCTGATTTTACAGATATTTTTAAAGTGATATTTTTCAACTTTTCAGCAATTTTTTCTGCTTTTTCCTTTTCTACTGACTTTTTATATTGGTTTGAATCTTGTTTTGCTTTTAATTTACTCATATTTTCTGCATTTGCTTCGACACCCATTTTTTTAGGTAATAAGAAATTTCTTGCATATCCATCACTTGCATTTATTACTTCATCTTTTTTTCCTACACCTTTTATATCTTGTAATAAAATTATCTTCATTTAGCTCTCTCCTTTCAGTTTTGTTGTTCTTCAAAATATTCATTGATTTTTTCAATAAGAAGATTTTTAACCTCTCCTATACTTAGTCCCTCAACTTGTGCACCAGCCAAAGTTATATGGCCTCCGCCACCAAGTTTTTCTAGAATAATCTGCACATTTATATCTCCAATTGAACGTCCGCTAATACAAACTTTATCACCTAATTTTCCTATAACAAATGATGCAGTTATATCACTAATTGTTAATAATTCGTCTGCTGCTTTTGCACAAATTACATTTGCATCTTTGTCATTTTCGTCATAAATTGAAATTCCTATTGTATCATTTATTATTTCCGCATTATCAATTATTTTAGAAATTTTAGTATATGTTTTCAAATCACTTTGGAACCATTTTTTAACTCTTATAATGTCTATACCACATTTTCTTAAGTATGCGGCTGCTTCAAAGGTTCTAACACCTGTTTTAAAAGTAAAGTTTTTAGTGTCCATCATAATTCCTGCATATAGTGCCTCAGCTTCTATAGTTGTTAATTCTATCTCTTTTGGTGCATATTCTAATATTTCTGTTACAAGTTCACAAGCTGATGAAGCATATACTTCGTGGAAAGTAAGAATTGCTTCTTCAATAAAATCTGGACTTTTTCTATGATGGTCTATTATAGCTATTTTACCTGTTTCTTCTAATAGTTCTGGAACCTCAACATAGCTTCTTTTATGTGTATCAACTATTATTAGTAATGTTTCTGCAGATATTTTTGATAAAGCTTCTGCTTTATTTATAATTACTTCTTGGTATTCTTTTTCCTCTTTAGCTGCTTCCATAAAGTTCTCTAAGCTAATTCCTGTAGAGTTATTTACTATATATACTTCAACATTTAGGCTTTTAGCTAAGCGATATAGTCCCATACTTGCACCCATAGAATCTATGTCTCCATTAGTATGTCCCATAATCATAACATTTTTAGCTTCTTGCATTAGTTCTTGTAAAGCATGTGATACAATTCTGGCTTTTACTTTTGTTCTTTTTTCAAGCTCTTGAGTTCTACCACCAAAAAATTGATATTTTCCGTTTTCTCTTACTACAGTTTGGTCTCCACCTCTACCTAGTGCAATGTCTAAACCGGCTTGTGCTGATTTATATTTTTCATAATTTGATTGTCCTTCTGTTGATACTGATATACTTAAAGTTATTTGTATTTTGTCTGATAATTCTAATTCTTTAATTGTATCAAGAATATTAAATTTCTTTTCTTCTAGTTCTGCTAAATATCTTTGTTCAAATATACATACAAAAGTATCTCTTTCTGATTTAACTACTAATCCTTGAAACTCTGATGCCCAGTCATATATTGTTTTTTCTATTTGTGCTGTTAATAATGGCTTATCTTCATCACTAATTCTTTGATTTACTTCTTCAAAGTTATCTATCATAATAAGACCAACACAAATTTGAGAATTATGATATTCTTTTTCTAGTTCAACACATTTTGTTTCATCTATAAAATAAATAGTACAAATATATTCCTCTTTAGATTTTGTATATCTTCCAAGTATTTCATAAATTTTGTTTCCTATTTCTAGCTCTTTATGAATGCTTTGTTCTGCACCTTCTTCGTTATTCTCAATTTCTAACTTTATTTGTTTTAGCAAGTCTCCTAAAGTATTATTTATATCAATATTGGCAAATTCTTGAGTGAATTTATTACTTTTCCAAATCATGTTACCATTTGTTTCTGCTATAACTAGTGGAAATGGTGAATTTACCATTGTGTTTTTAGCTAGTTTGTCTATATTAAATGTTAAGTCTTGCAAATGGTCTGAAAGTTCTGTCCTTCTTTTTTGATTACTCCAATACGTATATGCTAAAATTAGTATATATAAAACAACTGAAGGGGTAAAATAGCGCAAATCTAAAACGCAAATTACAACTAAAAGTATTGCAATTAGAACTAAATATATTTTAGTTCTTGATATTAACCCTTCAAATATTTTTTTGCTATTATTATTTTTCATAAAACAAGCTCCTTTTTTACGTATACTATTGTACTATTTTTCTCCTCTTTTGTCAATTTTATTAGCTAAAAAGCAAATAAATAGGAGAGCTTAGTAAAGCCCTCCTATTTATATTATCCTTTAATTGATTTTAAAGCTTGAAGTTTTCTTTGCTTTTCCTCATTATCTTTACCATAAACTCGGTAAAGCGTTTCTTTTTCATGCTCAACTACAAAAACGTCTCCTTCTTTTGGTTCTTCTAGCATGTTGATAGGAACATCTATCATTTCCATGTCTCTATCCCAATATTCTACTTCTCTGCTCTGGTCTACCGAAATAAATTCTAATTCACAAGCTGCGAATTTTCCCTCTATCCGGTCAATTGTCATATAGCTTTTCATGCTACTTTCTCCTCTAGTTCAGGACCACTTAAATAGTCTCCTGGTTGACAGTTGAAGGTTACTCCACTGGGAGTTATAGTTGCTATCACAGTTCCACATTCATCTGTACGATAAACTTCTATCTCCCGTTGTTGTAATTTTTCCATTGTGTTTTTGGTTGGATGTTCATATTTGTTTCCAACTTTACAGGATATGAGTCCATAATCTGGGTCAATTTCATCTAAGAATTCGTCACTACTTGAGGTGTCACTTCCATGGTGGCCAACTTTAAGAATCTCAGCATCAATTTGTACACCAGACCGTAATACCTCCTCTTCGATTTCTGTTTCTGCATCTCCAGTCATTAAAACATCCATATCACCAAAAGAAACTTTTATGATGTTTGAATAATTGTTGACATTGTCTTGTTCAAGTTCACTTTGCCAAACTATTTGGATTTTAGCATCACCTAAGTAATATTCATTTCCAGTTTTGGAATATTCAACTTCATAGTTTCCATCTACAATTTGTTTCATTAACTTGATGTACCAGTTTTTGGTTACTTGTTCATCTTTTACCTTTGGTATGATGATTTTTCCAATCTCAAAATTGGTTATAATATCGTACATGCCTCCCATGTGGTCGTCATGAGGATGTGTTCCAAATACATAATCAATTCTAGTTATACCTAGGCTTTTTATATATTCTACAGCATCCTTTCCTGTCGACCGTGTACCACAGTCTATAAGTGCTACTTTGTTTCCTTTCACAAATAAAAAACTGTCTGCTTGGCCAACATCTATCATATAGAGTTTTAATTCTCCAGTAGCTTGAGTTGGCTGTTCTTGTGTTTGGGAATTCGAAATGTTTGGTTGTTCTGGAACCTGCTGCTCATCACCTGTAATAATAGATTCTACTATTATTGCAAGTACAAGGATAACGATTGCTAACAATGCTTTTGTTAGCTTTGTCTTTTTCCGACCATTTTTGGCATTTGCCATGTATGATTCCTCCTTAAAATTTTGGTTCTTAATATTATATCACATTAGATATAATTGTGCCAGTATATTTGTTAATTTTATGAATTTCTAGCCTTTTACAAGTACATTTCTTTACATATTCTGTAAATTGTGGTATAATAATAGTATGCTTTTTAAGCAAATATTTAGAAGGTGGTAAAAGTACTATGTTACGCAGCGAACTGTCTCATACCCTAGCACCCGATGTAATCAAGGCAACTCAAGCAATTTTATGTGTAAGGCAAAAAATGGGCATCAACCTTTGGACTTGGTCCCAAGGTGTTGATAGAGATAACAACATCTTAATCTTTATTCCTGAGGAAACTCTCCATTTCTGTGAGTCCTCAGAATTTCTAAAGTGTCTAAAAGACACTTGGGTGGAATCAGGTTTAAAAATTTTAGAGGAATCCGTTGGTAATAACTATAATTGCATTAGAGGGGTTGTACCCTCATTGTGTTTCAGGTTGAAAGCAGCCTAAACCACCAAAAAACAAACCGTTGAAATCAACGGTTTGTTTTATTTTTATTCAGCTAATTCGTCATCCTCTTCTTCATTTTGTTCTGTATTGATATGTGTATTTTTATAAATTGGAAGTCCTGTTCCTGCAGGTATTAGTTTACCTATAATAACATTTTCTTTTAATCCAATTAAGTCATCTACTTTACCTTTAACAGCTGCTTCTGTTAATACTCTTGTTGTTTCTTGGAATGATGCTGCTGATAAGAAACTTTCTGTAGCTAATGAAGCTTTTGTGATACCTAATAGCATACGCTTTCCAGTTGCTGGACGTTTTCCTTCTGCTACTGCTTGCTCATTTTTGTCTTCAAATTCATGAATATCTACTAATGAACCAGCAAACATATCTGTATCTCCATTATCTTCTACTCTTACTTTCTTAAGCATTTGTCTACCAATTACCTCAATGTGTTTGTCATTGATGTCAACACCTTGGTTACGATAAACTTTTTGAACCTCTTGGATTAAGTATTCATATACTCCTTCTGGTCCTTTAATTGCTAGTATTTCGTTTGGATTTATAGCACCTTCAATTAAAGCATCTCCGGCTTTTACTTCGTCTCCTTCTCTTACACGTAATTTAGATCTAAATGGTATTGCATATGTTTTTGAATCATCTTTAGAAGTAACAACAATTTCCTTCTTTTTCTTGTCTTCAACTATTTTTACTTTACCATCAATTTCTGTAATTACTGCTAGCCCCTTTGGTTTACGAGCTTCAAATAGTTCCTCAACTCTAGGAAGACCTTGTGTAATATCTGCTACACCTGCAACACCACCAGAGTGGATAGTTCTCATAGTAAGCTGTGTACCAGGCTCACCAATTGATTGTGCAGCTATAATACCAACAGATTCTCCGATATTTACTTTTTCACGAGTTGCTAATCCCATACCATAGCATTTACGACATACACCATGTTTTGTACGGCATCCTAATACTGAACGTACCTCTACTCTTTCAATTCCTGCTGCTACTATTTGTTCAGCAATTTTGTCTGTAATCATTGTGTTAGTATCAACAATTAACTCTTTTGTTTCAGGGTTAACTATATCATTTAATGCATATCTTCCAACTAATCTTTCTTCTAGTTTTTCAATTACTTGATTTCCATCTTTAATTGCTTCTACAATAAGTCCTTCATGTGTTCCACAGTCTTCTTCACGAACTATAATGTCTTGAGATACATCAACTAATCTTCTTGTTAAATAACCTGAGTCGGCTGTTCTTAAGGCTGTATCTGCTAAACCTTTTCTAGCACCGTGTGCAGAAATGAAGTACTCTAGTGCATCTAGACCCTCACGGAATGAAGATGTAATAGGAATTTCTACTGTTTTACCAGTTGTACTAGCCATAAGACCACGCATACCTGCAATTTGTCTTAATTGGTTTAAGTTTCCTCTGGCTCCAGATTGGCTCATCATATATACTGGGTTTAAGTCTTCAAAATTGTTTTTCATTGCTTCGGTAACATCATCTGTTGCTTTTTCCCAAATTTTGATAACTGAGTTGTATCTTTCATCCTCTGTTATTAAACCACGTTTATATTGTTTTAATACATTATTTACTTGTTCATTTGCTTCAGTAAGAATTTGCTTTTTAGCTTCTGGCACTTTTACATCATCTACAGATACTGTAATACCAGCTGTTGTAGAATGTTTGAATCCCATTGATTTGATATAATCTAGTAATTCTGCTGTTGCACTTAAACCATTTACATTTATTGATTTTGCAATTATTTTTCCTAAGTTTTTCTTAGAAACTGCAAAGTTAAGTTCTGGTTCAAATAAGTTTTCTGGTTTTGTTCTATCAACAAATCCTAAGTTTTGTGGAATTCCTTCATTGTAAATTAGTCTACCAACTGTTGTTTCAACTTTTCTTGTTTCTAATTTACCATCTATTTCTTTTTGAATTCTTACAAATACTTTCGCATGTAAACCCAAATCATGGTTGTAGTACGCCATTACTGCTTCTTCTGGTGAAGAGTAATAATTACCTTCTCCTGGTTCTCCTGGTACTTCCATTGTTAAGTAATATGCACCTAAAATCATATCTTGTGTAGGTACTGTTACTGGTTTACCATCTTGTGGTTTTAAAAGGTTATTTACTGAAAGCATTAAGTATCTAGCTTCTGCTTGTGCTTCTGGTGATAAAGGTAAGTGAATAGCCATTTGGTCACCGTCGAAGTCAGCGTTGAAAGCTGTACATACTAATGGGTGTAATTTTATAGCTCTACCTTCTACTAAAACTGGCTCAAATGCTTGAATACCTAGTCTATGTAATGTAGGAGCACGGTTTAATAATACTGGATGGTCTTTAATAACATCCTCTAGAATATCCCATATTTCAGGTCTTAATCTTTCTACCATTCTCTTAGCATTTTTAATATTGTGTGCAATTCCACGTCCAACTAATTCTTTCATAACAAATGGTTTGAATAATTCAACTGCCATTTCTTTTGGCACACCGCATTGATATAGTTTAAGTTCTGGTCCTACTACGATAACTGAACGTCCAGAATAGTCAACACGTTTACCTAATAAGTTTTGACGGAATCTACCTTGTTTTCCTTTTAATAAATCTGATAAAGATTTTAATGCTCTACCACCAGCACCTGTTACTGGTCTTCCACGTCTACCATTATCAATTAAGGCATCAACTGATTCTTGTAACATTCTTTTTTCATTACGTACAATAATTTCTGGTGCACCTAATTCTAATAGTCTTTTTAAACGATTATTTCTGTTGATTACTCTACGATATAAGTCGTTTAAATCTGATGTAGCAAATCTACCACCATCTAATTGTACCATTGGTCTTAAATCTGGTGGAATTACTGGTACTACATTCATTATCATCCATTCAGGTTTATTTTCTGATAATCTAAAAGCTTCAACTGTATCTAATCTTTTTATTAGTTTTGCTCTTTTTTGTTCACTTGCTTTTTCTAGTTCTTTTTTCAATTTTTCAGACAATTTTTCTACATCAACTTTTTGTAGTAATTCTTCAATTGCCTCAGCTCCCATTTTAGCTACAAAAGAACCTCTACCATATTTTTCTTCTGCTTCACGATATTCTTTTTCAGATAATACTTGACATACTGTTAAATCAGTAGTTCCTTTATCTATTACAATATATGATGCAAAATATATTACTTTTTCCAAGCTTCTTGGAGAAACATCAAGCATTAGTCCAATTCTGCTTGGTATTCCTTTAAAATACCAAATATGTGCAACTGGTGCAGCAAGTTCAATATGTCCCATTCTTTCACGTCTTACTTTTGATTTTGTTACCTCAACACCACATCTATCACATACAATGCCTTTGTATCTTACTCTTTTATATTTTCCACAGTGACATTCCCAGTCTTTTGTTGGTCCAAATATTTTTTCACAAAATAGACCATCTTTTTCTGGTTTTAAAGTTCTGTAGTTAATGGTTTCTGGCTTTTTAACTTCACCTTTTGACCATTCTCTGATTTTTTCATCTGATGCTATCCCAATTTTAAGTTTGTTAAAAATTTCTAATTCATCCACTTTATTTAGCCCCCTAAATATTTTTCTTTTTTCATACTCGTTTAAACAAGCTATACACCGCTGTGCAATTCTATATTGTCAACTTGTTTAAACTTTTTGAATGGCTATTAAATTTTATTCTTCATTATCATCAAAGTTATCCATATCTAATAGATCTTCATCATCAAGTAATAATTCTTCATCATCTAAACTATCTTCGTCATCAAGAAGATCTCCTTCTTCTGAATATCCATCAGCAAGTTCGTCTTCATCAACTACTGCAAGTTCTTCTTCTAGTTTAGGATCGTCTTTAATACTATTAAAGTCAATTCCTTCGTCAATATTTTCTTTAAGTTCTAATTCTCTATTGTCTTCTGAAAGAAGTTTTATATCTAATCCTAATGATTGAAGTTCTTTTACTAATACTTTAAATCCTTCTGGAACTCCTGGTTCTGGTACATTTTCGCCCTTTACGATTGCTTCATATGTTTTTACTCTTCCTACAATATCATCAGATTTAACTGTTAACATTTCTTGAAGTGTATATGCAGCACCATAAGCCTCTAATGCCCAAACCTCCATCTCTCCAAATCTTTGTCCACCAAATTGTGCTTTACCACCAAGAGGTTGTTGTGTTACTAATGAGTATGGTCCAGTTGAACGAGCATGTATTTTGTCATCTACTAAGTGATGTAGTTTTAACATATACATAACACCAACTGTAATTGGATGATCAAATGGCTCTCCAGTTCTACCATCATATACAACTGTTTTTCCATCTTCACTAAGTCCTGCTTTTCTAAATAGCTCTTTTATTTCTTCGTCTTTAGCACCATCAAATACTGGTGTTGCAACCTTGTATCCAAGTGCTCTTGCAGCCATACCTAAGTGAACCTCTAAAACTTGACCTAAGTTCATACGAGAAGGAACACCTAATGGATTTAATACTATGTCTACTGGTGTACCATCTGGTAAGAATGGCATATCTTCTTCTGGTAATATACGTGAAATAACACCCTTGTTACCATGACGTCCAGCCATCTTATCACCAACAGATATTTTTCTCTTTGTTGCAATATAGCAACGAATTACTTGATTTACTCCAGGAGCTAATTCGTCTGAATTTTCTCTTGTAAATATTTTAACATCTACAATTGTTCCTGCTTCTCCATGTGGAACACGAAGTGAGTTATCTCTAACTTCTCTAGCTTTTTCTCCAAATATTGCACGAAGTAATCTTTCTTCTGCTGTTAGTTCTGTTTCTCCTTTTGGAGTAACTTTACCAACTAATATATCTCCTGGTCTTACTTCAGCACCTATACGAATTATACCGTTTTCGTCTAAGTCTTTTAAGCTATCGTCTCCAACATTTGGTATATCTCTAGTAATTTCTTCTGCTCCTAATTTTGTTTCTCTACATTCACAGTCATATTCTTCAATATGAATTGATGTATATACATCTTCTTTTACTAATCTTTCACTAATTAAAACAGCATCCTCGTAGTTATAACCTTCCCAAGTTGTGAAAGCTATTAAAACGTTTTTACCAAGTGCCATTTCACCATTTTTAGTAGCTGGTCCATCGGCAATTAGTTCTCCTGCTTTAACTTTTTCTCCAGTGCTTACAACTGGTCTTTGATTTATACATGTTCCACCATTTGTTCTTTTGAATTTTCTTAAATGGTAAACATCTAATTCGTCTTTTTTATTTCTAATTTGAATTTCGTCACCAGTTACTTTTTCAACTATACCGTCATTTTTAGCCATTACTGTAATTCCAGAATCTTTTGCTGCTCTATATTCAATACCTGTACCAACTATTGGTGATTCTGTTGTAAGTAGTGGAACTGCTTGACGTTGCATATTTGAACCCATTAGAGAACGTTTTGCGTCGTCATGCTCTAAGAATGGAATCATAGCTGCTGCAACTGATACTAATTGTTTTGGTGATACGTCTACAAAATCAACTTGGTCTTTATCAACCATTGTGATATCTGCTCTATGACGTACACGAATTCTATCATTTACGAATTTTCCTTCTTCGTCAACTGGCTCAGATGCTTGAGCAATAATGTATTTATCCTCTTCATCTGCTGGCATATATACAACTTCATCAGTTACTTTACCTGTTTCATGATCTACTTTTCTATATGGTGTTTCAATAAATCCATATTCATTTATAATAGCAAATGATGAAAGTGCTGATATAAGTCCTACGTTTGGTCCTTCTGGTGATTCAATAGGACATAATCTTCCATAGTGTGTATAGTGAATATCACGAACCTCGAATCCTGCCCTCTCACGAGATAAACCACCAGGTCCTAATGCAGAAATTCTTCTCTTATGGCTTAATTCTGAAAGTGGGTTTGTTTGGTCCATAAATTGTGATAATTGTGAACTTCCAAAGAATTCCCTAATTGCAGAAGTTATTGGTTTTGTATTGATTAAAGTTTGTGGAGTAACTATATCTAAGTCTTGAATTGTCATTCTTTCACGTACTACTCTTTCAAGTCTTGTTAAACCAATTCTAAATTGATTTTGTAATAACTCTCCAACGCAACGAATACGACGATTTCCTAAATGGTCAATATCATCAACATTTCCTAAACCATGTTCTAAGTTTAATAAATAGCTTATTGAAGCAATAATATCTTCGTTTGTAACATGTTTTGGAATTAATTCGTCTATTCTTTCTTTAATAACATCATGTAGTTCTTTTTCCTCTGTAGTATCAATTATTGATTTTAATACTATGTAATTTACCATTTCTTTGATATGTAAGTCACTTAAATCAACATTTGGAAGTACGCTGTGGATATTGACTGTACCATTACCAATAATTCTTACTGGTTTGTCTTCAACTTTTACATCAACAACATTGATTCCACTGTTTTGAATTGCAATTGCTGTTTCTTCAGAAATACTGTTATCTTTTTCTACTAATACTTCTCCTGTTTCTGGATCAATAATATCGTTATAAGCTATTCTTCCTGTAATTCTTGTTGCTAAGCTTAATTTTTTATTAAATTTGAATCTTCCTACTTTTGCTAGGTCATATCTTCTATCGTCAAAAAATAAGCCATTGAATAAGTTTCTTGCAGCATCAGTTGTTGGAAGTTCGCCTGGTCTTAATTTTTTGTATATTTCAACTAAGGCTTCTTCTTGTGTTTTAATTGGGTCTTTTGCTAAAGTTTCCTTTATTTTGTTTTCATCCCCAAATAATTGTGTAATTTGTTCATCTGTTACTATTCCTAATGCTCTTAAAAGTGTTGTAACAGGTATTTTTCTAGTTCTATCAACTCTAGCCCAAAACACGTCGTTTCCATCAGTTTCATATTCTATCCATGCACCACGAATAGGCATAACAGTAGATGTGTAAATTCTTCTACCTGTTTTGCTATCAAAATCTTGTGCATAGTAGCAACCTGGTGAACGAACCAATTGGCTTACTACAACTCTTTCTGCACCATTGATTACGAAAGTACCACTATCTGTCATAAGTGGGAAATCACCAAGATAAATTTCTTGTTCTTTAATTTCACCTGTTTCACGATTGATAAGTCTTACTTTTACATGTAATCTTGTAGCATAAGTTGCATCACGTTCTTTGGCTTCTTCTAATGTGTATTTTGTTTTCTCTTCCATGTAGTAGTCTAAGAATTCAAGTACAAGGTTTCCTGAATAATCAACTATTGGAGATACATCTCTAAGAACTTCTCCTAAGCCTTCTTCGATAAACCAATTGTATGAGTCTTTTTGAACTTGAATCAAGTTTGGCATTTCGATTGAATCGCCGATTTTTGCAAAAGTTTTACGAGAACATTTCTCGTGTTTAATTTCTTTTAACAAAAGAATCACTCCTTAAAAAAAATTAAGCAGAAGTTAAAATATATGATTTTAATAAAAAGTCCTTCTTGTTTCTATAATTAGTTTACAAATCAGCATATTTTTCTGCTCTCTAAATACCCTTTCCGTAAGTAATTATAGGTCAATTCCTCTTTTTATTAAATTAACATAATCTATAGATAAAAGACAACAAAAATACGGTTGACATTTTTGTCAACTGTTTTATTTGCTGTTTATTTGGTAAAATTTATTTTTATATTAATCATTACATCCACCTTAAATGTAGACTAGTAACGCTTAATAAAAGCATACCTATTTTAGTATAACACCTGTTGTACTTGCTGTCAACGATTTTAGTAAAAATTTCTTAATTTTTATAAGGTATTATAGACAAATGATATTTAATATAGTACAATATTTGCATTGTTAATAGAAATGAGGTTAATTATATGTCTATAATTTTAAAATATTTGATTACATTTTTTGTAGGTATGGTGCCTATTTTAGAGTTAAGAGGTGCTATTCCAATAGGTGTCGGACTTGGTCTTTCATATTTTGAAGCTTTTATCTGTAGCTTTATCGGAAATATTGTACCTATATATTTTATTGTTAAATATATTAGACCTTTATTTGATTTTTTTGGAAGATGGAAGCCTTTTAAGGTTATTATAGATTGGGCTACTGAAAGAGCCACAAGAAAAATTGAAGAAAGTGAAAAGTTACAAAATTACACAGCTTTAGGTTTATTTTTATTTGTAGCTGTTCCTTTACCTGGAACTGGTGCATGGGTTGGTTCTTTAATTGCTAACTTTTTAAATTTACCACCTAAAAAAGCTATCCCACCTATTGTAGCTGGTGTTCTTGTTGCTGGTATTATTGTTTTAGCAGTAACTGCTGCCGCTAATGGGGGTATTCAGTATTTGTTTAATCATGTAGGCTAAAAAAGTTAATGTTGCCATTGGGTGCCATTGGGGATGCCATTGGGGACGGAGAATTTTGGCACACTTCTTATTTTTAACTAAAATAATTTGTTTTAATAATGAAGTGTGCCAAAATTCTCCGTCCCCAATGGCAACATTTTTTTAATTATTCAATATTTCAAATCCTATTGTTACTTTAAATAAATCTCCATCTAGGTAAATATGAAACTGCCCACCTTGAAGTTCTGTTAAACTGGATGCTATTGAAAGTCCTAATCCGCTTCCTTCTGTATTTCTAGAAGTTTCTCCTCTTACAAATCTTTGCATCAATTCGTCTGCTGATATATTAAGCTCTTGTTTTGATATATTTTTCATTTGTATTACAACTGTATGTTGGTTTTTCACCACATCTAAATATACTCTTGTGTTCTCCATAGCATATTTAGCAACATTTGAATAAATATTTTCTAATATCCTGCACATATATCTTCCATCTGCTTTTATATATACATCCTGTTCTGGAAATGTTGTTATTTCCTCTAAATTTCTTTCCTTAAATCTATCTTCAAATTCTCCTGACACCTGTTGCACAAGTTCTTTTACATTTAATTTTTCCATATTTAGTTTTATATTTCCAGAAGATGCTTTTGAAGCTTCTACTAGATCTTCTGTTAGTTTTTTTAATCTTTGAGATTTATTATCTAATATAATTAAATACTCAGTTGCTTTTTCATTAGGCATTTTTTCTTTTTTTAATAAATCTACATAGTTAATAATTGATGTAAGTGGTGTTTTTATATCATGTGATACATTTGTTATAAGCTCCGTTTTAAGTCTTTCACTCTTTAAGCTTTGTTCAATTGCATTTGATAAACCTCCAGCAATATCGTCTATATATACTGCCATTTGTTTTAAAACTCCCTTTAATTCGTTTGGATTCAATTCAATATTGGTATCTCCGTCATATATACTTTTTAAAGCCATTTGAATTTTATTAAGTTCCTCCACTTTTTTGCACAATACATAAAATGTGCTTATTCCAA
This sequence comes from uncultured Clostridia bacterium, assembly GCA_934168365.1. Classification (GTDB taxonomy): domain Bacteria; phylum Bacillota; class Clostridia; order TANB77; family CAG-508; genus CAG-273. Next base: position 48,513 of record CAKPNJ010000004.1, on the reverse strand, counting down.
GTGCTGCTAACATTACTACCTGAAACAAGTTATTGTTACTAGTAGAGTTTGGTATTGCCAATGTTATGAAAAATCCTATAATGCAAAATCCCCAATAATATATAAATAGCTTTGTCATTATTTTGCGGTTATCTATCATCTTCTTAATTGCTTTATAAATGGCATATATTAAGCTGGTTTTCCAGAACATTCTTGCTTTTATTCTTTTTACTACAGTTTCTAATAGCACTATTGAATCTATATATATTATTCCGATTCCACAACTTGATAGCATTATGCTTATTGAATTTTCAAATGAGTTCCATCCAATTGTTAGAACATAAGCCCCAGCTAAAAACAATATAAAACTTAAAAATAATACTATTTCTAATTTCCATTCATCAAACCATTTTAATTTAATTGTATCATCATTTTTATTTTTTCCAATTCCATCTATAATCACTACTGCTAGAATAATCAGTATCATGACTGATATTGGAATTAGTAATGGTGTTACGCCTTTTGTTACATTTGCTAAACCTCCTGCCATTTGCCAGATATAGTTTGAATTTTGTATAACATCAATTTTTTCGTCTATAATTTTAGTACCTAGTGTTGATAGTATTAAGAGTAATGCAAATATTGGTGCTAAAACATAAGCTACATTTTTAGCAATTTTTGATCCATTCATTTTTTACCTCCTATTTTTCTAAATTTTCAATTTTATATCCTATCCCCCAAATTACCTTTAAGTATTTAGGCTCTCTTGGATTTATTTCTATCTTTTCTCTTATGTGTCTAATATGTACTGCTATAATATTTTCTGCACCATAACATTCATCTTCCCACACATTTTGGTAAATTTGTTCAATTGAATACACTATTCCTTTATTTTTGGTTAAAAATTTTAAAATGTTATATTCTGTTGGAGTTAATTTCACATTTTTTCCCTCAACTGTCACTTGTTTTGTGTCATCATTTATTACTAATTCTCCTGACCAATATGTATTTCCTTCTTGCTGTTTATCTGCAATTGATCCCAAGTGTGTATATCTACGGATTTGTGAATTTACTCTTGCAATTAGTTCTAATGGATTAAATGGTTTTGTTATATAATCATCTGCTCCATTATTTAGTCCTGTAATTTTGTCATAGTCTTCAGATTTTGCAGAAAGCATTATTATTGGAATTGATTTGTCCTTTCTAATTAAATTAGCTGTGCTAATTCCATCAAGTTTTGGCATCATTATATCCAATAAAATCAAATGAATATCATCATTTTTTTCTACTATTTTTAATGCTTCCATTCCATCATATGCTTTTAGTACGTTGTATCCCTCTTTACTCAAATATATTTCTATTGCATTTACAATTTCTTTATCATCATCCACCACTAAAATATTATACATAATTCTTCCCCTTTTTGATTATTACGTATAAATTATACCACAAATTTATTAAGAAAAAAGTAGTTAATTTATTAAGTTATTCTTAACACAAAAACCAGCACAAATTAAAGTGCTGGTTTTGTATTATATGTTAATTACTTAATTTATACAATGCATATTGATTTAACGACACACCCTCTTGTTGTGCCTCAACTGATAATCTGTAGTGTAATGATTTTGGAATTCTTACTAAAAATTTTCCACTATAATCAGTATATTTTACCGGTAGTGGTACATCAAATCCACCATCTATTTTAGTTTCAATCCAACCTCTCATTGCATCTTTTAGACTTTCATAAGCTTCTTTAAAAGTTTCTCCTGTACTTTGGCATCCGTCTAATTCTAAAACGTGTGCATAAAAGTAAGTTCCACTCTCGTCATTAATTTGTTGAACAATACAGTTATATGGCAAATTCATATAATCATCAACACTTTTCATTATTTTTGCCTCCCTTTATATCTATTTTACTTTAATTTGAGAATTTTATTCTCCAATTCTCTTTAATACGTCTTTAACATAAACAGCCTTTAATGGATTTTCTTCTTTAATTGTTATTACATCACCCTTAGAATTTATAAAATTTCTGTGAGAAGTACCGCTTTTTAGCCTTCATCTTATATCCATTATATTCTAAAACTTTGGCCACTTCTTTAAATCTGATTCCATTAGGCTGTCTTTTCATTTTTTGTATTATCTTATTGAGTTCTGGCATCTGTATTCCTCCTCTCTTGAAAAATACACCTTTCCCCCAATAAGGCTATTTTTATGATACTATATTTAATATCATTTGTCAATACATAATTAAAAACCAGCACTTTAATTTGTGCTGGTTTTGTAAGTTATATATTCTTCAATTAGTAATTTGATTACTGTGGCGACTGGTACTGCTAAGAACATTCCTAGAACTCCAAAATATGCTCCACCTATAGTTACTGCAAATATTACTAAAAGTGGACTTATGGATAATGAGCTTCCTAGAATCTTAGGGTTTATAATATTTGCATCAATTTGTTGTAATACTATTACAACTATTGCCATAGCAATTGCTTGGCCTATACCTCCTGTAAATATAGTAATAAGTATAGCTACTACCACTGCAATAATAGCTCCAAAATATGGTATCAAATTAAATAGTCCTATCATAAATCCTAGTAACACTGCATATTTTACTCCAATTATTGACATAGCAATTGCAGTTAATATTCCTACTACTATTGCATCTAGTACTTGCCCTGCTATAAAGCTGAAAAATACTTCATTTGATTTATTAAAGTATTTGCCTATCATTTTATAAGTTTCTGGTTTAAATATAGCTGATGCTAATCTTCTCAAAAAGTTTAAAATTCTTCTTCTTTCTGCTAATAAGTATACTGAAACTATAAATGAAACAAATACATCAAATATACTATTTACAATATTTATTGCCCCTTTTGCATATTCAGTTAATTTTTCTATATTTATATATTGTTTAAAATCAATTTCACTTATTCCTTTTATCGCATTTAAAACAGCTTCACTCTTAAGTATTGAATCTTCTGGCAATTCATTTATGGTAGTCATTGTGTTGTTATAATAATTGCCAAAGTTAGTAACTAAGTCTACAATACTTTTTGATATTGCTGGTATTACAAAGTTTAATGCTAGTATAATTAACCATACCGCTATAATATACACTGTTATAATTGATAATACTCTTGCTCTTTTTGAAATAGGTTTTACCCTCTTATACCAACTTTCCACTTTTCTACATGGAATATAAAATAAATATGCTATAAGTAATCCTGCAATAAATGGCATTAAAATATTTAATAGCCCTGCCAACCAAGCTGTTATAGGTCCAAAATTATCTAGTAATTTATATACTGCAATAATAGCCACTCCTAGGCTAAACCAGTATAGCCATTTCAAGCTTCTCTTTTTTTCTTCCATTTTTACCTCCTACAATTCTATTCCAACAGGACAATGATCACTGCCCATAACATCTGAATAAATTTTTGCTTCTTTTATTTCTTTCTCAATTGATTTTGATACTATAAAGTAGTCTATTCTCCAACCTGCATTATTAGCTCTTGCATTAAACATATATGACCACCAAGTATAGCAATTTTCTTTTGTAGGATATAAATATCTAAAAGTATCTGTAAAACCGGCATTTAATAATTCTGTCATTTTTCCTCTTTCTTCGTCTGTAAATCCTGCATTATGCCTATTAGTTTTCGGATTTTTTAAGTCTATTTCTTCATGTGCTACATTTAAATCTCCACATAAAATTACTGGCTTTGTTTCATTTAATTTTAATAAGTAGCTCCTAATTTCATCTTCCCATGTCATTCTATATTCTAATCTTTCTAGTTCTCTTTTGGAATTTGGAGTATAGCAATTCACTAAATAAAACTTTTCAAACTCTAGTGTTATTATTCTTCCCTCTTGATCATGTTTCTCTATTTCTATTCCATATGTAACATTAAGTGGCTTTTGTTTTGTAAATACTGCTGTACCTGAATATCCCTTTTTTACAGCGCTATTCCAATAACAATTATATTTACTAAATAAACTTTTTATTTCATCATCAATTTGGTCTTGTTGCATTTTTGTTTCTTGTATACAAAATATATCTGCATCTTCCTTCTCAAAAAATTCTTTAAAGCCTTTTTTAATAACTGCTCTCAAACCATTTACATTCCATGAAATTAATTTCATATTTCTTCTCTCCTTGTGCAAATAATATACCATAAAACTTCCACTAATTCAAGAGGGTGACTTTGGGGACGGGGTCAAAAAGCACCCAAATTCAAAATCACATTTTAAAAAGAACCAAATAAAAAAGAGTCAGATTTGAAAAAGGGTGCTTTTTGACCCCGTCCCCAAAGTCACCCGAAAAGCAATAAAAAAGAGTTCCTATTTTTTAGGGACTCTTTGTATATTACATTGCGTTGAAGTATACGTTACCACCAATGTTTACACCACTTGCATATCCTGCTGATCTGAATGATAAGTAATTGTGGTTTCTTTTACCATTTAATGCATCTATAACTGCTTGTTTTACATATGATGGGTAATTTCCGTTTAATCTTCTTCTCCAGTGATTATCTATTGAGTAACAGAATTGGCCTCTTGCTTTATATTGGCTTAATGGGTCTGTTCCGTTGTATCTCCATTTTCTACTTTCTGCTCTGTTTGCTGCACATGTTATAACAGCTAAAGCTGCATTATAGCTTGAAGAAGCTTCTTGTGCTGTAATAGCACATAATAAGTCAAGTTCTGCTTCTGAATAAGTCCATTTGCCACCATATCTAGTAGTTGTGCCACCTCTTGATGTAACCTGCTTATTTCTTACTTCTACTATTTTGTTCACTGGTTTCTTAATTATTTTTGAAGAAATTTCTTTTTTCTCAATTTCAACATCATTTTGGTATTTTACTTTGTAAGTAACTTCTTTTATACCGTCTACACCATATTGTATAATTTGATTTTGTTTTGAGCCTGAACCTGATGCTTTATTTTTTGTAACTGTTTCAAAAGGTATTTTTACTTTTTCAACTACAATCTTTTCGATAATAGTATCATAGTTTTTTAATACTTCTTCCATTGTAACAGTTTCTGATGTTTCTATAACTTCAGGTGCTTCAATTTCTTCATCTGTAATTTTAGAAATTTTAATTGTATTATTATCTGATAACTCTGACTCTAAATCAGGTGATACCTTTTCATCTTCAAGTAATATAATATGATTGTCATCTAATATATCTGCTATTTTGGTTTTGCTAGTTAATACACTCATTTCATAACCACTAGCTAAAATAATTTTAACATTATTTAATTTCACATTTCCAGCTACAACTGCAACTGTCATTATGAAAATAAATAAAATGCTAATACAAATTATTTTTTTCAGCGATATTGATGCTTTATCATCATTTTTCATTTTTATTTGTTCCCTCCTTCAAAAGCAACATCTATATTATACCATTTCAAACAAATATTGTCAAATTTTATGCCGTCTCATGTATTTCCCTAGGCTCTAAGCGTTTATTTTTTTGTCATTTTTGTAATATTCTTAAAACCTTTACATATACTATATTATATGTGTGCTTGTACCAAATTATGATTTATTTTTTATTTTTTATTGTATATTATTTTAATATATGGTATTATTATTTCATATTATTAGTATAAAGGAGTGAAATTTATGTTGTGGATTATTTTAATAATCGTTGTTCTTTTAATATTATTTATTATTTCTGCATATAACAGTTTAGTAACATTAAGACAACGTGTTAAAAATGCTTTTGGGCAAATGGACGTACAATTACAAAGAAGATTTGATTTAATTCCTAATTTAGTTGAAACTGTTAAAGGTTATATGACTCATGAAAGTGATACTTTAGCTAAAGTAACTGAATTACGTACTGCTTGGTCTGGTGCTAAAACAGTTGACGAGAAAGCTAAATTAGATAATGAATTATCTAATACTTTAAAAACAATTATGGCTGTTGCTGAAGCTTATCCTGATTTAAAAGCAAATCAAAATTTTGCTAGTTTGCAAAAAGAATTAACAGAAACAGAGGATAAGATTTCTTATTCTAGACAATTCTATAATGATACTGTTACAAGATATAACACAAAATTAGAATTGTTCCCATCAAACATTATTGCTGGTATGTTCCACTTTACAGCTGAAAGTTTATTTGAAGTTGATAGTGCAGAAGCTAGAAAAAATGTTAAAGTTGATTTTAATAAATAATTTTTAAACACCAATTGGAATATCAATTGGTGTTTATTTTAAATATATTTCTTGTATTTTCATAGGTAATTTTAGCTACTTCTTCTACTGACATCTGTTTTACATCTGCTATTTTTTGAAGTGTATATATTAAATTTGAAGAATCATTTCTGATTCCACGTTTTGGTTCTGGTGCTAAATATGGGCTATCTGTTTCTACTAAAATTCTATCTAATGGCACTAAAGCTATTGCTTCCGTAGCATTTTTAGAGTTCTTAAAAGTTATTGGTCCTGCAAAAGAAATATAAAATCCTAATTTTAACCCCTCTCTAATTAGGTCCAAATTTAATGGACAACAATGGAATACTCCTTTGTTTACAACTGTAATTTGATTTTTTAATATATCTATTGTGTCTGCTATTGCTTCTCTGGTGTGTATTACTATTGGTAAATCAAGCTCATTTGCAATTTCTATTTGTTTTATAAAAGCTGACCTTTGATTTTGTTTGTTTTCTTTGTTCCAATAATAATCTAACCCAATTTCTCCAATTGCAACTACTTTTTCACTCTTAGCTAACCTTTTTATTTCTTTTAATTGCTCATTTAATACTTCTTCAAAGAAGAACTCTTTTACATCAGTATTTTCGTTTTCAAATGTAGGTATATCATTGGGTGAAATTCCTGCTGTTGCATATATATAGCTATGTTCATTTGCAATTTTTATTGCTTGTTTTGAAGATTCCACACTATATCCTGCACATATTAATTTTTTAACTCCTGCATTTAGAACCTTTTGTAAAGTTTCTTCTCTATCTAATTCAAATTTCTCATCATTATAATGTGCATGTGAATCAAAGATTTGCATATTTCCCTCCTAATTATATATAGCGATAGTAATACTACTACCGCCTTTAGTTATTTAAATATTATACTAAAAGAGGCAATTGCATAATTTTTGATATGTGATAAACTCAAATCCATCGATTCAACATTTTGAATGTTCAATGCTTCTAAATTTACCATTGGTTTACCTTTTTCAGTATTTGTAATTTCTATTTTATTTAAAATATCGTCTTCATTTGGAGATATAACTTCCGAAATTGCTTTATACACAGCCTCTTTTGCTGCAAACCTAACCGCATAATGTTGATATACCATTTTGCCAGTATTACTGCAATAGTCGATTTCTTTTTGAGTATAAACCTTATTTAAAAAGGCTTCTCCTTGGCTTTCTATTGCGTCTTGTATTCTATCAACTTCTATTATATCTACACCTGTTTTTATAGTCATTTTGTACTCCTATTATCCGCCTATTTTAAACAATAATTTAATTACTCCAATTATAATTATAAATCCTATAATTACAATCAGCCAATTATTATGTTTGTTTGTTTTATTAACTTCATAATCTTTATATAGTAAATCGTATTTTGATTTTAGCCTTATGAATGTTTCATCTAATTTTAATTCTTTTCTATAATATTTATCTAATACAGTTCCTATTAAATTATTGGTTATTTCATAAATCCAATCTGCTTTTGCAAAAGTTATAAATCTAGACTTTATATTTTCAAAGTTTTTAGCTTGTTTTATTTCATAATTTAGTTTATTTAAATATACCTTTTGATGTAAGTAATATATAAAATGATAAAGCTGTGAATTTTCATATTCAAATAAAAGTTCAGTATAATTTTGTATATTTGCTTCTGATGTAAGTAATACTGTAGAATTATTAGCAAAACCATAATACATATATTTTTCTTTGTATACGCAGTCTCTGCTATATGTAACATCGCTCACTTGCTCATTTGCTGGTTTTATACTACGATATTTTTCAAATTCCTTTTCTAAAATATCTGTAGTTTCATTCCATGACTCCTGATCTAAGCAGGTATATGAATATGTAATCAGTCTATCAGTATCTAAATTTATTTTTTTTGCTTCTATGTTTCTACCAGTTAACTGTTCTAAGAATTCGGAAAACTTTTGCATATTGTCAAATTTTTGTGTTTGTATTTTTATATTGTCATATTCTTTTGGATGTCCTATTTTTGATTGAATGTCTCTAAATTTATAATTAAAATTTAAAACATCTGCAAATTCAACTCCTGTATCTAGTACAGTTTTCATAAGTAAAAAGCATATTCCTGTATTAAAGCATACAATTTCAACCTTATTTATATCAAAGAAAATTCCATTTTTTTCGCCTATTTTTCCTGGTATATCCTTATCTAAAATATATTCAAAAACATTGCAATACTTTTTACTAAGCACTGTTGCCTTCATATTCAAATCCATTGTTTCATAGTCTTTAAGTCCTTGTGTACTCATATTTAATGACCAAAACATTTTGCTTTTAATTTCTGGTAAAAAATATGCATCAATTCTAGTATCTTTTTGTGGTTCAAATATTTTTAGCATACATTTATCGTTTTTTAATAATTTATATAGATAATTTCTATAGTTATTTTCTTCAATTAAATATGGATAAATAAAGTATGTATATTGATATTTTGTCTTTAGTCCCATTATTTTCTCCTCTTATTTATCTGTATAGTAATTCAAATTTAAATCTTCTCCTAAATGCCATTTTCCAACAAACTCAATTACAGGATTATTCTCTAATTGATATGCTGGTGTAATTACTACTTTACCTTTGTAGTCTATGCAACCCCACATACCGTTTTTCTTAACACTTGCATAACCATATTCGTTTTGTTCTCTCGCATCATCATAAATATAGTCAACTACTACTATTCCATTTTTGTTAACAAATCCGTATTTTCCATCTTTTTTGTCTAAGAATATAGTATTTGTTGTTAATACTTCTTTATTAGTTTTTTCTTCAAATTTAAAGTTATAATATTTATACTCGTTATCTACTCTAACTCTCATATATCCATTATCAATATTTATCTCTGTAAGAATTCCAACTAATTTAGTTATTAGTGAATTGTCCATAAATTCAGTATTTACTTCATTTGGCTTTGTTCCTTCTAAAAATCCTGCATCTGCTCTATAAATTAAGCTCTCATATGTCGGGTCAATTAGTTCTTCGCCTTCTAAGTTTATAACTCCATATTTGTTGTCTAATTTAAAAATATATTTGTCATCAAATAAATATTTTACTTCTTGATATTTTGTTGCAATTTTAGTGTCTCCACTTAAAGTTACAACTCCATATTTTCCATTGCTTTTTATAACAACATTTTCACCGTTTATAGAAACTGCGTCATCAAATTTTCCTTTTAAATATGTGTTTCCTTCAGTATCTATAATTTGCCATTTACCTGATTCTTTTACTACATATTTTCCGTTTCCACTTAAAGCTTTAATATCTTGATATTTAACTTCTACATCTGTAGATTTGTTATGATTTATAACTCCCATTTTTTTATCAGAATCAGTTACTATATAACCATCTTCATATTTATCTGAAACTGGTGCAATTTTAGTATATGTATTTTCTATTATAGTTGCTCCTATGTTATCTACTAATCCGACCTTTCCTTCTTTTTTAGTTAGCAAACTACTTTTTACACCTTTTAAAGCTGTGATTTCATCATATTCACATTTTAATAATTCTTTTCCTTTAAAGTCTACTAGTCCAAATTTTCCATCCTTTGAAGCTAGTAATACATCATTTTCATACCATATGTTATTTTCATTATCATAATTTTCTAAAGCTGTAACTGAGTCATATCCTGTTATTATTTCTTCATTTTTTGCATTTACTACTTTAGTTTTATATGTATTTTTTGAATAGTCCACATCATATGTGCATATAAATATAGCTTTGCTATTGTCTGGAATAATAATTGCTTCGTCATATTGAGGCTTTATAACAGTTTCTCCTTTTGAATTTATTACTCCCCATTTGTTGTTTGTATATACTGCAAAGTAACGATTTGGAACTGTTTTTTCTTCTGTTTTATTTCCTCCTGTGAATAACTTTACTATTCCTGTAATTGCCATAATTATAACTGCAAGAACAATAATAGCTGCTATTACTTTTTTAATATTTAGCTTTGGTTTTTGTGAATTATATCTTTTTCCTGATGACATTTTTCACTTTCCTCCTTAAAACCATACAAAAAATATAGTACGGCTAATTTTATAGCTATACTATATCACATTTTTATATATAATTACAAGATTTTTGTCGTTTTTGGTACTATTTTTTATTTACCTTGGCAACTATTACTGTCATGTCGTCTTTTTTCATGCCAAACTCGTTGTCAATTGCTTCGTTTAATACCATATTTGCTATTTGTTGTGCGTCATCTGTGTTTATATCTTCTAACAAATATTTTACCCATAATGCTTTGTTTATATATTCTGTATTTGCATCTATAATTCCGTCTGTGCACATTACTATAATGTCGCCATCTTCTAAGTCATAATCATATACTATTAAATCATTTTTTTCCATAATTCCTGCTGGAAGTGTAAGTGATTTTAGTAATTGTACTTCTTTATTTCTTTTTACAAATGTTGGACATGCTCCATTTTTTATAAATTCCATATTTCCTGCAAATAGGTCTAATATTTGTATGTCTAAAGTTGTATACATGTCTTCTTTAGTATTTGCTATTAAACTTGAGTTTATTAGTTTTACAGAAGTTTCTTTGTCAAAACCCGCTTTTAATAATCTTGCTAACATATTTATAGCAATTTTGCTACTTTGGTTAGCTTCTTCTCCTGAGCCCATTCCATCACTAATTGCTAATAGGTATTTCCCGTCTTCTAGTTTTGTTGCTATATTGCTATCTCCAGATACTTTCGAGCCTTCTTTAGTTGATGTAGCTATTCCTACTTGTAGTTTATATTTATCTTCTGAATAATATGTAAATTTGCAAGTATTTAATTGTTCTCTTAAGCTACAATTTTGTGCTTGTATTACAAATTTAGTTTGTAATACTTTTTCTAGTATTTTAGCTATTTTTTTGATATTGCATTTTTTGCCTTCTATATCATCACATACTGGAGTAAATACCTCTACAAAATATCTGCCTGAGATATTTTGTTTTATTTTTATGTTGTCTATTTCTATTTCTTTTTGTTTTAATAAGTTTAGTATTTCTTGTTTTTGAGTTTCAAATGGTTCTTCTTTTTCTTGTTTTATATCTTCTGCCATTTGTGATATTGCTTCTGATACACCTTCTAATTGAGAAGATACATTTTTCTTGTTTTCTTGCATCTTCATTTTCCAAATGAAATTAACTCTACTAACTCTATATGCAGAATTTATTGCTTTAATCATTTTTGATACATCATTTTCTGCTACAGTGCCACTTTGTTTAAATCCTACAATATACAAGTTATGTTGTTCAAAAATATTGGCTAATTCTTTTTCTGTAATTATGTCATTTTTTAATAAATGCTTGAATATTTCATCTACAATGCCACAATTGTTTTGTGATATATCTTCATATAATAAGTTGTTTTCTAATTCTGATATATTTACATCTAGTTCTTCTTTAAATATCTGCTCATTTGATAATTCTTGCTCTTTTAAATCTTTTTCTTCTAATACAGTACTTGCTGCTTCTTCATAGCTTTTAGCTAAATCAGCTATTGTTTGTGACATACTGTTTAGCTTAAATACTGTGTCTTCGTTTTCTGTTAATGCTCTTATAGTAGTTTCTGGAAGTAGTTTGTCTTTCCCTATTAAATCTTGTATATCTATTTTAAACCTTTTTGGTACTGCTAATAAGCCAAGTGATGCTATTAAAATTTCTTGTATCAATATTACTGGTACTGTGTTACCATTTGCTACATATGTTAATATTACATTTCCTAATATAAAGCCAACTATAACTCCTATTTTTCCGAGTTTATAAAACACTCCTGCTATTAGCCCTGATATTGCATAAGATGCAACCATAACTGGTTCATTACCTGCAATTATGCCAAGTACAGTTCCTATTGTTATACCGCTTGTAGCTCCAACTAGCATACCATTTTTCCAGCCTAATATTAGAACTAGTAATATGCTTAAGATATTGCGTATGCTATAACCAAATACGCTTAAGTCTCCAAAGGCACAAAATGCAATTGCTAGTAAAAGGCTTGTACCAATAACTTCTTCAATTGAAAAGGCCTTTTGTGTGCCTATATCTTGTAGCATTGATATTGAGTTTGTAAAGATTTTATAAAATACATAACTAGCTATTCCAAGCATTATGCTTGTTAATAAATCATAAACATAAAAATTAGTAAAAAACATTGGCACTATTTGTACTAATAATACTGCAATAAATAGATGTACTCCTAATTTTTTTTGTTCATTAACGTCTTCTTGTTCTTTTGGTCTTTTTATCAATAATAATACAAAAAACACAAGTGTTGTTAAAAAATATATTAGTGTACTATTTGTACCAAATGAAATAAATGTGCCTACTAATGTTAGTAAGTATATAAATCCAATGGGCTTACGGTTACTTAGCATTGAAGCTAAAAAGCTTATTCCAAACGGATTTATACTAAGCATAAGGCTTTGGCTTCTAAAGCCTACCATTGAAATCATAAATGATATTATATAAATAATAATATTTTGTATACTAAAAAGATTTGCTAGTATCTGTTTAGCTGTTTCTTCATTGTTTTTATTATTAAACACTTTTTTACCACCCCTACTTTTTTAATCTGCATATATTTTAGTACAAGCTATTTAAAATGTTTGTCGTTTTTGGTATGCAAATGAAAAAAGTTTTCTATCTTTTTTGCTATCTTTAGTGTTTTTATTTGTTTTTTCTTTTTTATGTTTTATATTTTACATTATTTTTACTCATTTTTCAATATATTTAGTCTATTCTTCCAAAAAAAGAAATCCTATAAAAGTTTCCCCTTATAAGATTTCTAATAATTATTTAACAAGAACTTTTTTCTTAATGATTATTACTGCTCCTGCTATTAGTGCTATTACTACAATTCCTAGTCCAAAGTATAGGTAAGTATTACCAAATGGTGGTAAAATCAATACGTTTTCTGCTTTTGCACTATCTATTTCTGTTATATCTCCTGTTGGATCTTGATTTCCTACCACTGAGTAAGCCATTCTTCTTCCAACAGTGTTTGTAGTTTGTAATATTTCAGCTACGTTTTTATAGTTCATATCATCTTCTGTGTTTTGAGCTGTGATAGTTTGTGTTAATATTAAGTCTCCTGAAATATCTTCTCCTGGTTTTAATGCCTTACCAAATTTTTGTGTTGTAATTTTAGTATTATATTTATCTAATGAACCTTTTAATGTACTGTCCACATTGTTTGCACTAATAAGTTCTTCTGTGCTTGTAGCTGTCCAGCCGTTGTTATCAGCTGTTCTGTATTGTAAGTTATTTGCTACATAATCTACAAGTAAACTTGCTGCTGTTGTTACTTTGGTTGCTTCTGATTCTCCTGTTGCTTTATAGTAGAAGTCTTGTCCTGTATAATCTGTTTCACCAATGTTTTTTACATTTAGCTTATAGCTTATTTGTATTTTTGCACCATGCATTAACTCTGAGTCCATTGTTATTTGAATAAGTCCGTTGTTTGAACTTGTCTTTGTTACTATATCGTTAATATCTGTTTTATATGAATAACGGTTGTATTTTGAGTCTGATTTGCTCTTGTCGTAAAATTCATTATATTTTTCGTTGTTCATTCCAGCAATTACATTATAGTCTTTATGTTTTATCCAAGCTAAGTTTGCTACGGCATCATCTGCATCAAATAACACATTTCCATTTGCTAATGTTATTTTTACATTTGTTACTTGTTTATTTAGTTCTAATTGAGCTTTTGGTCTTTCTGTTAAACCAAAGTCAAGATTATTGATAGTGTAATTTCCATTTAGATGATTTTTAAATTTATATTCATCTTTGTTGTTATCACCTTTATCACTACTACTGTTATCACCAATTGTTGATTGTCTGTTGTATTCACCTTCAATTACTATAACTCCAGTTTGTGCAATCATTTGTGTATTTTTAATCAATTCACTTCTAAGATCAGTTTTTGCATATGGTGATGTTAAAACTTCTGCACGATGATTTTCAAGATTTTTGTTAGAGTAATTTATTACAGACTCTCTTCCTTGTAATGTTATATTTTGTTTAGCATCTTTTTCATTATATATATGTTGAGTTGAATCTTTGTAATTTGTAAGTGGTCCTGTGCTTTGATTGATAGTAACTTTTATGTCTCCCCAGATGTCTTTTGCGTCAGATACATTTTTATCAAAGGCGTCAGATGCTTTTATGTCATAATATGTGTCTGTATATTTAGAAATTTCACTTCCATTCATATCTTTTTGATATACTGTCGATTTAAAATCTTGACCATTATATGATACATTATTTGCTCCACCATTATTTTTTGTTAATACAGTGCTATCATTATGTCCATACATAAATCTTACAACATAGTTACCTGGTACAAATTTCGAGAAGTTATATTCTCCTTTATCATTAGTTGTAGTTGTTTGCCATAAGAATTCTTCTCCGTTGTCTAGTTTTTCAACTAACTGTACTGTAACTCCTTGTATTTTTATTTCGTCATTATCTTTCACACCATCACCAATTACTGCTTCTCCTACTGTCTTTGTTCTTTGTTCTTCCCAAACCGTACCATTTATTTTTCTTTCAGCATTTTCATCTATTTTTATTTGTAAACCTTTTGCACGGTCTGTATCATTTTCAAAGTTCTTTTCATATTTGTTTCCTGTTATATCCGCTAGTCTTAAGTTTCCTGGTGTAGAGTTCATATCAATTATTCCTGCTGGATCTTGGCTTGTTTTCTTTATGTCATTTGGTAAAACAGTACCATCTGTATAATATGTTTTATATCCATTTATTTCAGCATAATTCATTTTTAAACTGTCTTCAGTATCTAAAGTTATTGGATTCTCTCCATTTGTATTTACTTTAAATGTTAAGTAAATATATGCTTGTTCTCCAACAGCTAGTTTTTTACCTGCTAATCCTTTAACATATACAACATTCATCTTAGTATTTATGTCTCTTTGTTCTTTTGCTACTTCTGGTTCTCCTTGTTTGTCTCTTCCGTCATATATGCTACTTTGGGTACTGCTACTTATTGGTTTAGCATTTGGAATTTTTGATAAATTATTTTCAAGTATCATATCATGATAATCTTGCTCTTTTACTGCTGATATTTCATCATTAGAAGTATCTGCAGAGTTTGTTTTATATTTTACCCAAGAAAGACTTGGCTCATATGTATAGTCTTTATCATAATAATCTACTACTTCTGTTATTTCACCTAATGTATTTTGAGAGGCATTTCTAATTGTTATTTTATATGTTATGTATGCTTCTAAGTTACTTCCACCATTTGTTTGTTCGCCTCTATATTGGTAATCAGATTCATAGATTCCATTTACATACATTCCACCATAGTAGTTAGCATAATTTCTCATTCTATATTGAATTTCCCAATAATTATCATTATTCTTATTGTTTTGATCACGTTTGTCATATTTGTATACTTCTACTTTTCCATTTATTTTTTCTGATCCATATCCATTTATTTTGGTTGCTGCATATAGAATATCCTTTCTTAATGCTAAGTCTACTTCATTTCTTCTTATAAGACCTAAATCTACAAAGAATTGACCTGTGTATAGTGCTTTATATGTTTTTCCTGCTACTACAACATCGTTGATAGCAACTTTTAATGCTCTTGCTTCTTTTCCAGTTTTGTATGTTTGATCTGAATTTTTATTTACAATAAATTGGTCATAAATTGGATATAAGTCATGGCTTTTTGCATCTTGTGCTCTTGTGTATGCATATATTTTGCAATCATCTACAAAGTTTAGTTTTTGCTCATCTGCATTTTCTGTTTTCTTAGTTACTTTTGCTTTATTTAGTTTATCTGATACTACTATGTTTCCATCTTTTATTTCATAAAAGCCATCTGCATAATGTTGACTTTCGTCATAATAGTAATTTCCATCTTCATTTAGTTTAAAGCCCATTAACTCATAATGTGAATATGCTTTATTGTATTTTCCATTTTCTCTCATATAGTTATATGGGTATGCCCCTATCTCTGCAAACCTATTATCAAATGCTGTTCTTTCTTTGGATATTTCTGTAGCTTTTGACGAATGTTTCCATTCTTCATCATAATATGTTTTGGTATCTCTTGTGTACTGTGTAGGTATATATAACTGTCCGTTATATTCAAATGCTACATAGTATTTTTTTAGAGGGTCCATGTCTGTGAATAAGTAATATCCTTCATCATCTGTAAGTTTTTCATCTACTGCATTTCCTTTGCTTGTATATAGTACAACTCTTATGTTTGGAATTGCTTTATCTAATTTGTCTGTATTATTAAGTCCATCTGGTTTACCTTCTTTTCCACCTAAACCATCTTCCCATACATATCCAGCTAAATCCATTGATGTGGTAAATAGGTCTTTTTCATTTCCTATAACTATTTCATCATCAATTAGCTCTCTTTCTCCATCCATCATAGCTAGAGTTTGTTGGTGTTTTTCTTTCAATCCTCCTGTTGCTTTACAACTGTGACACCATCTAATAGAAGTATAGCATCCAGAGTGATTTCCTTCTGAGTCAAGACTATGATGTGTATCATAATGTTTATGCTCTTTATGTTCTTCACTATATGTTACTTCATATTTTGTTCCATTGTATTTTACATATTGTCCAGTTGCTTTCATATATTGGAATCTTATTTTTACATATATTTTGGTAGTTCTATTTTCTTTATCATTTTCTGCCACTCCAATGTTTGGGTCTTTAAATACAATTTCAAAGTTTTCTCCTGATTTTGGGTATGCTTGTGATGTTCTATCTATTTTGTCTTCATCTGGTGTAAAATAATCTGGTGTTACCTCCTGGTTATTTATAATAAATTTTTCTATGCTTAAAGTTTTGTTTAATTTTTTTCCGTCTTTGTTATAACATATTACATCTACGCCTGTAATACCACCAAAGGTAAGGTCTCCATATGTACCATTTACATAACTAATATTAAAAGGTCCTACTGTATATTTTTGGGTTTTGTAGTCAATTTTTGTGTATACTTTATTTTTTTGTGTATTGTTTGATTGTGCTATTTTTTCGTTATTATCTTTAATATCTATCATAAAGTTTCCATAATCTACAGCTTCTGTATCATATTTAGTTGGCTCTCCATCATCATGTGATGATGTTCCATTTCCTTCTACTAGGTTCAAGTCTGCACGTTTCCCATCTTTTGTATATAAATCTCTCAAATGATAAATTCCTTTTTGTTTGTCTTTATTATATCCACTTGGGCTATCTGTTACTATATATGCCATCGATGGTGATAATTCTCCACTTCCAGCTTCTCTATATTGTGTGTATGTTACTTTTCCCTTTTTAGGTAAAGCAGGACATAAACACTCTGAAGTATACACTTTTCCTTTTTCTGCCACAGCATCCGCATATGATATAGTACTGGTATAATCTATAAAAGCTCCTGGTTCTATACAATATAAATACTCTGAAATATTGATTGGTAACATCCAGTCATTATGTTCCACTGCTTCAAAGCCACCTATATGCAAATGTGAATAATCTTTTCCTTCTGCATAAACAATACTAGATAGGTAGGTTATTACTGATAAAGTAATTAAAATTAGAGCAATTGTTTTTGTAATTATGTTTTTCATATAAAAGCTTCCTCCTCTCTTTCAAATTTTATCTTTTATTTAAAACTCTTTTTTTAATTTCCAATACTCCAAATCCTAACAATGCTATTATTACTATAGGTAATGTTATATACATTGCTATTTGTGCACCTGTTACTATTCCTAAAACAATATCTGCTTTTGATATATCATCTTCTGTTTCTACATTGTTTGCTGGTGTTGAGTCTATATCTTTTAAGCCTTGTTCATTATATGCTTCATATATTTCTGCTGTATTGTTTAGTATTCCTATACTATCTTCTGTTATTTGCTTTACTAATACTAGTGTAAGTTCTTTTGATTCTCCTGGGTTTATAATTGTGTTTTCTAGGCTTGTATTATATACATTGCCATTATCTGATAAATACCAGTCTTTGTTTAGCTCTGTATTAAATACTACTCCTTTTGGTAAATAATCTGCTACTTTTTTAGCATATCCTGCTACTGCTCCTTCATTTTTTACCACTATTTTGTATTCTACAACTATACTGCTTTTTCCTAAGTTTTTCTTTAAAACTTCTATTTTAGTAAGTTTTTCGTTATTGTATTCAAATACTTCTGTTCCTGATGTTGGTGTTGTTCTTGTAATTTTGCTTATATATTTATCTAGTCTTAAGTCAAATTTTTCTTGGTCATATAAACCAATGTCAATATCTCTAATATTTGAGTTTGATACTACTATTGTATCTGTTATTCCTGCTACTGTTTTTTCTCCATATAGTATAACTTCTATATCTATTGCGTCTGAGTTTACAGATGTATCAACTCCTGGTTTTTGGTATTCTGTAATACTGTATTTACCCGCATCATATACAAATAGTACAAAATATTGTCCTTGTGGTATATTAGTAAATTCATAATATCCCTCACTATTAGTTGTTGTAGATTTTTCTTGTTTTGTGTCTATATCTTTTACTATTGAATTATTAGATTTATTTACTAATATTGCTTTTACATTTGCTAGTAATTCTTCTTGTGAATCTCTCATTCCGTTTTTGTTGCTATCTAGCCATGCTGTACCTGTTATTTTGTATCTTTCTGTTGATGGTGTATCTGGATTGTTTGGGTTATCTGGATTTGTAGTTCCTCCATCATTTTCATGTGCTTTTGCATAATACTCAATAGTGTTTGTTACTGTATTTGTTTGTACCTCTTCAAATCCATTAGCTGTAACTGACATTTTATTTGTTACTTTTCTATCATTTTTGTCTGGTAATAAATTAGCTTTTGTTACTAATTTAAGCTCAAATTCTTGTCCTCCTGTTATTATTGGTATCATAATTTCATTATTAGAATATGAAATTTGTTTTTCTGTACCTTGATATATATAAGTAACCTTTTCAGCTGTTAATCCTTCTGGTAAAATATCTTTAATTCTAATATTTGTTACTACTCCATTGCCTTTGTTTGCTATTTTTAATGTATATGTTAAGTTTTGTGTTTCTTTTACATAGTTAGGTGTTGATGTTAATTGTGATACTTCTAGTTTTACTGTTTCTGCTACATATTCTGTAATATTAGAATAGCATTCTTCTGCTCCATCAGCTTTTGCTTTTGCTATTATAGAAAATCCATTATCTATATTTTCCATTTTTATATTTAACATTATAACTTTTTCAGTCTCTAATGTTCCTATGTCTATAGTTACTATATTTAATGTTTCATCATAGCTTATTCCTTGAGTAGTGCCTGTTTCTGCTGACAAACTATCTTTGATAAGTGCATTTTCAAATTTAACACCGGTTGGTAGGTTTACTGTAAGTTTTGTATTAGATAAAGCTCCTTTTCTAGAAATATTTTCTACATTTATTGTGTATTCCATAATATCTCCAGTTTGTAATGTTTGATTTTCAAATATATCACTAATTAACTCAAGTGCAATTTTGCCTTCTTGTATATTTAAGCTACATTCATTAGAATATGTTTTATCTGTTGTTCCATCTATAGTCACATACATCTGTGTCTTTATTAATTTAGGATAACTACTAGGTCTATCTGCACTTTCGTCACCATCTGCACTTTCGTCACCATCTTTTCTTTCTGTCAATACTTCTGTAATTTTATCTATTCTCAAATAATAACAAATTTCTTTACTTTGATTTGGCTCTAATGTACCAACATCAATAGTTTTTTCTGTTTCAGCTACTGGATAAAATCCATTTGCTGGAACGTAATCTGTAAATTTTGCGTATTCTGGTAGTGTGACAACTGCTTTAACATTTTTGGCAGTTAAGCTTCCTGTATTTTTAACAGTGGCTTTCATTTTAATTACTTGTCCTTCTCTTACTACATCAGCTGTTGATTTTAGTTCTACTGATAATTCTGGGCCTTGCCCTGTTGTTAAGCATATTATTGATGATGTTTTGCTTTCTGGTAATTCTCCTACACTAGAAGCATTTGTATAGCTTACTTTATACATTTGATATGTGTTATTGTTATATGAAATATTTGCTGGTATTTCTACATTGTATGAAAATTCTAGTGTTTCTCCTGTTTGTAGTTGTTGGTTTTGTAGAACAATCATATATGTTTTAGCATTTTCGCTAAATGTAGTAGTCCAGCCATTTGCTGTGTTGGTTAAGTCTTTGTTTGCATTTTCAACTGTTGAATAATATACAGTATAATTTGCTGTATCAACATTTTTTAATGTTACAGCTTGTTTTATTTTTGTATCAAATGTTGAACCTAATGCTGTATTTGTGTCTATATTAGTGTTTCCTTTAGAAGGAATTTTTCCTAATATTACGATATCTTTTATAAAGTTTGGATAGTTATTTATTATTTTTCCATATATTGTAGCTGTTCTTGCTGATGAATTTCTTGCAATTGTTCCTGTTGCTCCTTCATCTGCTATTGATAATAAATCTCCCTTTCCATCTGCATAGTTTGATATTCCATTTGCTGTAACAATTCCTGTTGGGGCTACAAAGTTTAATTCTCTTTCAATTGTTCCTTGTGTATTTGTTGCAAGTTCGTTGTTGTTTGTATATTCTACTACTATTTTATTTTTGTTTGTTGGTGTTAATGTTTTCGTTGTTAGGTTTGTGTTAAGGATTACAATTGCTCCTTTGTATTGTGCATCTAGTGTATATTCTGTTTGGCTTTCTTTTAATTCTACATTTAGTATAGTTTTTCCGGCTTCTTTTGCTTTTTTAACACTTTTTATTTTTAATCCGTTTCCCATTACTATGTCATAGCTATTTACATTTACTTTATCAATGTATTCTGGTAGTTTTATTTTTAAAGTAGGATTTTTATATAATGCATTGTTTGTTGTTGAAGTATCTAATACTGCTCTTATTTCAACATTTTTGTTTTCTACTGCTGTTGTTAAATCTTTTTTGTTTACTGTAACATCAATTACTGTTTTTGGTTCTGTTAATTGGATGTTTTTTGATGTTTGCACATTTTTTCCGTTGACATCTGCTTTTAATGTTGTTACTAATGTTTTAAACATTTTAACTGTTTGTAGTTGATTGTCGTTATATCCTGCTTTTATTGCTTTTTCTGTTTCTATTACTAATCTACCTTCTGCTACTGGTTTGCTTGTAGTTATTACAAGTTGATTTGCATTTTTGTTGCTTATATCTACTATGTATTCTTCATTTGATAATGTTGTTGTTTTATCAATTTTTGCAATTTCTGTTCCATCTGTGCCACTTATTGTTATGGTTCCTTCTTCTCCAAGAATTTTTTGGAATACATTTTTATTTATTCTTACATTCTTGTTGTATACTAGGTTGGTTTCTGTAACTGTTGTTATGTTTGCTGTACTTTCTTGTGTTGAAAAGCCTTCTGGAACTTGTGTAAATTCAATTTTGTCTGTTAGGTCTTTATCACATATTGTTGTGTAATATTTTACATTGTATGTTGTTTCTTTTTTGTTTTCTGATTCATAGTTTGCATATATTTGACCTTTGCTAATAGTTTGTATTGTGTTTATTTCAAAGTCTAGCATATCACCTATTTTTTGAATTGATACTGTTCCTTCTGTTGCTGGTGTATATTTAGCATTTTGTTCTGTATCGCCTTCTATTGTATGATTACTGCTGTTATATAGTTCTACCTTCGAATTTGCTTTCATGCTATATTTTATTTCTGTGGCGTTATTCACAACATAATCATAGGCTTCCTTTGTGTCAAAGATAAATGTTACTAGGTATTTATCTTGAACATTTTTTACCCATGATATTTTATCTTGTTTATTTGCAACGTTTATTGTTAACATTCCTGTTGTAGCATCATAGTTATAGTTTTGTGTTCCAAAGCTGTTTTCACTGTTTTCTCCGTTTGTTGCTTCTGTGCTCATAGCAATTACATTACCTGTTGTTGGTTTTAGGTTGTTTAGTTGTGGTGCAGATACTGAGATGTTAGTTGTTTTGATTGGTAATTTGCTATTTTCCACTCCAGATTCTATGCTGTATTGGAATATTACTCCATATTTTTCTCCTACATGATATGGAATTTGTTTAGTTGTATTTGCTTCTAATACTGCATTTACTGTTTCTGTTTCATTCCATGTAAGTTTGTTTATAACTTGTTTAGAAATACTATTTGATTTTCCGTTTCCGTCTACATATGTTGCAGTGAAGTTTGTGGTTGTTTCTTTGTCAAAGTTGTCTAGTGTAACTTCGTTTTGGTTTAGTAGTTTGATTGGGATTTCTAAAGTTATATCTGTGCCATTATTTAGTTTACTTAATACAATTTTGTTTGCATTTGCATCAATGCTTTGTACGTTTTCATTTTTTATTTGTCCTGCTATTTTGAAGTTTACGTCTGCAAAGCTAATTGTTGGGTTTTCCAAATAGCCTGAATTTTTAACTTTGATGTTGACAAATAATTTTGTTGTGTTTTCAATTTGTTCAGTTTTACTATGAACTCCTCCTTCAAAATACGAGTTGAATTCTACATTTGAGTTTTGGGTTTTTGAATTTTGATTAGAAAGTTCAGTTGCTGATAAGGCATATGATATTCCATAACCTCCAATTATAGACAAATTAGCACTTATCATGCATGTAAGTATCAATACTGCGATAACCTTTTTTAATAATTTGTTCATAGTTTCCTCCTTAAAATTATAAATATCAACTTATATTATACGATATTTTTCCGTATTTTTCAATGGTTTTGGCACATTCTTTACAAGTTTTTACATTTTCCGCCTATTTTTTATAATACTTATATATATATTTTATCATTTTTACAACATTTTTCAACAGTAAACGACTGGTAAATGTGGGAAATGTTGCATTTTCCACCTACGGAACTTCAAAACGTTTGGCTAATATTAAATTTATATTACATTGGTAAATAATTCACTATTTTAGTTGTTTTGCATATAATATTATAGTTTTAAAAACATATATTGTATTGAGGTGATTGTATGGATAATAAAATGGATATGGCTCAGCTTATGAATATGTTATCTAAAATGGATAAAAAAGAGTTGGATGCAAATCTTACAAAGGTTAGTAAAATGCTTAATTCCAAGGATGCAGAAGATATTATAAATCAAATTAGAAAAAATAATAATATCTAAGGAGGATTGTTTATGAGTGAAGATATGTCTGATATTTTTCAAAAAATGAATGATATGTTAAAGAATAATGAGGTTCCAGATTCTATTAAAAGTATGTTGAATAATTTTAACTCTAATGGCATGTCTTCTAATTCTTCTACGGAACAGCATTCTTCCGAAAATTCTTCTGGTGATGTTCCAAATTTTGATATGGAAACTATGCTAAAAATGAAGTCAATTATTGATAATATGAATAGAAGCCAGAATGACCCTAGGGCTAATTTGCTTAAGTCTTTAAAGCCTTATTTAAAGCCTAGTAGGAAGGAGAAGGTTGATCAATATATTAAATTGTTTAGTATGGGAAAGGCATTTGAAATTTTAAATCCTTTAGGTGGTGAAAAAAAGAATGATGTATAATTACCCTTTTTTCAGTTTTCCTTATTTTAGAAGATATCCTGTTAATCCTAATATGTATTATAATAGAAGTTCTTTGGCTGTTGCTCCTTCAAAACAAAGTCCCTATGATTTCTCACAGGGAACTAAAGGTTCTAATAACGAAAAGAAGCATAAGCCTTCGACTGAAAATAAGACTACTAATTCTAAAGCTTCATATGGTTTTAATTTTTTAGATAGTTTTTTTCACCAAACAGACAGAGGTGAAGATGAGAGCTATTTTGATTTGTTTGGGTTAAAATTATACAATGATGATCTTTTGCTTATTGGAATGATTTTCTTTCTATATAAAGAAGATGTAAAAGATCAGTATTTGTTTATCGCTCTTATATTGTTATTATTAAGTTAATATAATTTCGTTTTCATTTACATAGGCATATGTTTTTATTTCTTCGTCTTCTTCATTGTCTTTTTCAATTTCTTTTACAATATCTGCTATACGTATTTGGGCTGATTCAATAGAGGCTGCTGCAATTATAGCCTCTTTGTTTCCTTTTGCCCCAGCATGTGCCATTCCTCTTAATATGCCTAATATTACAACATTGTCTTCTGCTAGTACTTCTGCTCCTGAGTTTACATCTCCTAGAATTACTAGGCTTCCTTCGAATTCCATTTTTTGTCCAGAGCGTAATGATCCTTTATAGAATTTTGTTTTTGATGTTGCTATTTCTTTGTTAAAGCTTTTTTTAATTCCATGTAATCCTAATTCTTTTACTTCTTCTTTTTTCATTTATTTTTAACTCCTTTATTATATTATTAGTTATTAACTTGTGTAGATGGTATTGCCGTAAGGTCTTCTTTCACGTCTTTGGCATTCATTCCAAAGTATTCTTTTATTATTGTTTTTGCAGTGTCTCCTACATTTCCTCCTGCTCCGGCGTTTTCTATTAAAACTACAACTGCAATTTCCGGATTATCATATGGTGCAAAACCTGCGAACCAGCCATTTACTTGGTTTTTTACTCCTGTTTCTGCAGAACCTGTTTTTCCACCAATGTCTATATCTAAATCTGAAAAAACATAATAAGCGGTTCCTCCTGCTTCACTGGTAACTCCTTTCATTCCTTTTAATATTGCTTCCCAGTTTTCTTTTTTTATGTTTAAGTCTTTAATTTCTGGTATGTTGTTAAGTCCAAGTTTTTCATTTATTTTTTTCTCATATTCTTCTTTTGATATTTTGTTTCCATCTGTATCTGTTATTGATTTGATTAGTGTAACATCTACTGCTTTTCCTCCATTTGCTAACATACATGCATATCTTGCTATTTGAATTGGTGTATAGTCATTATAGCTTTGCCCAATTACTGCAGATAAGGTGTCTCCTAGTTGCCATTGTTGTCCATATAATTCCTCACATTGTTTTTTTACGTCTACTATACCTTCCGCTTCTCCTGATAATTCTATTCCTGTTTTTATTCCTAATCCATATGCTTTTGCATATTTTATTACAGGGTCTATTCCCATTTTATATCCTAATTCATAGAAGAAATAGTTACAAGATTTTTTTATTGCTCCTGTTACATTTAGGTATCCATGTCCATAATGCTTGTCTGTGTATATCCAACACGCTGGGTTATGCCCTCTTGGATATATACCTGTGTCATTTATTGTAGTTTGTGTGTTTATTATATTATTTTCTAGTGCTGCTGTTGCAACAACCATTTTAAATACAGACCCTGGTGCATAGGTACCTGAAATCGCCCAGTTGTAGCAGTTTTTATTTTTATTGTATTCATCTAATTTGGTTTGGCTTATTCCAGATACAAATAGTTCTGGTTCATAGTCTGGATAACTTGCTAGTGCTAAAATTTCTCCTGTTTTTACATTCATTACTATTGCCGAACCATTTTTAGCATTATATTTTTTTCCATATGCTCCACTTGCTATTTTTTTTATATTTTGTGCTAACGCATTTTCTGTTACTTTTTGTAAATTTGAATCAATTGTTAATGCTACATTATACCCTGCTACCGCTTCTTGTGAAATGTATTCGTCTGTTATGGTTCCATCTACAGACATATCTACTTGCCTAATTCCGTCTTTTCCTTTTAAGTATTCTTCTAGTGTATATTGCATTCCTGTTTTTCCTATTATGTCATTCATTCCATATTTGTCTTTATTTGCATTATATTCTTCTGCTGATATTGAGCCTACATAGCCTAAAATATGTGATGCAAGTTTTCCATATGGATATGTTACTACTGGTGTGGTTACTACTGCTGTTCCTGGGAAAATACTGCTTTGTTCTTTTATTTGGTTTGCACTTAAATAACTTATGTTATTAGATATGGTTACTGGTTTTATGTTACTGTATCCATTTCTGGAGATTTCATATCTAATTACCATTATTTTTCTTGCTTTTTCTGGGTCCTCTTGTTTTATGTCATATTTTTTCTTAAATATGTTAAATACTTCTTCTGCTGTGGCATCTTCGTCTATTCCATATTCTATTTTCCATTTTTTTTGTGTTTGTTCGTCTTTTGCTGTGAATGCATATGGTTTTACTGTTATTGGTAAGTTGTCATTATATTTGTCTTTGTTTTTCTCTAATAGGGTTACTAAGTTGTATATAACGTTATTAAATACATCATTATCAATTTTGGTTTTGTATAGTTCTAAACTGAAACCTGTTTTGGTAGTTACTAGTTTGTTTCCTGTACTGTCTGTTATGTCTCCTCTTGCTGCTTTTACTGTTGACTCTCTTGTTAGCCTTGTGTTTGATGTTTCTCTATATTCTTTTCCTTTTATTACTTGCAGATTAAAGAGTTGAAGCAATAAAATAAAGCCAACTATGTAGGTTATTACTACTATTATATTGTATCTTAGTTTTCTGGTTTGCTCCAACTTTACCTCCTTAATAATATCTTGATAATATTTTTTTGTTTTTGAATATTTCTTCTAGTTTGTTGCCCATGTTTTGTATAAGTGGGTATATTATAATTGTTAAAAAGATGTTAAAAATTATTTCAATAATCAATATTTTTATGAATGGTACAAATTCAAATGCTGAACTATATTTTATTATTTTGAATATGTAATATCCTGTTTCAAAAAATATTGTTCCTGCTATTACTATCATCATTAGCATTATTCTGCTTTCTTTTGAAAAACTTTTGTCTAGGTATTCTGCTATTAGCCCAATTATTCCTAGTAAAAATGCTGATATTCCTACTGTTTGTCCTAATAGTAAGTCTATAATTAGTCCAAATACAATTCCTAATATAAAGCCAACTTTTTTTCCAACAAATAGGCCTATGAATAATACTAATATTATGAATAAGTTTGGCATTATTCCTCCTATTGTGAACCATGTGAAGATATTGGTTTGTAAAAAATATATTACAAAGAATGTGAGTATTAGGCTTGTTATTGCTATTGCTTTTTTCATGTTCTTCCTTTCTTTTTTAATTGATGAGTATTCGTTTATTACAATTTACTCGTTTGTGATTACTAATACTGTTTGTAGTTTTGAAAAGTCAACTGCAGTTTCTATATATGCGTAACGGTCTATATTGTTTTTGGTGTTGATAATTTGCTTGATTGTTCCTATGTGTATTCCCTTTGGGTAAATTCCTCCTAAGCCTGATGTTTCTACATTATCGTTTTCTAGCAGTGTGGCTTCTGTTGGTATATATGATGCTTTTAGTATTGAGTTTCCTTCTAGTGTTCCTGTGGCGATAATGGCTTCTTTAGATGTGCTTATAATACTGCTTACAGATGTAGAGCTATCTATAATTGTTTGTACCTTTGAGGTGTTTTCTGTAGTGGATATTACATATCCAACTAGTCCTTTGTCTGCAATTACTGTCATGTTTGGTTTTATACCGTTTTTGCTTCCTACATTTATAATTAGAGTTTTTTCATAATTATTTATGTTTTTATTTATGATGTATGCTGGTAAGGTTTTGTATTCTAAATATTTATCTTTTAAATTAACGTATTCTTTTAGTGTTTCGTTTTCAGATTTAATTATTTCTAGTTCTCTTAATGATTGTTCTAGTTCGCTGTTTTTCTGTTTTAACTCATCATTTTCTGCTTGTAGGTTTTTTACGTCTGTGAAAAAGCTATCATTTCCTTCTATTTTATTTTTTAAATAGGTGAGTCCATTTTGAATTGGCATTACTATACTGCTGAATATGTTTTCTATAAATGATACTTTTTTTATGTCTGTATTAGATAATATTACTATTATTATCAATACAATTATTGTTATTATAATACCTACTATACCTGTCTTTTTATTTTTATACATTACTACTCCTCAAAAATTATCTTCTTCTAGAGCTGTTTAATACTGTTCTAAGTTTTTCTAAGTCTTCTAAAGTTTTTTCTGCTCCTTTTGCTACACATTCTAGCGGGTGGTCTGCTATATATACTGGCATTTCTGTTCTTTCTGCTAATAGGCTGTCAAAGTTTCTAATCAATGCTCCTCCACCTGTTAGTACAATTCCTCTTTCCATAATGTCTGATGCAAGTTCTGGTGGTGTTTTTTCTAGGGTTTGTTTTATAATGTCCACAATTTTTTCTATTGAGTCATTTATTGCTTCTTGCACTTGTGTTGATGTAATTACTGTTGTTTCAGGAAGCCCTGTTGCTAGGTGCCTTCCTCTAATTTCCATACTTTCTTCTGTTAGTAATGGTTTTGCACAGCCTATTCCTATTTTTACTTGTTCTGCTGTTGTTTCTCCTATTGCTAAGTTCATTTCTCTTTTTACATAGTTTACGATGTCTTCGTTTAGTTCGTCTCCTGCTATTCTTAAAGAATTGCTTGTTACAATTCCTCCTAAAGAGATAACTGCAACTTCTGTGGTGCCTCCTCCAATGTCAACTATAATGTTTCCATTAGGTTCTGCAACTTCTAGGTTTGCTCCAATTGCTGCTGCCATTGGTTCTTCTATTATATATACTTCTTTTGCTCCTGCTTGTACTACTGATTCTTCAACTGCTCTTTCTTCTACTTCTGTAATTCCTGATGGAACTCCTACTACAACTCTTGGTCTTCCTGCATTATATCTTTGACAAACTTTTTGTAGCATAGATTTGAGCATTAGTTGCGTTGCTGTAAAGTCTGCTATTACTCCGTCTTTTAATGGCCTAATTGCTGAGATGTCGTTTGGTGTTCTTCCCAGCATTTCTTTCGCTTCTGAGCCTGTCGCTAATATTTCTCCTGTGCTTTTGTTTATGGCAACTACTGATGGCTCATTTAAAACTATTCCTTTTCCTTTTATTGTTATAATTATATTGGCTGTTCCTAAATCTACTCCTATGTCTTTTGAATTCCATCCCAATAATTTCATATTAAAATACATTCCTTTCTTTTTCTAATAAGTATGATTTTATACTTGTATATTCATTATACCCAATTACAATGTGGTCTAATAATTGAATTCCTAATATTTTTGATGCTTGTTCCATTTTTATAGTAAAGTTTATGTCTTGTTCACTTGGCGTTGGATTTCCACTAGGATGGTTATGCACCATTATTATTTTTGGTGCACCTATTTTTATTGCTTCTGTAAATACATCTTTTGGATCTACATTTACAGAGCTTGTACCTCCAAATGATATGTTTTGAATTTTTATTACAATGTTTTGGGAATTTAATATTATTACTTTCACTATTTCTCTTTTTTCTGTTTTCAATTCGTCCATGATTAGGTTTACTATATCACGTGGGGTTTTTACTTTTATTTTTTGCTTGTTAATTGGTTTGGAAATTCTTTTTGCAAGTTCACATACTGCTTTTATTTGAATTGCTTTTACTTTTCCTATTCCGCTTAATTTGCATTAGTTCATTGATAGATAGTTCTTGTAAAAATGTAAAACTATCTTGTTTACAATTTTTTTCTTTTCCTAGTGAAAGTATTTTTTGTGCTAGCGTAACTGAGCTTTCTTCCTTTGTACCACTTTTTATAATTATCGCTAGTAATTCTGCATTTGACAATGTATTTTCTCCATACATTTCTAATTTTTCATATGGTCTTTCTGAAATTGGGAGCTGTTTCATTTTTATTGGCATATAAATCCATCCTTTCTAAATAGCCCCCATTTTAAATTATTTTTGAATTAATTTTTGTTTATCAAAAGTATGTTTTCCCCTATTTTTTCTTTTATTCATTAAACTTTTTTATAAATAAATATTGCTAATACTATTCCAATTATACTTGCTATATTTATTTTGAACATAAGCCCAAATGTTAGTTTTACTACATTTAAGTCCAGTTCTATGGGTGCAGATAGTCCAAATTCTTCCCCATAAGATAGCCATGATAGAAAGTCTACATGTGATGCTAGATTGCCAAGTAGCCCTCCTACTACAATTCCTGATAAAATGAATAAAAGTAATATCCATATATTTTTTTCTCTTGTTGCCATTTTTGTTTCATCCTTTCTTATGTTATTAAAAAGAATTAAATTTGATTGTGTCAAATTTATAGTTGTTTTTCGATTCTGTTTATCTTTAGTATTTTTTTACATACTAGTATTATATATTCATTTGGTATTTTTTTCAAGATAAATTATAATATTTTCACATAAAAAATGAATTACAAAAGTTTCTAATAGTTTGTACTATTTCGAAATTTTTGTAATTCAAATGTTTATTTTTACTTTTATAAATATAGTGCTATACGGAATCCGCTTGTTTCATCACTGACCGCCACTCCGTTTTCAATGCTAAAACGTGAAGCAGCTGGTAAGTAATAACCAATCATTCCATAAGTTGATCCACGATAAATTCTTGTGTTTTCTGAAGCTTCCATTGTCCATTCTTGGGCATTTCCAGTTAAGTCAAAAATATTTTTTGCTTTAAAATTATCACTTGCACCTGTAGTTAATAAAATGCTTTCTCTACTCGCCTTTTCTATTTTCGTGGTTATAGGAGTCCAGTTACCTGTTGTTACATTGGTTTGATCTGTATATTTAGCTGATGTTCTTTCTACTGACCATGAACTGCTACATGTGTTTCCCCAATTATCTGAAGAATTTACATTATGCGTATCATCATTTACAAAGTTCATTATTGCATCCCATTGTACTCCATAGCAAAGTGTACTTACTACTCCTGTATTGTTTGTTTTATCTGTGTATTTACTTGTATCTGGATACATTGTTTGTGCTATATAAACTGCACCATTTCCTCTTAGCTTTCCTCCGTATGTTACCTCTGCAGTTATATCTTTCATTGTATTTCCCCATCCTACATATATATATGGGTACATATCTCTTTTTATTACTATTTCACTTGTACTATCTGTTGAATTTGTTCTTGGGCTGGTTGTACCAGTTTCGTATCTTCCTATATAAAATCCTTTATTTTTTTGCACACTTAACATCATTTTTATATAGTCTGCTTTTTCTTCATTGTACCCTCCATCAGTGTATGGCTCTATATAGTTAGAATTAATTCTTTGAAATGTATCTTTAAATCCACTATCTAATCCATCAGCATCTAATTCACCTGTTGCTGTATAATTTACTGGAATCCATACAAATTCATTCTCTTGTGAGTCTAATATTACTAATCCCTTTGATACAGTTTGCTCTCCGTCAGAATTTTCATCTGCTGTTACTGATGATATTCTAAAACCTTTTGGTATTGTTACTTTTGTGCTCTCGCTGTCTATATATTTTGCATTTTCTGCTAGTGTTCCATCTGCATTTTTACTTGCTTCTGCATATGCTATTAGATTATCCTCTTCTTCTTCATTTTTACCTGATTGTTTATTTACAAAATCATTTAATTCATTTATTTCATTTAAATCACTTTGGGTTCCTCTGTCTGCTGCATTTTGTGCATTTCTAGCTCTGTTTAATATTCCATCGTTACTAAATATTGTATTTACACTTACTCCTGCTAATATCAAAAGTACCACTATTGTAACTACTAGCGCTATTAGTGTAATACCTCTACTGTTTTTTTCTTTTTTGTTTAGGTAAATTGTTTCACCTAATGTTTTTTCGTTTGTTCTCACTTTTTTATTCTCCTTCCTTCGCACATCTTAGTCTTATCCTTTGTTTCATAATATGTGCATTTTTTTATTTTTTATTCATATAAAAATCCTAGTTAAAAATAACATAAATTTTTATTTTTTTCAATAGGTTGTATGATATTTATCGTAATTTTAAAATCACACTTTTAAAATTTTTTAGAAATTTAAAATAAAAAGGCATTTCGCTAAGTATACCTTCGAAGCAAGTGCGAAATAAGTGCCACTCGCTTTGCTCGGTCAGAACTAAGTTGCCCTAGCCTTGTTGTATATGTAAAAAACTTCGATTTTTCCTATACAATAAAATTAGGAGGGTGCAATGCACTCTCCTAATTGAAAAAGCTGTGTTATATGGTGTTAAATCTCTCTTACTAAATTCTCTTCCCCTTCCTTTGAAAACTGTAATCTTCTAAATTTATATTCATTAGCTAGTTTTTCCTTGAACCCATCAATGTTTTGATGGGTTGAGATTATGACGATTCGCTTTTTGTCTGAATTAGCATATCTTACAAGATATTCTAATATCCGCTCTGCATCAGCAGAATCAGATTCGACCTTGTCATCCAATCCCGAGGTGCATTCATCAAGCACCATAACATCAATGTTCTCATTAAGCCAATAAAGCATTTTGGCTAATATCAGCCTTTGCTTTTGCCCATTTGAAAGTACCTCAAAATTTTTTTCTTGCATCCATTGCCATACATCAAAGCAATTAGACTTTATTTCGCACCACAGGTGCAAATTCTCTAAAATCTTTTTCATTTTTTTAAGATCTGGATTTGCAAGTCCACAAAATATTTCTTCATATATTGAGAGACTTCCAAATCTTAGTGTCTCATTATACATGAGAAACCTTGATGTTGATGGGATAGTTGTACTTTTTTCTAACCGAATTCTTTCGGTTAGCATTTTCATGAAAGTGGATTTTCCACTTCCTGACGGACCGTACAGAATGACAATTTCACCATTATTAATATTTATCTGTTTCCTAGATGTTAACTTAAAAGGTTTATCATTTTCGGATTCTTCTAAATATCGGATTGTAAATGGCTTTATCTCTATGTTATCTACAATTTTTGATGTTGATGTTTTTTTACACTCTGTGTGATATACATCTAATATTAAGCGAATGTCATCTTCTTCCTTTTGCATTATTGTTAGTCTTTCACTGTGATTATTAAGAGTCTCCGCGATTCTACGAACTTGTCTTAAAGCTGTTTCTATTACTGCTAAAGTTGCAGTAATTTCTGTAATTGTTGCTAGATTTATGCTGTTGAAGTCAACAGCTAATAAATAAAATATAATGATGCCATATTGGCTCAGTGCTTCCATTATTGTAACAAATAATCTCGAAAGATTTATTTTTTTGTAAAATCTCGCAACATTTTTATTGTTTGCGGTGACGGCTTCCTTTAATTTGTTAATGCGCATTTCCATATCTGCATTAACAATAATCGGTACTCTTAACAAATCATTTACAATTATTGTTTGCTGGTTATTATATTTCTTATTATTTTTATAATAACTTTCCCTATATAAGGCTATATAAGCCGAACTTAGAAAAGAAATTATTACAAATAAAATAATCAATGGAATAAAAACAAACTGTGAAATGGAAGTATTTGTTAATATTGCTCCTACAAGCAGTATTATAACATTAATTAGTTCAAACACATCAAATTTGTGTTGAATTTTTAACCTCCATAAGTTTTGTAAATAATTGTTAATACCATTTAACACTGCCTCGTTACTCATTAATTTATATAGGTCGTTTGTCTTGTCATATTTAATGACTTTATTAGAAGTTTTGCTTATAATGTTGCTTCCTCTGAAGATTATTTCATCTTCAAATATTTGTCTAAATTTTTTTTCTTCAGAGTTTTGGAAGACCCAAAACGCTTCATTTGCAACATTTTGTCCTCTATATAGCATGAATAATATCATGCCAATTAGAATAAACCTATATTCTATCATGAGATTCGTGGCTTTAAGCATAAATGAAAAACCAATTGCAATAATGCTCATTGCCAGATTCATTGAGCTTACTTTGAAGCCCATCTTTTTTATGTTTTTGTTAATTTCTAGTATTGGGTCTTTAAGTCCATATGGACTAAAGAATTTAGTAATTAGATTTATCACCTCCTTAATCAAATTTTTGAATTTCCGTTTTTTCATCTTTTTCTCCTTTCACAATTACTGTTTTAAGGTTTCTGTAAAAGTATATTACTTATACTTATATTATATCATGTTTACATAAAATTTACCAGTATTTAATTATATATGCGTATTATCGTTTAGCAAAAATTTTAAATATTTGCATAAGTCCTAATACTCCAAATATTGGATATAGCAGATTTACTAAGTTTGAAAAGCCTATTGGTACTACCAGAATGGAAGTTAGACATGTTATTATTGTTGCTATTTTGTATTTTTTAGTTGGTAGATTTTTTAAAAATCCATATCCTGATGATATCGCTGTTGTGAATATTGCTATTAAAATTACTATTCCATAAATTATTGAGTGAATGTTTCCAAATTCTTTAGTTATTTGTATCATAGGTAGTTCTACATTTTGGGCATAGTTATTCCCTCTTAACAATAAAAAGAAAAGTATTAACCCAAGTATTGCTAAAATAATTGCACACCATATACTTGCTTTTTTTATCTTGTTTTTTTCATTCATATAGTTACCTAGTTCTATCAAAATTGGAATTAGTAAAATGCTGTTGTAACTTGCATATAAAATACCACTAAATAACCATCCCCACTGATAATTGCTAATGATATTGTTTTGAAAATACATAGTTGTAAAGTCTAGATTTTTTATTCCTAGATAAAATATAAAAACACATAAAAATGGTATAAGTATAGTATTTATATACACTATCCCTTTTGTATCATTTACAAATGTAATATAACATAATATTGCCATTACCACTGCAGGTATGTATATTAAAATTCCAAATTCTTGATTGAAATATGCAGAGAATCCAGCTACCATAATATAAAATGATACCAATAAAAAGCCTTGTATCATTATCTTCATAATTTTGTTTATTTTTTTATTTGAACTTATTGATTCTAAAAATTCGGAATATGTATGTATTTTCTTAGTTTTTACTATGTGAAAAACTTTATAAATAATAAGCCCTGTTAGTACACATGATATTATCATTCCTAGAATTCCTATTGTTCCGTATTTATTGAAAAACAAATAAATTTCTTGCCCTGATGCAAAACCTGCTCCAATCATTGTGCCTATTATTACAAAAATAGTTTTCAAAATATCTTTCACAGCTAATATCATCCCTTTCTGAGCCCAAATCAGCTTGAGAAAGAATTAAATATTGTAATTATTTCTCAAAAAAAGCTCCCTCATAAAATATATGAGGAAGCTCTTAAAATTATTTCTTTCTTCTTCTAACTTGCCATACTATAATTCCTAGAATTATAATAATCGCTGGAATAGTAAATATTATTAGTAATACTGTTGTTGTTTGACTTGCTGTTGTATCGTATGTTGTAACAACTTCGCTTGTTTTACGTATTGTAATGTTGTCTTCTCGTTCTGTTAAATAAGATATTGAGTTTAATAGCACATCTTCATTATTGCAGAGTTCAATTGCATATCTATAGTATGTTCCCATAAGTATTTGTGCATTTGTTGCAAATGCTGTGTTTGCAAATACAATAAGTTTAGAAGATTTATTTTCGTCTATTGTTTTAGTAAGCATTGCTGATATTATAGCTCCTCCTGCATCTTCGTCACTTGCTATTTTGTTTGTGCTACTAGATGTTAGGTCTGTTCTATAAAATGCCTTGTCACTTACAGTTGCTAGTGTTTCCATTGTTATGTTTTTGTTTTGCATTTCTTCACTTGATGCAAATGTTAATTTGGCTGGGTTTAACATACATATGCTTAATCCCATATTTATATTTTTAACAAGATCTGAGTTAGTGTTTATTGATGAAATTACATAACTTGGTGCTCCTGATACCATGTGGTTTGCGTCACCTTCTAATATAAGACCTTCTGAGTTGCTAATTCCATATTCATCTAAAACTTTTTGAAAGTTTGGTGTGTTTATTTTGTTTAAATTTGGATCTAATAGTAGTAAAATTTCTCCGCCATTATTTATATATTTTATAATTTCGTCTTTTTCTTGTTCTGATATGTCTGTACTTAGTGCTGTTAGTACTAATACTTTACAATCTTCTGGTATACTTCCTTTTGTTAATAAATTTACATATTCAACTTCATTAACATCTTCAGTTAGTGCTTGTTCTAAATATTGAAAGTATGTTTCTGAATATAGATTGTGTCCTGTTAGAATACATATTTTAGGTTTTACATTTGTAATTACGTCTAATATAGCATTGGTTATTGCTTCTTCTGTAATATCAATTTGATTGTATGTTGAGTAATCATATGTATATAGGTTATAATCATATAATATTTTTTCTTTTTCATCGCTACTTATTAAGATAAATGAATTTTCATCTGTAATTCCATATGTATTTTTTAGTTCTGGTCGTGCTGTTAAATTTTCTAGTTTTTCAACCTTTATTTTGCTATTTAATGCAGAATATTTATGTGCAAAGTCATCTACATAGTCATACATGTTGTATAGTGTAATTGTAATATCTTTGTCTAAATTTTGTAGCTTATCTTTTGTGGCTTGTGATATTGAATAGATCTTGTCTTTTGTAAAATCAAGGTCTGTGATGTTAGCTTGTTTTACCACATAATTTATTGTCAAAAATGCACAAATTATAATGGCAAATAGTAAGATGGTTAGTGTGATACTTTGTAACCACTTCTTTTTTATAATTTCTATAAACTTTTTTCCCATGATTTTGTCCTTTCTATTATTTAATTGATTTCTTTCTTTGCATAATAATTATTGTAAATAATATAAACATTATAGTTATACTTAATAGGCTAGTGACCTCTGTTATTGATATAAGTCCTGCCGGAAATTTTTGATAGCTACTCATTAGATCAATAATAGAAAGGTTTTCACTAATACTTGGTAAAAACCATGAAGCTACAAAAAATACTATTGTTACTACTGCTGAGATGATTTGGTTTTCTGTTAAGCTTGATATGAACATTCCTATTGCTATTGCTGACATTGCTACTAGTAAAAAGCCTAATATCATTACAAGTACAGGTATAAAGTTTGGTGCTTTAAAAAAGCATAAAATTGCATAATAAATAAGTGAAAATACTAAAATTATTAAAATTAATGTTACTGCTGAAAAGAATTTGGCAAGTACAATTTCTGTAATTGTTCTAGGAGACGTTAATAATAATTGCTCTGTTCCATTTTTTCTTTCTTCCGCAAATGTTCTCATTGTGATAATTGGAACAATAATTAAAAGACCATATCTTGCTGTGTTGAAGTATAGGTTTCCCATATCATATCCACCAGACATAATTGTTGTTAAATAAAAAAATGAACTGAATACGAATAGGAATAGTCCAATTGCTATGTATCCAATAGGAGATAAAAAATAACTTTTTAATTCTTTTTTATAAATTGCTAACATTATTCTTTCCCTCCTTTTTTACTTTTTTCTTTTGCTCTTTTTCCTCAAGTTTTCTTTGTTTCTTTTCTTCTTTTGTTTCTTCTGGCTCTTGTTTTTCCTCATCTATTAACTTAATAAATGCGTCCTCAAGTGTTGATTCATCTTTTTTAAGTTCAAAAATTGTAATTTCTTCTTTTGGTAAAACTTCAAATAGTTTCTTCCTTAAATCAACATCTTCTGCTGAAGTAACTGAGTATTGTTTTGTACCGTCTTCATTATCTTTTATCATTTTTATCTCTTCTATTTCTGATATTTTTTCTTTTAGTTTTGGCATATTTTCTTTTGGGTCCTCAACGGTAATCAATATTGTATTTTTTTCTTTTGTTTTATTTTCTAGGTTTTCAGGAGTATCTATTGCTATGATTTTTCCATGGTTTATGATAATTACTCTTTCACAAATTTGGCTTATTTCTGATAGAATATGGCTACTCAAAATTACTGTATGTTTTTTTCCAAGTTCTTTTATTAAGCTTCTAATTTCAGTAATTTGTTTTGGGTCAAGTCCTACTGTTGGCTCATCTAAAATTATCACCTCTGGATTTCCTACTAAAGCTCCTGCCATGCTTACTCTTTGTTTGTAACCTCTTGACAAGTTTCTAATTAGTTTATTTTGAACATCCTTTAAGCCTGTGGCTTCTATGGTTTTTTCAACCGCTCCTTTTCTTTCTTTTGCTTTTATGCCTCTTAGTTCTGCCATATAATTTACAAATTCTTTTGCTGTTAATTCTGTATATAGTGGAACTCCTTCTGGCATATAACCAATTTGCTTTTTGGCTTTTTTAGATTTTTTTACAATGTCAAATCCATTGATAATAATTTGACCCTCTGTAGGTTCAATAAATCCTGTTATCATATTCATTGTTGTAGTTTTTCCAGCTCCGTTAGGTCCTAAAAATCCAACAACTTCGCCATCTTTAATTTCAAAACTGATATTATCAATGGCTTTGATACTAGGATATTTTTTTGTGACATTTTTAACCTCTATCACTTTAGATTCCTCCTTTTTCTTGTTTCCGTATGCTTTTATACTTTTCTTATATTACCATTATCTTATTTTCATATCAACATTTTTATAAATATTTCACATAGAATTTACATTTTTGAATATAAATCAAATCAAAGAGGTGCGATTTTATGGAATTTATTTATCCCTTTTTTATATCATTTGCAATAGTGTTTATAAGTGAACTTGGTGATAAAACTCAGTTATTAGTTTTATCTTTTTCAGGAAAAGACAAAACTTTTAAAATATTATTAGGTGTTGCTATTGGCTCTTTTTTTAGCCATGGTTTAGCAATTTTGTTTGGAAGTGGTTTAGCTCTTTTAGAAAACGAATTTTTACATCATTTAATTGAAATAATTACATATTCTTCTTTTGTGTTAATGGGAATTTTAACCCTTCTTCCTAAAAAAGAAAAATTAACAATGGAAGACTCTTCTAAGGAGGGGTTGTTATCTAAGATTTCAGGTTTAAGGATAAATTATTGTATATTAATTGCGTTATGTATAATGATTGGAGAACTTGGAGACAAAACATTTTTGGCTTCAATTGGTCTTGGAGTGCAATATCCTAATTACAAATTTTCGCTTATTTTAGGTGCAATTTCTGCAATGGTAGTATGTGATTTTATTGCAATTATCTTTGGTAAATTTCTAAATAAACATATTTCTGAAAATGCAAT
This sequence comes from uncultured Clostridia bacterium, assembly GCA_934168365.1. GTDB lineage: Bacteria > Bacillota > Clostridia > TANB77 > CAG-508 > CAG-273. Next base: position 9,437 of record CAKPNJ010000004.1, on the reverse strand, counting down.
GCAAAAACTTTCCGGCATTTTATTTTTAATTTTCGGACTTATTGGTTTTATTTCAATGTAAAATTGATTTTTTAATTTTTCCGTGTTATAATTATATGGTCAAAATAAATAGAAAGAGGAATATGATTATGACAAGTAAACAAAGAGCTTATTTAAGAAGCCTAGCAAATTCAATTGACCCTATTTTTCAAATTGGGAAAGCAGGTTTATCTGAGAATTTATTAAAACAATTAGATGACGCTATAGAAGCTAGAGAATTGATAAAAATAAATGTATTAGAGTCTTCTGGCGAAGATGTAAAGGCTTTAGGAAACGAAATTGCAGATAGTATAAATGCTGTTTGTGTTCAAACTATGGGAAATAAAATAACTTTATATAGAGCTAGAAAGAAAAATCCAATTATATTATTAGATTAAATACTATAATTTTTTATAGTATTTTTACAATTTTTATTGACACATCGTTTAAATCGTGTTATTATAATATTTGTTATAGAAATTATACTAATTGGGTCAGTAGCTCAGTTGGATAGAGCACAGGCCTTCTAAGCCTGGGGTCGGGGGTTCGAATCCCTCCTGGCTCACCATAAAAAACACACAAAATTAATGTTTTGTGTGTTTTTTGTTGCAAAAATAACGCAATAAATCTTTTAAAATTAATGTTTTAAGAGTGTTACTTTAAATAAAATTTGCATTTCTTATGTAAACGTGGTATAATATGAGTTGCAAACTTTTTAATACAGGAGGATTTTATACATGTTGACGAGAATTGAAAAAAAAATTAATTGTACACGGTGCCTCAGAGCACATTGTGTAAACAAAGGGGTCAGTGCCAAGCAGGATTATTCCTGCTATCAGCCTTCAGGCTGTGCAAGTTGCAACTTGTACAGCGTTTGTGCCAGTCCTACAAAGGACAGTGAAATTTTTGAATTTTCCTCTCGTGTGAGCAATGGTTGTGATATTCCCTACTGCTATGTCAAGCCCACATGTGAGAATTGTTTCAAATCTTCTCACTGCCAGAACTCTGGCACCAAAAGTTTCGAATTGAATCTTGAGGACCCCACACATCCCCATTGTTTCAGTGGATATCATTCCATTAAATAATTAGGGAAACAACATGTAATCACGGTCAGAAATTTCTGACTGTGATTTTTTTGTGTTTTATTAATCTACTCAGTTCTAAATTTTGAATCTTGTGCATATAATGTAAATATTACATATATAAGGAGGATTATTTTATGAGTGTGCAACTTGAGAAAAAGTCCAAGCAACAAAGCAATAAAACATCTGCAAGTATGAAAATTACTTGTGCTTTGTATCAAACTGAAGCCTGCCCTTTTCCCACAACTTGTGATGGCAAAAATCGGCAGTGCAATGCTTGGAAAGACCATAGCAGTAAATAAACCTCAAAAAAAGCTCTCGAAATGAGAGCTTTTTATTCTATGCATTTTTCCAAAATGCTTCATATCCTCTATGTGCTTCATATAAATCTAATTTACTTGTAACTTCATAAGGTGAGTGCATTGAAAGTACTGGTACACCACAGTCAATAACATCTATCCCTTTATTTGCTAGGATATATGCTATTGTGCCTCCACCTCCAATGTCAACTTTTCCAAGTTCAGCAATTTGGTATCTAACATCATTTTCTTCAAATATTTTTCTAACTTCTGCAACAAATTCAGCATTTGCATCAGATGCGCCAGATTTTCCTCTAGCACCTGTATATTTATTTAGTCCAATTCCTCTTCCTAAATATGATGCATTGTTCTTTTCTGAAACATTTGCATAAATTGGATCTAGTCCAGCATCAACATCTGCTGATAACATTTTAGAATTACAGAAAACTTTTTCTAATAAATTAGGTCTATTTACTCCTAATTTATTTAAAATTTCTGAAATGAATGTATCAAACACATGTGATTCCATACCTGTATTTCCCATACTTCCAATTTCTTCTTTGTCAGATATAATACAAACTGCTGTCTTAACAGGATTTTGTATTTTCATTAAAGCAGTTAAAGATGCATAAACACATATTTTATCATCTTGACCATAACCTGCAACCATACTATTATCAAATCCCATACTTCTGCAAGGCATTGCTGGTACTAATTCAATTTCTGAACTTAATAAATCCTTTTCTGTTATTCTATATTTTTCATTTAAAATATTTAAAATATTTAATTTTACAGAATCAGCTATTTCGCTACCTATTGGCATACTTCCAATTAAAAGATTTAAATCTTCTCCTTCAATTCCATCTGCCAATTTTTTCTTCATTTGGTCTTGTGCTAAATGTGGTAATAAATCTGTAATTGTAAATATTGGGTCATTCATGTCTTCTCCTATATTTACAGTTACTTTTTCACCATTTGTCTTAACTATAACACCATGTATGGCTAGTGGAATTGTAGTCCATTGATATTTTTTTATTCCACCATAATAATGTGTTTTTAAGTATGCAAATTCTGAATCTTCATATAAAGGATTTGGCTTCAAATCTAATCTTGGAGAATCTGCATGTGCACCAATTATATTTATTCCTTCTTCAATATTTTTCTCTCCTATAATCGCTAGGTACATGCTTTTTCCACGATTATTCCAGTAAACCTTATCTCCCGCTTTTAAAGTTTCGCAATCTTTTATGTCTTTAAATCCGTTTTGATGTGCTATTTCTGTTGAAGTACTTATAATTTCTCTTTCTGTTTTTGATTTATTCATATAGTCTATATATCCTCTTGCATAATCAAAAATTTCTTGCTTTTGCTCTGCTGTTTTAGAGTTCCAACCATTTTCCTTTTTATTAAACAACTTATTTTTTAATTCTTCTGCTTCTTTTTTATCCATTTCCAATCTCCTCTCTAGTTTTTTTGTTATTGTATCACAATATTTTGTATTTAGTATACACCATTTTCAAAAAAATATTTAATTTTTTATATAAGAAACTTAATCCTGCTATATATGTAAAAATTCCTTTGAAATATATTTTATTTCAAAGGAACTTATTTTTACTTAATTTTTTTATACTCGTTGTATTTTTTGTAACTTATAACTGAAAATATTATTGATATAGCTATAAGTATATAAATAATTACGTTGCTTTCTCCTGTTTGAGGTAATGTACTTCCTGATGATGTTGAGTCTGGTTTCTTTGTATTTGTGCCAGAATTATTTGTGTTGTTTGAGTTGTTTGGGTCGTTTGGATTACTTGGATTATTGGTGCCTGGATCATCTGTATTGTTGTTTTTATCTTCTATTACATTTACTTCAACTTTTTTAGCTGATATTGTAACTTCTGAATCACTTTGTGCATCTGTGTCTAATAAAATATCTGTTGTTTCAACTGTTGCAACACTTCCTGCTGTTACGTTGTCTTTTACTTTGAATTTCAAAGTATAGATATCTGCACTTTTTATACTTGATGTTGAATTACAAATTATTGTTAATTCTGGTGATGTTCCTAAATTGCTCCAATTAGTTGTATCTACTAGGCTTTCACTTACTAACTCTAGCTTGTCTGTATCATATGTATATTTTGTACTTATTCCATTTATTCCTTCTTCACTTGCTACAACTAGTGTTACTGTAAAGGTTTCTCCCTTTTTCACTTCTTTAACATCTGCTTTTAATTCTGCTGTACCTGTTGCTGCATAAGTTACACTTGTTAATAATATAATTATTATTGCAATTATATTTCCAATTATTAACTTTGCTTTCATTTCTTATTCCTCCTCCTTTTAGTAACTAATCTTTCCTAGCCTAAATTTATTTATTTGTAATAAGTCTCTTACGTCTACCTTATTATCTCCATTTACATCTCCTGCTAGTAAGTATTCTGCTTTTAATGTTATTTTATTTAGTCTATGTTTATTTACTTGTAGTAAATCTCTTAAATCTGATTTTCCATCTCCATTTGTATCACCTTTTACTACTGTTGTCAACTCTTTTTTCTCATTACCTAATAATATTTCTACTTTCATTCCTGTTGATACTACTTCTTTAGTGTTTACTACTTCTTTGTTGTTTTTATATACTTTTACTGTTCCATTTGTTTTTATTCCTTTTAGCATTTCTTCTATTGCTGTATTAGGAGAAATATTAGTTATATATTTATTTTCAATTTCACTATATCCTTCATAGCTTATCTCTAGTTTCTGAGTTACAGTTATTGCTTGTGTCACTGTTTTTGTAACTCCGTTTTCTGTATAGCTTATTGTTACACTTGTTTTTCCCAATGCTAGGTTGTTTCCATCTGTTACTGTATAACCTGTTACTTCTTTTTCTGTTCCATTATCATATGTTGCTGTAACTTTCATTCCGGTAGTATCAAAGTTTTGTCCTTGCATATATGTTGTTTTGCTTGGTGCTGTTGTTATTCTTATACTACTTAATGTTTTTTGTTTTACTGTTATTGCTTGTGTTACAGTTTTGGTAACTCCATTTTCTGTATAGCTTATTGTTACACTGGTTTTTCCTATTGTTAAATTATTTCCATCTGTTACTGTATATCCGGTTACTTCTTTTGTTGTTCCATTATCATATGTTGCTGTAACTTTCATTCCTGTAGGATCAAAGTTTTGTCCTTCTATATATGCTGTTTTGCTTGGTGCTGTTGTTATTTTTACACTGCTTAATGATTTTTGTTTTACTGTTATTGGCTGAGTTACTGTTTTTGTAATTTCATCATCTGTATAACTTATTGTTACACTGGTTTGTCCAATTTTTAAGTTTTCTCCATTTGTTACAGTATATTCATAAAAGAAAAGATCTCTTGCAATTTCTGTTTCATTTTTTGCTTCATATATTACCGTAACTCGCATTCCTTCATTACTAAAGTTTTGTCCTTCTATATATTCTGTCTTAGTTGGAGGTATTGTTATTTCTATGCGTCTAAATTCTTTATCTACTACTTTAATTGCTTGTGTAACCGTTTTTGTAACTCCATTTTCTGTATAGCTTATTGTTACACTGTTTTTTCCTACTGCTAAGTTATTTCCATCTGTTACTGTATATCCAGTTACTTCTTTTGTTGTTCCATTATCATATGTTGCTGTAACTTTCATTCCTGTAGTATCAAAATTTTGCCCCTCAATATATTTTACTTTATTCGGTTCTGTTGTCACTTTTATACTACTTAAAGATTTTTGTTTTATTATAATTGGTTGTTCTACTGTCTTTGTAATTCCATCATATGTATAGCTTATTGTTACACTTGTTTGTCCTACTTGTAGGTTGTTTCCATTTGTAATAGTATATTCATTGTGTTGAAGAAGTTTTACAGTCTCCAAACCACCATTTCCATAAGTTCCCCCATACATTGCTCTAATTTCCATTCCTGTATCATCAAAATTTTGACCTTCTATATATTCTGTTTCTGCTGGTGCTGTTTTTATCTCTATACTGTTTAAATTCACTTTTACTACTATAATGTCGCATGTTGTTGTTTTGGTAATTCCATTTTCTGTATAACTTATTGTTACGCTTGTTTGCTCCACTGTTAAGTTATTTCCATCTGTTACTATAAAGTCTGTTACTTCTTTTGTTGTTCCATCATCATATGTTGCTGTAACTTTCATTCCTTTAGTATCAAACTTCTCAATCACTGCATATATTTTTTTAGTTGGTTCTGTTGTTACTTTTATACTACTTAATGATTTTTGTTTTACTGTAATTGGTTGTTCTACTGTTTTTGTAATTCCATCTTCTGTATAACTTATTGTTACGCTGGTTTGTCCTACTTGTAGGTTATTTCCATTTGTAATAATATACTGGTTGTCTTGAACATAATCTGCTTTTCCTATACGTCCATCTTCATAAGTTCCCTCATATTCCGCTATAATTTCCATTCCTGTAGCATCAAAGTTTTGACCTTCTATATATTCTGTTTTTGCTGGTGCTGTTTCTATATATATACTTTTTAAATTCACTTTTACTACTGTAATAGCACATGTTGTTGTTTTGGTAATTCCACCTTCTGTATAACTTATTGTTACACTTGTTTGTTCTTCTGTTAAGTTATTTCCATCTGTTACTGTATATCCTGTTACTTCTTTTTCTGTACCATTATCATATGTTGCTGTAACTTTCATTCCTGAAGTATCAAACTCATCAGCCACTGCATATATGCTTCTAGCTGGTTCTGTTGTTACTCTTATACTACTTAATGATTTTTGTTTTACTGTTATTGCTTGAGTTGTCGTTTTTGTCACTTCATTTTCTGTATAGCTTATTGTTACACTTGCTTTTCCTACTGTTAAATTATTTCCATTTGTTACTGTATAGTCTGTTACTTCTTTTTCTGTGCCATTAGCATATGTTGCTGTAACTTTCATTCCTGTAGTATCAAAATTTTGACCTTCTATATATGCTGTTCTGCTTGGTGCTGTTGTTATTTTTATACTACTTAATGAGTTTTGTTTTACTGTTATTGGCTGTTCTACTGTTTTTGTAATTCCATCATCTGTATAACTTATTGTTACGCTTGTTTGTCCCACTTTTAAGTTTTCTCCATTTGTTACAGTATATTCATAAAAGAAAAGATCTCTTGCAATTTCTGTTTCATTTTTTGCTTCATATATTACTGTAACTTGCATTCCTTCATTACTAAAGTTTTGCCCTTCTATATATTCTGTCTTAGTTGGAGGTGTTGTTATTTCTATACGTCTAAATTCTTTATCTACTACTGTTATTTCTTGTGTAGTTGTTTTTGTAACTCCATTTTCTGTATAACTTATTGTTACACTTGTTTTTTCTAATGCTAAGTTACTTCCATCTGTCACTGTATATCCTGTTACTTCCTTCTCTGTTCCATCACTATATGTTGCTGTAACTTTCATTCCTGTAGGATCAAAATTTTGAGTTTCTATATATTTTGTTTTGTTTGGTGATGTTGTTACTTTTATACTGCTTAATGCTACAGCAATGTTAAAAGTTTTAGTGCTATTAGCTTCCATAATGTTTCCTACTGTATCACATGCTCCACTAACTGTAATCGTTTGCTTTCCGGTCTTATTTGGTACAACATAATTATATGTATATACTTTATCAGTTTTTTTAGTCATTGATGTCTCTGCTAATGTTGATACTCCTGTAATTGATATCTTAGGAGTTGAGTCTTGTATTGCTTTATCAAATGTTGCCGTTATTACTGCTGTTTCTCCTGCATTGTATGTTTCTTTATCTGTTGTTATTGTTGCTGTTGGTGCAGTTTTGTCTATATTATTTATATTAATTGTTGCTGTTGTAGAATTTCCGACCAAATCTTTTATAGTTAATTTTTCATTAGTTGTATTACTTGAAAATTCTGCTATTATTGATTTTTTATCTGTATTAGGTACATATTCCCAATCTCTATTATCTAGTATACTTGTTTTTATTGGCTCATCTGCTGTAATTGTTACTTTTACATTCTTATTTGTTGCTTCTTTTGTTGAATAAGTTATTGATTGAATTGTTGGACTTGTGTCATCTAATTCTACTGTTAGGTTGTTGTCAATCGCATATTGATGTGCAGTTGAATTAGTTCTTGTAACTATACCTGCACTTTTAACAGTATTTCCAGTTATTAATTCATTAATTCCTATATTTACTCCAATAGAAGTTACACTGTTTGGTATAAATATTTTATTTAGTTTATAGGATACAGCAAAAGCACTATCTTCTATTGTTGTAACTGTTTCTGGAATTACTATTTCTGTTAATCCATTGCAACATCCAAAGGCACGTTTTTTTATTGTAGTAACACCTTCTGGAATTGTTATTTCTGTTAATCCAGTACAGTTAGTAAATGCTTCTTCCCCTATTGTTGTTACACTGCCAGGAATCATTACATCTGTTAAAGCATCACAATTATAAAATGCATTTTTCCCTATTACTTCAACGCCTTTAGAAAGTATTACTTTCTTCAATCCTCTGCAAAATCTAAAAGTCTCATCATCTATTGTTTTAACAGTTCCAGGAATAGTTACTTCTGTCAATTTATCACAATCTCCAAAAACTCTCTTTCCAATTGTTGTTACACTCTCAGGAATGGATATATTTTCTAATCCAGAGCAATAAAAGGCTTTATCTTCTAGTGTCGTAACTCCTTTAGGAATTATTATTTCAATCATTTTATTACAGTTAACAAAAGCTTCATATCCTATTGTTGTAACACTGTTAGGAATGGTAAATGTTGTTTCTTCTTTTCCTCTTGGATAAACAATTATTTTACTTATATCTTTATTATATAGAGCTCCATCATTGTTATAATTTGAGTAATTTTCATTAGCTTCATCCACTTTTATATCAATCAATCTAGTTCCTTCAAATGTTGCACCAGTTACTTCTTTAACACTCTTTGATAAAATTACTTCTTTTAAGTTATAATTTCCTTTAAATGCATTTGAGCGTAAAGTCTCAATTCCATCTGGTATTGGAAATGATGTATCTTTCTTACCTGTTGGGTAACAAATAAGCTCTTTGACATCTTTATCATATATTATTCCATCCTGATTATTGTTTGCATATCTTGAGTTATTAGAATCAACTGTTATCTTTTCTAAGTTTGGACAATCAGTAAAAGCATTATTTTTAATTTCCAAAACACCACTTGGAATTTTTATTTCACTACTTCTACAACCACTAAAGGATTCTGACATTATTCTAACAACAGGATATTCTCCTTTTGTACCTACTTCTATAGTTTCAGGAATAACCACTGGTTCAAGCGCTTTATCAATATCAATACCCTTATCATAATAATCAGCTAAAAATACTTGTATTTCTCCTAATTCCTTTTCATATATTATTTTTCCTGTATCTTGATCTCTTCTTGTTTCCACATAATCCATTATACTGAAATCTAGACTAGAGCCCTGTGGTAAAGTATAAGATATTCTATCTATTTCTTTAAATCTATTCTCAATTATATCACCATAGGTCCTAGGACTTGTTAAAATTCCTATGGTCACTATTATTGATAGCGTCATTACTATCAATACCGAAATTGGTATTGTTCTCCTTACTTTTACTTTCATTAAACATTCCCTCCTGTGTTTTTGTCTCTTATAACTAATTTTACTAATTATTAGTCTTTTCTATTTTTATTATACTTATATTTATATTTATTGTAAATGGCAATTGTTGGAGTAGAGAGACTTTCGAGCTCTTGAGTATTTACGGAAATTCAAGTCTTGAGCCGTTTTTTACATTTTCTTATCTTTTTTTGTCAATTTTTGGCGTTTTTGCCACTAAATGCATGGGAAGGAAGGGTTTGAAGGGACATAAAATAAGGTGGTTCAAATGAACCACCTTATTTATGTTATTTACATCTTTTGTGTTTTAGGGCTAATACTGCTAAATATGCTGTTGCAGATGTTACTAGTATTATCATTTCTGTTATAAAGGTATCTCCTGTTGTTGGTAATATTGGTGTTACTGGCTTTGTTTCTTCTT
>CAKPNJ010000003.1 GCA_934168365.1 uncultured Clostridia bacterium | reverse complement strand
ATATAAGAAAATTTTTAAATAAAGTAATGTATGGTTGATATCAAAAGTGGTGTTCCCACAAAAAGTTTATGCAATGAAATTATCAGTAAATATTGACAAAGGTAAAAAGATGGTATATATTTGCATAGTAGGTATATATCTACTGATTAAGACAAATGAATAAGTATTTTATTTGAGGCAATACTAATGAAAAGGAAGAATTTTAAAATGAACTTAAAAAAGCAAAAGAAGAAGGAGAAATAAAGATGCAATTAAATGAAGAATTAAAAAATAGTTCAAATAATTATTCAAAACAAAGTGGTATTACACTAATAGCACTTGTAGTAACAATTGTAGTATTGTTAATATTAGCAGGAGTAAGTATAAGTGCGTTATTTGGAGATAATGGAATAATGCAAAAAGCCAAAGATGCCCAGAACAAAGCTAATGAAAGCGCACAAAAAGATATGGAACAAATAAATGGATTAGAAAATTGGTTAAATGAAAAGACAGTTGGAAGTCTAACACCATGGAGTGGAGAAATAGCAGATAGTTTTAGTTCAGGAAATGGAACAGAAGAAGATCCATATACAATAGAAACAGCAGAACAACTAGCATTCTTTGCAAGCCAAGTAAATGCAGGAGAAACATTTGAAGGAAAATTTGTAAGTATTATAAAGTCAATAAATTTAGGTAACAAAGAATTTACTCCAATAGGAATAGGTCCAACTGGTGAATATCCAGAAATATGGGATATGAGTGGATATTTTAATGGTACATTAGATGGAAAAGGAAATGTAATAACAGGAATAAAAATAACACAACCAACAATGCATGGAGTAGGACTAATAGGATCATTACAGGAAAAAGGAATTGTAAAAAATTTAAATATATATGAAGGAACAATAATAGGAAATACACGTGTAGGAGGAATAGTAGGAGCAAGTGACGGAAAAATAATAAACTGTACTAACAAAGCAACTATAATAGCACAAGATAATGAAAACACTTATAGTGGACTATATGTAGGAGGAATAGTTGGTAATATAAATAAAGGTGGTATAGATAACTGTAAAAACTATGGAAATGTGACAGCAAAAGATGATGCGTTGAAAACAGGAAAAGGAAAATCTGCAGGAGGAATAGTGGGACAAGCTTATGCAAGTATGGGAGAAGACATTACAATAAGTAATTGCGCTAATATTGGAACTGTTATAGCCACATACCAACAAGTAGGAGGAATAGTAGGATGTTCGGCGAGAAAAGAAGGATCAACCAATAAGGTAACAATAATAAATTGTAATAACAGTGGAAAAGTAAGTACAGGAAATTCGGAAAAATTACCAGCAACTGTGGGTGCAGGAGGAATAATAGGATGTGCAAATACAAAAACTATTATAGATAATTGTACTAATAGCGGAGATGTAATTGCTACTATGCAAAAAGCAGGAGGTATAGTTGGAGAACAATTGCTTGAAGGAACAATAACAAATTGTATTAACAATGGATATATAACAGCTGATGATGGTATAGGCGGAATAATAGGATATATAAGCTCACAAATCGATATAGATAATTGTACTAATAATGCTAATCTAATGGCTCAAAAAGGAATAGTGGGAGGAATAGTAGGACGACAGAAGGCAGGAACAATAAGAAACTGTTCTAATAATGGAAGTATAATAGCAGGACAACAACAAGCAGGAGGAATAGCGGGCCATCAAGAAGCAGGAGAAATAAACAAATGCACAAATGGAGGAGAAATTGTTTCGAATGCAAGTAAAGGAAGAGGAATTTCAGGAGGAATAGTTGGATTACAAAAAGGAGGAAGTATAAATTCTGTATATAATTCAGGGTTAGTAAAAACAAAAAGCTATTCAGAAGACACAATAGATGCATTAGGAGGAATAGTCGGACTACAAAAAAATACAAGCATAATAAGTAAAGCATATAATAAAGGACAATTTGACGGAGGAGATGTAATAGGAGGTATTGTAGGACAAAAGAACTTATCTACTACAGTAGAAAATTCATATTATTATGCACCATCAAACACAGAGCTCAAAGGAATAGGCAGTGAAACAGATACAAATACTGAAATTGTCAAAGTAGAAGATATATCCGGAAAAGCAGAAAGAACAGAAAAGGATATAAGTTCGTTAGAGGGATTTCTAGAAGAAAATATGCCTTAGATGTTTAGAGCAATAAATATTTATCTAAAAAATCAAAAAACTATTTATTTTTTATAAAATTATATATATAATGTACTAAGTAAAATTAGTACATTATATTTTTATGGAGGAAGTTATGAATTTACCAAACAAATTAACAATATTAAGAATTATTTTAGTACCAATAATGGTAATCATTCCATTTTTAGGAATAAAAGGTGATTTATGGGGTATACCAATAACATATTTACTAGTAGACCTAATATTTATAATAGCGGCTATAACAGATAAACTTGATGGATATATTGCAAGGTCAAAAAATCAAATAACTACATTTGGAAAATTTTTAGACCCAATTGCTGATAAAATAGTAGTAATAGCAGCAATGATTATGTTAGTGGAATTTGGACACCTACCAGCATGGATTCCAATTATAGTTATATTTAGAGAATTCATTGTGTCTGGCTATAGACTAGTAGCAGTGCAAAAAGATGGTAATGTAATAGCTGCAAGTATATGGGGAAAAATGAAAACTGTAACACAAATGGTAGCAGTTATATTAGCATTTATTGATCCAAATCCATATGGAACAATATTTGGCGGAAACTTAACAGGCTATGCATTTGTAATTAACTTACTAGTTACACTAATGATGAGTGTATCAGTAGTAGCAACAATATTCTCAGGATGGGAATACATAAAAAACGGAAAAGAACTATTCAAAGGTTCAATGTAGTACAAAAAATGTGTTTAAATTTCAATTATATTATTGATAATTTGAAAAAAATATGCTATTATTTATATATAAATGCAATATTATTATAAAAGATACATATAATAATATTGCTATATAGCAAAAAAGTGGTGATTCCAGCCATAAATTGGAACTTAAAAAAGCGGTGATTCCAGCCATAAATTGGAACTTAAAAAAGCGGTGATTCCAGCCATAAATTGGAACTTAAAAAAGAAGATTAGGGGCGTAAATTTTATTTAGCACCTAATCTTGTTTTTTATTTTATTTTAATATATAATTCAAATATCAGGAGGAAACTAGATGATTTTAAGATTTAAAATAGTTAGAGTAAATACACAATATTGTGACTATTTGAGAAAATTTGATACAAAAGTATCATACAACAAGAATGAGAAAGAGTTAAGACCATTTATTGGAATTTTATTCAGTATAGAAAACTATGAATATTTTGCTCCTCTATCTAGTCCGAAACCAAAACATAAAACTATGAAAAATACGATAGACTTTTTAAAGATCAAAGATGGAGAGCTTGGAGCAATAAATTTTAATAATATGATTCCTGTAAAAAGGGCTAACTATACTTTAGTAGACTTAAATAAAAAATATGTAGAAACAGACAAAATTAAATATCAAAAATTATTATTAGAACAATTAAATTGGCTAAATACGCATTATTATCAAGTAAAAAATAAATCGATTAAATTATATGAAATGTATAATAATGAAAGATTGAGCGAAAACGTAAGAAATAGATGTTGTAATTTTAAATTACTAGAGGAGAAATGCCTAGAATATAATCAAAAGAATAAGAGGTAGAGTTATGGAATTTGAACAAGCAAAGAAAAGGGCTGAAGAGCTAAAACCATTATTACAATATTACACAAAGAAATATTTTGATGATGAACAAGTTGTTAGTGATTATGAATATGATATGCTTATGAGAGAATTAAAGCAAATAGAAAAAGAATATCCAGAGCTAATAACAAGTGATTCTCCAACTCAAAGAGTTGGTGTGGGAAGCATAAAAAAAGGCTTTGAAAAGGTTACACATGAAGTGCCATTACAAAGTCTTCAGGATGTGTTTACATTTGAAGAGATTGAAGACTTTGATGAAAAAATGAAAAAGGCTGCAGAACTATATAATAGACCACTAAATTATGTAGTGGAAACAAAAATAGATGGTTTATCTTCAGCTATTGAATATAGAAATGGCAAATTTTATAAAGGTGCAACAAGAGGGAATGGAATAGTTGGAGAAGATGTAACGCAAAATATTGCAACTATAAAGCATGTGCCAAAAGAACTAAAAGAACCTATTTCTATAACTGTTCGTGGTGAAGTTTTTATAGGCAAAACAGATTTTGATAAATTAAATGAAGATAGGTTATTAGAGGAACAAGAGCAATTTGCAAATGCAAGAAATGCAGCTGCAGGTTCATTAAGACAATTAGATAGCAAAATCACAGCTTCAAGACCATTAGATATTTATGTATTTAATGTGCAAAAATGTGACAATGTTAAATTTGAAACACATTATGAAAGTTTGCTATATCTAGAAAAATTAGGCTTTAATGTTAATCCAGTAAAAATATTGTGCAATAATATGCAAGAAGTTAGAAAAGCTATTGAAGACATTGGAAATATGCGCAATGATTTGGATTTTGGTATAGATGGTGCAGTTGTGAAGGTAAATGATTTAGAACTAAGAGAGAAAGTTGGAACAACATATAAGACACCAAGATGGGCAGTTGCTTACAAGTATCCACCAGAGAAAAAAGAAACTTTATTAAAAGACATTATTTGTCAAGTTGGAAGAACAGGAGCAATTACACCTATGGCCATTTTGGAGCCAGTATATGTAGCAGGTTCTAAAATCTCAAAAACTACTCTTCACAATGAAGACTATATTAAGCAAAATGATATTAGAATAGGCGATAGAGTTATTATTCAAAAAGCCGGAGATGTTATTCCAGAAGTAGTTGGAGTAAATAAAAGAAAACGTGATGGTACAGAAAAGAAATTTGAAATGCCAAGTACTTGTCCAGTCTGTGGAGCAGAGGCCGTAAGAGAAGAAGGCGAAGCAGTAGTTAGATGTATAGGAGTTGAATGCCCAGCCAAATTATACAGAAGTATTATTCACTTTGCTTCTAAAGATGCAATGAACATAGATGGACTTGGTGAAGCTATTATTGGAGAACTAATAGAAAGAAAGCTAATATCAAACATTGCAGATATATATAAATTAACAATAGAAGATTTTGAATCATTAAAGAAAAATGGTAAAAAGTTTGCACAGAATTTAATGAATGCAATTGAAGAGAGCAAAACAAGAGATTTATATAGAGTTATAAATTCACTTGGAATAAGACATGTTGGTGTAAAATCAGCTAAAACACTTGCAAAATATTTTAGAAATATGGATAAATTGATGGAAGCTTCTTATGAAGAATTAAGAATGATAGACGATGTTGGAGAAATAACAGCACACGCTATTTATGAATTTTTTAGACAAGAACAAACTATTGATTTAATAAATAAATTAAAACAAGCTGGAGTTAATATGAAAGCAGAAACGAAAAAAAGTTCAACAGGTAAACTAGCAGGAAAAACTTTTGTGTTAACAGGAACCTTAGAGCATTATTCAAGAGACGAAGCAAGTGAAATAATTGAAAAGTTAGGTGGAAAAACTTCATCTTCTGTTTCTAAAAAAACAGATTATGTACTAGCAGGAGAAGATGCAGGAAGCAAATTAAAAAAAGCACAAGAATTAGGTATTACAATAATTTCTGAAGAAGAATTTATTGCTATGACAGTTTAATGAAAAGGAAATAAATTATATGGATGGAAAATATACTTTTGAAGAATTTTATAAAAATCTAGAAGACGGATATCAAATATATTTTACTTATGTACGTAATAGATATTTGCTATTTAAAACTTCAGAAAATTGCTATACGCAACAATTATTAACAGTGCATGATAAAAATCCTCAGCCAAGGCATTCTATGATTACTTTTAAACGAGTAAAAGAAATGTTTCCACATATGGAAGAAATCGAGTACAAAACAGGACTTTAGATGTTAAATAAAAACAAAATTTTGACTTTTATAGGAAATGGTGGTATAATAAAAGTATCAAAATTTTATTTTGGAGGAAACAAAAATGTCTATTATTCAACGGTTAAACAATGCTCAAATGAAAGACCTCGAGAAGATTGCCAAGGAAAATGGCTATTTCTTCAAAGGTGAAGGAAGCCAGGAACTAAAGGAAGATGGAACTTATCGGATCTATGTAGACTTTGATACGTTCTCTGCTGCAACCTTTAACCCCAACATCGGGGATAAGATTGCAAACAAAAAATCTTTTGACCGCGTAAACGAAATTTTCTTTAGAGGTCAGAAAATCTGGCCCCTCCAGGAACCTGTCTTTTAACTAAAAGACATAAAAAGACCTTCACTTCTGTGGAGGTCTTTTTTATGCAACATCTCAATAAAAAATCAAATTTTTTATACAAATTCTATTGACAGAAAAATGTTAAGTATATATAATACAGGCATAGAGGCAACTACAACATAGGAGGTAGCTTAAAAACTATGAGCAATGCAAATGTATATTATTCAGTAGATTATGCACATAAAAATGATGAAGAGTTAATAGAAATCATTAGAGATGGCAATAAATATGCACTTGAACACCTTATTGACCGCTATAAAGGGCTGGTTAATATGAAGGTTGGCAAATATTATATAATTGGTGCAGAAAGAGAAGATATTGTGCAAGAAGGGCTAATAGGCTTATTTAAAGCTATTAAAAGCTATCAGCCAGACAAACAAAGCTCTTTCAAGAACTTTGCAAATATGTGTATAGAACGACAATTAATTACAGCTATAAAAAGCTCAAATAGGCAAAAACATATGCCATTAAATTCATATTTGTCTCTTAATATGAATGCATATGATACTAGTGAAGATAATCAAAATGATGCAGATTTATTAGAAGTGTTTAATGCTAATTTGGTAGAAGATCCGCTAGATACTATAACACAAAAAGAATATTATAAAATAATAGAAAATACAATTGATAAAACTTTAAGCGATTTTGAAAAACAAGTATTAAACTTTTATATGCAAGGTGCAAGTTATGTTCAAATTGCAGAAAAATTAAACACACCTGTTAAGTCAATAGACAATGCGATTCAAAGAATCCGCAAAAAAGCTATTAAAGAAATACCAAATGAACAATTTTAAAATATCAAGAATTTCTATATTAGGAATTCTTGTAAATATGCTTCTATAGCTCAGTAGGTAGAGCACAGCCATGGTAAGGCTGGGGTCGACGGTTCAATTCCGTCTGGAAGCTCCAAAAATCTTAATATTTAACAGTAAAAAGTGAATAATGAAAAGTTATTCATTTTTTTACAGATAAGGGAGGCTATATATATGAAAATGGGGATAGTTGGTCTACCAAACGTAGGAAAAAGCACACTATTTAATGCAATAACAAAAGCAGGAGCAGAATGTGCAAATTATCCATTTTGCACAATTGAACCAAATGTTGGAGTGGTAGCAGTACCAGATGAACGATTAACTAAACTAGCAGAAATTTATAATCCACAAAAAGTAACACCAGCAGTTATAGAATTTGTTGATATTGCAGGATTAGTAAAAGGTGCAAGTCATGGCGAAGGCCTAGGAAACAAATTTTTATCACACATACGTGAGGTTGACAGTATTGTTGAAGTTGTTAGATGCTTTGAAGACTCAAATATAGTTCATGTTGATGGAAGTATAAATCCAATTCGTGATATTGAAACAATAAACTTAGAACTTATATTTGCAGATATAGAAACAGTTGACAAAAGAATTGATAATGCTAAAAAGAAAATAAAGGCAGATAAAAAATATCAAGAAGAGTTAGATGTTTTTGAAAAAATAAAACAAGCATTAGAAGCAGGAAAATTGGCACAAACTTTATCTTTTACAGATGAAGAAAAAGCAATAATTAAAGATGCATTTTTACTAACAATGAAACCAATATTATATGTGGCAAATGTTTCAGAAGAACAACTAAGCGATATTGAAAATGATGAAAATGTAAACTTAGTAAAAGAGTATGCAGAAAAGCAAGGAGCAGAAGTTATTTCTCTTTGCGTGAAAATTGAAGAAGAATTAGCAAGTTTAGATGAAGAAGAGGAAAAGGAAATGCTTGAAGCATTAGGACTTGAAGAGTCTGGACTTGATAAAGTAATTAAGGCAAGTTATGATTTGTTAGGTTTAATGTCATTTTTAACAGCAGGAGAGCCAGAAGTAAGAGCTTGGACTATAAAAAAAGGAACAAAAGCTCCACAAGCAGCTGGAAAAATTCATAGTGATATCGAAAGAGGATTTATTAGAGCCGAAATAGTGTCTTATGATGACTTAGTAAAAGAGGGTTCTATAAATGCTGTTAAGGAAAAGGGACTAATGCGTTCTGAAGGAAAAGACTATGTTATGCAGGACGGAGATGTCGTATTATTTAGGTTTAATGTATAAAAACAACAAAAAATACAAAAAAATCGAAAAAAACAACAAAAATACTTGACTATTAACAAATATAAGTATAAAATAAATATAGTATGAAAAATGAATATTATTTTTTTATTGGGAGAAAATAATATAAAAATGTATTGAAAAAAAGGAGATAATATTATGAAAAGTAGAAAAATTATGTTAGTATTTGTTACAATGATTATATTAGTTTTATCAATTATGCCAATCGTTAAAGCTACAGGGTCAAATCCTTTAAATATTATAGATGAAGAAGATCAAAATAACGATGTGTCAAATAATGATACACAAAATACAAATAATGAAACACCAGCTAATAATGAGACACCAGTTGTAAATAATGAACCTAATACAGAAAATACAAATGTAGCTGAAAACAATTTACCTCAAACAGGTGTAGCAGAAGATACAACTTTATTTATATTTATAGCTATCTGCTTAGTATCTGCAATATATGCTTATACAAAAATTAGAAATTATAGAAATATTTAATTTAAAAAAGTAAGAAGTATTAAGTCTTCTTACTTTTTTTGTTTGGCATGTATAACCAATCTTTTTAAATCATTTATGTTATCACAAGTTATCAAAGTTATAATTTTCTTGTTATAAACTTTTTGACTCGTACAAGTTAAATCATTAAAATTAACTTCATATTTATTGTAAACTTCATATACAACACAATTTCCGTTTAAATCATATACTTCAACTTCGTCTCCGATTATAAAGTTCATTTAATCTACTAAAAAAACGAGTATCAATATAATTGTGACCAACAATACACAAATTTCCAACTTCATTTGGCATTGGACCAGCAAATCTACAAACAGACAATTTTAGTAAATCATCATTTGTTTGAGATAAAATTGGATAATTCAAATCTATTTTATTTATTTTTATAATGCCAATAACAAATGGAACATCGGTAGAACTTTGCAATGATGAGTTTTCAGTTTGATATAAAGTTGTTAAATTATAATTGTTTAACAACTTTTTTGATATTTTTTCTTGAGAGTGTGATTTTATAATATTTACTAAAAAAACAAAACAACCTAGCAATGCGATAAATGAAGAAACAAGAAATTGCATTTTGTAGTTATTTTTCTTCGATTTTAAATTTTTTTTAGTTTCAATATATGGAATTTCTGCTATGTCATTACTAAATTCAACTGATATTCTTCCTTTAAATTTATAGTTTTTATCTAAAATCTGGTTCATTTTATCACCTTTTAAATTAGTATTATCATTTATTAAATAAAAAATTCAAAATTTATAAAAAATTTTTGAAAAAAAGGTGTAAAAGTAAATAATCTATGATAGAATAGAGCATATAAATTTAATATTAAGGAGAGTGTTTATAATTGGCTGAGTTAAAGTATAAAAGAGTGCTATTAAAGCTTAGTGGTGAAGCACTTGCAGGTGAAACAAAACATGGAGTAAATGCAGATACAATAGGAAAAATCTGTGACCGAGTAAAAGAACTTGTTGACTTAGGTGCAGAAGTAGCAATTGTTGTAGGAGGAGGAAACTTCTGGAGAGGAAAAAATGGCCATGATATGGAAAGAACTACCTCAGACTATATGGGAATGTTAGCTACTTGTATGAATGGTTTAGCTTTACAAGATACACTAGAAGCTAAAGGAGTTCCAGCTAGACTTCAAACAGCAGTTGAAATGAGAACTATTGCTGAGCAATATATAAAAAGAAAAGCTGATAAACATTTAGCAAATAAAAGAGTAGTTATTTTTAGTGGTGGAACTGGAAGTCCATTTTTTACAACTGATACAGCAGCAGCTTTAAGAGCAGCAGAAATTGGAGCAGATGCAATATTAGTAGGAAAAACTATTGATGGAGTATATTCAGATGATCCAAAAATAAATCCAAATGCAGTTAAATTTGATGAAATTACATATATGGATGTTTTAAATAAAGATTTAAAAGTAATGGACTCAACAGCAATATCTTTATGCAAAGACAATAATATACCACTTATAGTATTTGCAATTGATGAACCAGAAAATATGATAAAAGCAATAAAAGGTGAAAAAGTAGGTACCTTTGTTGGAAATAAAAATTAAATTATAAGGAGATTAAATTATGTTAAACAATGTATATGAAGAAAAAATGAATAAAACAATTAGTGTTTTCGAAGAAAATTTATCAGAAATAAGAGCAGGTAGAGCAAATCCTGCAATATTAAACAAAATTACAGTAGACTATTATGGTGTTCCAACACCAATAAACCAAGTAGCTGGTATTTCTGTACCAGAAGCTAGAATGATTTTAATTCAACCATGGGATATGAATCTTTTAAAAGAAATTGAAAAAGAAATTTTAAAATCTGATATAGGAATCAATCCAAATAATGATGGAAAAGTAATAAGATTAAACTTTCCTGAATTAAATGAAGAGAGAAGAAAAGAAATAGTAAAAGATATAAGAAAATTAGCTGAAGAAGCTAAAGTTGCAATTCGTTCAATTAGAAGAGATGCAATGGATGAGGCTAAAGAAATGCAAAAAAAATCTGAAATAACAGAAGATGATTTAAAGAATGAAGAAAATGAAATTCAAAAGCTAACCGATAAAAAGGTTGAAGAAATTGATAGTATGTTGGCTAATAAAGAAAGAGAAGTTATGAGCATATAGAATTTTGAAGATAATCAGCATCTTGCTTCGTTACAGTATATTAAAAACGCGGTTAGCTACTGCATACTGACGCTGTAATAGGCAAAGCCTTAACAGCCTCAGCAACATACAAAAGTATGCGCCCTTGCCTTTTTAATATACTGTGCCTCGCAATATACTAATTCTTTTCAAAATTAAGAAAAGGTGGAGAAATATGGAAGAGAAGTTATTACCAAAACATATTGCAATTATAATGGATGGAAATCGTAGATGGGCTAAAGAAAAAGGCTTAGACTATAGATTAGGACATAAAGAAGGAGCAGAAACATTAAGAAAAATTGCTAAATATGCCAATAAGCTTGGAATAAAATATTTAACAGTATATGCTTTTTCAACAGAAAATTGGAAAAGAACCAAAGAAGAAGTTGGAGCTTTAATGCTTTTACTTCAAAAATATTTAGAAGAGTTCTTAAGTAGTGATGATTTTGAAAATATTAAAGTTAATATGCTAGGAAATATTGCAGACTTAGATACAGGACTTCAAAAAAGTATAAATAAAATAATAGAAAAAACAAAAAATAATACAGGTTTAGTATTAAATATTGCATTTAATTATGGCGGAAGAGATGAAATAGTAAGAGCTGTTAGAAAAATAGCAGAAGAAGTAAAAGAAGATAAAATAAATGTTAAAGACATTGATGAACAAACTATTTCAAATTCACTTTATACAGCAGGACAGTTAGAGCCAGACTTGTTAATTCGTACAAGTGGAGAACAAAGACTTAGCAATTTCCTTTTGTGGCAACTTGCTTATACAGAATTCTATTTTGTACAAAAATATTGGCCAGATTTTTCAGAACAAGATTTAGACGAAGCAATATCAGTTTTTGAAAAAAGAAATCGTAAATTTGGTGGAAAGTAAACAATAGAAAGGTTATTTTTTATATGAATGTAAAAAGAGTAGTGTCAGGATTAGTTTTGTTTCCAGTTGCAGCAGCTATATTGATTTTAGGAAATAAATATGTAGTTGACGTAGCAGTAGCAATACTAGCAATTATGTGTTTACATGAATTTTATAAAGCATTTAGAACAGGAGAAAAAGCAAATCCAATTACATGGATAGGTTATGTTTTAGCAGGAATGATTTCTATAATTCATGTATTACCAAAAGACTGGACTGTAAAAACTATTGGGCTATTATTGCCAATAACTTTATGTATTTTATTTTTATATGTTATTATAAAAAATTTAAAAGTTAATATAATAGATATAGCAGTTACCTTTTTTGGAATATTCTACATAGTAATATTTTTGATGTATATTTCTGTAATTCATGAGAATTTAGAACATGGAAAATTACTAATTTGGTTTGTATTTCTTACAGCATGGGGTACTGATATATTTGCTTATGTTGTTGGAAAAACATTGGGTAAACATCATTTTACAGAAATTAGCCCTAAAAAAACAATAGAGGGATGTATTGGAGGAACAGTAGGTGCAGTGGTAATTACTATACTTTATAGTGTACTATGTAAATATGCGTTCCATGTAGAATTTAACTATGTATATGTTGCACTTATAACAATAGTGTTAAGCATATTAAGTCAAATTGGAGACTTAGCAGCTTCAAGCGTGAAAAGGTATACAGGAATTAAAGACTTTAGCAACTTAATTCCCGGCCATGGTGGAATGTTAGATAGAATAGATAGTGTTATATTTACAGCACCATTTGCATACTTTTTATTTATGTTTTTATTATAGGAGAGAATTCTATTGATTTCAGTAATTATTACAATATTGAAAATTATATTTATACTAGGTTTTCTTGTTTTTATTCATGAAGGTGGACACTTTTTAGTAGCAAAATTATGCAAAGTTAAAGTAAATGAATTTGCTATTGGATTTGGACCAACAATATGGAGAAAACAAGGCAAAGAAACTAAATATGCTCTAAGACTTATTCCTTTAGGAGGATTTGTTAATATGGAAGGTGAAGAAGAGCGTTCTGAAAATGAAGGCTCTTTTAGTAAAGCAAGTATTCCTAAAAGAATAGCAATAGTAGCAGCAGGTGGACTTGTAAACATTGTTTTTGCTTTAATGGTATACTTTATTTTAATAGCTTGTCTGAGAAATGATGTATCATATGCTTTTTCAGCAACAGGAAGATTTGCATTTTCAATTGTTGATAGTCTAAAAATGTTATTCACAGGAAACGTATCAATTGATCAAATGGTTGGACCAGTTGGAATAGGCGAAATAGTTGCAAAAACTACAGGCTTTGCAGAATTTGTTTATATATTAGCGGTAGTATCTATATCTTTAGGCTTTACAAATTTACTACCATTTCCGCCACTAGATGGAGGAAAAATTGTTATTCTACTCATAGAAGCAATTAGAAGAAAACCAATGAGTGAAAAGCTAGAAATTTCTATCCAGATGGCAGGATTTGCACTTCTAATTGGACTTTCTATTTTAGTTACTTATAATGATGTATTGAGAATATTTTGAAATTATTACTACTATAAAAGTAAAAAAATATGAGAGGAAAAAATGGAAGAACTAAAAACAGTAAAACAAGTATTTAGAGATTACAATTCAAATAGCTTCGCTTTGAGCGAGGCTAAAGTTGTATGTGTAAATATATACAAAAAGACTAATGTTCTAGAAATAAAGCTTAAAGCAACCTCTTCTATTTTAATGAAAGATTTAGCTGATTTTGAAAAATACTTAGCTAAAAGATTTAATTTTAAAGATATTGATATAAAAATAGAATCTGATGGAACAGATGAAAATGTAAATAATAAAATTCAAGCTGAATGGGCTGACATTGTAGAATATATGGCATACAAACATCCACTAACAAAAGCATTATTGAAAAATAGCGCAATTAGCATTGAAGATAATAGACTAAGTGTAAAATTAGCAATGAAAGGCAAAATGGTATTAGAGGCAAGAGGCTTTGAAAAAATATTATCTTCTAAATTAGCGGATTTATATCATAAAAATTATGTAGTTTCTTATCAAGAAGAAATTACACAAGAAATGATAGAACAATATCAAGCACAAGCAAGAGAATTAGAAAAACAAGCAATTATGTTAGCTCAAAAAGAAGCAATGGAACAAGTGGAAGAAAAAAGACAAGAAAAAGAAAAGAAAATGCAAGCTGAATCTGCACCAATGCCAGATGTACCAATGCCTACAGAGGCAGATATTCCTTTTGAACCGGAACAAGAAGATAACTCACCTTTAATTTATGGTAGAAGTCTGAAAATAAAAGAGGAATTATCCAAAGTAATAGATTTATCAGTTGATAGTGGAAAAGTATTATTAGATGGAGAAATTTTAAATACAGATTCGAGAGAATTGAAATCAGGTAAATTCTTAGTGACATTTGATTTATATGATGGTTCAAGTACAATTACATGTAAAGCTTTTGTTGAAGCAGACAAACACGATGCAGTAATAAAAAGATTAAAATCAGCTAGTGGAGTTAAAGTAAATGGAACTGCACAATTTGACCCATTTGCAAAAGAATTAGGAGTAATTGCAAATGTAATTATTGAATCAACTGGAATTAAAAGAGAAGTTAGAAAAGATGAAGCAAAAGTTAAAAGAGTTGAGCTTCATATGCATACTCAAATGAGCCAGATGGATGGTATGACAGCTGCAAAAGATCTATTAAAACGAGCTGTAAAATGGGGAATGAAGTCAATTGCTATAACAGACCATGGAGTTGTACAAGCATTTCCAGAAGCTCATAAATACCTAGAAAAAGACCATCCAGATTTAAAAGTTATATATGGAGTTGAAGCATATTTGGCACCAGACAAAACACCATGTGTTTCATTTTCGAAAAATCAACCTTTAGATGATACTACATATTGCGTTTTAGATTTAGAGACAACAGGTTTCTCATTTAGAACAGAAAAAATCACAGAAATTGGTATAATGAAAGTTAAAAATGGAGAAGTTATTGACGAATTTAGTACATTTGTAAATCCAGAAAAACCAATACCACAAAGAGTAGTAGAAGTTACTAATATTACTGACGATATGGTAAAAGATGCTCCTAAAATTGAAGAAATATTACCAAAAGTTATAGAATTTGTTGGAGATAGTGTTCTTGTAGCACATAATGCAGATTTTGATATAGGATTTTTGAAATATAATTGCACATTATTAGGATTAAAGCTAGGAAATACATATTTAGATACATTAAGACTTGCAAAAGATTTATTTCCACAGTATAAAAAATATAAATTAGGAATTATTGCAGAAAACTTAGGAATAAAGGTAGATGTAGCACATAGAGCATTAGATGATGTTGATACAACAGTAAAAGTATTAAATGTAATGTTTGATATGCTTAGAGAAAAAGGTGTTAAAACATTAGACGACATAGACGAAAAATTAAGTGGAAAAGCAGACTATAAATCACTTCCAACATACCATGCTATTATATTGGCAAAAGACTATGTTGGACTTAGAAACTTATATAAATTGATATCTATTTCACATCTACATTATTTTTATAAAAAACCTCGTATATTAAAATCATTATATAAAAAGTACTCTGAAGGTTTAATACTTGGAAGTGCTTGTGAGCAAGGAGAAATATATAGAGCCATAATTGCTGGTAAAACAGATGAAGAAATAGAAGAAATAGCAGCAGATTATGATTACCTAGAAATTCAACCTCTTGGAAATAATATGTTTATGGTTAGAAATGAAACAGTAAAAAGTGTTGAAGATTTAAAAGATATTAACCGTAAAATAGTTGCTCTTGGCGAAAAATTACAAAAGCCAGTTGTAGCAACATGTGATGTTCATTTTATGGATCCACAAGACGAAATTTACCGTAGAATATTAATGGCTGGACAAGGATATGATGACGCAGATGATCAAGCACCATTATATTTAAGAACAACTGAAGAAATGCTAAAAGAATTCGACTATTTAGGAGAAGAAAAAGCATATGAAGTTGTTGTAACTAATACAAATAAAATATCTGATATGTGTGAGAAAATAAGCCCAATTTCACCTGAAAAGTGTCCACCACACATTGATGGATGTGAAGAAACAATAAAAAATATTGCATATAGTAAAGCCCATGAACTATATGGAGATCCATTACCAGAAATAGTACAAGCAAGATTAGATAAAGAATTACATTCTATTATTACAAATGGATTCTCAGTTATGTACATTATTGCACAAAAATTAGTATGGAAATCTAATGAAGATGGATATATAGTAGGTTCAAGAGGTTCTGTTGGTTCATCATTTGTAGCAAACATGACAGGTATTACAGAAGTAAATTCACTTCCACCACATTATAGATGCCCTAAGTGTAAATATTCAGATTTTACAGATTATGGAGTAAAAAATGGATTTGACTTACCTGATAAGACTTGTCCAAACTGTGGAGAAAAATTAGCAAAGGATGGAATGGATATTCCATTTGAAACTTTCTTAGGATTTGATGGAGATAAAGAGCCTGATATTGACTTAAACTTCTCAGGAGAATATCAAGCAAAAGCCCATAGATATACAGAAGTAATATTTGGAAAAGGAACAACATTTAAAGCTGGTACAGTTGGTACAGTAGCTGACAAAACTGCTTATGGATATGTAAAAAAATATTATGAAGAAAAAGGCATACCTATTAGTAATGCAGAAGTAGTAAGACTTTCACAAGGATGTACAGGAATCAAGAGAACAACTGGCCAACATCCAGGTGGAATTATAGTTGTACCAAAAGGCAGAGAAATATATGAATTCACGCCAGTACAACATCCGGCAGATGATCCTAATTCAGACATTATAACAACACACTTTGATTATCACTCAATTGACCAAAACTTATTAAAACTAGATATACTAGGTCATGATGATCCTACAATGATTCGTATGTTATTTGATTTAACTGGAATTGACCCAACTAAAGTACCTTTGGACGATAAAGAAACTATGTCGATATTTAGTTCAACAAAAGTATTAGGAGTGACTCCTGAACAAATACATTCAGAAGTGGGAACATTTGGAATACCAGAGTTTGGAACAAAGTTCGTAAGAGGAATGCTAGTTGATACAAAACCAACAACATTTAATGAATTGATAAGTATATCAGGACTTTCACATGGTACTGATGTATGGTTAAACAATGGACAAGAACTTGTTAATCAAGGAATTGTTACATTAAGTGAGGCAATAGGTTGTAGAGATGATATTATGCTTTATTTAATAAAAAAAGGATTGCCACCAAAGCCAGCATTCAAAATAATGGAGTTTGTACGTAAAGGAAAAGCTTCAAAAGACCCAGAAAAATGGAAAGAACATGAAGCAATGATGAGAGAATACAACATACCTGAATGGTATATTGGTTCTTGCCAAAAAATTAAGTACATGTTCCCTAAAGCACATGCTGCAGCTTATGTTACAAATGCCTTCCGTATTGCATGGTTTAAAGTACATAAACCAGCAGCATATTACACTGCATTTTATACAATTCGTGCAGACGAATTTGATAGTGATATTATGTGTTATGGTGTAGAAAAAGTAAAAAATAAAATGAAAGAAATTGACTTACAAGGAAATAGTGCTTCAACTAAAGATAAGAATATGTATGCAATTTTAGAGTTAGTATTAGAAATGTATGAAAGAGGAATTACATTCTTGCCAATTGATTTGTATAAGAGTCATGCAACAAAATTTATAATGGAATCAGATACAGAGATAAGACCTCCATTAAACAGCATTCCTGGATTAGGAACTGTAGCTGCAGAAGGAATAGATACTGCGAAGAAAGATGGAAAATTTATGTCTATAGATGATATGAAGATTCGTTCAAAAATTGGTACATCTGTTATTGAAATGTTACAAAAAGTTGGATGCTTGAAGGGGATGAGTCAGAGCAATCAACTTAGTCTTTTCGGCTAATTACTCAAAGTAAATATTATTATTTTTGCCAGCTATCTGACTGGCATAAGAGATTCTAAAAATATTTTAAACGCTTTTTTATCGTTATAAAATATTTTAAGAATCTCTAACTTGTCAGGCTCGGCATCGCATCCGCTCGCATTCGCACGCTTTTAAAATAATAATATTTACTTTGTGAGCATATCAAAGCCCAATAACTAAGTTGAATTACTAGGAGGAGAAAAAATGAAATTAGAGGAGTTAATTGATGTTAAGTATATAGTTATTTATTTGCTTGCTATAAATTTGATTACATTTTTTGCAATGTGGCTTGATAAATGGAAAGCTAAAAGAGGCAAGTGGAGGATACCTGAAAATACTTTGCTGGTACTAGTTTTACTAGGAGGAGGTATAGGTGGTATTGTCGGAATGTATACTTTTAGACATAAAACTCAGAAAGCAAAATTTGTAATAGGATTTCCTGTAATTCTAATATGTGAAATTCTTTTGATAATACTATTATGTACGTAAAATAGTGATAAAAACTGCATTTTCTTTAATCTAGAAACTGCAGTTTTTTGATGTTAAATAATGAGAAAATATACAAATGGAATTTAATGTAAAAGTTTTAAAAACTATTTGACAATATATAATAAATAACTTGTTACCATAAAATAGTAAACAATAAAACATAAAAGTTATCCACAGAAATATGTGCCTATTTATAGTTATTCACAAAGTTATCCACATTATTCACAATGCTGTGGATAAGATTTTTTGTAAACCTAATGTAATAATTATGTAATACACATTGCCTTTTTGTAATATTTGTGTAATATATTTGTAACAAATTGAATAATAAAGTAAAAAAGATTTTGGGAAATTTTGACATATCAACATGAAAGTGGTATAATTAGAATATTCCAAATTTTTTGATGTTACAAAAAAATTTAAGTAACACACAAGGAGGATTCTATTATGGAGGGGAAGAGTATGCAAAAAAAACGGAATAAAAAGCAAAAACATTTTGGACTAGTATTACTTGGGATAGTAGTTGCTTTCATTGTTTTTGCAAGTATGTTCTATCATTCGCATTTTACAATTGGGACATATATTCAAGGTGTAAACTGTTCGTGCCTAACGGTAGAAAAGGCAAAAAACAACATTGAGGAGACACTTGGAAAAAGAACTTCAGTAATATGGTTTGATAGTAACCACACATATGAAGTGACATTAGACAAACTTGGAGTAAATGTAAACGAAAATTTATTGCATGAAATCCTTAAAAATCAAAAATTAGGAGATATGACCAAAATTAATAATTATTCTGGAATAGTATCTTTTGATGAAAAAGCAATAGAACGATATCTTAGGAATTTGCAAGAGATGCAGGGAAGTAGTGGATCTCAGAATGCATTCATTGAATGGAATGATGAAACTCAAAAATTTCAAATTGCTCAAGAACAATATGGAAAAGTAATTGACTTTGAAGAAAACTATAAACTTTTCATGGAAAAACTTGAACAAGGAGAATATGGCATTAAATTATCAAAACCAACAATTGTAGAGCCGGAGATAGTAACCAAAATGCTTGAGCCTCGGTTAGAGGCATTGAATGATATTATCAAAGGAGTTCAGGTTCCAAATCTAAATACCAGAATTGAGTTGGATATAACTGAACAAAGAGTCTTAATGTATGTTGATGGTGAATGTATTCTTGATACTCCATGTGTAACTGGAAATGTTGCAGATGGTTGCAGTACTCCAACTGGTGTCTACTATCTTTACTACAAAGAACGGAATGCTGTTCTAAGAGGTAGCAACAGTGATGGAAGCAAATATGCTTCTCCTGTGGACTATTGGATGCCGTTTAATGGAGGTATAGGTTTTCACGATGCCTCTTGGCGAAATGGAATTTTCGGTGGAGAAATTTATAAAACAGATGGCTCACATGGTTGTGTGAATATGCCACATGAAGCCGCAAAAATTCTCTACGAAAATATTTCTACATCTATTCCTATTCTAGTTTATGAATCCTAGCAAATAAGGTGCCTTAAAAATTAAGGCACCTTATTTTATGTGATTTCACTTGACATATTCGAACTTATGTTTTATAATTAGATATGTTATTGATGAATAATTATTTGTGCTTAGCACAACATATATAGGGGCTTTAGATTGAAAAATAATTAGAATTTTCCAATCTAATTTGTAAATATAGAAGGGAATGAGATTTTAAATGCAAGATAGCATTATTATTAAGGGAGCAAAAGAACATAATTTAAAAGATATAAATATAGAAATTCCAAGAGATAAATTAGTAGTAATTACAGGGCTTTCTGGTTCTGGTAAATCTTCGTTAGCATTTGATACTTTGTATGCAGAAGGTCAAAGAAGATATGTAGAAAGTTTATCATCTTATGCTAGACAATTCTTAGGACTAATGGAAAAACCAGATGTTGAATCAATTGAAGGCTTATCACCAGCGATTTCAATAGACCAAAAAACTACATCTAGAAATCCACGTTCAACAGTTGGAACAGTTACAGAAATATATGATTATATTCGTTTATTATATGCACGTATAGGTGTACCATATTGTCCAAACTGTGGTAAGAAAATTGAAAAACAAACTATTGACCAAATTATAGATAGTGTTATGAGTTTAGAAGAAGGTACTAGAATTCAAGTTTTAGCGCCTGTTGTTCGTGGAAAAAAGGGTGAATATACAAAACTATTACAAGACTTTCAAAAAGAAGGCTTTGTTCGTGTACGTGTTGATGGAGAGGTTTATGAATTAACAGATGACATAGAAATTGATAGAAAGAAAAAACATAATATAGAGCTAGTAGTTGATAGATTAGTTGTAAAAGAAGAAATTAGAACAAGACTAACTGAGTCAGTTGAAACTGCTTTAAAATATGCAAATAATTTAGTTGTAATAGATACTCCAGGTGATAAGGAAATATTATATAGTCAAAACTATGCTTGTCCAGACTGTAATATAAGCATAGAAGAACTAACACCAAGAATGTTTTCTTTTAATAATCCATTTGGTGCTTGTCCAACTTGTACAGGTATTGGTTACTTAATGAAAATGGACGAAGACTTAATTGTTCCTGACAAAAATAAAACTCTATATGATGGAATTAAAGCTTTTGGAGCTAGTACAATGAAAAAAGGCGATACAATGGCAAAAATGTATTTTGAAAGTATTGCCAAACATTACGGAGTAGAAATAAAAGATGTACCTATTAAAAAATTGCCAAGATGGTTTTTAGAAAAAATTTTATATGGTACAGGCGATGAAGCAATTGATTTTGAATATACATCTTATGCTGGAACAAGAAAATTTACAAGTCCATTTGAAGGTGTTTTACCAACATTAGATAGAAGGTATAATGAAACAAAATCTCAAGGTATGAGAGACTTTTATGAAATGTACATGAGTGAAAGTGCATGTCAAACTTGTCATGGGGCAAGATTAAAAAAAGAGAGCTTATCTGTAAAAGTTGGAGATAAAAACATAAACGAATTAACAGATATGTCTATTGATAAAATAAAAGATTTCTTAAATTCATTACAATTAAACAACAAAGATAAAATGATTGCAGATCAAATACTAAAAGAATTAAATAAACGTTTACAATTTTTACTTGATGTTGGGTTAGAGTATTTAACATTATCTAGAAGTGCAGGAAGTTTATCAGGTGGTGAAGCACAACGTATTCGTTTAGCAACTCAAATTGGTTCAGGACTAACAGGAGTGTTATATATATTAGACGAACCAAGTATTGGGTTACACCAAAGAGATAATGAAAAGCTATTAGCAACACTTAGAAAATTAAGAGATTTAGGAAATACTGTTTTAGTTGTTGAGCATGATGAAGATACTATGTATGCAGCAGACCAAATTATAGATATTGGACCAGGCGCAGGTGTGCATGGTGGAAAGGTAATTGCACAAGGTACTGCTGAAGAAATCAAATTAGTTCCAGAATCTATTACAGGACAATATTTAAGTGGCAAAAAACAAATTTTAGTACCTAAAAAAAGAAGAAAATCTAATGGAAAGGCAATTGAAGTCAAAGGTGCAACAGAACACAACTTGAAAAACATAAATGTAAAATTTCCATTAGGACAATTTATTTGCGTTACAGGTGTTTCAGGTTCAGGCAAGAGTACACTAGTTAATGAAATATTATATAAAACAGTAGCAAAAGAAATATATGGTTCAAATGAAAAACCAGGAAAATGCAAAGAAATAAAAGGACTAGAAAATGTTGATAAAATTATAAATATCGATCAATCACCAATAGGAAGAACTCCACGTTCAAACCCAGCAACATATACAGGAGTATTTGATGTTATTAGAGACATTTTTGCTGCAACACAAGAGGCTAAAATGAGAGGCTATGACAAAGGCAGGTTTAGCTTTAATGTTGCAGGTGGTAGATGTGAGGCATGTTCTGGAGATGGTGTTTTAAAAATAGAAATGCACTTTTTACCAGATATATATGTACCATGTGAAGTATGTAAAGGAAAAAGATATAATAGAGAAACACTTGAAGTTAAATATAAAGGCAAAACTATTAGTGATGTTCTTGATATGACTGTAGAAGAAGCTTTGAAGTTTTTCGAAAACATACCTAAAATCAAATCAAAAATTCAAACCTTATATGATGTTGGACTTGGATATATTAAGTTAGGGCAACCTTCAACTACTTTATCAGGTGGAGAAGCACAACGTGTTAAATTAGCAACAGAACTATCTAAAAAAGCAACAGGGAAAACATTATATATTTTAGATGAGCCTACAACAGGACTTCATATAGCAGATGTTCATAAATTGGTTGATATTTTACAAAGATTAGTTGACACAGGAAATAGTATAATTGTAATTGAACACAATTTAGACCTCATAAAAACAGCTGATTACATTATAGACTTAGGACCAGAAGGTGGAGAAAAAGGTGGACAAATAATTGCAGTAGGAACACCAGAACAAATTACAAGAAATGAGCAAAGTTATACTGGAAAATTTTTAAAGAAATATTTAGAATAATATAAAAACATGCCAATAGGGACGGAGAATTTTGGCATGTTTTATTATGTAAGAGATGTAAAGCTAAATGGGTATTCATATGAACATAGAAAAAATACAAAAGTAAAAAACAAAGCAAAAAGAAAGGGAACAAAGTAAAATTAAAACTAATTATATATAAATAATTTATAAAATGAATACCCACTTATCTTTACATCTCTTATTATTTGGAAGATAAAATTATTTACAATTATTATTTCTTTCGTTATTATTTTTGTTTTGGTTATTGTTACTATTCTTGTTATTGTTTTTATTATTTTTATTTTGTTTTTCTGACATAATTAAGCACCTCCATTTCTTTTTCTTAATAGTATTATTAGAAAAAAATTAAAATTTATTCAAAAAATTTCAAAAAATAAAAAAGGCATAGCAATAAGAAGTGGAATTTTATTGATAATTTAATTGCTTTGTAGTATAATTTTTTAAGAAAAAGAGAGGTGCATTTTTAATAATGAATAATATAGTAATTGGAATTGAAGGATATGTTGGTGCAGGGAAAAGCGCGATATGCAGAGAACTACTAAATCACATTCCTAATAGTATAATTTTAGAAGGTGGAAATTTATATAGAGCAATTGTATATAGTTTGCTTAAATCAGGAATAGATTTAAGCAATTTGAAACAAAATATGTCTCATGTTGATATTAAGTCAATTATGGAAAAACTAAAAATTACAATTGCAATTGAAAATAGGCAAACTGCAATTTATATTGATGGACAAAAAATTGATGAAGAAAAATTACAATCAGCTCAATCATCATTAGCTGTTTCAGAAATAGGTACAATTGCCAATAATGATAAATTATATGAGTTTGGAAGAAAAATAATTGATCAATTTAAAGAAAAATATAATGTTATAGTTTCTGGAAGAGCTTTAATGGAAATTTATCCAGATTTAGATTATCACTTTATGATTACAGCTTCACTAGATGAACGTATAAGAAGAAAAAGCATACAATATAACAACAAAATTGATTTAGAAGAACTAAAACAAAATATTCAAAGAAGAGATGAATTACAAGAAAAAGCTGGTTATTACAAGATATATGACAAAACTATTGTAGTTGATGTTAGTGAGTGCGAAGATGTTCAAGCTTCAGCTAAAAAAGTTTTAAGTTTTATAAAAAAGGAGATATAAATAATGGACTTTGTGAATAAAAAATTAGATGAATTTGAAAACTATATAAGAGGAAAAAGAGTTGCTATTATTGGTTTAGGAGTTAGCAATATTCCTTTAATAGATTATTTCTACAACTTAGGAGCAAGTGTTGCATTTTTTGATAAAAGACCAGTTGAAAAACTAGACAAAGAAGCAGTTCAGAAAATACATAATTATAATTTTGATCTATACCTAGGAGAAAATAATTTAGAAAATCTAAAAGGATTTTCAATAATATTCCGTTCTCCAAGTTGTAGACCTGATACACCAGAAATTGTAGATGAGGTAAGAAAAGGAGCTGTTTTAACATCTGAAATAGAGATGTTAATGCAAACATGCCCAGCTACTATAATTGGAATTACAGGAAGTGATGGGAAAACTACTACTACAAGTTTAATCTATGAAATTATAAAACAAAGCGGAAAGAAATGTTACTTAGGTGGAAATATAGGATTTCCACTATTTACTAAAGTTAGAAAAATGACACCAGAAGACGTAGTAGTATTAGAACTAAGTAGTTTTCAATTGATGGATATGCAAATTAGCCCACATATTGCGATTATTACGAATATTTCGCCAAATCATTTAGATATTCACAAATCTTATGAAGAATACATAGAAGCTAAGAAAAACATATTTAAAAGCCAAAATGAGAATGATATTTTAGTTATTAACTATGATAACGAAATAACAAAAGAATTTAAAAATGAAGCCAATGGAAAGGTTATATATTTTAGTAGAAAAAGCAAATTAGATGATGGAATAATCTATGATGATGAAAAAATTAAAGAATGTAAAGATAAGGTTAGAAGACATATTTTAAATGTAAAAGATATTCATTTAAGAGGAGTTCACAATTACGAGAATGTTTGTGCTGCAATAGCTGCAACAGAAAGCTTGGTAGAGCCAGAAGTACAGGCTAAAGCTATTCAAAACTTTAAAGGAGTTGCACATAGATTAGAGTTTGTAAGAGAAATAGATGGTGTTAAATGGTACAATGATTCTATTGGAACATCACCAACAAGAACTATAGCAGGACTAAACTCTTTTGACGAAAAAATTGTTCTGATTGCAGGAGGATATGATAAACATCTAGACTATACACCAATTGCAAGACCAATAGTTGAAAATGTAAGCAAACTAATTTTAATGGGAGCGACTGCTGAAAAGATAGAAAAAGTTGTTAGAGATGAACTAGAAACACAAGGAAAAGATATGCCAATATATCATTGTAGTTCATTAAATGAAGTGGTTAACAAAGCAAAAGAAATAGCAACACCAGACGAAATTGTACTATTCTCACCAGCAAGTGCAAGTTTTGATTTATTTAAAAACTTTGAAGAAAGAGGTAATTTATTTAAAGAGTTAGTAAATAATTTGTAAAGGAAAACGATAATGAAAGTTATATTTTTAGATGTTGATGGTGTATTAAATTCAGACGAATATTTTGATAGAATACAGAACTTAGATATAGAAGGAATAGAAAGTGAGATAGATATCAATAAAGTAAAATTGTTGAAAAAAGCAGTTGATGCAACAGGGGCAAAAGTTGTACTATCCTCTTCATGGAGATATACAAAAAATGCACTGGCATTAAAGAAATTGTTGGCAGATTATGGAATTCGTATTACAGATTTAACACCTGTTGTAGAAAATAAAAGAGGATTGGAAATAATAAAATGGCTAGAAAACAATAACAATGTAGAAAACTTTGTTATACTAGATGACGAGGTTTTTGATTCTTATGATAGTGCTCTTACGGAAAAGTTAGTAAAAATGTCAAAAGAAAAAGAAACAGATATTGGAGAAGAACTACTTCCTGAAAATGTAGAGAAAATTATCGAAAGATTAGGAAGAATAAAGGATGATAAAGTAAAACAAGAAGAATTAGAAAGATAACAAGTAGAGGAGAAAGATTTATGATACACAAAATGAAATTAAATGAAAATCCTTTTGAAAGAATAAAAAATGGAACAAAAACAGTGGAATTTAGATTATATGATGAGAAAAGACAGCAAATAAAAATTGGAGATAAAATAGAATTTTCAAAATTGCCAGATTTACAGGAAAAATTATTAGTTGATGTTATTGAGTTATATAGAGAAGATACATTTAAGAAGTTGTTTCTAAAACTATATAATGATGAAAGTGAAGCAACTGAAAAAGCTAATGGCATGTATGAAATTTATTCACCAGATAAAGAAAAACAATATGGAGTTTTAGGAATTAAAATAAAAATAAATGTAGATAGTTTAAAAGACAATATAGAAAAATTTAAACAATACAATGAACAAGAAAGAGTTGAAAAAAGGGTAATGTTAAAATATATTGATGATTTTGATGATGTATTAACTAGACAAAATGAATATGGACATTTTACAAGCTCATCATTTATTCTTAACAAAGAAAGAACAAAAATCTTGATGATATATCATAAAATATATAATTCGTGGGCATGGACAGGAGGACATAGTGATGGAGATAGTGACCTTCTATATGTAGCTATGAAAGAAGCAAAAGAAGAAACAGGAATAAAGAATGTTACTCCTATTTCTAAAGATATTTATTCATTAGAAATAATCAATGTAAACGGTCATGAGAAAAGAGGAAAGTATGTAGCTTCACATGTTCATCTTAATGTAACATATTTATTAGAAGCTGATGAAAACGAAGCTATACACATAAAAGAAGATGAAAATAGTGGAGTAAAATGGGTTCCTATTAATGAGGTTTTAGAAACAACATCAGAACCATGGGTAAGAGATAGAGTTTATGCAAAAATAATAAACAAAATGAAAAAAGATGGAATTATTAAATAATTGTAACAAATTCAATATAGGATACATATAATACATTAAATTTAAAATGGGAGGTATTGTATGTATTACCAAAATTATGAGGATTATATGCGACAAGTATTAGGATACCCAATAAATGATCCTAATATTTATGAGACATATGATTATAGAAATGAAAATACATATTCATCAAATCAAGTACAGAATAATTTAACAGAAGCCGAAATAAAAGCTTTATATCCAGACAGCTATAATATAATATATCCATTGGTGTGCAAAGCATGTGAAGCAAATAATGAACCTATTTCAAAATCAGTAGTAGATAAAATGACAGATGATGTATACAAACTTGTTGAAAGAAATGAAACAGTTGTAAATATAAAAATAGAAGCTCAAAATAGAGAAAACAGTCATGTAAGTGCAAGACAAGAAATGAAAAGAGAACTTACACCTAAAAGAACGCCAATAAAAACTGAAACTAGAGCAACAAGACAACCAAATAATCCATTGTTAAGAGACTTAATTAGAATTCTAATTTTGCAAAGATTGTTTGGAGGAGGTGCAATTACACCGCCAAGACCGATGCCTCCACGTCCGCCATTTCCACCAGTGGGACCAGGTAGGCCACCATTTCCTGGAGGAAGACCACCTTATGGACCGGGAATGAATAGAATGGATATAGATTATTCTGAATATTTATAAATTTCAAAATTTTGACAATTTTTGAAATTTTAAAGATGTGCAAAATATTGCATATCTTTTTTATTTTGGTCAAAAATAATATTGATAATTTGAAATTATCAAATAAATTTGAATGGAGAGTATGTTATGAAAGTTAAAGATTGTATGTGTAATGAAGTAGAATATGCTACACCATCTAACACAGTTCACGACTGTGCTACAATAATGAGCAACAAACATGTTGGTTGTATTCCAGTATGTAATAATTCACAAAATGTTGTTGGACTTGTAACTGATCGTGATATTATTTTAAGATGTATTGCTTGTAATAAAGATCCAAATACTACACCAATTAGTGAAATTATGACTTGTGAAGTATGTTGCTGTGATGCTAATGCAGATGTAAAGGAAGCAGAAAATTTAATGTCTAAAAATCAAGTGAAAAGAATACCTATAATAGAGGACAACAAACTTATTGGCATGTTGACATTGGGAGATTTAGCTGCAAACAGTAAAATTAACGAAACAAATTTAGGAAATACTTTAGGTTGCATTTGTGGATGCGACAAGAAAAATGCACAATAGTATTTAAATAAGTTATTATATATGATATAATTCGGTCATATTAAAAAGAAAGGGAACAATTACATATGATTATAGATATGAATTATTGGGGAAAAGTACTAAAAAACCTACTAATATTGGCACTATCTGTTCTTGGCTTTTATCTAGGATTTAAACTTGTAATTTTTTATATGCCATTTTTAGTAGCATTCATTATTTCACTATTATTAGAACCATGCATTAGATTTATAATGAGAAAAACCAAACTGAGACGAAAAACGAGTTCTATTATAATATTCATAATTGCAATAATTATAATAGCGGGACTTTTAGTGTGGGTATCAATAACATTGATAACAGAAGCGTCTAACTTACTTACAAATTTAAACGAATATTTTGAAAAAGGCTATCAATTAGTACAAAATCTAATAGCTTCAGTTGATTTTGAAAGTTTAAAAATACCAGACAACATAATGTCAACCATTCAACAGTCTTCACTTGATTTTTTAGGAAATTTAACAAACTGGGCTAAATCAGCATTGACAAACGCAATTAACTTTTTGACATCTATACCAACAATAGGAGTATATACAGTTGTTACATTATTAGCATTATATTTCATTTGTGTAGATAAAGTATACATGATAGATCAATTAGAACATCATATGCCAGAAACTTGGGTTAAAAAAATAGGAATTCATATAAAAGAACTTACGAAGTCATTGGGTGGCTATTTAAAAGCGGAAGTTACTTTAGTATTTATATCATTTGTTATTTGCTTAATAGGACTATATATATTTCATTTTGCAGGTTTGAATGTTCAATACCCATTGTTAATGGCCTTGATTATAGGATTTGTGGATCTATTACCTATATTTGGTTCAGGAACATTTATGATACCATGGGCTGTAATATCAGCATGTTCAGGAGATTTTACATTAGCAATATGGATTATAGTTTTATGGATTATAATGTCTGTAGTAAGACAATTTATAGAACCTAGAATGGTAAGTGGAAAAATAGGTATACATCCAATATTTACTTTAATTGCAATGTATACAGGATTTAAATTCATAGGAGTTATTGGTATGTTTATAGGACCAATAATACTAATAATATTAAAAAATATATTCGCAACATTTATTGATAAAGGAGTATTTAAATCTATATTTGAAAGATGATTTTTGGGACGGGGTCAAAAAGCACCTTGTCCCAATTTGAAAAAGAGAAAAGGTGACTTTTGACCCCGTCCCAAAAGTCACCTTAAAATATTGCAGATGTTGGAATAAATGCAGCATCAGGTGGATAAACGTATTCGTCAGAAGGTTTGTCAATTTTTTGTATCTTTGTAATTTTTAATATTGGCATATATCCGTGATAATCGCCTTTTATAATTTCTCCTTCAATTTGAATCCAAGTTTTATCAGCATATTGCTTTATATCGTCACATTCACATAAAAAACCTACAATAACTGTTTGTAAATCAGAAGATATAACCATATCTCTAGCCAAAACAAATTGATTTTCTTTAAAATCTACCATTCTATGTATGTATCCGGAAAAGCTTACTCTCATACCAACATAATCGTCTATATTATCATGCACAGTTTTTAGTACATTGGTATAATTGCTAACTGTGAGTTCTTGAACTTTCACAGAATTTGTATCATCATTCGTTTTGAAAAAATTATTTCCTAAAATACGGTAAACAACAATAGCAGTTATTATAATAATAATTCCTAGTAGAATTCCTAAAAATATTTTACCTAATTTATTTCCGTCAATTTTTAAGTTATAAATAAACATACACATCACACCTTTGATACAATATATTAAATTCATTGGAAAATTATGTTAGAAATATTGCGATTTATATGGAAAATAAAAGAGATAGTAAGATGGGATTACTATCTCTTTTCTGTGATATATGAACACGCCGATGTTTATTATGTCTATAACTATATTATTATTTTAATTTAACACTTAAAAATCAATGTTAATTATTTGAAGAAAATATTATAATAAATTAAAAATATTACAGAAATATTAAGTTTATATTACGTTTTTGTAACATTTGATATATTTATTGAAAAAAGATAGATTTTATGAAATAATTCCTATAAATATATTTTTTGGAGGTTGTAATATGGCTTTAACTGTATATAAACAAATAGCAAAAGATGCGTTAATGAGTTGGAATGGTTTATCAGAAGAAGAAGCAACAAAAGTAGTTCAAGAAAGTTCAAATGAAGAACTAGAATCACAAGTATATGCACAGGGCTCAATAGATGCTGCAATAAAAGGGTTTCAAAAATATTCTCAAGAATATCTAAAAAACAAAAATGGTTATGAGCAACCAATAAGTGAACAAGATATGGAAACATTTAAAGAAATAATCATGACAGGCGATTACAGAAATGGGTCTACTAATGATTTCTTTGAAACAGTAAAAAAACAAATGGGGTTAGGAAGAGAAAATACTGATGAAAAACAGATTGCAGAAGACACAAGAGACATGGTAATATCAGTACTATCTACTATACATGATGGATGGGTTCATGACAATCAAAAAAAGTTCTTTGCAAGAGATAAAAAATATCAACATATGCCAATAGAGTTAATTGGTTGGAAAGAAGCAAAAAGCGACTTGCTATTTTTAAAACCTATTTTAGAAGCAATGGATTTGTCAGCTTATATTTCAGAAGAAGACTTAGAAAAAGCATATAATCAAAGGGTTCAAGCTTTTTTAGAGGAGAAGGGTATTACAGACATTGATAAACTAAGTGAGCAGATTTCAAGAGGAGCAGAGTTTTATCCTGCTTTAGAAGGACAAGACGATATTACACAAGCATTACAAGATACCGAGTTTGTGAAACAACAAGTAGTTAGTGGAATTAAAGATAAAGGAATTGGAACAAATGAACAATTTGCACAGCAATTGTTTAGTGAAAAAGCCAACAATGGAAAAAGTGTACAAGATTTAGGAAGAGAGACTATAGATATTCAGGAAGAAACATCTTATATAGATAAAACACAGGAAGACCTTGAAAGAGAGCAAAAAACAATTGAAGATAAGGATAAAAATACACAAGAATTGTAACAAAGGAGAAAAATGGAAAATATAGAATATGCAAATGCATATAGTGAAGTTCTTGAAATATTGAAGAATATTTCGAAAGAAGATTATGAAAAAGTACCAAGTGAAAAAATTGATTTATTTGAAAAAAATGCTAATAAAAATTATAACTTTCAGTATGATACCAATCTCACGTTAGATGAGCAAAATGTTTCTAAAAGAGCTAAAGCTATTATTGCTATTTTGTTTAGAGACTATTGGGCTACACCTGAACAAAGAGAAAAAATACTAGCAAAACAAAACTATGATAGAATACAGATTGAAAAGAATAAGCAAAAACAATATAACGTAGACAATATATTTAAAAATAAAGAGAGAAAAGTAGAAACAGTAGAAAATTCTGTTTCTATGATAGAATACAAAGAGTCAATTTTTTCAAAAATCAAAAAATGGTTTAAACAGACTTTTAAAAAATATTGAAAAATCAAGTTGAAATAGATTTCTACTTTTTTATGGCGGTAATATTATCTCTTAGTAGCCTTTGAAATAGCATATTGCTGACGTTAATGCTGATTAGATTATTAAAAAATCTTTTGTAAAAAAGCATTCTCTTAAAAGGAAAGTTGTTAGTTCTAATAGAATTAATAACTTTTCCTTTTTTTCTTGCGATTTTTCTATAAAAGTGATATTATATCATAGATGTAAGATTTTACAAAAAAGAAAGGAAGAAAGACAATGGGATTATTTAAAACATACAGTGAGAAGGAAGTAAAAAGAGTAAGACCAATAGTAGAGAAAATAAATAGTTTAGAGTCTGAAATTCAAAAATTATCAGATGAAGAACTAAGAAATAAAACAGCAGAATTTAAAGATAGACTAACACAAGGAGAAACACTTGACGATATTCTTCCAGAAGCATTTGCAGTTGTAAGAGAAGCTTCAAAAAGAGTTTTAGGAATGCGCCATTTTGATGTGCAACTTATTGGTGGTATTATATTACACCAAGGAAGAATTGCAGAGATGAAGACTGGTGAAGGAAAGACACTTGTTGCAACACTACCAGTATATTTAAATGCTTTAACTGGAAAAGGAGTTCATGTTGTTACTGTTAACGATTACTTAGCCAAAAGAGATAGTGAATGGATGGGCAAAGTATATAAATTTTTAGGATTAACAGTTGGATTAGTTATTAGTGGAATGGATCCAAGTGCTAAGAAGGCTGCATATGCTGCTGACGTAACATATGGAACTAATAATGAATTTGGATTTGATTACTTAAGAGACAACATGGTTATATACAAAGACCAATTAGTACAAAGAGAATTAAACTATGCAATTGTCGACGAGATTGATAGTATTTTAATTGATGAAGCTCGTACACCTTTAATTATATCAGGACGTGGAGCACAGTCTTCAGATTTATATAAAAAGGCTGATAGCTTTGTAGCTAGATTAACTCCAAAAGTTATAGTTGAAGAAGACATAAAAGATGAAGAACAAGCTGAAGATAATGAAAACTATGATTACATAGTTGACTTAAAAGCAAAATCAGCTTCATTAACACAAAAAGGTATTCAAAAAGCTGAAAGAGAATTTAATTTAGAGAATTTTAATGATATTGAAAACTCAGAATTAGTGCATAATATTAACCAAGCACTTCGTGCACATGGAATTATGAAAAAAGATATTGACTACATTGTAAAAGACGGCGAAGTTCTTATTGTAGATGAATTTACAGGAAGAATTATG
This sequence comes from uncultured Clostridia bacterium, assembly GCA_934168365.1. Taxonomy (GTDB): domain Bacteria; phylum Bacillota; class Clostridia; order TANB77; family CAG-508; genus CAG-273. The sequence goes on along the minus strand of CAKPNJ010000003.1, from coordinate 78,037 downwards.
TATGGAAGAAGATACAATAATGGTCTTCACCAAGCTATTGAAGCAAAAGAGCATGTTAAAATAGCTGACGAATCAAAAACTTTAGCAACAATTACATTCCAAAACTATTTTAGAATGTATGATAAACTTTCAGGTATGACTGGTACAGCAATGACAGAAGAAGCAGAATTCCAAGAGATATACAAATTAGATGTTATTGAAATACCTACAAATAAACCAATGGTACGTGATGACCATCATGACATTATCTACAAAAATGAAAATGCAAAATACAGAGCAGTTATTTCTGATATTAAAGAAAGCTTTGCAAAAGGTCAACCAGTGCTAGTTGGTACAGTTTCTATTGAAAAATCTGAAAAATTAAGCAGTATGCTAAAAAAAGAAGGAATCAAACATCAAGTATTAAATGCTAAATTCCATGAAAAAGAAGCTGAAATTATTGCACAAGCTGGTAAGTTTGGAACAGTTACAATTGCTACAAACATGGCTGGTCGTGGTACTGATATTATGCTTGGAGGTAATAGTGAATATTTAGCAAAACAGGAAATGAGAAAATTTGGATATTCAGAAGATCAAATTGAACAAGCAACAGCATTTAACGAGACTGATGATCAAGAAGTCTTAGCTTCTAGAAATAAATTTAAAGAACTTAAAGCTAAATATGATAATGAAATTAAAGACGAAAAAGAAAAAGTAATATCAGCAGGTGGATTAAAAATAATAGGTACAGAACGCCATGAATCAAGAAGAATTGATAATCAGCTTCGTGGACGTAGTGGACGTCAAGGTGATCCAGGAGAATCAAGATTTTATATCAGCTTGGATGATGACCTAATGAAAATATTTGGTGGAGATATGATTACTAGAGTTTATGATACTTTAGGAGCTGACGAAGATATGCCAATTGAGTCAAAAATCATTTCTAATGCAGTAGAAAATGCTCAAAAGAAAGTAGAAGGCAAAAACTTTAGTATTCGTAAAAATGTACTTTCTTATGATGATGTTATGAATGTACAAAGAACTATTATATATGATGAAAGAAGAAAAGTACTTGATGGAGAGAACTTAAAAGAACATATTACAAAAATGATGGATTCTTTGGCAGACGCTACATCTAACGAGTATTTAGCAGATACAGACAATTTAAATATCGAAGGATTTGAACAAGAGATTAAAGAAATATATGGAGTGGATGACTTAAATGCGCTTCATAAAGATAGAATTAAAGCACATGATGTAGCAGAAGAACTAAAAGATAAAATTCATAGCTTGTATAATGAAAAAGAAAAAGAAATTGGCGAACCAGAGATGAGAGAACTTGAAAGAGTTGTTATGCTTAAAATAGTTGATGACAGATGGATGGATCACATAGATGCAATGGATGAACTAAAAGATGGAATTGGTCTTCAAGCTTATGGTCAAAAAGACCCAGTTGTTCAATACAGAATTGAAGGATTTGATATGTTTGAACAAATGAACCTAGATATTCAAACTGATGTTGTAAAATTCTTGATGAATGCAAGAAAAAGAGAAGGTAATGTTCAAAGAACATCTTCAGTAAAAATTACAGGTGAAGGCTTGGCAAACCAACCAGATAATAATACACCAAGAACATCAGCATCAAACACTCCAGTTGTAAATAACGAACCAAAAGTTGGCAGAAATGACCCTTGTTCATGTGGAAGTGGTAAGAAGTATAAAAACTGTTGTGGAAAATAAGAAAAACTAAGGAGCCTTCGCTAATAAAATTATGTGAGGTTCCTATTTTGTTTTATAAATAAAAAATATTATAAGGGGGATATTTGAATGAAAATTGTGGAAAAAACATATAAATGTGCTGTATGTGGACAAGAAAATACATATAGAGTACGGGTTATCTAATTTCAGTATGGGGTATTCGGACTTTGATTTAAAACCAGTTGGTAGTATCTCTGGAATAAATAGTGGTATTTTGGAATGCCCTTCTTGCCATTACGCTAATTATGATATAGAAAATTCAATTGAAATGAGATATGCAAACAATGTTGAACTTTGGAATAAAGATAACGAAATACAAGCAATAATTAACAATTATAGTGATGAACTAAGAAAAGTTTTGCTTGTTGCAACTCAATATTGCAATAATGGACAGTATGCTAAAGCATACAATCTGTATATTACAGCATCTTGGCTAACAGATAAAGAGGAAGAAATAAATTTGTTTAAGTCAAATGCTAATTACCTATTTTTAAATTATACTTTACCTAGATATTGCAAAGAAATTCTACAAATGGTTGATGTACTTAGAACAACAAAACAATTTGATACTTCAAAACGTTTGTTAAAGGCTACTGAAAATTTTGTGAAAATAATGAGAGATGATCCAAAAGATACTATAAAGCCAATAGATGTAATGAAGGCAGAAAAATTATTTATTAGAAAGAAAGACTCAAAAACTCATAATTTAGGAGAAATTGCTAAGGACAAATTAAAAAAATGAGGTATAAATTATGATATTACATAAATCACCGATTTGGGTATATAATTTAATTATAGTGACTTCAGTAATTATTGGAATGGTATATATATATTTGTCATTAAAAAAAGATAAATACGAATATAAAAAAATATATCTTTTCTTTATTATGTATGTTATTTTTGCATTTATTTTTGGAAAGCTATATACTTTTATTATATCAGGAAACAATAGCTTTTTAAAATCAGGATTATCATCTTACGGTGGACTAATTGGAGTTCTTATTGCATCAATTGTTTTTGAAAAAATTCATTCAACAGACAATAAAATTATTAAATACACAGCTTTATCATTACCGTTAGTATATAGTGGTACAAAAGTTGCTTGTTTTCTAGCAGGATGTTGTTATGGAATTCCATATAACGGAATTTTTTCAGTAACTTATGTGGATGGATTAAATATTTCACTATTTCCAATTCAAATTGTTGAAACAATATCATTTTTAGTTATATTTATTATATGCAGTAGTTTGAAAAAAATCAAAGGAATTACATATATAACTCTAATAGTAACTATATTAACTAAGTTATTCTTGGACATGTTAAGGTATGATCATCTTAGAATTTTAATTACACCAAATCAAATTGTAAGTATTGGTTTACTTGTAATCGTAATTACAGTGTATATATATAATTTTGCTAAATCTTTAAAAGTATAATCTTTATTAAATAAAGCATAATAAATTTAGGAGGAATATAAAATGAAAGAAATTAAATTAAAAATAGAAGGAATGCATTGTGCAGGATGTTCTAATAGATTAGAAAAAATATTAAATAATGTAGATGGAGTAGAAAGTGCTAAAGTAAGCTTAGAAGAAAAATCAGCTGATATAAAATATAATGATGAAGAGGTAGAATTAAATACAATTCTTCAAGAAATAGAAGATGCAGGTTTTAAAGGAGAATAATACATGAAAAAAGTATTATTAAAAATAGATGGAATGACTTGTAGTGCATGTTCATCAGGTTTAGAAAAGTATTTAAACAAACAAGATGGAATAAAACAAGCAAATGTAAATTTAGTTATGAATAATGCAAATATTGAATATGATGAGCAAAAACTAACACTAGAGCAAGTTGAAAAATTTATAGAAAAAGCAGGGTTTACAAGTTTAGGAATTGATACATTTGAAAAAGAGAGTAAGAAAAAAGGTACTGAGAAATATAAACTAATTGCAATAACAATAATATCATTAGTTATATTATATATATCAATGGCGCACATGGTAGGGTTACCATCTATTCCATTTTTGAATATGATGCATCATCCTGTAAATTATGCAATTACGTTATTAATATTAACTGTAGTTGTTATAACTTTAGGAAAAGATATTTTGAAAAATGGATATAAAAATTTAATACACAAAACACCTAATATGGATACCTTAGTAATGATTGGAGTATTGGCAAGTTTCATATATAGCATATACGGCACAGTTCAAATATTAAAAGGAAATACTCAGTATGTAGAAAATTTATATTATGAATCAGCTGCAATTGTTATATTTTTTATTGAAATAGGCAGATATATCGAAAACAAAAATAAAGATAAAACCAAAGAGGCGCTAAAACAGCTTATGACAATAACTCCTAATAATGCAACGATTTTGAAAGATGGACAAGAGGTAAAAGTTACATTAGATGAAATTAAAAAAGGTGATATTGTTATTTGCAAACCAGGTGAAAAAATAGCAGTTGATGGAGAGGTTGTTCAAGGAACTACACATATAAACGAATCATTTATAACAGGGGAGAGTGTACCTGTAAAAAGAGAAGTAGGCTCTAAAGTAATTGCAGGAAGTATAAATTATGAAGGAACAATTCAATATAGAGCAGATAAAATAGGAAAAGAATCAACTGTGTCAGAAATAGTAAAACTAGTAGCTCAAGCAACAAGTACAAAAGCTCCAATAGCTAAAATAGCAGATAAAATAAGTGGATATTTTGTACCAACTGTTTTAGTAATTGCTATAATTATATTTGGTATATGGTTAATAATTTCTAAAGATTTTTCTGTTGCAATAAATATATTTGTAAGCATATTAGTTGTGGCATGCCCTTGTAGCCTTGGCTTAGCAACTCCACTTGCAATTGTTATTGCATCTGGAAATGCAAGTAGAAAAGGAATATTAGTAAAATCAAGTGAGACATTAGAAAATGCACATAAAGTAAAGACTATTTGCTTTGATAAAACAGGAACATTAACAAAAGGAACATTAACAGTTTCTAGGATGTATAACTATAGTAATAAAGATGAAAAAGAATTATTAAAAGACATAGCAAGTCTAGAAAATAAATCAGAACATCCAATAGCAAGAGCAATTGTAAATAAAGCACAAGAAGATAATATTAGTTTAATAGATGTAAAAGATTTTAAGGCTATTCCTGGATTTGGAATAGAGGGAAAAACATCTGATGAAAAGCATTATTTAATTGGCAATAAAAAACTAATGTTAGAAAATAATGTTGAACTAACAAATAGCGAAGATGAGCAAAAACTAATAAGTGACGGAAATAGTATTTTATTTGTAAGCCTAAATAAAAAGTTAGTAGCCTTGCTAGGTGTAAGTGATGTTATAAAAGAAAATGTTCCACAAGTAATAACAGAACTAAAGAGCAAAAACATTGATGTTGTAATGCTAACAGGTGACAATGAAAAAACAGCAAACGTAATTGCTAATCAAATAGGAATAACAAATGTTGTTGCAAATGTTACTCCAAAAGAAAAGGCAGAAACTATAAACAAACTAAAGGAAAAAGGATTAGTAATGATGTGTGGAGATGGAATAAATGATAGTGTTAGTTTAGTAACTGCTAATATTGGAGTTTCTGTATCAAGTGGTACAGATATTGCAAGAGATTCGGCTCAAGTAGTTATTATGAATGACAACTTAGAGAGAATAAATGATTTATTAGACATTAGTAGTAAAACCGTAAGAAATATAAAGCAAAATCTATTTTGGGCTTTTTTCTACAATGTATGTATGATTCCAATTGCTGCAGGAATTTTACAACCATTAGGAATTACACTAAATCCAATGATAGCAGCATTTAGTATGACAATTAGTAGCTTAACAGTAGTATTAAATGCATTAAGATTAAGGAGGAAGTAGTAAATTATGAACTATTTAGATACAGTAAATAAAAGAACTTTAGAATATTTTAAAGTATTAGAGCCAGATTTTCCAGAATGGCTATGGGAATATATAAATACAGAAGCTTTATTTAAACAAAACTATATAAGTGTCACTTGCGGAACAATTTATAGTGATTTATTTGAAAGTAGTTATTTTTATTCAAGTTTAGATCATTCGATTGGTGTAGCTTTAATAGTTTGGCATTTTACACATGATAAAAAACAAACTTTAGCTGGACTTTTTCATGATATTGCAACACCAGTATTTAAACATTGCATAGATTTTTTAAATGGTGATTATATGACTCAAGAGTCAACAGAAGACTTAACTACAGAAATAATATCAAATTCCGCTGAAATAATGGGCTTATTGAAAAGAGATAATATTAAATTAGAAGAAGTAAATGATTACCGCAAATATCCAATAGCAGACAATGATACACCAATGCTTTCAGCAGATAGACTTGAATACACTTTATCAAATGCACTATTTTTGTATAATAAATTAAATTTGAAAAAAATTGAAGAAATATATAATGATATAATGATTCAGTTAAATGAAAATAATGTGCCAGAATTAGGATTTAAAACTTTAGACATTGCAATGGAATTTGTTAGAACGATGTCTAAGTTGTCTATAATTTATTTTGAGGAAAAAAGAAGATATTCAATGCAATTTTTAGCAGATATTATTAAAAAACTAAATGAAGAAAATTTAATAACAATAGAAGACTTATATAGCAAAAAAGAAAGTGACGTAATTAAAATTATTGAAAGCTCTAGATACTCAAAAGTATATGATATTTGGAAAAATGCTACAAAGATTAACATATCAAATCAACAACCTGAAAATGTATATTTTGTTCACCATGGAGCCAAAAGAAGATATATTAACCCTTTAGTTAATGAAAAAAGAATAACATTGCTTGAAGAAGAAGCAAAAGAGCTTATAGATAAAGTATTAAATTATGATATGTCAGCATATATTTGGCTGGATTTTGATTTTTAAAAAGGATGTGAGAAAATGTTAGATTTAGAAGAAAACTCTAAAAAATTACAAGAATTAAAAAAACGTTTAGAACAGATAGGTGATTCACTTTGATGTAGAAAATAAAGAAAAAGAGTTAAGAGAGTTAGAAAGTAAAACAACTGAAAACGACTTTTGGAATGATACAGATAATAGCTCAAAAGTTTTAAAACAAATTAACAGCTTAAAATCAAAAGTAGAAGGCTTTAAAAAATTAAATAATGAACTTAATAATTTACTTGAAATGAGTGAGCTTCTACAAGCTGAAGAAGATGAAGAATTAGTTAAAGAGTTATTGAAGTCTACATATACATTAGAAAAAAACATAGAAAAATTGGAAATAACTACTTTATTATCTGGAAAGTATGATAACAATAATGCAATACTAACCATTCATCCAGGTGCAGGAGGAACAGAGGCTCAAGACTGGGCTGAAATGCTATATAGAATGTATACAAGATGGGCAAATGCTAATGGTTATGAAGTAAAAGAACTTGATTATATTGAAGGTGATGAAGCAGGACTGAAAAGTGTTACATTTTCTGTAAATGGTGATTATGCCTATGGGTACTTAAAAGGCGAAATGGGAGTTCATAGATTAGTTAGAATTTCGCCATTTGATGCAGGAGGAAGAAGACATACATCTTTTGCTTCTGTTGAGGTTTTACCAGAAATAACAGATGATATTGAATTAGATATCAACCCTGATGATATAAAAATGGATGTTTATAGAGCGTCTGGTGCAGGTGGTCAACATATAAATAAGACATCATCTGCAGTAAGACTAACACATATTCCAACAGGAATTATTGTAGCATGTCAAACTGAACGTTCACAATTTCAAAACAGAGATACTGCAATGAAAATGCTAAAATCTAAATTATTAAATCTAAAAGAAAAGGAACAAAAAGATACAATTGACGAATTAAAAGGTATACAAATGGATATTGCATGGGGAAGCCAAATTCGTTCTTATGTATTTTGCCCATACACTTTAGTAAAAGACCATAGAACTAATTATGAGGTTGGAAATGTTCAAGCAGTAATGGATGGAGACTTAAATGGATTTATTGATAGTTATTTAAAATTTAATTTGGAAAAGTAACAAAAAAATTTAATAAACATATTATATACAAGTCGAATTTAAAATTAAATTGGCTTGTATTTTTTATATAAGGATTAGTGGTTCTTATGAAAGTAATTAAATTTGGAGGAAGCTCAATTGCTGATACTAATAAGTTAAAACTAGCTGCACAAAAGACAATTTCATTTTTAGAAAGTGGGGAAAAGGTAGTTGCTATTTTATCTGCTCAAGGTAAAACAACAGATAATTTAATAAAAGAAGCAAAAGAATTGACAGATGAACCAAATAAAAGAGAATTAGATGTTCTAATGTCTGTTGGAGAACAAATGGCGTGTAGCAAGTTTGCAATATTATTACATAGCTTAGGCTATAAAGCTGTTTCATTAACAGGATGGCAAACTGGAATAGTAACTGACTCAAATTATACAGAAGCTAAAATTCAAGACATATACCCTAAAATGGTTTGGAGAGAACTGGAAACTAATGATGTTGTGGTTATAACAGGCTTTCAAGGGATAAATGAAAATAACAATATAACAACATTAGGAAGAAATGGTTCAGACACGACAGCTATAGCAATTGCAGCTGCTTTAGAGCAGGAAGAATGCTATATTTTTACAGATACAAATGGTGTTTATGATAAAGATCCATATAAGTATAAAAATGCTAAAAAGTTAGATTATATTTCTTATGATGATATGGAAGAAATGGCTAAAAATGGAGCTAAAGTCTTACATGATAGGTGTGTAGTATTAGCTAAAAAATATGGTGTAAAAATAATAGTTAAAAATACATTTAATGATGAAATAGGAACAATTGTAGGAAAGTAATAAATACTTTCCTTTAATTTTGTTCTAAATGAGACAAGACCTGAATATATATAAATAGACTTGTTTTTAAGGAGTGATGGATATGCCATTAGAAGAAAGAAAATCAATGTCAAGTATGACAAATGTTATTCAAAATATTGTTTTAGAAAATAGAGAGAAATTAAATATTACAGGAGTATTAGATGTACTTAGTTTTGATGATCAGATAGTTATTTTAGAAACTGAGTTAGGTTTGCTTACAGTAAAAGGAGAAAATTTAAGAATAAATAAATTAAGCTTGGACACATCAGAAGTGACAATAGATGGCACAATATATCAACTTGCATATAGTGAAAAAGATAGTATGGAGAAGGGCGGAGGGTTTTTAGGCAAAATATTTAAATAAGATACTGTAAAATAATTAGAATTTTCACTGCGTCAAGCTCAAATTGAAAGGAATGAGTTTAAAATGGAGCAACTACTTTGCTTAATTGCTTTTACAGTCACAGGAATAGTTATATGTGTTTTATTTGATATTTTTAGAATCTTACGTAGAAGTTTTAAAACAGCTGATTGGCTAACAACATTGCAAGATATTTTGTTTTGGATACTGGCAGGTTTCGTTACACTATTTTCTATATTCAAATTTAATAATGGAGAAATTAGAAGTTACATATTTATTGGAATTGCACTGGGGGTATTGATTTACATACTTACACTTAGTAAATATATAGTAAAATATTCAGTTATTATAATAAAATTTATTAAAAAGATAATATCCTATCCGGTAAACTTAATTTTAAAAATATTTAATTTTTTACTTATTAAACCTATAAAATTTTTAGCACAGAAATTATCTACATTTTTCAAAAAAATATTTAAAAATACAACAAAAATTATGAAAAAAAAACAAAAAAATAAAATTAAATTGCAAGAAAAAGAAGGAATTTTATGAAATTTGTAGAAAAATAAATTAGAATGTGTTATAATATTACATGAAAATTGATTAAGGATGAAAATACAGATGAAAAATAAAAAAATAAATTTTAAAAGAATTATAATTATTGCTATACTAATTTATGTAGTTTATACTTTTTTTGTTCAACAAAAAGAATTAAATGCGTATAAAGCAGATAGCAAAAGATATACAGAGCAAATTGTTACTGAAGAAGAAAAAAAGGAGCAATTACTTGAAACAAAAGCAAATATAAATTCAAAAGAATATGTTGAAGAAGTTGCTAGAGAAAAGCTAGATATGTATTTGCCAAATGAAAAAGTATATATAGATATCAGTAAATAATTTATATGCCAATAAATGCACTTATATAATGAGAAAGTCCTTTCTTTCTCATTATTATATACAATTTATATTTATTCAATTATTTTAATCTAAATTTTAATTCTAGTTAGAAAAATCCAAAGAATTAGTCAAATAAAATAAAAAAACACGGACAAGCTTTATTTGTCTGTTTATATAAATTTAATAATGGGGGAAATTATATGGATTTAGAAAATTATACACTAGTTGAATTGCGTCAACTTGCAAAAGAAAAGGGAATAAAAAACACTTCAAAATTAAAAAAAGAAGAAATTATTGAGGAATTATTAAAACTAGACAACAAAGCAGTTGAAAAAGATGAAATTGAATATGATGGAAGTTATGTTGCGACAGATGTAACTACAAGCCCTCTTGCTGAACCTTCAAATGGAACATATAAATTAACAAATGCAGATGACCAAATTGTTGAAGGAATATTAGAAGTATTACCTGATGGATATGGATTTTTGAGAGGAGAAAATTATTTATCAACTCCAAAAGATGTATATATATCACCTATACAAATTAGAAGATTTAAACTAGATAAAGGTGACAAAGTAAAGGGTATTGCAAGATTACCAAAAGAAGGGGAAAAATTTCCAGCACTAATTTATGTTGGTGAAGTTAATGGAGAATCTCCAGAAAAAGCATATAGAAGGCAAAAATTTGATGATTTGACCCCTATTTATCCAGACGAAAGAATCAGATTAGAAACAGTTCCAAATGAATATGCAATGAGAATTATTGACTTAATGTCACCAATTGGAAAAGGTCAAAGAGGAATGATAGTTGCTCCACCTAAAGTTGGAAAAACTACATTATTAAAGAAAATTGCAAACAGCATTACAACAAATAATCCAGAAATAGAATTGATAGTGCTTTTAATAGATGAGCGTCCAGAAGAGGTTACAGACATGAGACGTAGCATTAAAGGAGATGTTATATATTCTACTTTTGATGAGTTACCTGAACATCATGTTAAGGTAGCAGAAATGGTACTAGAAAGAGCTAAAAGATTAACAGAGCAAAAGAAAGATGTAGTTATATTATTAGATAGTATTACTCGTTTAGCAAGAGCATATAACTTATCTATACCATCTTCAGGAAGAACATTATCTGGTGGTTTAGATCCAAGTGCATTACATAAACCCAAAAAATTCTTTGGTGCAGCTAGAAATATAGAAAATGGGGGAAGTTTAACAATTTTAGCTACAGCTTTAATAGAAACAGGCAGTAGAATGGATGATGTTATATTTGAGGAATTTAAAGGTACTGGTAATATGGAAGTTCACTTAGATAGAAAATTATCAGAAAAGAGAATCTTCCCAGCAATTGATATAAACAAATCTGGAACAAGAAGAGAAGAACTATTATTAACTCCAAAAGAATTAGAAACAGTATTTGCATTAAGAAAAGCAATGTCAACAATGTCTGTTGCAGATGTTACTGAAGAATTAATTACACAAATGGTTTCAACAAAGAATAACAATGAATTTTTAGATAAAATGTCATACTTCTTGAAAAATGCAAAATAATAAACGAAATAATAAAGGAAATAATAAAGGAAGAATAAAATATGGTAATTTCACTTTCAGGAGAAAAGAAAGATAAAAGAAATGGACATTTAGTAAATGAAGATATATTTTATACGGATGAAAATATCACCATACTTATGGATGGAGCGACAGGTTTAGGAGATAATGAATTAGATGTATATAAAACTTCTGCTGAATGGTATGTAGCTGAATTACTTCAATATTTAAAGTCTAAATTGGTAAATCAAGAAAATATAGAATTAGAAGAGACGGTTAAATCTGCTATAGAGTATATGAAAGAAAGAATTGAAGCAAAAGAAGAAGAACTAGGAATAAGGTTGAAACCTTATGAAGTACCATCTTCAAGCTTGGTTATTTCAAGGAAAAGGGGAGAGTTTTTAGAACTTTTCTCTTTAGGTGATTCAATTATCTTAATCAAACGTAAAAGTAATGATACTGTTGAAGAAATAAGAGATTGTAATTTACATAAATTAGATAACAATGTATGGAAATTGATGAAAGATATATCAATTGTTGAAGATATCACAATAAAAGAAGCAAGAAATAAACCAGAAGTAATAGAACTGTTAAGAGAGAATAGACAATTAAAAAACAAAGTTGGTGGATATTATATAGCGAGTAATGATTCTTCAGTAGTTTCATATGCATATCAAAGAAAATACAAATTAAATGAACTTGAAAAAGTTTTTGTATGTACAGATGGATTTGATATAGATGTACTTGGTATGACAAAAGAAAAATTTATGCATAATATTTCAGATAATAATATTGAATATTATGCAAAAGAAATAAAAAGAAAATTGTTAGAAGATAAAAATTGGGAAAAATATCAAAATAGATTTAAAGATTGTGACGATATTACAGCAATTAAGGTTTTATAATTTAATATAACATACAATTAAAGAGTAGTTTTAAAGCTACTCTTTATTAGAAAAACCTAAACAAAAATACAAATAAGGATTTAATAAATTGAATAATGATTGAAAAGAGGGTAGTGTTAAGAAATACTACTTTAAATTATATTACACCAATTGCGCAAAATCAAAGTTTTGCGCAATTGGGTGGAGGTAAATTTGCCTATATACCTTATATAGCTCCTCTCCTACTACTTTTAGCTATTATCTGGCTTATATAGTATATATGCCTATAGTTTATTACTTTATATTCAATCTAATTATTATATTTATAATCTTATCCTATTACTCACTTATTTTTGACCTTCTAAAATCAATTCTAAGCCTTTTTAAATTTTTATTCATATAAATTTTATTTCAAATATTTTATTATTATATATTTTTATCTAAATTATATAATTTTTTTATAAGCATTTGATTGCTGTTTATATTTTCAATACTAAGCTATTTTTTAGATAACAAGTTATATGTCTAAAAAATAAAAACGCCTTAAAATCGATTTTAGAGAGTCGTTTTTTTACCACTTTTTGGTGACTTTATAAAAATCAATAAAAATCGATATTTTGCATCAATCATATAAAATTCTATATGATTATCAGACGAAATTTATTATCTTTAATATTAAAAAATTTTAACAGGTCAAATAATTAAAATATTTTATATAGTTAGTATAATAAATTTTAGTTATTTATAAATTATAAACAAAAATTTTATTATTAAAATTTATCAATTATAAATGTTTAGAATTTTTGCTCGTAAATTTAAAATTTTTATAAATTTAAAACTTTGCACAAAATTTTAAAATTTTAATTTAACCAAAAGTTTATACAAATTTTATATTTCAATATTTATGATTTTGACTGTTCCTCTCTCCTACCCTCCCATTTTTTCCCAGTAACAAAACTGGAAATATTTCTATAGAAGATAAAAAATAACAAGACACCAATATTTGGTGCCTTGTTGAGTTTGTGCTTTAGGAATTAAGGTCAAAACGTGTAGTTGCCTCATAGAATTTTTTAAGTCTTTCCAACTTACGATATTTGGTGGATATATTCTTCAGAAAATATCCTTTATCCTCATCATACCGTACCACATAGATTTGAGGTAAGAGCATAGGGGTTCGATGTTCTCTGTAAAATAACACCATTTCTCCCTTCTGATTTTGTACTAATTGCCATCTTTCGATGGTCCGATAAGTCACAATTGATGGCCAACCTACTCTTACCTTTCGCACTTTTAATGTCGAATACCAAAGATCAGCATATGGTTTGTCGATGTAAGCCATTTTTGAACAAATGTCAACATCCTCCATCTCGCAAGGTAATGTCATCTCTGAGCTGTACTCTCCTACAAGATTTACCCGTTTCATAAAGCAGCCTCCTTAAATTATTCATTCTATTTAGAATGTAGACTTATTATATCACGAAAAAGCTTAATAGTAAAGAAATTCTAGTAATCTACTTCTTCAAGGTATCTTAGTTTTAAATGTGAGTTTGACCTAAAATTATAATAGTATGGCTTTATGTCCTTAACATATTTTCTATAAAATAATATATTTCCATCCACATCTTCTATTTTTATATTTGGAAATGTTTTTATCATTTTTTCATCGTTAAAATACTTCAAAATAAATTCTTTTTGTTTAGTATCTTTAACATATATTTTTTCATATTGCTCATCAATATATTGTTTATTTGCAACATTTAAGTTGTTGTCATGTACTATTCTTATAGTAAACATTTGTAAAGCATAAGCTGTAATTCCTAGGTCAAATGCAAGGAATATACTAACAAGCACAACTATAGTTTTTAAAATTCCCATTGATATTTTTTTCTTTAGGAAGTCTATTAGTTTGTCTACTCTTTTGTTAATATCTGACATTAAATATATTGCAAGTAATCCCCAGAATAGTGAAAATAGTACACAAATTCTTCCATTTAAATTTAGTATCTGATCTGAATAATCCCACCATTTAATGTGAAATATTAGCTCTCCTATTAGACTTACAAGATATTCAATAATAGAACCTATTACAAAACCTGCTGCGAATAAAGTATAGTTATTCTTCTTAAATCTTTGTAAAGGCAATATCATTAGAACTGCACCAAGTCCATATATACTGCAAAAAGGGCCGTACAAAAAGCTCTTTCTACTTTCGAGTACACCTTTAGTTAATACTCCAAATATTGTTTCTATAATAAATCCTACTACACTATAAATTATAAAGTATGCAACAATTCTCCAAAGTGTAATTCCTGCTATTTTTATGTGTTTTTTCTCTTTAACTTCTACTTCTTTTTCCATATTATATTTCTCCATTTCATTCATTTGCTAAAGGGTTGCTTTCAACAGCATTTTTTACTTGTTTATTCTCTACATGTGTATATATTTCAGTAGTAGATATACTTTCATGTCCTAATAACACTTGCAAAGCTCTAATATCTACATCACCATACTGATACATTAAGGTTGCGGCAGTGTGTCTTAATTTGTGAACAGAGTATTTATTTATATCTAGTCCTGCCTTTGCCAATTCTCTTTTTACTATTTCTTGGACCATTCTGTTACTGATTCGTTCTTTTCTTTTGCTTAAAAATAGAGCATCTCTAGAATCAAATTTTACGCCATCATGTGGTCTTACAGCCAAGTATGAGTTTATGGCGTCAATACAAGCTTTGTTTAAGTAAATAGTTCTTTCTTTATTTCCCTTGCCCACTACATTTAATTTATTATCATAAAAATTTATATCTTTTATATTTATATTCACTAACTCTGATAAACGCATTCCACAATTTAAGAATAAAGTAATTATCGCATAATCTCTTTCTTTAAAATCTCCGGATTCTGCCTTTGTAACTTCTAGTAGTTCCTTACTTTGTTCTAAAGTTAGATATTTAGGAAGCCTTTTGTCTAGCTTAGGTGTTTCAAGTCCTTGCGCAGGATTCACTTCTAATAAGTGAGCCTTTTGAGTTAAATAACTAAAAAACATTCTAATACTTGCGGCTTTTCTTGCACGTGTGGCAGCTTTACTGTGGTATGTTTCTGTTAAATAATATAAAAATGCATGTATATCTTCTAATTTAATCTGCTTAACCGTTTCTATACTCATATCATGAATATCTATCTCTTTTATGTTTTCTTCAGAAGATAAGCCAAAATGATGAGATATGAACTTTAGAAAATGAGCTAAATCATAGTTATATTCTTTTACTGTGTTAACAGATTTATTTAAAATACCTGTTAGATATTCCAAAAATGAATTTAAAAATGTTGGATTTTCTTTTAAGTCTATCATTTGCTAAATCTCCCTTCGCATATATAATATCATTAAATTTTAAGTTATACAAGTAGAAAAAAGGGTTTCTTTTCGAAACCCTTCAAAATTTTATTTACTAACTACTTCCATAGTGTCTCTTGCTATCATTAGCTCCTCATTTGTTGGTACTACAAATACTTTTACTTTAGAATCAGATGTTGAAATTTCAATTTCTTTTCCTCTGCAATTATTTCTATCTTCATCAACTTTTACTCCTAAGAAAGAAAGTGATTCACATATTTGTTTTCTTACATCTATTGCATTTTCTCCAATTCCACCAGCAAATGTAATAACATCTACACCATTCATTTGAGCTGCAAATCTACCAATATATCCAACTACTTGATATACAAAAACATCTATTGCAAGTTTTGCTCTTGCATTTCCTTCTTCTGCAGCAACTTCAATATCTCTGTCATCAAAGCTAACCCCTGAAATTCCTAATTTACCAGATTGTTTATTTAATATTTTATCCATTTGTTCTGTAGTTAAATTTTCTTTTTTCATTAAGAAAGTTACTATTGATGGATCAATATCTCCACATCTTGTTCCCATAGGAAGACCTGCTAAAGAAGTAAATCCTAATGAGTTATCTACTGCTTTTCCTCCATTTATTGCACATACACTTGCTCCTTGACCAAGGTGACATGAAACAATTTTTAAATCTTCTAAAGGTTTATCCATAATTTCAGCTACTCTTTTTGAAACAAATTTATATGATGTTCCGTGGAAACCATATTTTCTTATTCCATATTTTTCATAATATTCATATGGGATTGCATACATATATGCTTTTTCAGGAATAGTTTGATTAAAAGCTGTATCAAATACTCCAACCATTGGAACATCTGGTAATACTTTTTTACAAGCTTCTACTCCTACTATTTCAGCAGGGTTATGTAAAGGTGCTAAAGGTGTAAATTCCTTTAATACATTTATAACATTTTCGTCTATTAAAGTTGGCTCACTAATTTTATCTCCTCCGTGAGCTAATCTATGGCCAATAGCTCCGATTTCATCAAAGCTTTTAATTACGCCATATTCTGGATGTGTTAATTGAGATAATACTAATTTAATTCCTTCTTCATGGTTTTCTATAACTTGTTCAATTTTATGCTTTTCACCATTTACAGTATGTGTTAAGAAAGAATCTGGCAATCCAATTTTCTCTAAATATCCTTTTGCCATCAAATTTTCATTTTCCATATCAATCAATTGATATTTAATTGATGAGCTTCCACAATTTAATACTAATACTTTCATTTTCAATCCTCTTTTAATTATTTATTTACTATTTCCATAGTATCTCTTGCTATTGTTAATTCTTCGTCTGTTGGAATAACAAATACTTTTACATTAGAGTCTGGTGTTGAAATTTCAACTTCTTTACCTCTGCAATTGTTTTTCTCTTCGTCGATTTTCACGCCTAAGAAAGAAAGTGATTCACATATTTGTTTTCTTACATCAATTCCGTTTTCTCCAACACCACCAGCAAATGTAATAGCGTCTACACCATTCATTTGAGCAGCAAATCTACCAATATATCCAATTACTTGATATACAAATGTATCTATTGCAAGTTTTGCTCTTTCGTTTCCTTCTGCTATAGCTTTTTCGATATCTCTATCATCAAAGCTAACTCCTGAAACTCCTAATTTACCTGATTTTTTGTTTAGTATATTATCCATTTGGTCTGGTGTTAAATTTTCTTTGTTCATTAAAAATGTTACTATTGATGGATCAATATCTCCTGATCTAGTTCCCATAGGAATTCCTGCTAAAGGTGTTAATCCCATTGAAGTATCAACTGATTTTCCACCGTCAACAGCGCATAAACTTGCACCTTGGCCCAAGTGACATGTTATAATTTTTAAATCTTCAATTGGTTTATTCATAACTTCAGCTACTCTTTTTGATACAAATCTATGAGATGTTCCGTGGAATCCATATTTTCTTATTCCATATTTCTCATAATATTCATAAGGAATAGCATAGATATATGCTTTTTCTGGTAATGTTTGATGGAAGGCTGTATCAAATACTCCAACCATTGGAACATTTGGTAGTACTTTTTTACAAGCTTCAATTCCTGTAATTCCAGCTGGATTATGTAAAGGTGCTAGTGGAATACATTCTTTCATTGCTTCCATAACAGCATCATCTATTAAAACAGAAGAACTGAATTTTTCTCCACCGTGAACAACTCTGTGTCCAACAGCTCCAATTTCATCTAAACTACTAATTACACCATATTCTGGGTGTGTTAATTGAGCTAACACTAATTTTATTCCTTCTTCATGATTGTTTATAGGCTCTTCAATTTTACGTTTTTCACCATTTACAGTATGTGTTAAAAATGAATCTGGTAATCCAATTTTCTCCAAATATCCTTTTGCCATAACGCTTTCATTTTCCATGTTTATCAATTGATATTTAATTGACGAACTTCCACAGTTTACTACTAAAACTTTCATTTTAAATCCTCCTAAAATTATTATATATTGAACAGATTAACTCTGTAATTCAATCTTTCCATATTATATACCATTTTGAGCTTGAACGCAAGTAATTGCTACAACTCCAACAATATCTTTACTACTACAACCTCTTGATAAGTCATTTACAGGTTTTGCAACACCTTGGCAAAGTGGTCCATAAGCTTCAGCTTTTGCTAGTCTTTGAACTAATTTATATCCTATATTTCCAGCATTTAAGTCAGGGAATATTAAAGTATTTGCTTTACCTGCTACTGGACTATTAGGTGCTTTTGAAGACGCAACCTCAGGGATTATGGCAGCATCTAATTGTAATTCTCCATCACAAACTAAATTAGGCATTTGTTCTTTTAACAGTTTAGTTGCATTTACTACCTTTTCTGTTAGTTCAGAATGTGCACTTCCATAAGTAGAATATGAAAGCATTGCTACTTTTGATGGTTTTCCAACTAAAGTTTCAAAACTTTTACTTGATGATTTTGCTATTTCTGCTAATTCTTCAGCAGATGGATTTTCTACTAAGCCACTATCTCCAAAAACAAATACGCCATTTTCTCCATATTCACAGTTTGGAACTACCATTACAAAAAATGCAGAAACAAGTTTTGTACTTGGTGCTGTTTTTAATATTTGAAGTGCTGGTCTTAGAGTGTTAGCTGTTGAATGACAAGCACCTGACACTAATCCGTCAGCATCATTGTTTTTTACCATCATTATTCCAAAATAAATTGGTTCTAATAGTAATTCTTTGGCTTGTTCTAAGGTCATTCCTTTGGCTTTTCTTAATTCATATAAACTATTTGCATATTCTTCAAAATTATCGGAAGTTTTAGGATTTATAATTTCTGCATCTGATATATTTAAATTGTTTTTGCTTGCATCCTCCTTAATTTTTGTCGTATCGCCAATTAAAATAACTTTTGCAAATCCTTCTTTTATTATTTGCTCAGTTGCTATTAAAACTCTAATATCTTCTGCTTCTGGAAGTATTATTGTTTTAATATCTTTTTTTGCTTTCTCTTTAATATTTTCAATAAAAGTCAATTTCTTTTCCTCCTTACTCAATACCATATATTATATAAATAAAACCTAGAAGTTTCAAGTAGCAAAAGAAAAAACGTTCAATTTACTTGAACGTTTTTAAAAAAAATTATTTTGCGTAATCAATTACTCTTGTTTCTCTTACAACATTAACTTTTATTTGGCCGGGATATTCCATCTCGTCTTCAACTCTTTTTGCTATATCTCTTGCCATCAATTTCATTTGATTGTCGTCAATTTTATCAGGTTTTACTATAATTCTAATTTCTCTACCAGCTTGAATTGCAAAAGATTTTTCAACACCTTCAAAAGAATCTGCAATTCCTTCTAATTGCTCTAATCTCTTAATATATGCTTCTAGAGTTTCTCTTCTTGCACCTGGTCTTGATGCAGAAATTGCATCAGCAGCTTGTACTAAAACTGCTTCAATAGTTTTTGGCTCTACATCACCATGATGAGCTTGTACAGCATTGATAACGTTTTCATTTTCTTTGTATTTTTTCAATACTTCAACACCTAATTCTACGTGTGTTCCTTCCATATCATGATCTAATGCTTTACCAATATCGTGTAATAATCCTGCTCTTCTAGCAAGTTTAGCGTCTAACCCTAATTCTTCAGCCATTATTCTAGCTAAGTTAGAAACTTCAATAGAATGATTTAAAACATTTTGTCCATAACTTGTTCTATATTTTAGCTTTCCAATTAGTTTAACTAAATCTGGGTGTAATCCAATTACACCAGTTTCCATTACTGCACGTTCTCCTTCTTCTTTTATAACATTTGCTACTTCTTCTTTAGCTTTTTCAACCATTTCCTCAATTTTTGCAGGATGTATTCTTCCATCTTCAATTAGTTTTTCAATAGCAATTCTTGCTACCTCTCTTCTTAATGGGTCAAAGCCTGAAATAACAACTGCTTCAGGAGTATCATCAATAATTAAATCAATTCCTGTTAATGTTTCTAAGGTTTTTATATTTCTACCTTCTCTACCAATAATTCTACCTTTCATATCATCATTTGGAAGAGTTACTATAGATACTGTTGTTTCAGAAGTATGGTCAGCTGCACATTTTTGAATAGCATATCCTATTACTTCTTTTGCATTTTTATCAGCTGATTCTTTAACTTTAGCTTCCATATCTCTTAATAAGTTAGCTTTTTCAACTGTTAATTGTTTGTCAAATTCTGCTAATAAAACTTTTTTTGCTTCTTCTTTAGACATACCTGTAATTCTTTGTAATTCACTCATTTGCTTATTAAACAATTCTTGAACTTCAGCTTTTTTGTTGTCTAGTTCTTGGTATTTTTTGTCTAAATCCTTTTCCTTCTTCTCAACAATGTCTTGTTTTCTTTCTAAGTTTTCTTCTTTTTGAATTAATCTTCTTTCTTGATTTTGAACTTCGCCTCTTCTTTCTCTAATCTCTTGGTCTAAATCTTTTCTAGCATTCATAATTTCTTCTTTAGCCTTAAAGATTTCCTCTTTTTTCTTATTTTCAGCGTCTACGTTTGCCATTTCGATTATTTTTTTTGCTTGAGCTTCTGCACTTTCCATTTTAGATTCAGCAACTTTCTTTCTTATGTACATACCTACAAATGTGAAAATTACTGCTGAGACTAGAAAAACGGCGATTCCAATTAGGATATTATCCATAATCTTACACCTCTTTCTATTAAATTTTCAATGTACTAAATATATATAACTAATTATAAAAATTTTATTAAAATATATTTTCCTACACTACTATTTTATATTGATTATTGTAAACTGTCAAGTAGTTTTGAGGGAAAATATAATTTATTTTGACTGCACAATGTCCACAATATCTGCTATATAATCTCCAATAACTGGAATATTAAGGGTCACAATTTTTTGAAGAATTATTATCAAAATTGCAGTTAATACTGTAAAGCCTATACCTATCCCTATTCCCTTTGAAATTCCAGAAATAAAGTTCCTAACAAACAATTTTCTTTTACTTCCCAACAGTTCCATTAAATCAAATATGTTGCTTTTTTCCAAAGAATAATTTAATTTTTCTAGGTTATTATTTAATTTTTCTTCTAATTTATCTTTATCCAAAATAAAATCCTCCATCTATATTAATGATGGAAGATTTTATCATTTTTTATTCATTATTTTCTTGATTTGTAAAATTTTCTACAGGATTACTACTTTGCACCTTTTGGTTTTGTTTTTGTAGTTTTTCTAATTTAGTAATAAGTGCTTGTAGTCTTGTCATATCTTTTCCCGCCATTTCCCAATTATTGTTACTATTAGACTGCTTTAAATTGTTATTTGCTTTTACTATAGCTTGTATTAAGCCTTCAATAGTTTCAGTATCTTCAACTTCAATATCAACAGCAGATTGAGAAACAAGATTTTTTAATGCCTCTGTAATATCATTTCCAATAGCTACTTTATTTCCTGATGCAACTATAACTTTCTTTAATATTGGAGTAGAATTTTCTTCGTTCATATATTGTTGATAAATTGGTTCTACATATAGCAAAGTGTTATTTATAGGAACAACTACCATATCTCTAATAATTTTAGTTCCTGTTATATTTAAAGTTTCTAACTCTTTAGATATAGTTTCATCTTGCTCTATTTGTGTATCTAGTTGAATTGTGCCTAAAACGTTACTATCAGAAGGATATCTATATAAAGAGAGTTTTGCTTGACCTTTCTCATAGCTTCCAACTAGATATGATGTTAAATTTTGCTTATTATATGGTGTGTATGGTAAAACTAGTCCTAGTGTGGTATTTTCATTGTCTACAGTTTTTACTATTGTATAATAAGGATCTATTTCAATTCCTGATTTGTTTAATAGCTTTGTTGTATTACGTGTTGCTATTTCCCAAATATCGTCTCCACGATATAATACATCAGTTTGAATATTATGGTATCTCTTCATTATTTTTGCTTGTATTTTATATAAATATTCAGGATATATAAATTGTTTGCTAATGTCCTCTGGTATTGTTTCGTCCTTATCTACAAATAAATCTTTATACATTTTTTGATATGCCATAATTATTGGATCATTTCTATCTGTAATATAGAATTTAACAGTGCCATCATATGCATCTACTAAAACTTTAACAGAATTTCTAATGTAGTTTATTTGCTTTTTATTTATAATTCCATCTTCTAAGGTTAATTTTTGAGAATATGGATAACATTCAGATATGGTATAACCATCTATTACCCATACTAATTTTCCTTCGTTTGTAGTTACTAAATATGGATTTTCGTCATATGAAACATATGGCATTAATGTTTTTGCTCTTTTTATAATGTTACGATTTACCAATATTATGCTTTCTGAATTTACTTTATTTGAAAATGCTAATTGTAAGTCATTTTCTTTTATTGCTAAAATTAATCTGTCAAAGAAATTTAAAGAAAGTCCTGCTTGTCCATCATATGCATTTTCTGCATTTTCAGCTTTTGTTGAACTTGTAATAGGATAATCAAATTCAACTTTGTTGCTATTAGTTACAGCTGTATAATTTGTTTCTAATCCAAAGTATATTCGTGGTTGAGATATGGTTACTACTTCATTTGAATTAAAATCTTTTTGTAAATATTCTATGTTTCCAGTTTTATCTGTTGATGTTGCAGAAATAATAATTGTTCCATAGCCATGAGTATATTCATATGTTTTATGGTTATATGTACTTGATGTATTTGAAATTTCTCTTGGAGCAACATATACCAATGTTTGTTCACCATTTACGTTATATGTAGCTGGATGTACTGAATTATATGTATAATATCCCTTGCTAGTTTGAACTATATTTAAATTTTTCAAAACAATATCTTTATTTATTAATGCTATGTTGTCTATTACATTTCTATTTTGTTGTATAATTTCTGATGTTATTGTTTCATTTCCAGACAAATTAACTTCTTCTATATCAATTCCATATGCTTGTTTAGTAGCGTCTATATTAGCTTTGATATAATTTTGTTGTTTATCTAATTCATTTGGATTAACAAAAATTGTGTTAAATCCAACTAAAACTATAAGCATTGCTATTAAATATGTTGGAACTATTGCTAAAGAAATTATAGTTTTTTTGGTTGATTTTTTCTTTAAATAGTGTATTCCCATTGCAATAGAAATAATTACTAATACTGATAATATTCTATATCCCCATAATTTAATAGTAACTTCAGAAATTCCAGCTCCCCAAAGTACATATGGCTCCTCACCATTTTGAAGAGTTAAAATCTTTTGAAGTCCAACATTTTGTGTTTCTACAAATATAATCATAGCTATAAATATAGCAGCAAACATTATATTTGTGCATAATTGTTTTAACAATGTTCCTTTGCTTAATACTTCTCTGTCTACTCCTTCAAAGCATAAATTGAATACTGCAATATAATATAACACAGCATATGCTGTTAAACCAACTATAGCATATACAATGTAATATAACACATATTGTATTAATGGTTGTACAAAGATAAAATATCCTATGTCATATCCTAGTACAACATCTGTAACTCCAAAGTTAGTAGCATTGATGCATAACATAAATTTTTCAAGTACCGTTCCACTTATTACAAAACTAACAATTATAGCACCAATAAATGCAATTGATTTATTAGGCATTTTAGGCATTGTTTTCTTTTCTTTTTCAAAAAATGGTATTAAACCTTTTTTTATTCTTTTGTTTGTAATTCGAATAAGTAAATAAATTACTATAAAATTAACTACAAACGTAATTAAGTAATTAGTTGAATTTTGCCAAAATATGCTTAAGTAGTTCTCTCCTAATTCTAATATTTCTAAATACTCTCCTCTATAATTCACATATGTAACTATTAGCACTAAAGCAAGAAATATTAAGACCACCCATTTTTTAGTTTTGCTAATTTTTTTATGAATGTTTTTATCTTCTGTTGCATTTGTTTTTACTTGTTCTTCCATTTAAACCTCCATTAAATTAAAGCATTTACAAAGTCTGTACTATTAAAAATTTCCATATCGTCAATTTGTTCGCCTACACCAACAAATTTAACTGGCATTTGATTTTCTGCAACTATACCAACTACTACTCCACCTTTAGCTGTTCCATCTAGTTTTGTTAATATTAAGCCATTTATATCAACTGTTTCTTTAAATGCTTTTACTTGTGAAATAGCATTTTGCCCTGTTGTTGCATCAAGAACCATCAAAACTTCTTTTGAACTTTCTGGTAGTTCTTTATCTATTACTTTTTTTATTTTTACAAGCTCGTCCATCAAATATTTTTTGTTGTGTAATCTTCCGGCTGTATCACATATCAAAACATCTGCATTTTTTTGTTTAGTTATTTGAATTGCATCAAAAACAACTGACGCAGGGTCTGTACCTTCTTCTTTTTTTACTATATCGCAACCAGCTCTGTTAGCCCATATTTCTAATTGTTCTACTGCTGCTGCTCTAAATGTATCTGCTGCGGCAATTACTACCTTTTTACCATCTTGTTTTAAACGATTAGCTATTTTACCTATAGAAGTAGTTTTGCCCACTCCATTTACCCCTACTACTAAAATAACAGAAGGATGAGTTACTAATTTTAAACCATTATCAACTTCATCTAAAATAGCTTTTATTTCTTCTCTTAGTGCATTTCTTACATCTTCTTCATTTTCAATTTTCTCTTTTTTTATTCTATCTCTTAAATTAGAAATAATTTTTGTAGATGTTTGTGCTCCTACATCTGACATTATTAGAGCCTCTTCCAATTCTTCTAAAAGTTCTTCATCTACTTTTCTAAAATTACTAAATACATTATTTATCTTTTCATCAAATGAACTTTTGGTTTTACTTAAACCATTTTTTAATTTATCAAAAAATCCCATAAAATCAACCTCTCTTTTGTTTAAATCCTTATATATTTTACCATAATATGCAAAAAATGGCAACCTTTTATTACTTTTCACGGCTTCATAATATGTTAGTTCCTCTATAAAAAGAGAAGATATAGAAATAATTTTCTATACCTTCTCTTTTTTCATTTTGCAGTTATTTCACCATTGCCTGACAGACACAAATATATTTTCCATCGTTGAATATATAGATACTTCCCTGAGGTTGCCAACCTTCATCACACATTTTTTGCACATTCATTTCCACTCTTTCTACTGCGGCAGGTAGTATTAAAGCCTTGTCAAGAACAACTTTGTACTGCATTTTTTCATCCTCCTAACAATTGTTTTTGAGAATTTGCCACACTCGGCTATTTTATTATAGTTCGCATAGCCACGAACAATAATAAAATTATTATATCACTATTTACATAATTTTGCAATTTTCGTTGATGTTCCATAATATGTTAATTTATCAAATCAAAAGAGAATGGATAGACATAATTTTCTATCCATTCTCTTTTGATTTGGAGCTGGTAGGCGGAATCGAACCGCCGACCTACAGGTTACGAATCTGTTGCTCTACCAACTGAGCTATACCAGCATATTTTTGTGGAAAAGAAAAATTTCTTTTCCACATTATATTTTAATTTGAGTGTTTACCACTTTTTACTTTTTCTTTTTTAGGTTTTATATCTGTATAGGAGTCTATCATATCATCATCTGTTTTAGAATCTTTATAATCTACTCCACTTTTATTTTTCTTTTTATATATTGAAACGATTATTCCAATTACTACAATTGCTGCTAATATGATAGTTCCACACATTAGATAAAATTGAATATTATTTTGTGGTGAACTTGCTACTTCTGATGGTATTGTTACTTTTATTTGATATGTTGCTGTTTCTTTGTTATCAGCTGAACTAACTAATATTGTAACATTATTCTCCCCTGCTTCAAAATTTTCATTTCCTATTATTTCAACTTTAGCATCTGTTTTATTAGCTTCTGCTGTGATATTTAAGTCTTTTACAAAGAAATTTAATTTTAAAGTGTATGAATGTATTGAAGGGTCAAATCCTTCTGAAAAGTTTACTCCTGCAATTTCTAATTTAGATAGTCCTAATACTGCATTTGTATTGTCTGTGTTAGAATTATCAACTTCATTATTAACAAGTTCTGTTGTGTTATTAACATCTTCATTGTTTGTTACATCAGTATTTGTAGTTTGATTTGCAGTATTGCTTTTTGGTTCTTCTGTTTTTGGTTTATCTTCAGCTGGTTTAGTTTTAGTTAATAGTGAACTACTAATGTAGGCTGTTTGACCATTATATGTAATTTTACTCCAACCATTATCTCCTATTCCTACTCTAGTAATTTTAGTTCCTTTTTCTACTGTTTTTATTATTGCACTAGATGTTGAATAGCTTTTTCTTATATTTACTTCTCCTGTTGTATACATTGTTTGATTAACACTTGTAAATTTAGGTTCTTTTTTAGTACTTCCACTATTTGAAGTTGAGTTTGAATTAGAGTTATTGTTAGTAGAACTTGATGTTGACTTAGCTTTTACTGTTACTGTAACAGATTTGTTTATTTTGTCAGGAGTTGTTGCAGAAGCATCTGTTATATCTCCTGAAATAGATACACTATATTTTCCGGCTTTGCTTGTATTTATAGAATATGTCTTTGTTGTTGTTTGATTTTCCGCATCACTATTGAATCCAACTATACTGCCAGAAGCACTTCCAGATACATTTATATTCCATGCTGCCGCATTTACAGTTACTGTGACTTTTACGCTATCTCCAACTGTTGCTGTTGTTTTATTTGCACTTATTGTTGCTGATGCTGCCTCAACTTTTGAAAATAACGATATTGTAACAGTTGCAAATATAATTAAAAATATACTTTTTATTATCTTTTTCATTCTTTTTTCCTCCGTTTAGACCTCTATTTTTATAGAGCCTTTTAAATATTTAACTATACTTAATAAATCTGCTGAATTGATTTCTCCATCTTTGTTTACATCAGCTGATTTCATTTTGCATTCTTGAGTAATCTTAAGTGTTCCTTTTAAATGCTTTACAATAGTTAATAGATCTGCTGAATTAATTTCATTATCTCCATTAACATCTCCTAAAACTACAATTGTGTATGTTTTTCCGTCTGATGTTAATGTATATCCTGTACCTACATTTGCTGTATCTTCAATTATAGTATCACCTTTTTTGATAATTGCATCTTTTGCTAGTGCTTTTATATTAGCTACTGTAATTTTAGGCTGACAGACAATGTTTGTTCCACTAGTTTTAAATCCATTTCCTTTTATCTCTGAAGTAGTTTCTCCACTTCCATTCCCTATAACCTCAGCCCAATCTTCATTATTTTTTATATCTCTTGTTGCTATATATCCTGTAATTCCACTAGATGTAATTATTTTATCCCATATATAGTTTTTGTTTGTGCTTTCTACATTTCTTTCTGTTCTTGTTACTATAGCTCCTTTGTATAGTGATGCTAGTGCTGATGCACTTGTACTTGGCGATTTTCTGACAGTTAGTCCATCAGTACAGATTATTCTTAATTGGTCAACTTTAGTAGGATCATATGCTTCAAAACTATTTGATGTAACATATCCATAAGTTCCATCACTTAATTTAATTCTGCACCAGTCATTTCCATCTAATGAGTTATATTTTCCTTTTTCTACAATTGTTACTATTTGTCCTGCAGGTATCACCTTGAAAACAGAAGTTTTTGAAGTACCTGGTCCATTTCTAAAATCTGTATATCTAGTAGTAATACATTGTTCATTACAATTACTTTGTAGATCTATTTGTTTTAAGTAGTTTCTTGCAACGTATCCTTTGGTTCCATTTGCTAATACAATTTTGTCCCAGTAATATCCATTTGTCTTAGAATTGTCTAACTCAATTCTCAAGACCTTAGTTCCTTTGTTTAAGTTTGTAACTACATCATAGTTAGTTCCTTTTCCGTTTCTTACTCTCACTCCATTTTCATTTATTTCTACATCTTGAGTAACAGGTTTTTCTGTTCCTGGTTCTGGACATATTTGCTCAGGCATGTTTTTATATACTGGAATTTTAAATTTTATTTTAGACCCTGATGATAATAATCCCATACTTGTGTATGTATTGCGAATTGTATATCCCTCAGTTCTAGAAGCTGATACATTAGTCATATATTGATGTGCATAGTATCCATCTCCACCATTTACAACATCAAATTTTTCTAAGTATAATGTATCTTGTCCTATTGAAATATATCCTGCTGCTAATATTTTTGCCCCACCTTTTATGGATTTTTCAGGATCTGTCCAACCTTGTGATTTAGCATGTTTTAATCCATTTAGTACAAGCTCTTTTCCATACGCACAGATATTAAAGAAATTGTATAGTCCTTTATATTCTCCACCACCACCTGTCCAAGTTCCAGAAATCATTGGACCTGCATTTCCGGTTCCTTGCTCCTGTCTTATTCTAGAAGCTAAATGATATGGGCTTATATTATATTCTTTTGCTGCCTCCATTATTACATCTACATAAGTTTTGTCTAAGGTCTTTTTGTTTCCTTTTGAATCATAATATGTAACTTTACCTTGGGCATAATTGCAAGGCTTAAGTATAAGTTCTACTCCCTCTTTTGTTTGATTTTTTTCATCATATGTTAATTGTTCAAATTGAAATATATAATTTTCATTTAATGAATTCCTTGGATCCATATAATATGATACAGCAGCTGTTGAAGCACATTTCCAAACGCCCTCTACTGTTTTGTTACAAGCACATTTCCATGCGTCTCCTCTACTTGCTGGTACAACATTCGTTCCGTGTGATGGGTTGGCTTTGGTTCCAGTAGTTTCAGCTAAAATTACTTCTGACCAATCCAAACCAGTTTCTAATATTTCAAACTCCCAATTTGGATGAGCCTCTTGTAATTCTTTTAGTAATTTTTCATAGCCAGGATAATTTGAAAATTTGCTACTATATGTAGCTTTTACCTCGTTATTTATAAATAGTGTAATTAAACTAGATAATATTAAAATTATTAGAATGATACTTACTATTCTTCGTATATTGAAAATGTTTTTTAATAACATTTTTTCCTCCTAAAAAGTGATAAATTTCTACAAGATTAGTATACCATTCTTGCTATTTTACGTCAAGACAAAATAGAAAAAAGGCAACATTTGTCAAATGCTGCCTTTAATATGTTTTTATCTGTTGCCTCCGCAATTACAAAATAGTAATAAAAATATTATTATAAAGAATAAAATACTACTATCACCACATCCGCAACCTCCAAATAAGTTACCTAAGCAACCACAACCATTATTACGGCCGCATCCACAATCTCTAGATTCTTCTGGCATACTTTTCTCCTCCTTTTTACTTTTCTATATAATATTAGTATGCAAAAGACAAAAATTGTGTTACAATTAAGGAGGTTTAAATTATTTGGAGGTTAATATTTATATGACAAAAGTAGAACTCTTGGCTCCTGTTGGAGACTGGAATTGTTTAAAGGCAGCTGTGCAAAATGGTGCAGACGCAGTATATTTTGGCGTAGAGCAGTTTAATGCTAGAATGTATGCTGCTAATTTTAATGTTGAAGATATGAAACGAGTTATAGATTATTGTAAATTAAGGAATGTAAAAACAAACTTGACTTTAAATACGCTTCTTGAGAATTGTGAATTTGATAATGCAGTT
This sequence comes from uncultured Clostridia bacterium, assembly GCA_934168365.1. Lineage (GTDB taxonomy): Bacteria > Bacillota > Clostridia > TANB77 > CAG-508 > CAG-273. The sequence goes on along the minus strand of CAKPNJ010000003.1, from coordinate 48,216 downwards.
GATTTAGCTAAAGAAGCTTATAAATCAGGAGTTGACGCAATAATTGTTCAAGATTTGGGCTTGGCAAAATATTTAATTGATAACATTCCCGGATTACCTATACATGCTAGTACTCAAATGACAGTACACAATTTGCAAGGAGTATTGAAACTTGAAAAACTTGGTTTTGACAGAGTAGTTCTTTCAAGAGAACTTTCTTGTGATGAAATTGAGTACATTTGTAAAAACTGTAAAGTTGAAATTGAAACTTTCATTCATGGTGCATTATGTATTTGCTATTCAGGCCAATGCTTGTTTTCAAGTGTTGTTGGTGGTCGTTCAGGAAATCGTGGTAAATGTGCTGGTCCTTGTAGATTACCTTATGAACTAATTAGTGAAAATGCCGAAACTCATGAACGTAAATCACTAGATAAAGGCTATTTATTAAGTACTAAAGATTTATGTGGTATTGCCTACCTCCCACGTTTAATACAAGCTGGTGTTAAATGTTTTAAAATTGAAGGTCGTATGAAAAGCCCTGAATATGTTGCTACTGTTACTAGGATTTACAGAAAATATATTGATATGGTATTAAATAATGATGACTTTATTATTGATGAAAAAGATATAAATGACTTAATGCAAGTATTTAATAGGGGCGGATTTTCAGATGGACATTTAGATTCTAAGCATAATAGAAACTTAATATTTCCTGAAAAACCAAGTAATATGGGAATTTATTTAGGAACTATAAAAAAATATAATTCCAACAAAGGTCATATCACCCTGCAACTAGAAGAAGACTTAGAACTTGGAGACTCTATCTCTGTTTCTAATGAAGCATCTAAATACTTAGTATCAGAGCTTATGATTAAGAATGTAAATCAAAAGAAAGTTTCAGCTAATACTGAGGTTACAATTGGACGTATGAAAGGCAATATCAAAGTTGGAGATAAGGTTTACAGAATTTCTAGTAAAGCTTTAAGCGATTTTGCTAAAGCCTCTTATGATAATTGTGAAAATAAAAAAATACCTCTAAATTGTACTGTTACAATCAAAAAGAATACGCCTATTAGTATGGAAATTTCTACAAATAAAAATACTTGCTATAATGAGCTTTATTCAAGTATTTATGTTAAAGAAATTTCAAATATGATACCTATTGATGCTTTAAAAACACCAATTAGTGTTGAGCGAGTTGTAAAACAAATTTCTAAAACTACTAATACTCCATTTTCTTTTGAGAACATCACTGTTCTTTTGGATGATGGACTTTATGTTCCAAGTATTAGTACATTAAATGAATTAAGAAGAACTGCCTTAGAAAAAGTAGAACAAGAAATTTTATCTAGAGCAAAAAGAACTTTGCTAGATTTGTCAAGAAAATCAAAAGAAAGTATAACATATACTCCTAATGTGAAAAATCCTGAAATCTCTGTTTTGTTTAGGCAACTAGACTTAGATTTTGATTATACTAAACTAGACAAAGAAAAAATTACTAATATTTATGTATCTTTAGAGTTATTTATTAGTAAAAAATATTCTAAAGTAATTTCATATTTTAGTGATAATTATAACTTATACATATATGTTCCAAGTATAATAAAAACGAATTATAAAAATATAGCTTTAAGTACCATAGAACAAGCAGTTATGATTTACAATATAAAAGGCTTTATAGTGTCGAATATCGGAGACTTTGAACTATTAAAAAAATATAGCAAAGATTATGAATTTATTGGAAATTATACTCTTAATGTATTTAATAATAATACAATGGAAGAATACAGAAAATTAGGTCTTTCACGAATTACTTTGTCTAGAGAACTTAATCAAGAGCTTATAAAAGAAATGCTAGCTAATGCTAACATCAACACTGAAATGATAGTATATGGCAATCTACCTCTTATGGCAAGTAGTTATTGCTTTTTAGGTGAGACTAATAAATGTTATCCAAATTGTGGAACTAATTGCAAAAAAAATAATAAATATTATTTGAAAGACAGACTAGGCTTTAATTTTAGAGTTGTGCCAAATAGTATTGAAACTGTAACATTGATTTGTAATAGTAAAACACTTTCAGTTTCAACTAAAGACTTACCTGTAAATTTTGTTAGACTTGATATACTTGATGAGAGTATTAATGAAATAAATGAAGCTGTAGACAAAGCTTATAACAGAGAAAAATTAGAAGGATTACAATATACTAATGGAAATTTATATAGAGAGGTTTAAATTCAAATGCACCCAAAATATAAAATTTAATGGGTGCATTTAAATCACTTTCTCTCATTTCTCGGCCAATTAAATCATGTGTCTTTTATTTAATATAAAATTTATATAAAAGTCTATTTCATTTTTGTTGTCAAGAATTGAATTACTCAACTTAATTTAAAATTTTAAGATTAGTTAAAATATATATGTCTTAATTAAAACTATAAAGTAGTTTCAGATCCCAAATAGTACCTTCTCTTGTATCCTTTAAAAGGATGCCTCTTTTATCAAGGTTATCTCTAATTGAATCGGCTTTTTCAAAATCTTTGCTTTTCTTTGCTTCGGTTCTTTCTAAAATCTGTTTTTCAATGTCTTCCACATCAATATTCAACTGTTTAAGATGTTTCACTTTCATCTCTGAAAGAAATTTTTCTGGCTCTTGCTTAAAAAGGCCTAAAATTCCATAGACTTCTTTCATGTCTTTCAAAATCTTAGCCAAAGTATGTGCTACTATTTGTCTGTTATCTTTCTTTGCTGTTTTCATGATGTTATTTACATATTTAAAAATTGTATGCAAATTTGCAATCGCAACAGCAGAATTAAAATCATCATCCATCACTTCAATAAATTTTGAAATAATAGTGTTAGGAATTTCGTCATTTAAGACTTCAGATGTTTCATCTCCATGATTGTCTAAAATGAATTTTTGCATTTCTTTAATTGTACTATAAAAATAGTATGTGTGTCCTTCTGCGAGTTGAAAATCACTATCGTGAAGATCAATGTCAGATGTGTAATGCTTAGAAAGTATTGTATATCTAATAACTTCATAATTATATTTTGCTAAAGCATCTCTTATAGTTAGGGAATTTCCTAAAGATTTTCCCATCTTCTGTCCATTAATCTTTATAAGACCGCAATGGCTCCAATAGTTTGCAAAAGTTTTTCCAGTTAAAGATTCACTTTGTGCAATTTCATTTTCGTGATGTGGAAAAATCAAATCTCTTCCTCCACCATGAATGTCAATGGTTTCGCCAAGAGTATCTAATGCCATAGCTGAGCATTCGATATGCCAACCAGGTCTTCCTTTTCCCCAAGGGGATTCCCAATAAATTTCTCCCGGTTTTGCTGATTTCCACAAAGCAAAGTCAACTGGATCTTCTTTTTCTTCATCAACCTCAATACGTACTCCATTTCGTAATTCTTCTACTTTTCTGTGAGACAATTTTCCGTAATTCTTATCAGTTTTTACTGAAAAATACACATCTCTTTTTTCTGTTACATATGCGTGCCCTTTTTTTATCAGACCTTCCACAACTTTTATAATCTGTGGAATATACTCTGATGCCTTTGTGTTAATATCCGCATCTGTAACATGCAAAGCTGCCATATCTTTTTCAGTTTCTCTAATTTGTTCAGCAGAAAATTCCAAAGCATCTCTTCCTAACTCATTTGCACGTTTAATAATTTTGTCATCAACGTCAGTATAGTTGCGTACATACGTTACGTGGTAACCTCTGTATCTAAGATAATCTGTAATCATAGCATAGTCAATAGCTTGCCTTGCATGACCAATATGACTCAAATCATATACAGTAATACCGCATGCGTACATTTTGACTTCTCCCTTTTTCAAAGGTACGAATTCTTCTTTTTTGCCACTCATAGAATTTGTAATCTTCATTGTAAATAACCTCCTTAATTAGTACTAGACTATTTTATTAATTTAATCTTAAATTTATTATAATTAATTACTTTTTAGCAATATTCATAATTTAGTAATTCCATTCTTCTCTTATTTTTTATCAAAAAAAGACTATGTGTCCATTTGCTTTGCCTACATAGTCTTTTACTATATTATTAATATAATTTCTACTGTAGGCATACTTATTAACACTCATGTCTACAACAGACAGAGTATATCACCTACAACAACAATTAGAAATTATATTTTTTAATAACATTAGAATCTTTCCTTTCAATTTATATTATTGTATGTACTATTTTTATTTTTGTCAATATATTTTCTAAACTTAATTTTAAATTTTTGTATACTTCTGTCTGTTTTTCTATAAAATAACGGGGGTAATTTATTGCTTAAATAACACTCTTGTGATACAATACTAATAAATTTTTATAATGGAGGTAACAATTATATGAGATTTCGGAATGCCTATATTAGTCGAACTTCATTCTTTAGAAGAAAATGTGAAACTAGCTCAAGAGCTTAATTTGGATTTTATTGAATTAAATCTAGATATACCATACTGCTTCTTAGAAAGCTTAGATACCACTCTATTAGATAGCAATGCTTTTACTATTCATCTATCAGAAAAAATTGATGTTGGTGAATTAAATGATTCTTTACGCAAGTTTTATTTAAATGAAATAGAAAGAATTATATCTTTTGGTACAAAGCACCATATTCTCAAATATAATATTCATCTTGACCCCGGTATTCATTTTTCGTTACCAGATAAAAAAATATTTATTTACGAGGAATACTTGAGTGAATATTTGGATGCATATAAAAATTCATGTAATGCACTTTCTAAAATAGCAAGTAAATATAATGCTACTATCTTATTTGAGAATGTAAAAATAGAATCTTATACTTTAAAAGCAATTGAAATTATTGCAAATTATGATAATTTATTTTTCACATTAGATTTAGGACATAATATTAGATATGGTAATATCGCTAAAGAAGAATTTCTAAAATATAAAGATAAAATTAAACATGTTCATTTACACGATTATAATGGTTTCAAAGATCATCAAGAACTATTTACAGGTATCCTTGATATTAAGGAAGAATTAGATTTCTGTAATAAGCATGATTTAGATGTACTTATTGAAGTAAAAAGAAAAGATGAATTAATCAATTCAATAAACAAACTTCGCACTTTTGGGTATATTTAATGATTCGTTTATTACGTATTAGATATGTAACCACGAAACAATGGAAAGGTTATATTTTATTAAAACCTCTCTATTGTTTTGTAGTCAACTCAATTATTAAATCTATATTGTCATCCTCTGCTGCTTTGTTTTTGCGTATCACTCCGCATTTCTTGCATTTATAGATTATGACATAACCCTTTTTACTATCAAGTTCAACCCTAATAGGTTCTAAGTCGCCATGGCATTCTTCTTCTCTATCACCCGGATTTATATCTACATGTTTTGAATGTAAACAATAATTGCAATGATCTCTGCAAGTATATCCAAGTGGGTTTATTTGCTTTCCGCAATTTTCACATACAAATGCTTCATCTATTTTTGTAAATTTTCTTCCCATATATTCTACCTCTTAGTATTCGAAAATACTGCCTCCAATAAATTCGCGAAGCAATGAATTTTGAGGAACATACTTATCTTCAATATCTTCAAAATACTTTAAAAATTCACATAGTCTCTTAGCTTCTGCATATTCTACATAAGAATTATCAATTTCTTGTAACATTGGTAAGGCATATTTTTTTAATACACATAGTTCATATATTAAAGAAGTATTAAACATACTATCTGCTTCATCTTGGAATGGGAAAATATATTGATTTTCGCCTTTATTTACAGAATTCCACATTTGTAAGGTATGCATAGCAGTATAGCCTCTAAAATTATGGTCTCTTACCATTCTTCTAATTAATCTGCTATCTGTTGTAGATATTCTATTATAGTAGTCAACATTAAGAACAGTTAACGCACTAATGTAAATTTTGTATTTTAATTCTTTTGGAATTGATTCTGTTAGTTTATCATTTAGGCAGTGAATTCCTTCAATTACAAGAACTTCATCTTCTGCTAATCTCATTTTCTTGCCTGTATACTTTTTGCTTCCTTCTTTAAAATCAAAGGTTGGGCAAAGTATTTCTCCACCATTTAATAAAGTCGTTAAATGTTCATTAAATAGTTTTAAATCAATTGCTTCTATACATTCGAAATTATATTTTCCATTTTCATCTAGAGGTGTTTGTTCTCTTTCAACAAAATAATCGTCAACAGATATAGTCACTGGTTTTAGACCATTTAATCTTAATTGAATTCCAAGTCTTTTAGCAAATGTAGTTTTTCCAGATGATGATGGACCTGCAATTAGAATTACTTTTACATTTTTTCTTTTTACAACATTATCTGCTATATCGGAAATCTTTTTTTCGTGTAAAGCTTCTGCCAATAGTACAAGTTCAGCAGACTTTCCTTCTCTGATTTGTTTATTCAACTTATATATTGTGTTTACATCTAATACTCTATGAATATCTTTGTATTCATCTAAAGTTGAAATCATTTTTTTACTTACTAGCCCAGGCTCTAATACCTCTGGATTTTCTTTATCTGGATAACGTAATAAGAATCCATCATTATATGGAATAATATCAAATACATTTATATAACTTGTATCTATAGGCATTACTCCATAGAAATAATTATAATAATCTTCACAAAAATATAAAGAAACTCCTTTTTTTTGCTCATTATCTAATTGTAATATTCCCCTTAAACTATTTTCCTTTTCATAGAATTTTATAGCCTCTTCTTTTGTCATTTCAACTTTTTTTATTGGTAAACTTTTAGCTACTAATTCTTTCATTTTGTTATTAACATTTTCTATCATTTCTTTTGTAACTTCTAAATTATCTACTTCGCAATACATAGCATTTGTTAATTGATAATTTACTGATAGAAAAGCTTCTGGATAGCATTTATCAAAAGCCATACTCATTATGAATAAAAGCCCTCTAATATATGTTCTTCTTCCGTCCCTACTAGTAACATCTACAAAATTAACATTGTCATTTTCCTTTGGAATAAAATTTAAAGATTTAATTTCGTTATTTATATCACAAGCAATAATCTTTTTGTTTTCTCCAATTTCTTTATCAAACAATTCTATAATCGACTTATTCTCTTCTACTTCTAATATTTCGGTATTTAGTTTTATATTCATATTAGCAACATTCCTCTCTAAAATTCTTTAAATTTAACAATAGTATTTTATATCTTATATCTATTTTAGTCAACTGGTTATTATGAATAAAAAACGAACAGACCATACTTCTGATCTGCTCGTCGGAAAATTTCACTTCTTTTTATTTTTCGAGTTCCTTGGGTCTGTATAACTTCTGCATTTATTCTTGGAACACTTTTTTCCGCCTTTCCAGCTGAGCATACAATGCTCAATTTTCAGGCAAACATTGGAGTTTCCTTTTCTTACTGTCCGTGCGTTATTTACCATGCAAATTCTCCTTATAATATATTTGTCAGCATTTAGCCAACTAGTTCTTATCATTATACACCTTTTCTTTATTTTTGTAAAGTTTTATGTTAATCTTATCATATAAATATTTCATTCCAATTGGTCCGAGTACTCCGAGTAGTAAATATCCAATTTGTAATGGAATCTCCCAACCTAGTATTTGGTATCTATATATCCATCCATTTTGAAAATTCGGTAAATCAAAATATGGAACATTTATTAAATATAGTACAAAGTTAAGTATAAATATATAAAATAAATGATGTGACATTATTGAAAATGTATTATTACTAATGTAATTTACTAATTTATTATTTCCTATCCATTTTTCAAGAATTTTAGAAATTCTAAGCCAGAACAAAGTTCCTGTTACAAATGTTAATATTGGCAAATAATATGCATTTTGTATAAATCCTGAAAATTCATGTAAATCATATTCAATATCTTTAAAAATTGATATTAAAATAATATTTATTATTATCACTATAGGTATGCAAATCCAAGTTTTCACTCTTTCTTCATATTTTTGCCAAGTTGTTTTATACAAATAACCCATTTGAAAAAATGGCAAGAAGAATAGTATTCTTAATAATAAAGACCTTATATCTTCTAATCTAGCAATTTCCTGATTATACACTGCTATCATATTTCCAACTAATAGTATTAGCAACAAGATATATTCATTTAGCTTTATTTTCGATGTTAGTTTATGTATTAGCAAGTAAACGATATATGTTGTGAAAAATGCTGGTATAAACCATGATGGGAAATTAAAAATAAATTGACTATTATTTATAAATGGTTGTATAAATAATGTGTATAAGCTAATATCTCTTCCATAATTTATAATTCCTGCATTTCTTAATATTGTATTTATTATTCCATAACATAAATTTATAATCAAAAATGGTAACATTATTTTCTTAAATTTTTCCCATATAGTTTTAAATATATGTTCTTCCTTTTTTACCGAATAAAAATATCCTGATATAAACACAAACATAGGCATAAAAAACGAAGTATATGGAAATATGTATCCAGTTAATTTTACGTCTGGTGCTAAATGGCACATAACCACTTGTATTATGCCTATTGCAGATAAAATCATAAATTGCTTATTTGATTTTTCTTTCATTTGTTACTCCCTATTTCATTTTTTCCTTCATATTAACCAAAGTATTCAATGCTTCTATTGGTGTTAATTCATTTAAATCCACTTTATCCAATTCGTGTGCTATCTCAGCCAATTTATAATTATATAAATCTAATTGCCCTGTTGCGACTTTTTTATTTTCTTTTTCTTGTGCCTTTTCTCCGAGTACACTTTTTCTTTCTAAAGTTTTTAAAATTTCATTGGCACGTTTTGTTACAATTTGTGGCACTCCTGCAAGCTTTGCAACATGTACGCCATAACTTTCATCAGTTCCACCTGATACAATTTTTCTTAAGAAAATGACATCTTCTCCCTTTTCTTTTACAGCAACAGAATAATTTTTAACTCCTTCTAGTTTTTCTTCTAGTGATGTTAGCTCATGATAATGTGTTGCAAATAGAGTTTTAGCTCCACATTTTTCTTTATCTGAAATATATTCAGCTACTGCCCATGCAATTGAAAGTCCATCATAAGTAGATGTTCCTCTGCCTATTTCATCTAAAATAACTAAACTATTTGATGTAGCTTCTTTTAATATAGCTGCAACTTCCATCATCTCAACCATGAAAGTACTTTGTCCCATACTTAAATCGTCCGATGCTCCAACTCTGGTAAATATTTTATCAACTACGCCAATTTTTGCATAAGATGCTGGTACAAAACTTCCAACTTGTGCCATAAGTGTTATCAATGCAACTTGTCTCATATATGTAGATTTACCTGCCATGTTAGGACCTGTAATAATTGCTAGGCGATTATCATTTTTGTCTAAATATGTATCGTTCTCAACAAAGCTTCCACCTGGCAATATCTTTTCAATAACAGGGTGACGTCCATCTTTAATATCTATCATTCCACTATTATCAACTATTGGCATTACATAGTTCATGTCATCTGCCACTGTTGCTAAAGATGTTAGAACATCTAATGTAGCTATGATACTTGCTGATTTTTGAACTCTTAATATTTGCTTTTCTATTTTTTCTCTTATTTCACAAAAGGCATTGTATTCTAAATTTACAACTTTTTCTTCTGCACCTAAAATTTCATTTTCAACTTTTTTTAATTCTTCGGTTATATATCTTTCACAGTTTGCTAAAGTTTGTTTACGAATAAATCTATCTGGAACCATTGATAAATTAGATTTTGTTACTTCAATAAAATATCCAAATACTTTATTAAATCCAACCTTCAATCCTTTTATTCCTGTTGTTTCTCTTTCTTTTGCTTCTATTTCTAGAACCCAACTTTTACCTTCTGTTGTTGCTTTTTTTAGGTGATCTATCTCTTCATCATATCCTAATTTTATTATTCCACCTTCTTTTACGCTTATAGGTGGATCGTCAATAATTGAATCTTCAATCATTTGGTAAACGTCTTCTAAGGTATCTAAATTATCATATAATTGAGTTAATAATGGAGATTTTGTTTGTGAAAGTGTTTTCTTTACATCAGGTAATTGTTTAGCAGAGTTTTTTAATGAAAGTAAATCTCTTGCATTTGCACTACCATAAGATATTTTTCCTGCTAATCTTTCAATATCATACACTTTTTTTAAGCTGTCAATAACATCTCCTCTTAAAATTATATCTTCTTTCAATTCTTTAACAGCTTCTAGTCTTTCATTTATCTTGCATACATCTATTAAAGGATCATTAAGCCATCTTCTTAATAATCTTCCTCCCATTGATGTTGAAGTTTTATCAAGAACCCAAAGTAAAGTTCCCTTTTTGCTTTTATCTCTTAACTTTTCTGTTATTTCTAAGTTTCTTCTTGCATTTATATCTAAATTCATATAATGTGTTGTATAATATAACACAATTTTATGAATATAGTCTAAGTTGCTTTTTTGAGTATCTTTCAAATAATTTAATAATCCATTACTTGCTGCAACACACAATACACTATCAGATATATCTTCAACCTCTTGCTCATTTTCATTTAATATATCATATTTAATTTTAAATTCATTATAATCTGTATTAAATTTTTCATCATCTAGTTTTGATATGTATATATTAAATCTTTCACGTATTTTACTAATTTCTTGAGCTGATTCATACATCATAGTATTCACAACAATTTCAGCTGGTGAAAATCTTGAAATTTCATCCATTAAGGTGATAAAATTATTTTGGTCTTTAATTTGTGTGGTTTTAAAATCTGCTGTTGTCAAATCACAAACTGCTACTCCATAATAAATTCCATTTTTATATATTGACATTATATAGTTATTTTTCTTTTCTTCCAGAAGATTACTTTCCATTACAGTACCAGGTGTTACGACTCTTATAACATCTCTTTTTACAATTCCTTTAGCTTGTTTTGGATCTTCAAGTTGCTCACAGATTGCAACTTTGTATCCTTTTTCAATTAATCTTGCAATATATGTTTCTGCAGCATGATATGGTATTCCACACATTGGAGCTCTCTCAGCTTGTCCACAGTCTTTGCCAGTCAGTGTTAGCTCTAATTCTCTTGAAGCTGTAATTGCATCATCAAAAAACATTTCATAAAAATCGCCCAAACGATAAAATAAAATGCAATCTTTATATTCTTCTTTTGTTTGTAAATAATGTTGCATCATAGGTGAATATTCTGCCATGTTTATTTCTCCTTTTCTGTTTCAGTTGTTGGCTTTGTTATTTGTTCATCTAAAACTTGATTTGTCTCTTTTGGATTTACTTTTATACCTTCCTTAAAACCTTTAATTGCATTATTTTGAATTTCCATGCAATAGAGTTCGTCTAGCAATTTATATACTCTATTGTATGTATATCCCATCGCCTCTGCTGCTTTTTCCTTTGACATTATTCTACACAATTCGTTATAATTTTTCTCTATTTGAAGTAATTGTTGTCTTCTTTTTTCTTTGTCATCTTGTTTTATTTCTTCTTCTTGTATTTCTAATTCATCAATCTTTCTTTGAAGCTCAAAATGCATCTTTTTTCCATGAGCTCGGTTATAAGCTGTTTGTTTACAAATATCATGTAACTCTCTGTCTTTAGGATCATCTGATTTTTTTAATGCATCTATTTTTCTTCGTAAAGTCCTTTCACCTATTCCATATTTATCAGCCAAATCTTGCATTCTTATTCCTGTTTTTAAAAATTCTACTAGCATTGTCTTTAATGGTATTGCTGTTATTTCTTTTGGCTTATATGGATATTTTTCAACAAATTTCTTGTATAATTCTGGGTTAGTCATTGATAATAATTGAATTTTTTTATTTAAATTTCTCCAGTCTGTTTGTAATTCTTCTGCAAGCTTAACTCTAGACTTTTTACCTTCTATAACTTCTAACATCAATTGTTCGAATTCACTATCTTTTATCTCTTTCATTTTATACTATTTCCCCTTTCAAATACCACATATGTTCTGAAACTATCTTTATTTCAACCATTTTGCCTACCAGCTCATCACAACCTTCTAGTATTACTACTTTATTTGAGTCAGATCTTCCTGTAAGCATATTGTCATTTGTTTTGCTTCTTCCTTCTACGAGAATTTTTTGAACAGTTCCCACATACTCCTTATTTCTTTCTGAAATTTGACTTTCTACTAATTGTTTTAATCTGTCAAATCTTTTATGTTTAATGTCTTCTGGAATTTGATTTTCCATCTTATCGCCCGGAGTTCCAACTCTTCTAGAATAAATAAACATATATACCTGCTCAAAGTTTACTTTTGAAACAACATCTAAAGTAGCTTCAAAGTCTTCTTCTGTCTCACCTGGAAATCCTACTATAATATCTGTAGAAAGAGTAAGATTTGGAATTTGATTTTTCATTTTCTCTACTAAACTTAAGTATTGGTCTTTAGTGTATTTTCTATTCATTACTTTTAAAATTCCACTACTTCCTGATTGAAGTGGTAAATGAACTAATTTACATACTTTTTCACAATCTCTAATTGCTTCTATAACGTCATCTGTAAAATCCTTTGGATGTGGAGACACAAAACGAATTCTTTCTATTCCATCTATTTTGTTTATAGCTCTTAGTAAAGTTGCAAATGAGTTAACTCCTTCATATTGTTCAAATTCAATACCTTTTTCTTTTTCATTTCTTAAATATGAATTAACATTTTGACCTAAAAGAGTAATTTCTTTGTAACCTTGTTCTGCTAATTTTTTTACTTCGTTTATAATATCTCTTGGTTCTCTACTTCTTTCTCTTCCTCTAACGTAAGGTACTATGCAATAGCTACAGAAGTTGTTACATCCGTTCATAATTGTTACCGATGCTTTTATTTTATCTTCTCTTGATATTGGTAAGCCTTCAATTACATCTCCATCTATATCTAATACATCTTCTATTCTTTTTTTGTTGCATAACACATTGTATAAATCTGTTGGAAATTCTTGAAGTGTGTGTGTACCAAATAGAATATCAAAAAATGGATAGCTTTGTTTTAATTTATCTACAATATGTTTTTCTTGCATCATACATCCACCAATTGCTATTATAGTGCCTTTGGCTTCTTTATATTTTTTTACTTCGCCTAATTTACCAAATAGCTTATCCTCTGCATTTTCACGAACACAGCAAGTATTAAACACAATCAAATCAGCGTCAGATAATTTGTCGGTTTTAGTATAATTCATGCTTTCCATCATTCCACAAAGCTTTTCTGAATCATTCTCATTTAACTGACATCCCATTGTCAAAATGCAATATTTTAAGTTTTTTCCTTCATTTAATGAAGCTACTTTTTTTATATCTTCTAATTGTTTATTTACTTCTATTTTTGCCACAATCTTTCCTCCGATATTTTCTTTATAAATCTAATATATTCTACAATAATCGAGCATTTTTTTCAAGTGCTACGCAAAATAAAAGTGCTGTAAATTTACATTTACAACACTTTTTATGTTTCTATTGAATTCCATATTTTTTCTTGAACTTATCTGCTCTACCACCAGTTGTCTCTCTTTTTAAGTTACCTGTCCAGAATGGATGACATTTTGAACAAACATCAACTTTCATATCTGCTTTTGTTGAATTTGTTTTCATTACATTTCCACAAGCACATGTAATTGTTGCTTCTGTATAATTTGGATGTATTCCTTCTTTCATTTTGTATTCACCTCTCCCTTAATATCTATTAACAAACTGTTATTTATTGTAACACAGTTTAAATTTTTTTTCAAGTTTTTATTATTATTTTTGTTCATTTGCCTTTTGCTGTTGTTCAACATATTCTGCTGAAGCTTCTATTTCTTGCTTCATAGACGCTTTATGAACAAGTTTATTTACTATATTAAATAGACATGCTATTATTAAAACAAATAATAATATTTTTTTCCATGTTTTAGCTAACATAACTTTCTCCTTTTATCACTATATTACTATTATAGTCTTAGTTTTAACAAATGTCAATACATTATCCTTTTGTTATTGGTTCTTCTATTTTTTCTTGTCCTTCTATTTCATCAGTTTCATTTACATTCTTTTTCATCAAATCTCTAATTTCTTCTAATAGCAACACTTCATCACTCTTTTTAGGAGCTTCTGGAGCTGGTTCTTCTTTTTTGTTTCTATTTTTTACTCTCTCAAATATTCTTATTACTGAGAATATGCAAATAGCTATAATCAAGAAGTCTATAACTGTCTGTATAAAATTTCCATACATAATTTTAGCTTCACCTATTTGTATGCTTAAGTTGCTAAAATCTAAACCTCCAATTATTATTCCTATTGCAGGTGTAATTATATCATTTACTAAACTTGTAACTATTTTTCCAAAAGCTCCACCAATAATAACGCCGACAGCCATATCAACAACATTACCTTTTGAAATAAATTTTTTAAACTCACTCATTTCTTTTTTTGCATCTTTTTGAGCTTTTTTCATCTCATCTTTCATTTTTTTATTTATTTTTTCTTTTTCAACTTTTGCCATATAATTTGTCCCTCCATTATTTCAACAAATATATTTTAACATATTTACACTCATTTCTCAATATTTTTGAATATTTTTTATATATTTAGTCAATTATATATTTAGGAGGAATTTGAAAATGGGAAATCAAAATTTAAATATTTTAGATGAAGTTAATAAAGGTGCAACTATGGGTATGAACGCTATTTCGTATGTTTCTGAAAAAGTTACAGATAGTAAATTTAAAAATGTTTTAGATACAGAATATAACAAATACAAGGACATCTCTAACAGAGTTAATGACTTATATGCAAATTACAGTAGCAAAGAACCTCATGAAACTAATGCAATGACAAAAATGATGACATGGTATGGAATTCAAATGAAAACTATGAATGATGATAGCACATCAAAGCTTTCTGAACTCTTAATGCAAGGTACTAATATGGGAATTATTGAAGGAAGACGTTTACTTAATCAAAATGAAAATGCTGCTGCAGATGTAAAAAACATATTAAATGACTTTGTAGTTATGCAAGAAGACAGTGTAGAAACACTAAAAAAATATTTATAAAGGTGACTTTTGGGACGGGGTCAAAAAGCACCCAAATTTTATAAAAACAAAAAAGGTGACTTTTGACCCCATCCCAAAAGTCACCTTTTTCTTATTCATTTTTAAATTTCTATACTAATTTTGCTATCTATAGTTTTTATTGTAAAATTACTGTCAAATTCTGCTATTCTTCTTAATTTATTTATTAACTCTTCATTGTTAATTTCATTTTCAATTGTTATTGTAGAATTATCTATATTGATATTTATTACTTTTTCGTTTTCAAGTATAACTTCTATTATTTCTACAAGCATATAAATCAATATCTTTGAGTCACATTTTAAAATTATATCTTCATTATATTCTAAATTGATTTTAGCATATTTCATTTTTAATTCTATGTCTAAAAGATTATTTAACGTTTCATCTAATTTACTTATTGAAACTTCTCCTAAGTTATCAAACTCCATAGTTTTAGTCATTTCTACTAATTTTTCTATTGCTAAATTTATATCTTCAGCAAATCTTTTTCTTTCTTCTTCAGTAACACCTTCAGTACTTGCCAAAATATTTGATAATGGACCAATTACCATTGATTCTTCTCTTATTTGTCCTAAAATTTTTCCGAAAAATCTCCCTAAAAATTCATTACTATATTGTAACTTATTGATCTCATTTTTTTGCTCAAGCATTTTTTTATATAAGTACGATGTTTTTATAGCTGATTTAGTCATCAATACTAGTTCATCATCACCTTTTAATTTATCGATATATCCTTGTATATTTAATGAATCCAACATTTCCATTGGTGGAACTTTATCAGAATATCCTGTTCTTAATATTATAACTGTTTCATTATTAAATTTTCTTAATTCTTCGATAAATTTATCTCCGTTCATTTCGGGCATAAAAAAGTCAAGTAATAATACATCTATCTTATTATTTTTAAGGAATTCTAAAGCTTCTTTAGGATTTGAATATGTTATAACATTCATTCCTTCAAATTTTAAAGTACTCTTTGTTGCACTTAGCACTTCTTCAATATCATCAACAACTAGAACTCTAGCCTCTTTATACATATTTTCTTCCATTTTAATTTTCCTCCTTATCAATTGGTAGTTCTATATAAAATATCGTTCCAACACCCTCTGTAGTTTCAAAATACATTTTTCCTTTAAAACTACTTTCAATAATTGTATTAGAATAATAAAGTCCGAAACCAGTTCCATTTTCTTTTTTTGTCGTTTTCATTTCCTTTAATAATGTATCTTTTACTTCATCAGATACTCCTCCAGCTTCGTCTTTTATTGTTATGATGTATTTATCACTTTCTTTTATTGCATTAACTTCAATTACTCCATTTTTTCCAATTTCTTGATATGCGTCTATACTATTTTTTATAACATTTCCTACAACTCTGTCAAGTTTATTTTTCTCGCCTAAAATTTTATAATTTTCATTAACTTTATTTAAAATTTGACAGTTATTTTTTCTCAAAATGCTTCCAAATAATATTTCAATACCATCTATTAGTTCCTTTAGAGAAAATTCCTCTTTATCCTTGTCGCCAGTTGCTCTAATTTGATTTCGTACACCTGCTATTGTATTACCCATCCTCTCAATACTACTATCCATATTATTTAAGATATTTATAATTTCAGCCTTATCTTCTTGGTCAGCTTGTACTCTGTTATAATTAAAATATTTCTTTAAAGTTGTTACATTTGACTGTATTGCTGATAATGGTGAGTTTAAATCATGTGCAATTCCACCTGCAAATTCTCCTATAATAGCAAATTGTGCTTGTCTTTGCATAATATATTCATTATCTTTTAATTCTTTTTCATGTTCTTCTGTAAGTTCAGCTATTTTGTTATAGTAGTATGATAAATCTCCAATTTCATCATTAGAAACTATGGCAATTTTTTCTTTATTTTTGTTCTTACCTTTTAGTATTTCTTCTAATGAGTTTGATACATTAACAATATTATTTGATATATTTTTTGCTAATATATATATAAATATAGTGTAAATCATTAATGCTCCTATAATTATTGTAATATAGTAAGCCATTAGTGTCTGGTCTGTTGTGTTATATTCGAATCCAATATACCAGCTCATTCCTGTATTATCTGTTAATTTTAATGTATAGGCTTGTTGCTCTGTTCCATAAAATTCATATATAATATCGCTGTTTCCTTCAAAATAAAAATTCAAATATTTTTTAAAGAAATCTGAGATTTTTGCTTCTGGTTTTGATGTATATTCATATGATATGTCTGGTATATATATAAAATAATAATCATCTTGGCTTTTTAAAGGAATTGATTTTAAATTCTCTTTTATCTCATTTAGATTTACATTGTTAAAATCTCTGTTCTCAAGATATGCTTCATAATAGTTTGCATTTGTTTCAGCAAATTTTTCTGTAGCTTTAGCATAACCAATTAAAGAAATTATTATTATTGAAACCCCAATAAATGGGATTATTTGTAATATTAAGTTGGTTGAAAAATTTAATCTTAATCCCAAATTCTTTTCGTATTTACTCTCAGTCTTATATGTTTTTATCATTACATTTTTAAGTTCTCTTTGGATAAATGTAAATTGTATTATTTCAATTAGTGTGGTTATTGCTAGTAACATCAAAAAGAATTTTAATATAGCTAGTCCATCAGAAATCAGTAAAAATGTTAATGACATTCCCAATACTAAAACTATAATTATTTGTAATAAGTAGAATTTATATGGAACGGTTATGCAGTCTTTTCTTGTTTCTTTAATTTCATCATAAGAAATCTTTTCCTTATTATGATATTTATTCAAAAATCGATAAATATTTTTTAATGATTTGTTTAATGTAAATATATGTATTGCAGTTCCTACCACAAAGATCATTATATATTGCTCAACATGGCTTAATTTTTCAACAGATTTTTGAAATGCAATATTTTCTGAATTTGGTGGATAATTTTGTATAATAGGCATAATTTTATATGTAACAAAGATTAATATTAAGTTAACTAAAATAATTAGTATATATAATCTTAGTTTCATTTTCTTTACTTCTTTCGTGTTCATTTATCATTCTCCTATCTTAAATGCTATATTTACAATATTCATTAAATATGACCCGTTTACATTGTTCCATTTAAAATTCAAACTGTCTAAAATATTTAAAGTAATATCTTTACTATATTCATTAGTATTTTGATTTATAATGGCTTTTAGATGTTCTACACCAACATTGTAATTCTCATATAGCTTTTCTTTTAGGTTATCTACATTGGTGATATTAAGTTCATTATATTTTTTTCTTATTATTTTTGCAATATCTGATACTTTAACAACCTTATCACTTTCAATATGATAAATAACATTATTGCAAGAACTATTTAATATTATATTAATTGCTTTTACACACTCATCTGCTGGTGTTAAATAAATCTCTGAATTAATCATTTCTATTGTTTGTAATCCGATATTACCTATTTCTTTAATTGCTAACATAAAGGCATTTTGTTCAAAATTATTTTGAAATTTTCCATCTGACATTCTCGGCATAATGTTTCCAATTCTAAATATTTTAGCATTTACCTCTTTATTATTTATTGCTTTAAGTATTATTTCTTCGGCTTCATACTTAGATATTAAATATGGACTTTTATCAAATGTTTGATTTATATTTAATACATTTTCATCAAAAACTCTTGTTGTATCTTCATTTTTAAATCCATGTAATGATAACGTAGAAATATGAGCAAAATCAATATTATTTTCTTTGCAAATTTTCAATATATTAAGAACAGTTTTGACATTGTCTTTGTAGAACCTAGCATATTTACCTATATGCTTTACATTTGCAGCACAATTAATAACTGTTGTAACTTCTCTTTTTATTTTGTCTAATTCTTCTGGAAGAATTCCCAAATATTCTCTTGTTAAGTCTCCATTTACTACAATTGTTTTCTTTTTAATCATATTGCAAGTTTCTACATCAAAATAGTATTTAATGGTGTTTTCAAATCTCTCATAACTTGATAATCCTACTTTAGTTCTAACTATACAATATATCTTTTCTGTATCTTTACTTTCTACTAGCTCTCTTAATAAATTTACTCCAACAAAACCTGTTACACCTGTTAAAAGAACAGTGTTCATATTGAATTTGCTACTAATATTTTTTATTTCTATATTCTCTTTCTCATTCTCCTTCTTATTTACTATTTCAGTATTCATCATATTAGCCAAATCTTTTACTGTAGAATAGTTATACAAGTCTTGTATTGTCATTTTATCGTTTCCTAATGAAATATATAAACTTGTCATATTTAAAGAATCCAGTCCCAAATCATCTTCAAAATCATCAATAATTGAGAAGTCTTCCTTTACTATTTTCTTTACCTTGTCATATATCATTTGTTCTAACGCTGTTTGTGGACCAATAGTTTTATTTTTTGTGTTTAAATATTTATTGATAATTTGTTCTAGTTCTTTTCTGTCAATTTTGCCGTTTTTATTCCTTGGAATTTTGTCCAGCTCTATAATGTGTTTAGGTTTCATATAAAATGTTATATTTTCATCTATTATATTTTTTATATCATCAGTTTTTATGTTTAAGCTTTTTTCGTTTTTACAGATAAATAATATTAATACATTAGAATTTTTTATTTTTGATGTCATAACAGATACTTCTATGTTTTCGCCTAATAATTCTTTGATTCTTTGCTCCACTTCATTTAATGATACTAAATATCCCCCCGCAACTTTTACAAAGTCATCTTTTCTTCCTATAAACTCTAATTCCAAATTTCTATTTAGCTTTACAATATCACCAGTTTTGTAACATTTACATTCACTGCCTGATATTGCATTATAAAATGTTATAAATTTTTCTTTTGAAAGTTTATCTTGATGCAAATAACCTTTTGCAATGTTCTTAGCTGAATTTTCCTCTTGATATATGCCTAACTCTCCTTGTATATTAACTGGTAGAATTTTGTTATCTTTATCAAGGATTATAGCTCTTGTCGTTGGCATCAATTTTCCAATAGTTGAATAATCTTTTTGAATATCCTCAACGGTAACTTTATGTTTTGTCATAAACATTGTAGCTTCTGTTGGACCATAAGTATTATAAATACTTAAATTTGGATTATTTAGCAATAATTTTTCAAACTTCTTTGGGTTTAGAACTTCCGCACCTGTTCCTACTATCCTTAACTTGTCTAATTTTATATTATTCTCAATACACACATTTTGTATTTGCTCAATCCATTTGTGAACTGTAAACAATCTTGTAACATTGTTTTCCCTTATTGTCTCAACTATCTTTTTTGCATTAAATTCATCCTCTTTTGGTATTAATACTAATGTACCACCATTTAATAGTGATGAATAAATGTCAATTGCAGAAGCATCAAAAGAATGTTTTAATAGTGAAACTGCAACATCGTCTTTTAAATATTTTAAATCCTTATCCATATTCATAGAATTGATTAATGAAATTATATTTTCATTTTTCATCATAACGCCTTTAGGTTTACCAGTGGTTCCAGATGTGTAAATAATATAAGATATATCTGATGGTAAAATCTCTATTGGGTTGATTTCAGCATTCTTATCTTTGACATCATCAATATTGATTATTTCTATATCATTTTCTTTGATAGTGTTGATATACTTGGTATTTGTTATCAATATTTTTGATTTTGAATCTTTTATAATATACTTTACTCTGTCTATTGATTCTTCAGGTAAAATCGGAATATAATGATTACCTGATTTTAAAACACCTAAAATACTTATAATGAAATTGATTTCGTTATCTAAAATGATCGGAATATTCTCTCCATATATTCCCTCTTTTTGTATGTTACAGCATAAGTTATTTGCTTTGTTATTCAATTCTTCATACGTTATTTTATTATTTCCACAAATTACTGCAATTTTATTTTTATTTTCATCTACAATGCAATTAAATCTTGACACTATAGTTTGATTATTTATTCCTACACTACCTGTATTATTAAATTGAGTAATTAGTTTTTTATCTGTTTCTGAAAGAGGTGTTATGTCCTTTATCTCTATAGCTTTATTTTCTAAGACTTGTTTAATAATCCCCATAATTCGTTCATGCATATCATCTATATCATTTTTATTCATACAATTTAATAGAAAATCATAATATAAAAGATTTTCTCCAAAATGATTAACATAGCTTATTAACAATGGATTAGCTTGAGTATCATTTGGAATCCAAGTTGTCTTGCCAGTATCTCCATCAAGTGTTACCTCCAATTTGTTTATTTGATATGAAAAGGCTATTTCATATAAGTTAATGTTCTCTTTTGAGAAATCTTGATATGCCTTTTGTATTTCATAATATGGATATTTTGAATGTTTAAAACATTGTAAATTTGTAGTATTTATATTTTTGCAAACATCAATAAAAGTCATCTCTCCTTTTGTTATAATATTTATAGGTAGAGTTGCAATAAACATTCCCATCATTTCTAATTCTTTATCAGCTTTTCTTCTATTTAAAAACGGAGTTCCTATTATAATTTCATCTTCATTAAAAATTTTTGAAAAATAAACTGAAATTACGCCCAACAAAAATGCATATTCGCTAATTTTATTTTCGCAACAAAAAGATGATATTTTTTCAAACAATTCTTTTTCTATCGCTTTTTCTATCCTTTTGCATTTTTTATCTTTTGGCATTTCATATTCATTTTTACATTTTAAGTTTTTTATATATTCATTCCAAAATTCTTTATCTGACTGATATCTTGGAGATAATCTGTATGCTTCATCTTTTTTTATATATTCTATATATGATGGTTTTATATCAATTTCTTCATCGTTTGATATTTTTAAATAATATTCCTTTATTTGTTCTGCAATTTGACCCAATGTCCACGCATCTGAAATTATATGATGAGTTTTAACACTCACACATGTTTCTACTTTGTTCTGTATTATTCTAATATCATATAGCTTACTATTCATGATCTGCATTTTTTCTTCTGATATTCTTTTTACAATTTTATTGATTTCAGTATCGTTATCATCATTTAATATATATACTTTAAATGTTTCTTTTTCATATTCTGATATATATTGTTTAGCAATTCCACTTTCTTCAACTATTCTAATTCGTAAGGCTTCATTTGTTCTCACTATTTCATTTATTACTTTATTTAATATATCTACATCTAATTTTTTATTAATTCTAAAAGTTCCTAGGATATTATTTATAGTCGTATTAGGGTTGATTCTGTCTAATAACCATATATTTTCTTGTGGTATAGTTAAATTATACATCTTAATTTTATTATCCATAGACATCCTCTTTCTAACTTCCATTTTTTCCTATTTTATCATTTTATATTTTTTTTTGCAACTGTGATTTTGGGTAACTTTTGGGACGGGGTCAAAAAGCATCCATTTTAAAAAAACAAAAAGGTGACTTTTGACCCCGTCCCAAAAGTCACCTTTTTCTTTTTAATGATTATATTCTTTTTCCATATATTCATTTATTTTTGCTTCGTCTTCTCTCATTGCCAAAATAGTTTTCTCTAGTAATGTATCTAAATCCCAGCCTAGTTGTTCTGCTCCTTTTATTATTACATCTCTTGAACATCCGGCTGCAAATTTTTTATCTTTAAATTTCTTTTTCAAGCTTGAAAGTTCCATGTCCATTACACTTTTGGATGGTCTCATTTTTGCTGCTGCCCAGATTAAACCCGTTAGCTCGTCTGTTGCAAATAATACCTTTTCCATTATGTGCTCTGGCTTAACATCTGAACATAATCCATATCCATGGCTACATATAGAATGAATAATGCTTTCATCAACATTATTTTCTCTTAATAATTCAATACATTTTTTGCAGTGTTCTTCTGGATACAATTCAAAATCCACATCATGTAGTAGTCCTATGTTACCCCAATATTCAACATCCTCATTTAATTCTTTAGCAAAGTATCTCATAACACCTTCAACTGTTAAAGCATGTCTTATATGAAATTCATCTTTGTTATATTTTTTTAATATTTCAAATGCTTCTTCTCTTTTCATATATAATCGCCTCCTAATAGGGAAAATTTTACCACATATCATTTTATATTTCAATACATATTACTGCATTATTTTGTAATTTTTCTAGTAATAATTTCATATATTGACTATCTATTGCAACGCAACCTGCTGTAGGTTTTTCTACACTACAATGTAAAAAAATTGCACTTCCTTTACCTGGTATATTTTTAGGATTTGTTTTTATTTCTATAGCATACTCATATTGTTTTGGATATTCTATTAAATGTTCACTACTGTTCCAATCTTTTCTTACTTTTGTAATATCTACAAGCTGATTATAAAATTTTGAATTTACGTCATCTACCCAATGCAAGTTTTCATTTATTTTAATGTAATTGCTAAATTTGACTTCATCATGTGTTCCAAATGCTATACCTAAATTGTACTTGCCAACTGGTGTTTTCCCATCTCCCTCTCTTTTATCATTTGTTATTCTATTTTTGCCTATAAAAGCTTTTGTGCTAAATACTTTTATATTGTTTTCAAAAAAATCTAATATTGCTTCACTTCCATTAATATTAGTTACCTTTATAACTTGATTACTCACTCTTTCCCCCATAAAAAAAACAGTCTAATATAAATATATTAGACCATTTGAGTTTTTATTTCTTTTCTTTATTACGTTTATCTTGTATAATTTCCATTTCTTTTTCTGTAATCAATGTAACATTATTTTCTTTTGCCCATGCTACACATCCCTTTAATACAGTACTTAAAAATACTCTTGGTACTTTTACAAGTTTAGCACACGCTTCGTCTGTAAATTTTACATCCGGATCAATTCTTGAAGCTGCATATTTAACAGTGTCTAAACTAATGCCTTTGCTTGCTGGTATTGGTTCTGATACAGGTCTTTTGAATTTTGTATACCAGAAGTTTTTATTATCTCTGTAACCATAGTCAACTGGTACTTGTGGGAAGTTATATGAATTTACTCCATTTATTATAGCATCATAATATTGTGGTTTAATTAAAATATTATCAATTTTTAAAATAAAATGCGCACCATATTGACTTGTAATACCATTAAATTGATGGTATGGTGGTAAATATTCATCTTTAACCACATCATTTTCTGCCCCATCTAATTCTTTTACCCAAGTACATTCAAATACTTGAAATGCTTCTTGAATAATTTTAGGATATGCTTCATTTGGATTTTCTCTTGCTCTTTTTCCATCTACTAAAGTAAATATACAATCCTTCATTTTTTCTTCTGTTGTTTCTCCTGGGTAACCTAATCTTACCGCTTCTTTAAAATACCTTCTCTTATCAGTTATAAAATTTATGCTACACTTACCCGTTCTTAGAATGTTTTTAGCGGTATTTGAACTGTTTCTGCAACAAAGAAGCATTGCGTAATAATCCTTTCCTGCAATATAGTATGGAAAACATAGTGAATATGAACCTAAATTAGTTTGACCTGATTCACTTAATGTTCCAATTTCTGTTGTTGGCATTGGAAAAAAGCTTGATGTTTGATAAAAATTATCAACAATTCTTAAATCTTTAAACCCATTCAACTCTTCTAATTTCTTTTCCATAAAATTCAACCTCTCTTTTTCTTTCGATTATACTGATTATATATTAAATAATAATTTTTGTATACAATTTATCTCTCTATTTCTTCTTTCTTTATTGATTTTTCTAAATATACTTTTTTAGAAAATCCTCCTCTTTTATTTCTTTTATCCTCTGCTAATTTTATAATATCTTCAAGAGTCTTTCCTTTTACATTTGCAATAGACCTAATTACTTCTAATACATCTGCTAATTCCTTACAAGCCTCATCATTGTCTTCAGCTCTGTAAAACTCTTTACATTCTTCTGCTAGTTTTCTATATAATTCTCTTTCATATTCAGCATCTGTCAAAATCCTAGTGACAGGTGTTTCATTATCACTTCTAATAATATCTGGTATATTGTCTCTTACTAATTTATTATATATCTTTTCCATATCTACCTCTTAATTCCATATTACCCATCTCTATTATCTCCATATTTCTCCATTGATATGACTAGTCAAAGCCATAATGAATGCATCTTTAGTTAAATCGATTCTTGTAAATTTTCCTTTAGTTAAAAAACTAATTCCACCTTTTTTCTTTCCTAGATTCTCTCCGCTAAATATTTTATCCATAACTTTTCCAAGTTCTGTTTCTTTTATTTCATCTACATACTTATTTGGAATTGGAAATCCTTGACTAGTTCCTATGCTTTGGAATCCTTTTGTATCTTCTATAACTACAGCATTGATATCAATCCACTCTCCTAATAGATCTGTAATTCCTGCTTCACTTGATATATAAAAATCTGCTTCTATATTATTATCTTCAGCATACTTTTTTATATTTTTCACTCTATTTTTAGCACCTTGTAATATTTCTTCATTTATAGGTTGATCACTTACTTCTGAACTTACAGAAATCCCCTGTATTTCAACATTATCAAAATATATTTCAAAAGCTTGTTTTGCACCTTCTATTTTTCCTGGATTTTTTGTTCCCATTACTATTTTCATTCATTTGTCTCCTTTTCAACATAGTCTCCAAACTTTTGAATTCCTACTACTTGTCTTCCTAAAGAATCAAAACTTTTTTCAAGATCTTTCTTTTTTACCTTTGTATTGCCTTCACTTTGCAACGGGTCATTCACATAATAATATTCTTTATCAACACCAGTTACAACTATTGTATGGCTATTTTTAGGATAAGTAAATGAATTTTTCGCTTTTTTCGTGGTATAAAATTTTATTTTAGAATTAGAATTCTTCTTTTTATTTCTTTTCCTCTAATAAAATTTTCCTATGTTTCTTCCCAATATTTATCATTAGTTAAAAACTCATAAGTAACTGCAATCAAGCCCTCCCAATAATCAAATGACATACTAGGTACCTCTTTCTTTATTTCTTCAAATATTTTTTTGCATTCTTCTTTATCTTTTAAATCTGTTTTATCTAATTTTTTTAATATGTTTACAAATTGTTCTAAACTATTTGATATCATTTGTAGTGATGACCAATCGTCGTAAAACATAGAGTATATTGGTAATTCATCTTCATCTATTTTCGCTATTATTGGATCTCCACAACAAGAATCATTGCCTATAACAATATATTCTTCTCCAATCCAATCTTCTATTGGCTCACCTGTTAATTCGTCATATCTATAACCTGCTTGTGCCTCTTCAATTTCATCTTTCCTATACATATGGAATTCACTTAATCCCACTTCTATATCATTTACATCTATATTAAATAATTTCTCTGGTATTTCTAACATATTTTAAATTCTCCTTTTTACTTAAATTTTTTTATTGTTATTGCATATTATTTCTGTCCTTATTTCATTTGAACTTAATCACCTCTTTCTATATTATATACTCTTCATATTTAGAATCATTATTTTTTATCTATAAATTTTGTTTTTCTAGCTTTATGCCGTTTACAACGTGCTCAAATAATTATTTCCTTCTATTTTTTCTAATATAGTGTTTATCATTTCTTTAGCCTTAGCATAAAGCTCTCTATTGTTTTCAATTTTTTTAGTTATTCCTTTATAATTAATTACAACCTGAGAGCCGACGTCAAACATCATTATATCCTCGAATTCTTTATTTGCTATTTCGTTTTCAATAAATTTTGTAATCTTACTAAATCCTTCTTCTGTCAAATCCTCTTTATTAATAAAATTAGTCTCTTTCAATTCTAAACTCATATAATCACAGTAGGATTGATATGTGTAAATACTTTTATCAGCTGTTACGATCACTCCACCATATCCTAATGCTCCCCAACTGCTCACCTCAAAAATTGCATTTTTTCTTATTTTATCTAGTTTCTTGTTAAATTCTGTTTGATTACTCATCTTACTTTTTTATAATATATTAAATATTATACTCCTCCTTTCAAAATTATATATACAAATCTTATCATAAATGCAAGATAGTTGCAATAACTTAATAAAAACATCTATTAGTTTACAATAGATAAAAAGATAACCTATACACCCAAAACAGGTAGTAAGTTTTTTTATTACTCACTATCTGTAAATTGGTTATCTTATACTGTTTGTGATATTGTCTGAACAAATTCCTCTCGCACTTTTTGGTATAGTTTTTGTTTTTCGTCGCTCATCTTAGAAATGTTTTGTATACATTACAAGTACATTTTAAATTTGATTGAATGATTAATAAATCCATTATTCTCATAAAACTTATGTGCTTTTATCTCATCTTTATAACTAGTTAATTCTACCACTTCACAATTATTATTTTTTGCATAATTTTTTCAATTGGTTCATTGTTGTTCCTCCTTGTTTATTCGATTTTTTCGTGATATAAATTTTATATCACAATTTTTTTGCTTTTTTCGTGATATAAAATTTTATTTTAATAACAATATATTTTTCGAAAGCAAAAATTTGATTTTGGCTATTCCCTGTTGTTTTTGTTATTAACTTAATTTTTCAATGTTAGAACAGTTACAGTTTCGATATGGCTTGTGAATGGGAACATATCTACTGGTTGCATTTCTTTTATGTTGTATTTTTCTTCTAGTTTTGATAAATCTCTTACCATTGTTGCTGGGTTGCAACTTATATATACTAATTTTTCTGGTTCTAAGTTTAGTATGTTATTTATTGTAGTATCATCTAAGCCTCTTCTTGGTGGATCTACAAATACAGCATTTGGAGTTATATGTTTTTCATGTAATAAGTTTTCCAAAACTTTTTCTACATCTCCACAAGTAAATTCTATATTTTCTATATTATTTATTTTTGCATTTTCTTTTGCATCTTCTATTGCTTGTTCTACAATTTCAATTCCATATACTTCTTTTACAAATTTTGAAGCATATATTCCTATTGTACCTATTCCACAATATAGGTCAAGTAAAATATCGTCTTTTTTTAAGTTTGCTCCTTCAACTGCTTTGTTATATAGAACTTCTGTTTGTACAGGGTTGGTTTGGTAAAATGACATTGGTGAAATTTTGAATGCATAGTCTCCTAGTTTGTCATAAATATAGCCATCACCATATATAGTAATATTTTTATTTCCTAGTATTACATTTGTATTTTTAGTGTTTATATTTTTTACAACTGTTTTTAGTTCGAATTCACTTTGTTTTAAACCATCTATTATACATTCTACTAATTCTTTTTCTTTTGGTATATTTTCTCCATTTATAACTAATACGCACATTATCTCTTTAGTTTTTATACCAACTTTTATTACAATATGTCTAAACAAACCTTTTCCTGTCTTTTCGTTATATACAGATATTTTGTTTTGATTTAAGAATTCTACAATTGTTGTTGCAATTTGTTCTGATATAGGGTTTTGAATTTTACATTCTTTCATTGGAATTACTTCATGTGTTCTGGCTGCAAATATTCCCGTAGCTACTTCTCCGTTTTTTGCATAGCCTAATGGGTATTGGGCTTTGTTTCTATAGTTGTATGGATTTTTCATTCCTATTGTATTTTGTACTGCAATTTTTTGTTTTAATGTTTTATTTACTAAATTTTGAACTACTTCCTGTTTCATTTTTAAGGTTGTTTGATAATTTATATGTCTTAAATTGCATCCTCCACATCTTGTATATGTGCTACAATCTACTTTTTCTCTGCTTGAAGCGGTTTGTAATATCTCTAATATTTTACCAAATCCATGAGAGGCAGTAGTTTTTAATATTAGTATTTTACATTTTTCACCTTTTATTGCTTGTGGTATAAATATTATATAGTCATTTATTTTTGCTATACCTTCTCCTTCATAACCGTTATCTATAATATCTACAATATATTCTTCATTTTTCTTTACTGGTATTTCCACTTTTTTTCATTCCTCCATTGAATGTTAGATTTAGTTGGAAAAGAATTATTCTAATTATTTTTCAACTTCTATATATTTTTTAATAATTTGATACAACTTCTGTACTGGTAGCCCAACAACTGAATTATAACTTCCTTCAAATTTAACTATAAACTTAGAAAATTGTCCTTGTATTGCATAAGCTCCTGCTTTATCCATTGCTTCTCCTGATTCAATCCACTCGTCTATTTCTTTTTCATTTATTTCAGATAAATATACTTTTGTTATATCATAATCTGTAATAACATCTTGTTTACCATCTTTTTCAATTATTACACATAAACTTGTAATAACTTCATGTACATCATTTTGTAATTCTGAAATCATTTTAAAAGCTTCTTGCTTATCTTTTGGTTTTCCATAATGTTTACCATTTTTTAATACTAAAGTATCTGAACCTATTACAATTCTGTCTCCTGTAGTTTTATCAAATACTTCTTTTGCTTTTAAATAAGCTATTCTTTTTGATTGTTCCTGAATTGTTAAGCCTTCTGCAAAGCTTTCATCTGCATTGCTTACAATTACTTCAAAATCTTTTGTGATATATCCTAATAACTCTTTCCTTCTTGGCGAAGCTGATGCTAATATTATTTTCATAAAATTTATCTCCTTTCATCTTTTTCAAGATTATATCATAAAATCAGAAAAAGCGATAGAGTAGAACTATCGCTTTTTCTGATTTTTATATGTCTAAACGGTAATATTTTGTTACAGTATTACCATCTTTATCTTTTGTTGTAACAGACTTCCACTTTGCTCTCCATGGGTAAATGCACCTTACTACAATTAGTAGTATTATTAGTGCTAAAAGCGCATAACTCCAAAGTGGATCTACGCCAAGCCAGTACGAAAATTCCCGTATTCTTTCTAGCATAGAATTACCTCCTATAAAATAAGGATATTTATATTATATAATCTTTATATATTTATGTCAACTATTATATTGTCTCTAATTCATATTCCCTTTTTCCTACTCCAAGTTCAGCTGCAGCTTCTATTGTGTGTACTCCATTTCTGGACTCTACTCTTTCTATAAAATGGTCTTTTCCTGGATCATTAGAATTATATACCAAATCAATACAAGCTTGGTCTAATGCAACTGGATCAGTTGAAGCTAATATTCCTATGTCTTGCATACATGGATCTTCTGCTACTGCACAACAGTCACAGTCAACTGACATATTACACATTATATTTATGAAAAGTATGTTTTCTTTAAAATCATCAACTATTGATTTGTCAGCATCTGCCATTGATTCTAAAAATTTATCATGATCTGCTGTCCATATTTTTTCTGGTTCACCAGCTCCGTGTATATATGCTTTTCCATAAGATGATGCAACACCTATTGAAATATTTTTTAGAGCTCCACCAAATCCTCCCATAGGATGCCCTTTAAAATGTGATATTACAAGCATAGAATCATAATTCTGTATGTCTTTTCCAACATAATTTACTTTTATTACTTTTCCTTCTGGAATAGGTAGTTCTATTTGTCCTTCTGCATCCATTATATCTACATTATATAGCTTACTCCATCCATGTTTTTCCATTAGTTTTTGATGTTTTTCAGTTGTATTTCTTTCTCCACCATAAGCTGTATTGCATTCTACTATAGTACCATTTACATGTTTTACAATATCTTGCATAAATTCTGGTCTTAAATAGTTTTGATTTCCTTCTTCTCCAGAATGTACTTTTACTGCTACTTTTCCTGGTAATTTTACATTTAAAGCATCATATATTTTTACCAGATTTTCCTTTGAAATTTCTTTCATAAAATATACTTTTGACTTTTCCATTTTATCCTCCTTATATTATGAATCAAATTCATCTAAAATATTTCCAAGCAATTTTTCTATTATGTCTTCCATTGTTATCATTCCTTCAACTTTACCTTCAGCATTTTTTACTATTGCTATATGTTTATTATTTAATTGCATTGATTTAAAGATTTCATCTATATTGTCTTTTCCCGAAACAAATAATGGTTCTCTTATAAATTGCTTTATATCATCATTTTCATCATTTAGTATAATATCTTTTATGTTTAATACTCCAATTATGTTATCTTTTGTTCCTGAATATACTGGGAATCTTGTATATTTATATTTTTTTATTATTTCAAGTATTTTTTCTTTACTATACTCACTATTTATAAATGTTACTTTTTCTTTTTCTACTATAATATCTTTTATTTTAAAGTAATCAAATTTGAGTGCATTATATAATAGCTTTTTCTCATCTTCATCAAATATTCCTTGGTCTTTTCCTTCTGAAATAATCATTTTTATTTCTTTTTCTGTTAGTTTTTCATTTGGTTCGTTTTTTATTCCAAATATTTTAGAAAATAGGTTTTCAGAAGCGGTTAGAAATTTTTCAAATCCATAATTGATTTTTGAAAAAATAACTAGTGCATTTACAGTTTTATATGCCACTTTTTCTGGGTTGTTTCGTGCAATTCTTTTTGGTAATAATTCACCAAAAACTAAAGTAAAATATGATAATATTATGGTAATAACTACTAATGCTATAACATAAGCAAAAGAATTGCTTAGTCCAAATGTTTCAAGCTTTTCTTCCATGTTTCCTAAAAAAGTTTCTGCTGCAAAAGCACTGGCAAGTAATTCTGCAAATGTAATGCCAACTCTTGTAGTTCCAAATATTGATAATTTATTATTTAACAGATTATTAATTCGTTTTTCTTTCTTTTTATTTGCTTTTTTGCTCATCTGATTAAATTTTGCTTTATTTAAATATGTAAAAGCAGTTTCTGCTCCAGAAAAAAATGCCTTTACAATTATAATTATGCCTAAAATTAAAAAGTTTACCATCTTTTGTTTTCCCCTTTGTTTTAATCTAAACTTATTCTACTATAATGGTTATAAAAAAACAATAAAAAGAAAGATTAAATTTAATTAACCTTTCTTTTTGTTTTTATTATTCTTCTCTTAAAACTGCTCCACATCTCTTATTAAGAGTTTTTAATATGCTTTCCATTTTACCATTTATTTCTTCTGATGTCATAGTTGTATTACCATTATCAATTACAATTCTTAACATTATTGATTTTTTACCTTCTGGAACTTGGTTGCCTCTATATTCCTCAACAAATTTTACATCTTTTAATTTGCCTTTAATTGAACCAGAAATTTCTTCCCATGTTACAGATTCGTCAACTAAAATTGATAAATCTTTTTCAACTAATGGTAATAAAGGAATATGAACAAACTTATTATCTCTAGAAGCAAAAGGTACTAATTCGTCAACATTTAATTCAAAAATTGCAACATTAGCTCTTTTTATTTTAGCAGAGTTCATAGTTTTTATTGATAATAATCCTAATTTACCTATTACTTTGTTATTTAACATAATATCTAGATATACATTTACATCTGCCCAAGAAGGTTTTTTACCTTGTTTCAAAGTTATTTTTTCCATGTGGCAGTATTCAGACATATTTTCTATTACACCTTTTAATTCGTAAAATAGCTTACTAGCATCTTTTCCAACAATACTTGCTGTCAATAATTTTTTATGAACTGGTAATGTCTCATCTTCTGATGATTCATGATATTCACCTTTTTCAAATGCTTGGGCAACTTCAAATAGTTTGAATTCATCAAAGTATCTTAAGTTTTTAGAAATTGCCTCTAACATTCCTGGTATAAGTGAAATTCTTAAATATGCTTCACTTGGTGATGGAGGTGTGGCTAGTTTAACTGAATTTTCTTTATCCACTCCAGCTGCATCTATATATTTTTCGTCTATCCAAGGATATGTAAATATTTCATTAAATCCACATCTAAAAGCTAAATATTGTTTTAATCTTTGCTCTAATAATACTTTGTTTTGTAAAACAGCATGTTCAAATTTAATAGTTAGTGGTTTAGCTTCAAAACTTTCAAAACTTAGTAATCTAGCTATATCTCCCATTACATCATCTTTTAAAGATACATCTCCTGTTGAACGCCACACTGGAACAACAACATGGTAAACTTTATCTTTATATTCTACATCATATCCTAAAGCTTTTAATACTTTTTCAATTGTTTCTCTAGGTAAAACCTTTCCTAATCTAACATTAAGGAATTCTTCTGATACATCTATTACTTCCCTTTGTGTTTTTATTGGATAAACATCATTGAATGCTACAACTTTGCTTTCTGGGAATATTTCTTTAAATAATTGCAATGCTAATGCAATTCCTTGGCTAACTCTTTCAGTGTCAAGATTTTTTTCATATCTTATAGAAGCATCTGTTTTTTCATCAAATCTTTTTCCTGTTTTTCTAATTGTAGAAGCTATGAAGTTAGCAACTTCTACAACAACTCCTGTTGTTTCTGGAAGAATTGAATCTTTTTTACCTCCACGTATCCCTGCTAAAGCCATTGCATCTGTGTCATCACATATTACTAAATCATCTTCGGTTAGGCTAATTGTGTTATTATCAAGAAGTAATAATTCTTCATCTTTTTTAGCATTTCTAACAATTATTTTTTCACCATTTACATGTGTTCTATCAAAAGCATGTAAAGGTTGACCTACAGCCATCATAACATAATTTGTAATATCTACAATAGCACTTATTGGTCTCATACCTGCATTTATTAAAGCTGCTTTCATCCACATTGGAGATTCTTTATCATATACATTTTCTATTTCAATTGCAGCATATCTATTACATTTTTCAGGTACTTGTATTTCAACATTATATTTGGGAAGATTTTTGTCAATTTCTATACTTGGTAATTCTTTTAAAGGTACATTATAAATTGCTGATAGCTCTCTTGCTATTCCATAATGTCCCCATAAATCTGGTCTGTTTGTTAATGATTTATTATCTATTTCAAGTACAACATCATCCATGCATATCAATTCAGCTATATTTTGACCTGGTTTACATTCAATACCTTTTAAGTCGACTATTTCTGTTTCATTTTTAGCTGGAAAAATGTTCTCTAAATATACTTCTTCTGCTCCACAAATCATACCATAAGATGATTCGCCACGCATATTTGTTTTCTTTATTTTAACTAAATCTGGTTCTCCATGCCAATATACTTCAGCACCTGGTTTAGATATAACTACATATTCACCTACATACAAGTTTGATCCACCACATACAATTTGTACTGGCTCTGTTTCACCTATATCTACCATACATATTCTTAATGAGTCTGCATTAGGATGTTCTTTTACTTCTAATATTTTTCCTACTACTATGTCGTGAAATTTATCACTAGTATTTTCAACAGACTCTACTTCAACTGTTCTTAATGTTAAGTCATAAGCTATTTGTTTGTTTGTTATTTCTTTTGGTAAATCAACATATTTTTTAACCCAATTTAATGATACTTTCATTTTGTTTACCTCCTTATTTAAATTGCTCTAAAAATCTTAAATCTGCACTATGGAATAATCTTACATCATCCACTCCATAACGCATCATAACTAATCTGTCTAATCCAATGTTAATATAGAACCCGGTCCATTCTTCTGGATCAAGCCCAGCAGATTTTAAAACATTAGGATGAATTACACCACCTGGCATTACTTCAATCCATCCATTGTGGTTACATACGCTACAACCTTTTCCACCACATACTAAACATTCCATATCTATTTCATAACCTGGTTCAGTAAATGGAAAGAACCCTTCTCTCATACGTACATTGATTTTTCTACCAAATACTTTTTCAAGAATAGTTTGAATCATTACCATTCCAGATGAGAATGAAATATTTTTATCAACTATAAGAGCTTCATATTGGAAGAACGCTCTTTCATGTCTTGCATCAGTATTTTCGTTTCTATATACTCTACCTGGGTAAACGAATCTTGCAGGAGCACCATGTTTTAATAAATATCTAACTGATCCACCTGTTAAATGAGGTCTTAAACATAAACGCTCATTTCCTAATTTTTCCTCTGTTCCATCTAACCAGAATGTATCCATAGATTGACGTGCTGGATGGTCAGCAGGGAAATTTAAGTTATCAAAAGCATATTTTTCACTACTAATATCATCTTCACTATAAACTTCAAAACCTAATGATAAAAAGGCTTCATTTAGGTCGTAGCACATTTGAGTAATAGGATGTAATGCTCCTTTACTTATAGCTGTTCCTGGTAATGTAAGGTCTAAAGGTTTATCAACAACACTTTTAGCACTTATAAGTTCATCTTCTTTTTGTTTTATTTTATCTCCAAATAATTGTTTAATTTCAGTTGTTTTCATTCCAACAACCTTTTTTTCTTCATTAGATAATGTACTTATAGATTTTAAAACTTCGCCTAACTCGCTTTTTTTACCAGTTAGTTCTTTTGCAATATTTTGTAACTCTTCTACTGTTTTTGCATTCTCTAGTTTTTCAAGTCCATCGTCTTTAATTTTTTCTAACTTTTCTTCCATAATAGCATTTCCTTTCCCTAAAAAACAAAAATAGTGATACCAAACTAAAGGACGAATCTTTTAATCCGCGGTACCACCTTTTTTCTAATTTCTTAGCACTTATTAAAATAATTTTCTTAACGATATTGACTCCATTATTGAAATTCATTATATAGCTTCTCTAGTATGGCTCTCAGTCTATTGACCATAACTCCCTGTATAGAACTCTAAATAACTACTTAGATAACTTCTTCATCATATATCCAAGACTTTTATATATAAAAACTGTATCAATTATACATTCAAAAATTGTTTTTGTCAATAAAAAAGCGGTAGAAATTCTACCGCTTTTTTGAGGCTCACACGTCATTTGCAAGTCCGGAAAGACGCTTTTGGGCAATTTCCTTGATATCCCTTTCTGTGTCGCAGAAGAGTAGTTCCAAGGCATTTCGATTTGCATAAATGCTTTTTACTGCTTTTCTTCTTACTTCCGGCTCCTCAGACCAGGTCAAAGCTTCTATAATTTTTTCAGCTTTTTTCCTGAAGGATGGATCTTTGGCAAACGGCGGGTCATTCAGATCCATTGTCAGGATCTGTTCCTCCCCTTCATTTTGGTTGACACGTGCAACCATTTCCTTTATCCATTTAAACGGTGAAGTTTCTAACGTTGTCAGGAACTTTTCCCGCGCCAATGGGTGAATAAACTCCATTTTGCTGAGGTTAAGCGTAATCGTGTTAGAGCTCTTCATGATTTTTTCCTCCGAAATTCATTTATTTTTGCGAGGATTATATAATTGTTCTTTTGAACAACACATATATTATAGCACAGTTTTATGTAAATTTCAACTATTTTTGCAAGAATAATTATAATTTATAAATAAAAAAGAACTTTCAAAAGAAAGTCCTTTTGGGTAATATCTATATTATTTAACGAGTTGTTTCTTGTACTTCTAGTTTTTTAGCTGTAGCGGATAAATTACTTCCTGCCGATAATCTGTCTGTTCTTTTATCTTCAAGTTTTGGTAAAATCCTTACAATTTTACCATTTTCATCTTTTTTATATCCTAATGGAATTACTCCTGTGTTAATATATTGTTGCTCAGCCTTTTTCAATAACTGGCTTTCTAAAGTAACTCTTCCTTTATCTTCATCTTTGTCTTTCTCTGTATTTGTCACATCATATTTTATCGACTCTCTAAAGGTTTGTTTTTTTCCTTCGCCTCTATCAATTCTTCTTTCAAGAATTCCTAATCGTATCAATCTTTCTTCCCATTCCGAGTGTTCTTCTAAATTCACACTTATATTTCCAATTTTTTCAGCAATCATAAAGCTATGTAACACTTGTCCTTTAAAGAATTCCCATTCTTTTGGAGATTTTGTTTTTGATGTAGCTAGTTCTTCCAATTTTGTTGTTATCTCATCACCATATTTCATTATAGCTACACCAATATCTGGACTAACGCCGAATTGCTTCATAGACATCTCAACTCTTGAAAATCTTTCTACTGGTTTGTCTCCACCCGTTAATAAATAATATGCTACCATTTTATCATAGTTTTCAATTACCTGTGAATTATTTTCTATTACACTAGGTACTAATATTCTCCTAGTACTTTTAGCACTTTCAGTTTGTTTAAATATTTCAGACTCAAGCATTGCTTCTGGGCTCAATTCTCCAGGAAACTGTTTAACTAGGCTTATATTTTCTATATATGTATCTATACTATCTTTATCTATTGACATAGGAGAAACCAATGCTCCTCTTTCAAAAAACAATTCAATTTTATCCTTTATATTTTCTAATCTCGAAACATCTACATTAGCCTTTCTAGAAAATATTGAATTTCTTTTTGGTATAGTTCTTTTAAATTCATTTAAATACTCTAATACATTTTTTCTATTTGTTTTTAAATCCAATTTTCTCATCTCCCATCATCATTTGAAATACAATGGTCCTTTACTTGTGTTACTATATTTTGCATTTTATCTTTGAGATTTTGTTGCTTTCTCTCCCATATCAATGTAGAAACATCTTTACTACAAATTCTATTTGGTTGTGTTAAATATGTTCTTTTTCCGTTTTTGTTAACTGTATATTTTTCTGATAAATACATTGACTTTTGCTTAGTATATTCATCTGTTATGTATTTTGGTAATGCAATTCCCATTTTTTGTGCTTCTTGAACTCTTTTAAAGAATTTTGTATATTCTCTATGAGATTTATATTGACTTCTTATTTCATTTTTTAATCGTCTTAATATTTTTAATTTTTGTTTATAAATTTCTCTATCTGCTTGAAATTTTTTCTTTTTTTGTTTTAAATCTCTCTTTGCAAGTTTTACCTGTTTATCTGCACTAAAAATCTTAGATAATGGTGCTTGTCTAAAGTATTCTTTTGCTTTTTCTAATTGTTCTTTTGCAAGTTGATATTCGGCTTTACTTGATTTATAAGTTGATTTTGTTTGTTGATGTTCTATACTAACTTTATTATATTCTGCTTGAATACTTCCATCTGTTTTTCGGCAACTGCTCAATTCGTTCAATTTTCCTTGTATTGTCACAGCCATAAAATCACCTTCTTAACTTTTGTTTTTGTTTAATTTAATATACTATAATTATATCATTTTTCCCTATTCTAGTCAAAAATATGATTTTTTCAATTCAAAGTTTATATAAAGTATATCAACTTTCTATAGATTTGACAATAAAAACCACGCGCATTTGCACGTGGTTTCTGTAGTTAGCCGAAAGTATGCCAAATTCCATTCAGCTTAAAAAGCTCCGGAAACTTGTCTTTTAACTCTTCGACTGTGGAAACCTCATCGATTAACCTCATATAAGTATGCATCTCTCCTTCAACCGTTAGTTCGATTCCAATCCGAATTTTACCATCATTACGCGATTTCATTACAAATGTACTTATTACATTTGCATTTTTAGGGAGCTCGTCGTCTATGACATGAAGTCCATCAGTTTCCCATACTCCCAGAGAACCTTGTGAAAGCTCAGCTGTCATTGCTTCTTGAAGTTTGATATGCTGGTAATCCATAAGTTCAGTCTCCTTATTCAAAATTTGCTAGATTATACTAGCTTAACAATAATATTATATTATGTTTTACTCTAAAAATCAATTATTTTCGCCTAGGTTTTCTTTATACTTTACAAATATATCATATATGGAAAAATACAATATAGTAGAAATTAACAAAAAATCGACATTTTACAGTCGATTTAATTTTGTGGTGCGGATGAGAGGACTCGAACCTCCACACCGTTGGTACTGGTTCCTAAGACCAGCGCGTCTGCCAGTTCCGCCACATCCGCATATTATATTTAAATATATCTTGTTGACATAGAATATTGTAGCACATTACTTTATTCCATGTCAACATATTTTAATATTTTTTCTAAAATTTTTAGTTATTATTCTGTCTTTTTCTTTTTTCTTCCTTTTTTTAGTTTTTCTAAAGCTTCTTTTTTAGTTTCTCCTTTTTCTTCATAACCTGGCTTTCCTAAAAGTCTAAACATATTCTTTTTATATTTTTCAACTCCAGGTTGATTAAATGGATTGACTCCTAGTAGTTTACATGACATTGCACATGCAAGTTCAAAGAAATATATTAAATGACCTAATGTATATTCATTTAAGTTATCCATAGTTAGTACTATGTTTGGGACTCCGCCCTCAATGTGAGCTTCTATTGTTCCTTCCATAGCTTTTCTATTTATTTCATCTAGACCTTTTCCAGTTAAATAATTTAATTCATCTAAGTTATCTTCATCTTGGTTTATAAATATATTTGAATCATCTTCTTTTATATCAATTATAGTTTCAAATAGATTTCTTCTACCTTCTTGTATGTATTGTCCTAAAGAATGTAAATCTGTTGTAAATTCAGCACCTGTTGGATATATTCCCTTTAAATCTTTGCCTTCGCTTTCTCCAAACAGCTGTTTCCACCATTCTATCATATAATGTAGTTTAGGTTCATAACTTCCTAGTATCTCTATATTTTTTTCACTTTTATACAATATATTCCTTACAACAGCATATTTATAGCAATCATTATATTTTAAGCTTTTGTCTAAATATTTTTCTTGTGCAATTCTTGCTCCATCTAATAGTTTATCTATATTTATTCCTGCTGTTGATATTGGTAATAGTCCCACAGCTGTCAATACAGAGTATCTACCTCCAATATTGTTTGGAATAACAAATGTAGTGTATCCTTCTTCCTCTGCTATCTGTTTTAATGCTCCTTTTTCCTTATCTGTTGTAACATAAATTCTTTTTTTTGTTTCTTCT
Source organism: uncultured Clostridia bacterium (assembly GCA_934168365.1). Lineage (GTDB taxonomy): Bacteria > Bacillota > Clostridia > TANB77 > CAG-508 > CAG-273. The sequence goes on along the minus strand of CAKPNJ010000003.1, from coordinate 8,491 downwards.
AGTCCATACTTGTTTTCTAATAATTCTCTAAAGATTCTAAATGCAATTGCCGGTTCTATAGTAGTTCCTGATTTTGATATCACATTTACAGATAAATCTCTATTTCCAATCAAGTCAATTAAATCATTCAAATAGTTTGGATTTAAATTATTACCTACATATAATATTTGAGGAGTTTTTCTTTGTTCTTTTGATAATAAATTATAGAATGTAGATGTTAGTGCTTCAATTACAGCTCTTGCGCCTAAATAAGAGCCACCAACTCCGATTACAACAAGTATTTCAGAATCTTTTTGTATTCTTTTAGCACATTTTTTTATTTTTTCAACTTCTTTTTTATCATAATCTGTTGGCAGATCTAGCCAACCTAAAAATTCATTTTCATCTTTTGACTTTTCATGTAGTTCAGTATGAATATTTTCCACTTGATTAGAATATTTCATAATGTCTTCTTGTTTTATCCCACTATAGCTTAAATCTAGTTTTACATTCTTCATCTATTCTTACCTCCTCTTTTGTATTTATTGTTATTTTATATTAAGTATTCGTTTTATTCAATAGAATTTTTGATTTTTTTATCTTTCTTCATCTATATTTTTTTGTTTTAATTGTTCTTCCATTCCTATCCTATAGATATCGCTATTTGAAGCCATATTATCTAGTCCCTTAAAGCCTTGTTCTAGTACTTTTTTTACAGCTAATATTCCTAATCTACCTGTAATTTGATTTTCTCTTGGTCTAATTTCTATTGTGCATAATTCACCTGTTTTTTCTGATATGCAATTAGTATATGAACCTAAATTTAATGATACGTCAATTTCTTGTCCATTTACTAAAACAGTTATCAATCTTCTCATATTATTAACTTTTAGTACTTCTCTTAAATTTTTTGAGATATTATTTCTATCCAAAAATTCGTCATAATCTTTTATATCTGTTGAGTCACCTATCTCTTCTGATTTGTTCTTTGTAACATAAGAATCTTGTGCATCATCTGTTCTTGTTTTGTATGTAATTCTTTTTCTTTTATATTCCTGACTTTCCTTAGATTTATAGAATTTATTACCTTCTCTAATTCTAAGTGAAGCACCTTTTTTTAATAAATCAAAATCTTCTGTATCATAATATGTATCTGTCGAAAAATATTGCACACTATCTTTTTGTTCATAATGTTCTGTTAATATTTGAGCTATTCCTTTAAAAGGTGCTGGTTGAGCTCTATTTAAATCAATTGCTTCTTTACTAAATAGTGGAATTATATATTTTCTTTCAAATTCTTGTACTGGTTTTGTTTGGCTTTCTATCACATCCTTAATTGCATCTCCATATCTTTCTTCAAATTCATCTTTTTCTATTCCTAATTCTAATCTAAGTATTTCTGAGTTAATTGCCATAGTAGTCTTTACACTTGGCTCTAAACTAATTGCATGTGGTAGTTCTTCAAATTTCTTAATTCCTGCTTTGGTAATTACATTATTACTTCCAAACTTTGTTTTTTTATATGGCTTAATCGTTTTAGTAGTTTTAAATATACACCTTGAGTCCTTTGGAAATCCTATGACAACTCTGCCTAATAATTTTCTTATATATTCCTCGTCCTTTTCTGATGGCAAGATATGATAATCCCTTTTTGCATTTTGTTTGTAATCACATAAATATCTAAGTTTCTCACTTTTAGTTGATTTTTTTATTCTTTCTAAAGCCTCATTGAATGGTGTATTCGTCAACTGCATATATTCTTGATTTGTTAAACTCATTCTTTTCTGTGTTAAAAACTTTCTTATTGCTTCTGGAACATCTTGAGGAACTTCTTCTGGATGTTGTCTTAACTCATCAATCAGTTGTTCAAACAGGTGATTTCCAACAGCATCCATATCGCAATAGTATATATTCATATAGTTTCGTACTCTTTCGAATATATTTGATTCCTGCAAGTACATTTTATCTTCTGGAATAGCTAATAATACTTCATCTCCTATTAAAACACATTCAAGACTTTTTATAAGTTCTTCATAATTCGTAAAAGTCCCTAAACCTGTGTATGTAGATTCTCTCATTAGGTAATCCATTCTATCAATATCATTATTGTGTGAAATTAGTGCCGCAAGTACTCCTTTTAGTGAAACAGTATTATCTTCATTTATTTGTAAGGTTTCTTTTATTTCTCCTTTACCATAAATTACTTCCATAAATTCTACTAGTTGTTCGATAAAGTCATGTCCATATTTTTGTTTTATAATTTGATGTATTTTTGTATTTTGATCTCTTATTATATCAATGCCTCTTGTTTCGTGTGAAAGCCCAGTTACTTTTTCAAGAAGATGAGAATTTACTCCATGCCCAATATCATGAAGCAAAGCGGAAAGTTTCGCCATATCTTTTTCACTTTTGTTAAAATGTACTCCTTGTTTGCTCAATTTCCTTTCTAATTCATTAAGAGTTCTACTCATTAAGTAATATACGCCTATACTATGTTCATATCTAGTTTCTTTTTCTAATGCTGGGTATTCTAGCGCAGACATTGATGTTTGAGTTATATCAGCTAATCTTTTAAATTCATCACAATTTACAATTTCTTCATAAATTCCATTTAATTCAATATTACCATAAATTACATCTTTTACTATCATTACCATTCTCCATAAATCACTTTCAATATCGCCTTCTTTAGTAACTTTAGGCTTAAATTATATCATATATATATTTATTTTTTAAGTTTTTTTTCAAAATATCTAGACTTTTTTTGTTTATTTGTGTATGATTATATAGTACAAATTTAAAAATAACATATGGAGGTTTATTATGAATAGAAAAATCTTAAAAATATCTTTTATATTGATACTTGCTTTCACTTTTTGTATTTCTTATGTATATGCAACATCTGACATAAATTTAAATTTACCTGGAATAACTAATGAGCCAGTACCAAGTAATAATCAGACTACAAATAATACAGAAACATCAGATCAAAATAATTTAGATAATATCGAGGATCCTTCTACTAATGTACCTGATACTCCAACTACCACACCAACTGAGAACTTACAACCAAGTGGAATTTCAACTAGTTCTCAAACTGAATTAGGAGTTACAAATATTATAAATATTTTGTTGATTACAGTTGGTGTTATTTTAATATTACTCGGAATTGCAATTTTAATAAGATTAAGAGGATAATTCAAAAGTGGTTCTTTAACCACTTTTTTTCTTTCCATTATTTATTAGAATATTTTATATCAAATTATAAATACTAATATTGAGCAATTTTTTGAGCTTAATTTTTTAAAAAAGGAGGTTCTCATCATATGAAAAATAAATTTTTTATAGTTGCTACTTTATTAGCTATTTTGTCTCTTTTTGCTGTATCTTATACATTTGCTACCACTAATGCTGTAAATGATGTTAGAAATGTTGTTGGTGGAGCTGAAAACGTTATAGAAGATGCTGGAAAAGGCATTGTTAACGGTGTTAAAGATGGGATGAATACAGTTAAAAATGGTGCAAAAGATGTTGGAAATGATGTAAAAAATGGAATGAATGATATGGGTAGAACTACTAATAATTACACTACTACAAGAACTGCCACTACAGCAGACAACGGATTATTAGGAAATGTATCTAATACTGTTTGGAGCTGGTTAATTATTGCTATAGTTGCCATTGTAATAGTTGCTTTAGTTCTTTTCTATGCAAATCAAAATAAAAATACAACAACATATCATAATGATGATAACGAATAAGTAAATTTATAACATGTATGCCTTCCTTTTTCTTGACATACATGTTATAATATTTATTACATAAAAATAAGGAGTTATACATATGTCAAAAAAAATAATTGCTACAAATCCTGTAGCAAAACACAATTATGAAATAATAGATACTTTAGAGGCTGGGCTTGTACTTTCTGGCACAGAAATAAAGTCTATTCGTAATGGAAAAGTTAATTTAAAAGATAGCTATGCTGGCATAAAAAATGGCGAAGCTTATTTGTATAGTATGCATATAAGTCCTTATGAACATGGAAACATTTTTAATAAGAACCCTTTAAGAGATAGAAAATTGCTTTTAAATAGACGTGAGATTTTTAAATTAGTTGGTTTAATAAAGCAAAAAGGATATTCTCTTGTTCCTATTAGTTTATATTTTTCTGGTAATTTTGTAAAAGTTGAGCTAGGTATAGGAAAAGGTAAAAAATTGTATGATAAACGTGAAGATATTGCAAAAAAGGAAGCGGCTCTTCGTGTTCGTAAACAATTTGGAAAAATATTATAAAAAGGATTGATAAATAATGTTACTAGCACTCTCTGGCGTCACAGGAATAGGCAAGTCGTATTTTAAAGAAAAACTAGTTGAAGAATTAAATTTCCATAAGGTAAGCACTATTAGAACAAGACCTATTAGAGTTGGTGAAAAAAATGGTGTTGATGGAATTTTTATAACAGATGATGAATTAGATGTATTAAAATCACAAGGTAAAATTGTATATGATTTCAAAGTATTTGGTGGTAGATATGCATATTTAAAAGATGAGATTTTCTCTAATGATAATATGGTTTTTGAAATGCATTACACAATGATTGATGACTGGAAAAAAATCAAACCTGATATAAAAACTATATATATTCTCCCTACCGATTTGGAGGTTCCTAAGCAAAAAGCCAGACAAAGAAATTTGTCTAAAGAAAAAGAAATTGAAAGAATTAAAGAAATTGATGAGCAATATAATAAATTTATGAATGATAAGGATTTTCAAAGTAAATTTGATTATATTTTATATAATAATTATAATAGTGAATCTGAAAAGCAGATTTTAGATTTAGTTAAAAATTTAATAGTAAATGAATAAATGGAGGTTTTATGAATAATACATATTTTGAACTGAGTGATGACTTTGAAAATATAATAAAAAATACTTTAAATAATAAACAAATAATTAGTATAAAACAAAACCCAACTGGTTGGACAAATATTGTTTATGAGGTTGAAACAAACGAAGGCAACTTTTTCTTTAGATTTCCTAGAGATGAGTTTTGGTCTAGAACTATTGTAAAAGACTATGAATTTGCTAAATATATATATGGTAAAACTGACTTTGATACTGTAAAATTAGAGTTATTTTATGACAACGATAGACCATTTAGTGTTCATAAAAAAATATCAGGAATTCCTCTTGCAGAAATTATGAATGAGCTAAGTTCCGATGAGGTTAAGACTATTTCTGATGAAATAGCTAAATTTATGTATCAACTACATTGTTTAGATTTTGAAGAATCTAAAATTTTTAGTATAAATAATATTGGTTTAAATTTAACTGACTTTTTAGACGAATTGCTAAATGTTCATGTTGATAAAAATGATATGAACTTTTGGACACCAACTTCTATTCATTCTGATGATATTTGTTTAGTTCATGGTGACCTTAATTCTAGCAATGTGTTATTAGATGAAAAACATCATGTTGCCGCTATAATTGACTTTGGTTTTGGCGGTTTTGGGAATAAATATAATGATATTGGAAGAATTATTGGAAGATGCCCTACTTCTTTTAAAAATGAAATAGTCAATAGTTATGAACAATATTCTAAGTCAAAACTGGATTCTAAACTATTAGATACAAATATAAATACTTGGACTGATATTGATAATAGTTACATAAATTATATGAGAACAATTGGAATTTACAAATAAATACATTAGAAAGCGACCTTTCAAATATGAAAGGTCGCTTTTAGGATTAGGGATTTACTCGAATTTAGTAGACATGGTTTTTATAAAACCATATGGGCCAACTCTGTACAGATATTCTCTGTTCAAAATTCCTACATTCTTCGAATTTACCTCTTGAAGAATTCTTTTTGCAAATTCCTCTTTTACAGAGGTTTCTCCATGGTTTATAAGGATAAGTTTAATATCCTCAAATTGTTGTAAGAACTCAATCATTTCGTCAGCTTTTGCATGTGCAGAAAATTCAGTAGTGTATTCTACTCTTGCCTTTTTGATTGCAACCATACCACCTATTGTAACAACGTCTCCATCTTGTGCCATTTTGAGCCTAGAGCCTAAAGTTCCATCTGTGGTAAAACCAGTAAATTGAATAAGGCTTTTCTTATCCTTTATATACCTGATTATATACTGAGGAGCTGGACCATAGGTTTCCATTCCCGAGGTTGTTACAATAATTTTACTTTCTTTTGATTCCAAAATTTCCGTTCTATTCTCTTTGTTAACAAAACAAAGATTTTGAGGTAAAAAATTCACAGCTTCCGGTTTTATTTCCAATTCTTCCTTTGAAAATAAAGCCGTATACCTCAAACCTAAAGTTCCATCTGCAAAAATCGGGATATCAGTACTTAGCTTTCCTTCATCTTGCATGGTTTTAAGTTCGTATAGGATTTCTTGGAACCTTCCAAGTGAAAATGCCATGTTGACAACTGTACCTCCACTCCTGATACATTTAAGGACATTTTCTTCGAAGCATTCGGTTACTTCGTCAGAATCTGTTGTTCCATATGTGGACTCTTGAATTATTGTTAACGGTAAGCTTTTCACTGCCTTACGCAATTTTGGAATATTGAAGAAAATATTTTTATTGTTGTAATCTCCTGTAAACAAAAGGTTAATGTTTGGATATCCTTTATACCGGACTTGAATGAGTATAAGAGCGGCACCTATAAGATGTCCATTCTTAAACATCGTGAGCCTGATGTTTGGATTGATATCCACGCTTTTTGTAAAATCTGTTGCTGATACATGTCTTAATGTTTCTGCAACATCCGACTCCGAATACAATTGCTTGACATTATTACGCTTTGCCACATCCTTTAGTACTTTATACGAGTCTGCTAATGCTAATGGTAACAAGATAGCGGTAGCCTTGCTTGTATAAATTTTGCCTGTAAATCCTTTCTTTACCAGCAAAGGTAGTCTTCCTGTGTGGTCTACATGGTTATGTGTAATCGCGCAAAACTCAATGTTTTCAGCGTTAAATGGAAAACATTCATTATATTTTGAATACTCACTCTCCTGAAACAAACCACAGTCAACAATAAACCTTGTTTTTTCTCCATTTGGATAATTTACAATCACAAGATTGCAAGAGCCTGTCACTTCGGGTTGTAATGCCATGATGTCTACATAGAACCGTTCCTTTGAACCCATAAGTTTTTCTCCCTTCGAAAATAAAATTTATTCACGATTCATCCCAAATCATTGAATATGCCTATATTATATAGCGCTTTTAGCTTTTTTTCAATATTTAAAGCAATTTTTAATTATTTGTTGTGTTTTCATATTTGTAACTACTGCACATTGATTCATCAGGTTGTTTTGTGTCACATCCAATTATTGGCGTTACAACTATTTGTCCTAATTCACATTCTTGACACTTTTTATTGTTGTATTTACAGCTTTCTACTGTACAATTAATTTTTTGATTTTTTTCCATAAAAAATAGCCTCCTTTAATATTTTAGCGAATTATTAAAATTTCTTACAATTTGCACTTTGAAGAAATTTTTTAAATCCGTTTTTACAATATTATTATGGCTATTTTTTAAAATTTTATTTAAAAATTTATTTTGTTTTTTTGCTGTCTTCTTCTATTCTATTGCATTCCGTGTCTCCTGTAATTTTACAATCTTTTGGATTTTTAAAACTCAAATACCAATTCATTCCATTTTGATTTTTTTCAATTTCTTTTTGTCTTTCTTGTAATGCCATAAAAGTTTGAGGTGGTGGTAATATTACAGGTTGGCATGGAATCCAATTTGCTGGTGTTGACGCTTTGTTACTATCAGCTACTTGTAAAGCATTTAAGGCTCTTAAAATTTCTGGTATACATCTACCAACATTCATTGGATAAACAAGTATTAGTCTTACCATTCCCTTTTCATCTATTAAAAATACATTTCTAACTGTTTCTGTTGTGCTTACATCATTAGAAATCATACCATATTTTCTAGCAATCGCACCATTTCTATCTGCTATAATTGGAAATGGCACTCTAATTCCTGTTTTACAATAAATATCATATATCCATGCTAAATGTGATGCATTACTATCTACACTTAATCCTAGCAAACATGCATTTAATTGTTCAAAATATGGATTTGCTTTTGAAAAAGCAATAATCTCAGTTGTGCAAACTGGGGTAAAATCTCCTGTGTGAGAAAAAAGCACAACCCATTTTCCTTTATATTGATTTAATGTTATTTGCCCCATTGTGGTGTTTGCCTCAAAATCTGGAGCATATGTACCTATTTTTACATTTCCATTCATCATTATTTCATAATCCATAAAAATAAACTCCTCTCATAACTTTGTATATGTTATGCGAAGGAGTTTGTTTTTGTGAATATAAAATTCTTTTGCTAATGTAGAAGTATTATATTCTTTCATTTCTTTCTCCATATAAAATTGTAATTTCTCGCTATCATTAACATGACTCTTTCTCAACTTTATTCAAATAGAAATTATATATTTTATTGTTT
>CAKPNJ010000002.1 GCA_934168365.1 uncultured Clostridia bacterium | reverse complement strand
CAAGTGATGCATGCCAGAAGATGAATATATATGACCTAGCTGGAAATGTAAGTGAGTGGACATTAGAATATACCGCTGATACCGGCTATCCTTGTGCTAGTAGGGGTGGCGATTACTACGGCTACAATGGCTCTCTCTATCCAGCTTCTAACCGTCTCTACAGCACTACGACTTACAGCTGCAGCTACATTGGTATTAGGCCCTCACTTTACAAGTAGTAGCACTGACCACTGGTTCAATGAACCAGAAAAAATGAATAAATGCGATGTTAGCACTAATGCGTTTAACACGTACTTTAGCGCATCAAAAACGCTAAAGGAGAAAATTTTTCTAAAATTTCTTAAACTGACCGTTAAGGTCAAGTTTTAGAAATTTGAAAAATTTTCCCTTGCGGGGCGCCCCTTGCGGGGCGCCTTTATTGTGCTTGCAAATTTGCAAACACAATAAAGGCGAAACGTATATAAATTTTTGCAAAGGGGTGATAAGAGTGAGTTTTAGTACAATGTTAGAATTATTACAAGAAAAAAATAATCAAAGAATAGTTTTTATAAAAACAGGAGTCTTTTATATAGAAACAGGAAAAGATGCCATTTTCTTAAATAAGGTATTCAAACTAAAATGTACTTGTTTTTCAGAAAATGTATGTAAAGTAGGAATACCAGAAACGAGTTTGCCTAAATATTTGGAAAAACTAGACAGACTAGATGTATCATATATTGTATATCATTTTAACAATGAAAAAGAAATGCTAGTAGAAGAATGTAGAAATGATGGGGAATATCATAAAGAAAAAAGACCAAATCAAAATTGCTTACTGTGTTTAGGAATTAGAAGGTATTCAGAAGATAAATACATGAATGCTTTTAGAAAAATGTTAGAACAGGAGTTAAAAGGGTGTGAATAAATTATTAGAAAAAATAAATAATGAGCAATTACAACTAATTCCTAAAATGCAAGAGTATATACAATATATGTTAGAAACTTTGCTAAAACTTCCAAGAACAGAAAAATTTAGTATAGGTAATGAATATAAATGTTCAATGTATAAATTACTAGAATATATTTTGTATGTTAGTAAAATAGAAAAAGAACAAAGATTAGAATATATAAACAAGATAGATGCAGAACTAAACTGCCAGAGAATTTACTTAAGAATAATGTACAAAAATAAATGGATAAATGACAAAAAGTTTAGTGTGGCAATAACTAAAATAGGTGAAATAGGAAAAATGGTTGGAGGTTTAGTAAAATATTATGCCAAAAACAATAAGGAATGAATTTGATAAACAGCTAACATATGAGAAACTAATGATAGCACATAAACTAAGTAGAAAAGGAAAGGGCTATAGAAAAGATGTTATATTATTTAACTTAAAACAAGAAGAATATATTATGTGGCTATATGAAAAGTTAAAAAATAAAACATATAAACATGGAGGATATACAGTATTTTATATAACAGAACCTAAGGTAAGAAAAATAGAAAAAAGTAGATATATAGACAGAATAGTACATAGATGGGTGGTAGATAATTTTTTAGTTCCATATTTTGTACCAACATTTATAAATACAACATATGCATGTTTAAAAGGTAGAGGTATGCATAAAGCTTGCTTGGATGTGCAAAAAGCAATGCTACATTGTAAAAGAATATGGAATAATTATTATATACTAAAAATGGATATAAAAAAGTATTTTGAAAATATAAACAAAAATATATTATATAGAATATTGAAAAAGAAAATAAAAGACCAGAAATTATTATGGTTAATAAATGAAATAGTATTTTCAAATGAAGGTATAAAAAACTTACCAATAGGAAACTATACTTCACAAATGTTTGCTAATATATATTTAAATGAACTAGACCAGTATATAAAACATAACCTACATTGCAAGTATTATTATAGATACATGGATGATGGAATTATTTTAATAAAAACAAAAGAGCAAGCAAAAAAAATACTAGGGAATATAAAAATATTTTTGAAGGAAAACTTAGAATTAGAGTTAAATAAAAAAACACAAATATTTAAAAGTAAACAAGGAGTGAACTTTTGTGGGTATAAAATAAACGAATACAGATTAAAAATACGAGATAAAGGTAAAAGAAAACTAAAGCAAAAAGTAAAAGAATTAAAATATTATATAAGAGAAGAAAAATTGACAAGCAAAGAAGCTAAAAAGTATTTAGCAGGACATTTAGGATATTTAAAAATTGCAAATGTTAATAATTTGACGAAAAAGGTATTTTATTTGGAATAAAAAGTAATAATAGGGATAAATTAAAACCGCTAATACCAACAATCCTTGTGCTAATAGGGGTGGCAATTACAACAACAATGGCTCTAACAATCCAGCTTCTAACCGTAACAACAACAATACGACTAACAGCAACAACAACATTGGTTTTAGGCCCTCACTCTAATACAATTCCAGATTATATATTTTAAGGAATATATACAGAGAAAGTATTAGTATTAAAGAGATTTATTCCTTCCTAATTTAGGTAAAAAAGTATCAGCAAATTATGTATTAGTAGGTCAAGCAGAATATACATGATATGCAAAATTTTAATAAAAGGTATTAAGAATGAATGAAGTATTTATAATAGGAAAAGTAATAACAGAAGTTAAATTTGATTTTATATTAAATTCTAAACATATTTCAGTAGCTGGATTTAGAACTGTAACAGTAGGTGATGAACAAGAGGTAGAAATAATTGCATATGATGAAAAGGCAGATTATGTTTATGCAAATTTAAAACACGAAGATATTGTTATGATAAATGGATATTTAGAATACGATAAAGTAATTTTAAAAGATATACAAATTTTGTTATGATTTCAAGCGTTTTCTTCAATATCGTTATTGAAAACCATTATCTAGTAACGAAAACTATATAAAATCACTTGACACTTGAAAAAACAGCGAGTATAATAATATATAGTTTGAAAAATAAAGACAAGAATGAGACAAAGTAAAATCAAGGTTGTTGAAAGAGAGAGTTGGTCACCGGCTGAAAGCCAGCTTAAATAAACAGATTTGAAAAACTACCTCATTAGTTCCTAGTTAAAAGCTAGGCGTATATCTGCGTTAAAGAGTAATTAAGTTAAAAATAGGATGGAACCGTGTATATAAGCACTCCTAAGGTAGCAATACTTTAGAAGTGCTTTTGTATTGCTCAAAAAAATAGAAATAAGCACTAAAATTTTTTATTAAAAGGAGGAGAAACTATGGTAAAAGTAGAATTAAAAGATGGTTCTAAAATAGAAGTTAATGAAGGTTCTTCTGTTTTAGAAGTAGCAAAAAAATTGAGTGAAGGTTTAGCAAGAAATGCTATGGCTGCAAAGATTGATGGAGAGGTAAAAGATTTACGTACTATAATAGAAAAAGACTGTAAATTAGAAATTTTAACTTTTGATGATTTAGATGGTAAAAAGGCATATTGGCATACGACATCTCATATTATGGCACAAGCTATAAAAAGACTATATGGAGATAGCGCAAAATTAACAATTGGTCCATCTATTGATAATGGTTTTTATTATGATTTTGATGTAGAAAAACCATTTACAGAGGAAGATTTAGCTAAAATCGAAGAAGAAATGAAAAGAATTGTAAAAGAGGATTTACCAATTACAAGATATACTCTTCCAAGAGAAGAAGCTATTAAGTTAATGAAAGATAGAAAAGAACCATACAAAGTAGAACTAATTGAAGAATTACCAGAAGACGAAGAAATTAGTTTTTATGACCAAGGCGAATTCAAAGAATTATGTGCAGGACCACATATTATGAGCACAGGTTCAGTAAAAGCATTCAAATTATTACATTCATCAGCTTCATATTGGAGAGGAGACGAAACAAAACAAACTCTTCAAAGAATTTATGGTATTGCATTTCCTAAAGCAAGTATGCTAGAAGAATATTTACACATGTTAGAAGAAGCTAAAAAAAGAGATCACCGTAAATTAGGAAAAGAACTAGACTTATTCTTCTTTGACGAAACTGCACCAGGTATGGCATATTGGATGCCTAAAGGCTTTACAATGATGAATATACTTATAGATCTTTGGAGAAAAGAACATAAAAAGAGAGGATATCAAGAATTCTCTGGTCCACAATTAAACAGCAGTAGTTTATGGAAAACATCAGGACATTGGGATCATTATAAAGATGATATGTTTGTTTTAATAGATAGTGATGGAAAAGAACAAGCTTTAAAACCAATGAACTGTCCAAACTCTATTAAAATTTATCAAAGCAAATTAAGAAGTTATAAAGACTTACCTTTAAGATTTAGTGATATAGATGTTATACACCGTAATGAAAAATCTGGGCAATTAAACGGTTTATTCCGTGTAAGAATGTTTAGACAAGATGATTCACACAACTATGTTATGGAATCACAAATTAAAGAAGAGATTAAAAACATTCTTGAAATTGCTAAAAAGCTATATAACATATTTGGATTAGACTTTATACTAACATTATCTACTAGACCAGAAGATTACATGGGAGACATCAATTTATGGAATAAAGCAGAAGCGGACCTAAAAGATGTATTAGATGAAATCTGTGGTAAAGACAATTATCGTGTAAATGAAGGTGATGGAGCTTTCTATGGTCCAAAAATTGATATTAAAATGAAGGATTGTTTAGGAAGAGAATGGCAAATGGGAACAGTACAAGTTGACTTCCAATTACCATTAAGATTTAATTTATCATACATTGATTCAGATGGAGAAAAGAAAACGCCAATTATGCTACATAGAGCATTATTTGGTTCATTTGAAAGATTTATTGGTATTTTAACAGAACATTATGCAGGTGCATTCCCAACATGGTTATCACCAGTACAAGTAAAAATATTACCAATAGCTGATGCACATAAAGAATATGCAGAAAAGGTTCTAGAAGAACTAGATAACAATGGAATTCGTGCAGAACTTGATGAGAGACAAGAAAAAATTGGTTACAAAATTAGAGAAGCACAACTTCAAAAAATCCCATATATGTTAATCATAGGGGATAAAGAAGTAGAGGCAAATGCAGTAGGAGTTCGTTCTAGAACAGATGGTGATATTGGAGCAATGGGACTAGAAGACTTTATATCAAAAATAAAAAAAGAAATAGAAGAATATAAATAAAGATAAAGAAAGAGCATACCAAATTCGGTATGCTCTTTCTTAGGAGTTATTTGCATGTTACCATTAAACTGGCAACTTTTTCAAGGCCTTGATACAAATCTTCACGAGAAGGAAAAGAAAATGTGCGTCCAGAAACGTGTGCTTTTAATTGCTTTATGAGAATTTCCTGAATTCTCTCAAATGTGTTTTTGGGAACCTTGTATTCATATACAAAGTTCATTTTTTCTCCGGTATGCTCGTCGACGTAAGGTGCCTGAAAGGTAATTCTAGTATTCATATACAAAAACTCCTTTTAAATTATTTGACTATCTAAGTCAAGTTCCTTAAATTATAACACTGAAACTATTTTATGTCAATCAATTCAAGACACTTCTGTCAAATCTTTCCAATATTTTTTAGGCATAAATTGCATTTGTAATTTTGAATTTGTTCTTTCTTTAATTGCGACACTTTTGAAAAATGTTTTCCATAAAGACTGAAACTTAATTTCATCTTCTGAAAAAATAGAAAATTGTATATTCTCAGGAACCTCAATTATTTCATAATTATTAGGTTTTAAAACGCTATACATAAAAGCTAAATTTCTATTTTTATCATGCAAAATTAAATTTTGCATAGGAAATCTCCTCATTAAAAACTGTCCTACATTTTCAATTATATTGTTATCAGGGTGAACAGAAGCATACCAAAAATTAGTACCAATTTCCTGTAAACGAACTAAACCGTCAAATTTATGAGCTTCCATAAGTACATTTTTACGTAACTTTACAACTTCTAAAACATAATCTATTGAAAGCATATTACAAATATTAGGTCCAATTTCAAAACTATTTAAGATGTATTTTAATATGGGTAACTCTTTATTAGCATTACCAGACAAAAAAGCATTATAGCAATCATACACAGATTCTTTACCTGCAACCCTATACATTCCATTAAAAACACGTTCAGCACTAACTTCGCTTGTTGGTATAAATCTGGTGGTTTCTAATAAATTATGTATATACTTTTCATCAGCCACCACATTACAAGGTATTGACTTATTGATATAGCAATAAAAAGCAACACTAAGTAAACCATTAAAACTTCCATCATACAAATAAATTTCATTATTTAAAATTTTCCAATCAATCATTAAATTACACTCCTTTACAAATTACCAGTAAGCACTTTTAATCTGTCAAATCTATTTGGCTCAGCATTATCAAACAAAGATGTTTGAACATATGCAGGTACAGGCAAACTGTTTCTTTCTAAAAATAACAAGTTTTGCTCAATAAAACCATTATTAAAATTTCTAACTGTATCATAATATTTTCCGTCACAAGTAATAAAATATCTAGCTCTTTTTAAAACAACTCCTAATTTTTTTAGGTGTTCAAACTGTAAATGGCAGTATTTCCTTGCAGAGACAATGCGTTTAGCTGAGATAACTCCAATACCTGGAATCCTAAGCAAAGTATAGTAATCAGCAGAATTTACTTCTACTGGAAAACTATCCAAATGCCTTAAAGCCCAGTCACATTTAGGATCTAGCAAAGTATTAAAATTAGGATTTTGCTCATTTAATAATTCATCTGCTTTAAAACCATAAAATCTAAGTAACCAGTCGGCTTGATAAATTCTATTTTCTCTAAGTAATGGTGGTTTGGCTAAAGTAGGCAAATTAGAATCTTCGTTAACTGAAACATAAGCAGAATAATAAACTCTTTTTAAATGAAATTTATTATACAAACTTTCAGATAACTTAATGATTTGCAAGTCAGTGTCAGGTGTTGCGCCAACTATCATCTGTGTGGTTTGACCTGCAGGTACAAAGTTTTTATCCTTTGGTTTATGAATTACATTACTAGGTAAGAAATTAAAACTCTTCTTAGCAACAGGCAAAAACTTTTGAGCAGATAAACTTAGTTTACTTGAAATATAGCTCATTGGTTCAACAATATTTTCTTTAGATTTATCAGGTGCTAATAATTTTAAACTAGTTTGAGAAGGAAGTTCAATATTAACACTCATACGGTCTACTAAAGTACCTAATTTATCAATAAGTTCTTGACTACTACCAGGGATAGTTTTAGCATGAATATATCCATTAAAATGATACTCGTTTCGTAAAATACTAATAGCTTGTATCATTTGTTCCATAGTATAATCAGGTGACTTTATAACAGCTGAACTTAAAAATAGCCCTTCAATGTAATTACGTTTATAAAATCCAATTGTTAGATCAGCAATTTCTTTTGGTGTAAAAGTAGCTCTTCTAACAGAGTTACTTTTGCGATTTATACAATATTTACAATCATACATACAACAATTTGTCATCAGAATTTTAAGTAAAGAAATACATCTCCCGTCAGCACCCCAACTATGACAAATTCCTGAAATTTCACTATTACCAATTCCACCAGGTGTATTTTTTCTTGTACCTCCAGATGAACTACAAGAAGCATCATATTTGGCAGAAGCGGATAAAATCTCTAACTTTTCATCAATTTCCATATAGCCCTCCATACAAAGAATAAATGTTCGCAATTATTATAATACATCATTTTAAAAATGTCAAACAAAAGTTTTACAAAAATAAAATAAATTTTTGTTGTATATTTTCGAATTTTGTGATAACATTATAAAAATATAATTTAGGGAGATGATTTAACGTGGTTACATTTAATGATTTTATGAAATTAGATATTAGAGTTGGAACAATTGTAAAAGCAGAGATATTTAAAGAAGCTAAGAGACCTGCATACAAATTAGAAATTGATTTTGGAGATGAGATTGGAATAAAAAAATCTTCTGCACAAATAACAGAGGTATATAAACCAGAAGAATTAGAGGGAAAGCAAATACTTGCAGTTGTGAACTTTCCAGAAAAACAAATAGCGAATTTCCTTTCACAGGTGTTAGTATTAGGAACATATAGTAAACAAGGAGTAGTGTTAATACAACCAACTGAAAAGGTAGAAAATGGAGATAAACTAGGATAAAAGGAGTAATAAAAATGTTGGAGCATAAGATATTAATAAATGAAGAAACTTTAAATAAAAGAATAGAAGAATTAGCAAACCAAATTTCAAAGGACTATAATGGAGAAGATATTGTTTTAATATGTACGTTAAAAGGTGCGGTATATTTTACAATAGATTTATCTAAAAAAATTACTGGAAGTGATGTAATATTAGATTTTGTAAGAGTTAGCAGTTATGGAATAAATAATAGAGAAACAACAGGAAAATTAGATTTTAAATTAGATATAAGTGAAGACATAGAAAACAAAAATGTAATAATTATTGAAGATATAATAGATTCTGGAATAACATTAAACTATTTGCGTGATTATTTAAAAACTAAAAATCCAAAGAGCTTAAAAATATGTGTGCTTTTGGATAAAAAAGAAAGAAGACAAAAAGAAATAGATTTAGATTATGTTGGATTTGAAATAGAAAATAAATTTGTACTTGGATATGGTTTAGACTATGACGAAAAATACAGAAACTTACCATATATAGGATATGTAGAAGAGTAAGAATTGTATAAATTAAAAATTGCAATGCTATGAAAAGCATTGCAGTTTTTGCTAATGGATAATTGCTGAAAGCATCTTTTTATATGTTTCTTTTTCGGAAGATGCCTCGAAAGGCTCAAAACCAAACAGTTCAGTTAGAAAAGTGATTTTTTCCCGAGTATTCTTAAACTCAAAATTTTTGTTTAAGATATTATCAGCTTCGTGCACACTTTTTGCTGTGCGGATGAAAAACTTTATCATAGTATTATCCATAGTTGCCTCCTTAAAATAATTTTTTTATAGAAATGTCTATATATCAACCTGAAAAACAGGATTATAAAGTTAAACATCTATATTTTAGCACAAATTAAAAGAAAAAGCAATTTATTGACATGTAATCCCAAAAATCAATTGCAATTATATGAAATTTAGCTTATAATAAATGTATAAGCTTTGCGGGTATAATTTAGTGGTAGAATGTCATGCTTCCGACCTGATCGCGCGGGTTCGATTCCCGCTATCCGCTCCATTAACAATAAAAGGATACAGCAATTTGCATGTATCCCTTTATTTTATTATAATATTTTTCAAAAATAGTTGTAAAATTTCAAAAAAATTGATATACTAGTACATATAAATTTCTTAAGAAAAAGGAGGTTTCTTTATGGAAGAAGAAAACAAAGAGATAAAAGAGGTTGAAAGTTTAGTTGAAACTAATGGGGAAGTAGCATTAGAAAACAATACTAATATAAAAATCGCAGATGAGGTGATTTCTGTAATTGCAGGAGTAGCAGTATCAGAAGTACCTGGAGTAGCACAAATGTCAGGAGGATTTGCAGGAGGAATTTCAGAAGTACTTAGTGGTAAAAAGAACCTAGCAAAAGGAATTAAAGTTGACTCTGGAGAAAAGGAAACAAAAATAGATGTAAACATCATAGTAGAATATGGTGCTAGAATTCCAGATGTTGCATTTGAAATTCAAAATAAGGTAAAAAAAGCAGTTGAAAGTATGACAGGATTAAAAGTAGTTGAAGTCAATGTCCATATTCAAGGTGTTAGTACAGATAATATGGAAACAAACAACGAAAAGACAGAAGAAAATCAATAAAAGCAAATATTAGGCACAATAAATTTTACTGTGCCTAATTTAACTTTTAAACATCACATACTTAGCAAGAAAGGATGAAGTAAAATATGAAAATTTTAGATAGAATAGGACTAGCTCTTTTTTCAAGTTTAATGCTTATAATATCAATAATAATGTGTTTAATGATATTTGGTTGGTTAAGTGTAGATTTAGTACATGAACTAGTAGTAATGGCGATAAGTGATAATTTGAGTTCTAATATTATGTTAGGGTTAAGCATAGTATTTATACTACTTGCAATAAAATGCATATTTTTTGACTCGAGTTCAAAACAAGAAATGGATTATAAAAATGGAATATTATTAGAAAACTCTGACGGAAAACTTTTAATTACAAAAGATACAATAGAGAATCTAGTAAATAGCGTAGTTAAAGGATTTGACAGTGCAGAAAATGTAACAACAAGAGTAGAACTTGACAAAGAAAATAATGTAACAGTATTTGTAAATTTAAGTGTAAAAGAAAATGCGATAATAAAAGAGTTATCTACTAATTTACAAACAAAAATAAAAACAACAATAAAGAAAACATCAGATTTAGAAGTAAAAGAAGTTAATATTAAGGTAAAAGATATTGAACCTGTAAAACAAATGACACAAGAATAAAGTATGAAAGGAGCATGAGAGTATGGATAGTTTTAAGGTGTTTTGTGATAAATATGGAGGCAGTATAATAGGTGGTTTGATAGGAATTGCTTTATCAATTCTTCTATTTTGCACAAATTTATATAAAGTTTTATTTACAATAGCTTTAATAATTGTATGTATATGGCTTGGCAACTACATACACAGAAATAAAGAAAATGTAAAAGAAAGAGCAAAAAAATTTATAGATAAGTTATAAAAGGGAGTAACAGACATATGACTAGAACAGAAACTAGAGAGCTTACTTTTGAATTACTATATAGTTTAGAAATTCAAAAAATGGAACAAGAAGAATATAATGAACAAATAGAATTATTTTTAACACAACAAAACATAACTGATGAAAAAGCAAAAATATATATAATTGAGACAGTAAATGGAATTGAACAAAACAAAGAAAAAATATTAGAATCAATCTCTCAAAACTTAAAAGAGAAATGGGATATTTCAAGAGTATCAAAAATAAATCTAACATTATTAAAACTTGCGACTTATGAAATTATATATACACAATTACCATATAAAGTAGTAGTTAATGAAGCAGTAGAGATTGCTAAAAAATATGGAGATGATACTTCACCATCTTTTATAAATGGAATATTAGCTAATATTATAAAACAAACAGGAATAACAAATGAGGAGTAAATATGACATATAATCCTATTAGTGTAAGTCAACTAAATAAATATATAAAAGATAGATTTGAAGAGGACGAATATTTTGCTAATGTATTAGTAGAAGGAGAAATCTCAAATTTTAAAAATCATTATACAGGTCATATGTACTTTACGTTAAAAGATGACAAATCTTTAATAAAAGCAATAATGTTCAAAACATATACTGGACATTTAGACTTTGTTCCACAAGATGGAATGAAAGTAATGATATTAGGAAGTGTATCTGTTTTTGAAAGAGATGGAACATATCAATTATATGCAAAAGCAATGAAACAACTAGGCAAAATGGGAGACTTAAGAGCAGCATATGAAGAACTAAAAGAAAAGCTAGAAAAAGAAGGTTTATTTGCTCAATCACATAAAAAAACAATACCTATGATGCCAAAAACAATAGGAGTTCTTACATCAAATACAGGAGCGGTTATTAGAGATATTATAAATGTGTCTACTAGAAGAAATCCAAATGTGCACATAAGGTTATTTCCAGTACCAGTCCAAGGAGAAGGAGCAGGTAAGAAAATAGCAGAAGGCATTGGATTTATGAACAAAAATAAACTGGCAGATGTACTTATTGTGGCTAGAGGAGGTGGCTCATTAGAAGACCTATGGCCCTTTAATGAAGAAATTGTTGCAAGAGCAATATATAATTCGGAATTACCAGTTATTTCTGCAGTAGGCCATGAAACAGATTTTACAATAGCAGATTTTGTGGCTGATTTAAGAGCACCAACACCATCAGCAGCTGCTGAACTAGCTGTCACAGACATTGCAGAGTTAAATTTAAAGTTAAAAAACTATCAAAATAGATATAAACAAGCGCTAGTACGTAAAATTCAATTTATGAAATTACGTTATGAAAAATGTATGGCAAATAAAGCATTTACAGGAGCGCTACAAAGAGTAAACGAAAAATATATGCTAATTGACATGAAAGTAAAGTCAATGGAACATATAATAACTAATAAATTGCAAAAAGAAAAGTCAAAAGCACAAAATCTAATATTAAAACTGGATTCTTTAAGTCCTTTGAAAACTTTAGCAAGAGGCTATGGAATTATATTAAAAGATGGAGTCGTTATAAAGAAGAAACAGCAATTAAAAGAAAATGATGAAATTTCTATTAAATTACAAGATGGAGAGGCAAAAGCGAAAATTATAGAATAGGAGAAAAGATATGACTAAAACAACTAAAAATATTTTGATTACCATAATTATCGTGTTAGTAGTATTTGCTTTAATATGCCTAGGATACCAACGCTTTAGGGCTGAGCCGATTTCGGCTAATAATGTCGAAGCAAAGGGCAATATATTGCCGGATCCTAATCAAGGTTTAAATAATATGCTAAATGACATTTTAGATGAAAATGTGGAAACAGAAGAAAAAACCGAAGAAGACAAAGGAAAAGACTCTACAGTATCAAATAAAACAGAGGAAGATGATGAAAATCAAATGACTCCAAAAGAAAGTAAGGCAATAAAACTTGTAAAAGATATATGGACTAAGGATTGGGGAAACCTAGATGATGTATTGTTTAATGTAAGCATTCAAAGTGATGGTAAATATTTTGTGACTGTATATGATACAATTACAACACATTTAATAAAGTCATATATTGTAGATGTTAATACAGAAATTGTAACAGAAAAATAATTTAAACAAGGGGAAAATATGGAAAAAGAATTAAACTTTGAACAGGCAATGAATAAATTAGAAGAGATTGCTACAGAATTAGAAAAAGGAGAACTAAGTTTAGATGAATCTGTCTCTAAATTTGAAGAGGGCATGAAATTATCAAAACAATGTAGCAATTTGCTAGAAAATGCTGAAAAAAGAATTACCGTTTTATTAAAAGACGGTGAAGAAATAAAAGAAGAGAATTTTGCACAAGAAGAGGAATAGAAAATGCAGGGGAGTTTTTTTGAAGAATATAAATATATAATTGTCCCATTCTTAGTATGGTTTGGAATACAATTATTTAAGTTTATTTATGATTTAGTAAAGAGTAGGAAGTTTAATTTTAAAAGATTGATGCAAGCAGGTGGAATGCCAAGTTCACACTCAGGAGTAGTCGTATCATTGACTACTATGATAGGTAAGAATGTTGGAATAAATACACCATTATTTGCAGTAGCTTTAATCTTTTCGTTTATAGTAATGTATGATGCAGCAGGTGTTAGAAGAGCAGCAGGAAAACAAGCTAAACTATTAAATAAAATAGTTGAAACACCTGGATTAACAGGATTGCAAGTATCTGAAAGATTAGTTGAAGTTCTAGGACACACACCAGTTCAAGTTATTGTAGGAGCTGCAATTGGTGTTGTAGTAGGGCTATTAGTTTAATTTTTAAATTAGCAGTAATATAATAATTTTAACAGTAAAACTGTATTATTATATTACTGCTAAATAAGTATATATAAGGAGAGATGTAAATGGAAGATATTGAAATTGCAAGAAATACACAATTAGAGAAAATAACAAAAATAGCAGAAAAATTAAATATTCAAGAAGAGCAATTAGAACAATATGGAAAATATAAAGCGAAAATATCTCTTGAAGTATATCAAAGTTTGAAAGATAAAAAAGATGGAAAGCTAGTTTTAGTAACAGCTATAAATCCTACTCCTCTAGGAGAAGGTAAAACAACAATGGCAATTGGATTAGCTGATGGACTAAGAAAAATAGGAAAAAATGCGATACTTGCATTAAGAGAACCATCACTTGGACCAGTATTTGGAATAAAAGGTGGTGCAACAGGTGGAGGGCATAGTCAAATAGCACCAATGGAAGATATAAACTTGCATTTTACTGGTGATATACATGCAATTACATCTGCCAATAATTTATTGTCAGCAATGGTAGACAATCATATATATTTTGGAAATGAACTAGGATTTGATAGAGTAGTATGGAAGAGATGTGTCGACTTAAATGACAGACAACTAAGGGCAGTGAATACAGGACTATCACAAGAAAAAAATATAGTGCCAAGAATGGATGGTTTTGATATTTCAGTTGCATCTGAAATAATGGCTATTTTCTGTTTAGCAACAGATATAAATGATTTGAAAAGAAGAATTGGAAATATTATAGT
The DNA here is from genome assembly GCA_934168365.1 of uncultured Clostridia bacterium. GTDB lineage: Bacteria > Bacillota > Clostridia > TANB77 > CAG-508 > CAG-273. The sequence continues at coordinate 162,086 of CAKPNJ010000002.1, read as the reverse complement.
TGGATATACTAAAGAAAACAAACCAATAACAGCTAAAGATTTAAAAGCAGATGGAGCAATGACAGTATTATTAAAAGATGCTATAAATCCAAATTTAGTACAAAGCTTAGAGCAAACACCGGCAATAGTTCATGGTGGACCATTTGCTAATATTGCACATGGATGTAATAGTATAATTGCAACTAAACTTGCTTTAAAATTAGGAGATTATGTTGTTACAGAAGCGGGATTTGGAGCAGACCTAGGAGCAGAAAAATTTTTAGATATAAAATGTAGAAAAGCAAATATAAAACCTGATGCAGTAGTATGTGTGGCAACTATTAAAGCATTAAAATATCATGGAGGAATGCCAAAAGAAGCTATAAAAAATGAAAGCATTGAATATTTGGCAAAGGGATTTGAAAACTTAGAAAGACATGTAGACAATCTAAAGAATCGTTATGGATTAAATGTAATAGTTGCAATAAATAAATATACACACGACACTGAAGCTGAAATTAAATTTTTACAAGAAAAGTTACAAGAAAAAGGTATTAACTTAAGCTTAGTTGAAAGCTGGGAAAAAGGCGGAGAAGGTGCCAAAGATTTAGCACAAAAAATTGCTGATTTAGTTCAAGAACCTTCAAATTTTAAATTTGTATATGAATTAAATGAAACAATAGAAGACAAAATAAAAGCAGTAGCACAAAAAATATATGGTGCAGAAGATATAGAATTCACAGAAGAAGCAAAATTGCATATTAAAGAAATAGAAGACTTGGGATATAGCAATTTGCCAGTATGTATAGCAAAAACACAATATTCATTTTCAGATGACCCTAAAAATTTAGAATGTAAAGAACCTTTTAATATACATGTACAAGATGTAGTATTAAGAGCAGGAGCAGAATTTATAGTAGTATTAACCGGTAAAATAATGACAATGCCAGGATTACCTAAAATTCCTTCTGCAGAAAATATAGATTTAGACGAAAACGGAAACATTGTAGGAATATTCTAATTTTAATGTATATAAACACCTAATTTGGTTAAAATAGCAATAATTAAATTTTGCCAAAGTAGGTGTATTTTTATGTTAAAAAACAAAAAAACAATAATTTCAATGATAACAATTATATTAGTATTTGCCATATTTATCTCGTATAATATGTTTTTTAGAAATAATGAGGTAGAAGCACTATCGAAATATGGTTCCAGAGGAGACGAAGTAATACAAATACAAACAAAATTAAAAAGATGGGGTTACTATAACGGAAGCATAGACGGAATATATGGAACACAAACACAAAAGGCGGTAAGATATTTTCAGTCTAAAAATGGTTTAACAGTAGATGGAATTGCAGGAAAAAAGACATTGTCAGCAATGGGAATAAATTCATCTAATAATTCAAATTCAAGCTATTCAACTAATTTAGATTTATTAGCAAGACTAGTGCATGGCGAAGCAAGGGGAGAACCATACACAGGAAAAGTTGCAGTTGCAGCAGTTGTACTAAATCGTGTTAAGAGCAGTTCATTTCCTAATACAGTAGCAGGAGTTATTTATCAAAAAGGTGCATTTGACGCAGTATCAGATGGACAAATAAATATGTCACCAGATTCAACATCGAAAAAAGCAGCACAAGATGCACTAAACGGTTGGGATCCAAGCTATGGAGCAATATATTATTTTAACCCAAATACTGCAACAAACAAATGGATATGGTCAAGACCAATGACTGTAACAATAGGAAACCATAGATTCTGCAAATAAGGTACCAAGGGGTGCAGGTGGGTGCCAATGGGGACGGGGTCAAAAAGCACCCAATTTCAAAATTGGGTGCTTTTTGACCCCGTCCCCATTGGCACCCATTGGCACCTTAACTAAAATTTTGCTAATTTGCATATTGACAAATAACCAGCATATTGATAATATTGTAAAAGAAAAAATAGCTAATTATTGGAGGCAAAATGTTTTTATATCCAAAACTATATCTAAACAGTGTAAAAGAAATAACACTACAAATACTAGAACAAAATAATATAAAAGGTCTTATACTAGATGTTGATAATACTCTAATAGACTTTGATAAAAAAATGCCAGAGGGCGTTAAAGAATGGGCAGAAAAATTGAAACAAAATGATATAAAATTGTATATTGTTTCAAATTCTAATCATAAAGAAAAGGTTGAAAAAACAGCAAAGACTTTAGATATACCATATACATATTTTGCAAAAAAGCCACTGAAAAGTGGACTAAACAAAGCAAAGAAAAATATGGAGTTACCAAGTGAACAAATAGCAGTAGTTGGAGATCAAATCTTTACAGATGTAATTGGAGCAAACAGAGCTAAAATGTTTTCAATATTAGTAAAACCGATAAATGAAAAAGATATCTGGGTTACAAAAATTAAAAGACCAATTGAAAATAGAATTATACAAAAATACTTAAAACAAGAAGAACAAAGGAGAAATTAAAATGTATATAAATGACACACATATATTAGTATATGTAATTATAGGATTTGCAGGAATATTAGTAGGACAGTTTATAGATTGGTGTAACAAACGTATGTCAGACTATAAAAAAGTGTTCTCAAAAGAATTTTTTACAGAATATTTTAAAAATTTTAAACCAAACTATATATTGATAAGTACAACATTAGTTTTGTTTTTAGGGCTAGTATATTTCTTTGGAGTAAGTATAGATTTATTCAAATACCTATTTTTAACACCAATGCTTTTAATAGCGTTTTGTATAGACTATAAACTTCAAATAATACCAAATAGGCTTACATTAACAATGTTTGAAACAGGCTTAGCTTTTACATTTATACAAGTTGTTGCAGATACTAGTTTAGGTATAAATGTTCTTATAAACAATTTACTGGGAATGGTAGTCGGAGGAGGAATTTTCCTACTAATTACAATAATAGGTGGATTTATTGCAGGAAAAGAAGCAATGGGCTTTGGAGATGTAAAACTAATGGGATCATTAGGTTTGTTCTTAGGATGGCCTAGTATCATTATAGTTGCAGTAATTTCATTCTTATTAGCAGCAATTATAAGTATTGGAATATTGATAGTAAAAAGAAAAGGATCAAATGAATATATTCCATTTGGACCATTTATAGTAGTAAGTACACTTATAGTTATATTTATACCATTTGATTTATTACTAACAATAATATTAAAAATATTTACTTTGGGAACATTTAAAGGAAAAATTTAAAGTAAGTAGCAGGTGTTTTTTATGAATGAAAAAATTAAATGTCTAAGAGAAAAACTTAGAGGATTAGATATACAGGGAATGATTATATCTAATCCTGTTAATGTGAAATATCTAACAGGAATTGATGCTGAGGGAACTTTGCTAATTACACGTAAAGAAAACTATTATATTACAGATGCTAGATATATAGAATCAGTAAGAGCAACGCTTACAATAGATGATGAAATTATTGTAAGTAATTACACAGACATTAGTGAATATGATTATGAGAACTTTTTCTCATTTTGTGAGAATGTTGGATTTGAAGAAGAATATATAACATATGCCACATATAAAAGATATATGCAAAAATATAAAGCAAACCACCTAGAAGAAACAGAAAGTATAATTGAAAAACAAAGATTAATAAAAGATGAACAAGAAATAGAACTGCTACAAAAAGCTTGTGAATTAACAGATAATTGCTTTTCACACTTACTAAACTTTATAAAAATAGGAATGACAGAAAAACAAATAGCATTTGAAATTGAAAAATACTTTTTAGACCATGGAGCAGAAGGCTTAGCATTTGAAACAATTGTAGCATCAGGCCCAAATTCATCAAAACCACATGCAATAACAACAGAAAGAAAAATAGATGTAGGAGATCCAATCACAATAGATTTTGGATGCAAATATAAGGGATATTGCTCAGATATGACAAGAACTATATTTGCAGGATTTGTTCCAGAAAAGGTAAAATCAATATATAATTTGGTATTAAAAAATCAGTTACAAACTGAGAGAGATATGAGAGACGGGGCAAATATTAGAATATTATCAAGAAATGTTGATAATGATTTCAAACTAAATGGACATAGTTTAGTACATGCTCTAGGTCATGGAGTCGGACTAAAGGTTCATGAACTACCTATAATCAGTTATAAAAATGATAATATGCTAAAAGAAAATATGGTAGTAACAAATGAGCCAGGTATATATATTCCTGGAGAATTTGGAGTTAGAATAGAAGATACAGTTTTAATTACAAAATCTGGTTGTATAAATTTGACTAAATCGGATAAAAATTATATTATAGTAGACAAAGCTGAACAAAAAGCTTGATTTTAGCATAAATTGGGTGTATAATATAAAGGCTTTATAAAAGTTAATAAGTAATAAAATAAATAAATTTTGAAAGGGGAAATTAGACATGGCAGACGTATACATGGCAGGAGATTTTAGAAATGGAACAACATTTGAAATGGACGGAAACGTATTCAAAGTAGTTGAGTTCCAACACGTGAAACCAGGAAAGGGTTCAGCTTTTGTTAGAACAAAATTAAAAAATGTAATTTCGGGAGCAGTTATTGAAAAAACATTTAACCCATCAGATAAATATGCAGCAGCTCAAATTGAAAAGAGAGAAATGCAATATTTATATAATGACAGTGATATTTATTATTTTATGGATAATGAAACATATGAACAATTACCATTAAATAAAGAACAACTTGGTGATAGCTTAAAATTCTTAAAAGAAAATATGAATGTTAAAATCTTATCATACAAAGGTAACGTATTTTCAGTAGAACCACCAATGTTTGTTGAATTAGAAGTTACATATACAGAACCAGGATTTGCAGGAAACACAACTACAACTTCTGGAAAACCAGCTACACTAGAAAATGGATACGAAATCTCAGTTCCAATGTTTGTAAATATTGGAGACGTTATTCGTATAGATACTAGAACTGGCGAATACATGGAAAGAGTATAAATCGAAAGGAATAAAATAATGTCAGATTTAAAAAATCATTATCAAGCAATATTAACAGAACTAGAAAATCATTTTCAAAACGAAGATGACCAAGCTTTTGTTTTAAGTAAATTTCAAGAATTATCTATGATGTTTATGGATGTTATAGACAGATTAACATATTTAACAGATATAAGAATAAAGGAAGTAGAAGAAAAACAACAAGAAATTGATAATAGAATTGAAACAGTAAAAAAGGCAGTAGACGGAATAGAAAATGATATTTATGAAGATGATGAAGCATATGAATTTGAAATTGTATGTCCATATTGTAATCATGAATTTGTAGCAGACATAAACAGTGAAGAAAATTCTGAAGTTGAGTGTCCAGAGTGTCATAACATTATTGAATTAGACTGGAATGAAGAAGAAGGCTGTGGAGGATGTTGCTCACACTGTGATGGATGTGAGGAAGACGCCGAAGACGAAGATGATAGTGAACATGATGAAAATGATGACGATGAAGATATGTAAAGTTAAAATCGCTAAATGTTAAAAGCATTTAGCGATTTTTTGAGTCTTCAAATAAACTTAAAGGATCAATATATTTTCCATCAATTCTTACACCTAAATGCAAATGTGGGCCAGTAGTAGCACCATTAGTAGGATTACCGATTCTCGTCTTTATATTGATTTCCGTTTTACACCATAAACAATTTTAGGTCCAACGTTTCCAATAACTTGTCCTTTTAAAACAGTATCTCCAACTTTGACAATAAAATTAGGAGAAACATGGCAATAAGTAACTTTCATATTGTCATTAGTTAAAGTGATAGTATAACCACCACCACCTAAAAAGTTAGCAAAAGTAATAGTACCATCACAAATAGCAATAAATTTACTACCCTCAGGAGCACCAATATCAACTCCAGCATGGTAAGTGGTAGCACCAGCTGTTGGAAGACCTCTATAACCAAAATGTGAGGTTATATATGTATAGCCGTGGTGAAGGCCAAACATATTCTTCGTTAGGGTCAAAAGGATAGAACTCTAAGCCGAGCTATAGAAGGTCCGAAAAAACATGAAACAAATATAATTAGGACAAAAACAAATATAAATAAATAATAAAAAGGCTTAAAAAAACTACTAGACATAAATACCTCCAATTCTAGTAGCCCCGATTTTTATTGTATAGGAAAAATCGAAGATTTTTCCTATACAACAAGGTTAAGTTACATTGGACTGTGCCGATTGCAAAGCAATCGTGTACATGTGGCGAAGCCACTTTTCTTATTTTTTCTTAAAAGCAAAAAATTTACTAATAAAAAAGTTTAAGATAATAACAATTACAGTAATAATACACTTATCAATTAAAAATCCTATATTATCACCAAAGTTGTAAAATGCGTGAAGAACATCATTTAATAGAAATACCCCTATAATTTCCACTACCATAGTAAAAGCTCTTCCTAAAATAAACTTGAAAAACTCAGTCCATTTTTCTTTAATAGTATTTGCCTGAGAATTAAAAACCCATTTACGATTAGTAAAATATGCAAACAAAATTGAAAGTATAATTCCAATAGTACTTGCAATATTAGCTTCTACATGTAAAAATGCTTTTAGAACATATGATGTAATAATATTAACTAGTGTAGTTAACACTCCAAAAATAATATAAAAAATAACTTCTTTATTTAATAACTTCTTTAATTTTTCCATTTCAATCTCCAATCTTTAATGTAATTATTATATATTAACCAATACAAAATATCAAGAAAAAATAAGAAGTTGATAAGAAATCAACTCCTTTTATATGGCAGGGGTAGAAGGACTCGAACCCTCACAGGCGGTTTTGGAGACCGATGTGCTACCATTAACACTATACCCCTAAATATTTAATACCTACATATCTTAGCACAAAATAAAACAATGTGCAAGAGTTTTTAATAAAAAAATTGGTGGAGATGAGGAGAGTCGAACTCCTGTCCAATATTCTTTCCATATCAACTTCTCCGAGTGCAGTTTATTGTAAGAGCTCCCTTAATAATAACACAATAAACAAATTTATTAAAAAGGTAGTTATTTAAAGATACCCACTATTTTCATAACTAAAAATAGTTTTGTTTCCCACTAATTTGACACCTTAATCTCTAAGCGTGGGCACCTAGAGTAAGATGACGCGCCATTAACTAGGCAGCGTATGCTAATTCTCTATTATCAGCGTTTATTTTTAATTTCTCACATTATTAAAGTGGCCAAGTGAGAGATCCACTACTCGCTATCAATACTTCTGGAATACTGTCGAAACCAAATACATCCCCAAGTACAATATATATTATACAATATTTTAAATTAAATGACAAGTCACTGGAAAAAAATACAATTTTTTTGAGTGTTCGCTTGTTTTTAAGTAAAATATATAGTATAGTAGTTACTATAGGAAATGAGATAAGCAAGTGTGTTGCCACTTTACTTCATAGTTTTAACTATGGGAAAGTGAGGTGGTGTTTATGGAGTTTATATTATTTTTAATATATGCATTGGGATTTTCCCTAGCTATAAACGTAGCCTTATTAGCAATTATATACATAAATTGGACGAATAAGGAATAATAAAACAACACATCTTTGCTTTGGCCAGCAGATGTGTTGTTACAACTAATATGTGGCAACCACCATTTGTGGTTTTCATTTCCTATGTTTATTATACACGGTTATTATAAATTTGTCAAATTTAATGCTAGATTTTTTTGATGCATAGAAAGAGGTAGTAAAATGATTGATTTAAAGCAAAATGTGCAATATGTAAAAAGTGTTGGACCAGCAAAAGTACCATTACTAAATAGCTTAAATATATATACAATTGAAGATTTGCTTACATATTTCCCAAGAGATTATGAAGATAGAAGCAAAACTAAGAATATAGCAGACTTGATAAATGGAGAAGAAGTTACAATACAAGCAACAGTAGTGTCAGAAGTTACTATAAATAGAATACGCAAAAACATGACAATTATAAAAGCTACGGTTGAAGATAATACAGGAAGATGCACAATAACATGGTTTAACCAAACATATATTAAGCAACATATAAAAAGAGGAGAAACCTACAAATTCTTTGGAAAAGCAATAAATGAATTTAATCACTTTGAAATGAGAAGCCCTGTATTTGACAAAGTAGATACATCAAAAAACACAGGCAAAATAATGCCAATTTATCCGACTACATATAAACTCTCTCAAACAGCAATTAGACAAGCAGTAGAAAATGCTTTAAATATGGTAAATGGAAAACTAAGCGAAGCTTTACCAGACTATCTTTTGAATGAATACAATTTATTAGATTTACAAAATAGCTTAAATCAAATACATTTTCCGATAGATATGGAACATAGAATACAAGCTAGAAAGCGATTAGTATTTGAAGAACTATTAACAATGCAACTTGCATTATTAGAACTAAAAGGAAACAGTGAAAAAAATAAAGGAATTACATTTGATAAAAATGCAAAAATGTCAGATGTAATAAACTCATTACCATTTAAACTAACAAAAGCACAATTAAGAGTATTAGAAGAAATTGACGCAGACATGGAATCAGAAAAGCCAATGAACAGACTACTTCAAGGAGATGTTGGTTCAGGTAAAACAGTAGTAAGTATTATATCTGCATATAAAGCAGTAAAATCAGGTTATCAAGTAGCAATAATGGCACCAACAGCAATACTTGCAACACAACATATGGAAGAGTTTAGCAAAATATTAGCTCCTTTAGGCATAAAATGTGAGCTTCTGTTAGGTGCAACAACAGCTAAAAACAAAAAAGATATATTAGAAAGATTACAAAATGGAGAAATAGATGTACTAATTGGTACACATGCCTTAATAACAGAAAATGTAACATTTAAAAATTTAGGTTTAGTTGTAACAGATGAGCAACATAGATTTGGAGTAAAACAAAGAACAGCAATTGCAGCAAAAGGAAACAATCCAGATACTTTAGTAATGACAGCAACTCCAATTCCAAGAACATTAGCCTTAATACTATATGGAGATTTGGATATATCTATAATTGATGAACTTCCACCAAATAGAAAGAAAATAGAAACATATGCAGTAACTAAAAGCATGGAAGAAAGAATAAACAACTTTATAAAAAAGAATATTGACGAAGGCAGACAGATATATGTAGTATGTCCACTAGTGGAAGAAAAAGAGGAAGAAGATGAAACTACAAAAGACTTAAAGGCTGTAAAAGAATGGACCAAAATATATAAAGAGCAAATCTTTCCAGAGTATAGAGTTGAATGTGTATATGGAAAAATGAAACCAAAAGAAAAAGACGAAATAATGCAAAAATTTAAAGATGGAGAGATAGACATACTAGTATCTACTACAGTTATAGAAGTTGGAGTAAATGTGCCAAACGCAAATATAATGGTAGTAGAAAACGCAGATAGATTTGGATTAGCACAGTTACATCAATTAAGAGGAAGGGTTGGCAGAGGACAGTATCAGTCATATTGTGTACTTAAATATAATAGCAAATGTTCACAAGTAGGAAAAGAAAGAATGAAGACAATGCAAGAAACAAATGACGGATTTGTAATTGCAGAAAAAGACTTAGAGTTAAGAGGAACAGGAGAATTCTTTGGAACAAGACAACATGGAATTCCAGAATTCAAAATAGCAAACCTGTTTGTAGATATGCCAATGCTAAAATCAGTACAAAGTGTAGCATTAAAAATTGAAAGTGAAGATAAAGGATTAACACAAGAGAAAAATAAAAGGCTTAGAAAACTGGTAGACAATAAATTAAAGCAAAGTGTTTCGCTATAAATCTTGACATTTACATAAAAAAGCAATATTATATATATGGTTAAAATAAGAAAGGAGAGGCCTATGTACACTCAAATGCTAACATCAAAAAAAGGTGGAGAACTTATAAGTTTTAAAGTAAACGGCGAAGAAAAAATACATCAAGGCGAACAATGTATGGACGAAAACGGCAAAATATATTGGAAAAGACATTCACCTGTACTATTCCCAATAGTGGGAAAACTAAAGAAAAATCAAACACTAATTGGTGGAAGAACTTATGAACTTATGCAACATGGTTTTGCAAGAGATTTAGACTTTGAACCAATTACTAAATTAGACCACTTTCATTCTTATGTTTTAAAAAGTAATAAATATACCTTAACAAGGTATCCATATGAATTTGAATTATATAATACATATCGTACTGAGGAAAATAAATTAACTACAATATATAGAGTAGTAAATACAGGGTTAATAAATTTACCTTTTGGCATAGGTGGACATCCTGCATTTAAAATAGATGCTCAAGAGCTAAAAAAAGGAAATTACTATTTAGAATTTGAAGAAGACGAAGAGAAAATTCACTTTTTATACTTGGTAGATGGACTAGTTGGAATAGACTATGCTAAAGATAGAATAGTAGATAAAAGAAAAATATTTATAGATTCACATACATTTGATAATGATGCTTTAATTATGAAAGGTATAACATCAAACAAAATAAGCTTAAAAAACAAAGAAACTGGCAAAACTTTATTAACTATGGATTTTACGGGCTTTCCATATTTAGCAATTTGGTCAAAACCAAATGCACCATTTATATGTATTGAACCATGGTATTCAACAGCAGATAGCGTAAAAAGTACAGGAGTGTTTACACAAAAACAAGATATTATTTCGCTTAAACCAAATACTTTGTTTGAGTGCAAATATACTGTAGAATTCTTTTAGAGGTTAATTATGGAAAAAGTAATTTTAATAATAATAGGACTAATAATAGCAACAATTGGAGTGATATGCATTTTTGATGCAAGAGTTATAACCAAAAAGATGTTTGGCTTTGGAGACCAAAACGAAGGCTCGACAGGGCTAAAAATATTAGGCTTTTTAGTGTCAATAACAGGTGCCTTAATCATATACTTTAATATATAAATATTACAATAATATTACAAATCTAGAAAACTATTGCAATTCTATAAAAAGTATAGTAATATTTCTCGAAAGAGGTACAAAAAATGACAAAGTTTTTAGGAAATAAATTGAAACTAACAAAAGCAATGCAAGTAATTGCTTTATTTATGATTTCTAATTTTCCTACTATAAATATTTTAGAAAAACACTAATAATACTATTAGTGTTTTTTATTTGTGCTTTGTACCAAAAAATAAAAGGAGGAAATGTTTATGAACGAAAGCAAAATGATTTTAGACGTAAATGAAAAGCCAACAATTGGCAAATGGATTATTTTAGCAATCCAACACGTTTTTGCTATGTTTGGTGCAACAATTTTAGTACCAATATTAGTAAATTCAGCAGCAGGGGAGACAGTACTTACAATTCCAGTAGCACTGGTAACTTCAGGAATAGGAACATTGATTTACATACTATGCACAAAAGGAAGATCACCAGTTTATTTAGGAAGCTCATTTGCATTTATAACACCAATTGCAGCAGCCTTTTTGAAAGGTGGAACATCAGGAGCAATGACAGGAATTATGGCAGTAGGTTTAATTTATGTAATAGTAGCAACAATTATTCACTTTACAGGAAAAGGCTGGCTTGATAAACTATTACCACCAGTAGTTATTGGCCCAATGATTATGATTATAGGCTTAGGGTTAGCACCAAGTGCTATATCACAAATAGGTTTAAGCTCAGGAACACCATTCGAATGGAAGGGCGTATTGGTTGCAGCAGTTTCATTCTTAGTAACGGCAATTGTAATGACTAAAGCAAAAGGATTTTTGAAAATAATTCCATTCTTAGTTGGAATTGTATCAGGTTACGTATTATCAATTTGCTTAGGATTAGTAGACTTTACTCAAGTAGCACAAGCAGGATTTTTCAGTATGCCAAATTTTGTATTGCCATTTAAAGATTATGCACTAAACTTTGGACCAGTGCTAACAATAGCGCCAATTGCACTTGTAACAATGGCAGAACATATTGGAGACCACACAGCATTAAGTACGATTATAAATAAAGATTTATTAAAAAATCCCGGATTAGACAGAACTTTATTAGGAGATGGTATTGCTACATTTGTAGCAGGAGCATTAGGAGGACCTGCTAATACAACTTATGGAGAAAATACATCAGTAGTTGGAATGACAAAAATTGCATCAGTTTGGGTAATAGGCTTAGCAGCCATTTTAGCGATAGGACTTGGCTTCTTAGGTAAATTTACAGCAATAGTTTCAAGTATCCCACAACCAGTATTAGGAGGAGTTTCACTACTTCTATACGGATTTATTGCAGTAAATGGTTTAAAGGTACTTATTCAAAAACAAATAGATTTTGAAGATCCTAAAAATGTAGTAGTTGCTTCAACAATGTTGGTATTAGGCTTAGGAGGAGCAGCAATATCAATAGTAAATGGAGATTTTTCACTTACTATTTCAGGAATGAGCTTAGCAGCAGTAATTGGAATATTGTTAAATCTTTGTATACCAAACAATAAACCAGAAAAGAAAAAATTAAATCCAGCAGAAACAAAAGAAGAAAAAGAAACAGTAGAAGTATAAGAAAGGAAGTTAAATATGGAAGTAAAAGAATTGAAACATCCGCTAATTGAACATAAATTAGCAATATTAAGAGATAAAAAAACAGGAACTAAAGAATTTAGAGAATTGGTTAGTGAAATAGCAATGTTTTTATGCTATGAAGCAATGGAAGAGGCAGACTTAGAAGAAGTGGAAATTGAAACACCAATTACTAAATTTAAAACAGGAAAATTAAATGAAGATAAATATGCCTTTGTTCCAATTTTAAGAGCAGGAATGGGAATGTTAGAAGGAATAACTAGAGTAATACCAAATGCCAAAATTGGGCATATAGGAATGTACAGAGATGAAGAAACATTTGAACCAGTAAATTATTTCTTTAAAGTACCAAAACATATTGAAGAAAAAGAAGTAATTATATTAGACCCAATGCTTGCAACAGGAGGTTCAGCAGTAGATGCAATAGAACTACTAAAAAGCAAGGGCGTTACAAAAATGAAATTCCTATGTATAATTGCGGCACCAGAAGGACTTGCAAGAGTACAAAAAGAACATCCAGATGTACAAATATATTGTGCGCATATAGATGACCATTTAAATGAAAACAAATACATAGTACCAGGTTTAGGAGATGCAGGAGATAGAATTTTCGGAACAAAATAAATAACTTTAGGTGCCTTTGGGGACGGGGTCAAAAATCACCTTTTTGATTCTGTCCCCAAAAACATTTTGAAATTATTGTATATTTTTTGTGAATTTGTTGAATTAAATATTTATTAAATATATAATACTCATATAATAACCGTGAAAGGAGAAAATATAATGAAAATTACAAAAGTAGAAGGATTAGCTAATATTGCAAATGACATTAGAATAGAAATTATAGAACAAGTATATAACGCAAATTCAGGGCATCCAGGAGGCTCACTTTCTTGTGCAGATATTTTAGCTGTTTTATACTTTAACCAAATGAATATAGATTCAGAAAATCCAAATGCAAAAGGAAGAGACAGGTTTGTATTATCAAAAGGACACTGTGCACCAGCTTTATATGCAACTTTGGCAAGAAAAAAATATTTTGACAAAGAACTTCTAAAAGGTTTCAGAAATGTGGATAGTAATTTACAAGGCCATCCAGACATGAAAAAAGTTCCTGGTGTTGATATGTCAACAGGTTCGCTAGGACAAGGATTATCATCAGCAGTAGGAATGGCAATTGGTTCGAAAATGGAGCACGAGGGCTACAGGGTATACTGCTTACTTGGAGATGGAGAACTTGAAGAAGGACAAGTATGGGAAGCAGCAATGTCTGCAAGTAAAAATAAATTAGATAATTTGTGTGCAATTGTAGATTATAATACATTACAAATTGATGGAAATGTAGAACAAGTGGCAGGACTAATAGATATAAAAGAAAAATTTGAAAGTTTTGGGTTTAATGTTATTGAAGTAAATGGACATAACATAGAAGCTTTGATAAATGCTTTTAATATTGCTAAACATCAAAAAGGTATGCCTAGTGTAATTATTGCTCGTACGATTAAAGGCAAAGGAGTTTCTTTTATGGAAGGAAAGGCAGAGTGGCATGGCAAAGCTCCGAATCAAGAGCAATATGAAGAGGCTATAAATGAGCTTAAGCTTCAACATATTATAGGTTAATTTGAAATATAATCAGCATCTTGCTTCGTTGAGGTGTATTTTATATAAAAGGAGAAATATGAATATGGATTTAGATAATAAAATTGCTACTCGTGAGAGTTTTGGAAAGGCTCTTGTGGAGTTAGGCAAGGAAAATGAAAATGTAGTTGTTTTAACAGCAGATTTGGCTGGAGCAACAAAAACTAGTCTTTTTGAAAAAGAATTTCCAGATAGATTTATAAATGTAGGAATTGCAGAACAAAATATGATAGGAATATCAGCAGGACTAGCAACTACTGGTAAAATTCCTTTTGCAAGTACATTTGCAATGTTTGCAGCAGGAAGAGCATATGACCAAATTAGAAATAGTGTTGCTTATCCAAAACTTAATGTAAAAATTTGTGGAACACATGCTGGAGTTACAGTTGGAGAAGATGGAGCAACACATCAAATGTTAGAAGATTTAAGCTTAATGAGAAGTATTCCCAATATGACAGTATTATGCACTTCAGATGATGTGCAAACTAAATGGGCTATAAAAGAAATGGTAAAAATTGATGGACCAGTATATATTCGTTTAGCAAGAGTTGCAACGCCAGTTATATATGATGAAAATCAAAATTTTGAAATAGGCAAAATGGTGCAAATAGGAGACGGTACAGATGCTACTGTATTTGCAACAGGTGTTGAAGTAGCAGAAGCATTAAAAGCAAAAGAAGAACTTGAAAAGGAAAATATAAATATTCGTGTGGTTGATGTTCATACAATAAAACCAATTGATAGAGAAATGATAATAAAATGTGCAAAAGAAACCAAAAAGTTAATTACTATTGAAGATCATAGTATAATTGGAGGACTAGGAACTGCAGTTTGTGAAGTATTAGCGGAAGAGTATCCAACAAAAGTAATAAGAATGGGTATGAAAGATGAGTTTGGCAAGTCTGGAAAAGCCGAACAATTACTAAAATATTTTAAATTAGATAGTGAAGCAATTATTGAAGAAATTAAAGGATAGTAAAGTTAAGTAGTTTATGAAAAAAGTGTAGTGGAGCACAGTGTGCTCCATAAAATAAAAGGGGAAAAGTTTTATGAAAGACGAAAGAGAACAAATGCAGGAGTATATAAAACAATATACAAATGCTAATTCGGATATACAAAAACCAAAATCAGTAGATAAAGCTGTAAAAGGTGTTAAAATAACGACAGTAATATTAGTAATTCTTACAATACTTATGTTAATGCCTATTATAGCATTTGTATATCCTTTGATAGCAGTATTTTTTGAGTAAAATAATTGTGAATTTTTTGTGAATTTTAATAAAAATAAGAAATAAGGAGAAAAGCAGAATAATTGCCTATTTAAAGCGAATTTATTCTGCTTTTTTCCAAAAAAAACTATTGCAATTATTGTATTTTATTGTTATGATAGAGGAGAATAAGAAAAAAGATGTCTAATCTTAGTTAGGAGTTATTCAAATGATAGAATTTAGAAATGTCAGCAAGACTTATGACACCGGAACAGAAGCTGTTCATAATGCAAATTTTGTAATAGAAAAAGGAGATTTTGCATTTTTAGTAGGAAGCTCTGGTTCAGGAAAATCAACGCTAATTAAACTAATATTAAAAGAAGAAGAACCAACAAAAGGAAATATTATTATAAATGGAAAAGATACCACTTTTCTAAAACCAAAAAGGATACCATTTTTAAGAAGAAGCATGGGAGTAGTGTTCCAAGACTTTAGGCTTTTGCCAGACAGAACAGTATATGATAATGTTGCATATGCTATGTATATTGTAAGGGCAACGCCAAGACATATTAGAAGGCAAGTTCCTATGATATTATCATTGGTAGGATTAAGCAATAAAGCTAAAATGTACCCAAATGAATTATCAGGTGGAGAGCAACAAAGAGTTGCTTTAGCAAGAGCACTAGTAAATAACCCATCTATGTTAATTGCTGATGAACCTACAGGAAACTTAGACCCAGAAACAGCGTGGGAAATTATGTCTTTACTAGAAGATATAAATAAAAGAGGAACAACAGTAGTAGTTGCAACACACGCAAGAGATATTGTAGACAAAATGAAGAAAAGAGTTATACAAATTGAAGAAGGCAATATCGTAAGAGATGATAGAAGGGGTGGATATAGCAGTGAGATATAGTATTTTTGGTTATTTAATAGGAGAAGGTTTTAGAAACGTATTTAAAAATAAAAAATCCACAATAGCATCTTTAATTATTATGTGTGCTACAATGTTTGTATTTGGAATATTTTTTGCAGTTAGCCAAAATGTAAATCATATTACAAAAACTATTGAAGAACAACAAGGAATGGAAGTATTTATTTTAGATGAAGCAACAGCTGAACAAAAGGAAGAACTAAAAAATAAAATAAGAAGTAATCAATATGTAAATACAATAACAGAAAAGTCAAAAGAAGATGCATTAGAAGAAATGAAAACAATGTTTAAAGATAGAAAATCTTTATGGGATACATATGGTGGAGATAACAATCCATTTAAAGCATCTTTTATTGTAACTTTAACAGATTTGACAAAAGCAGATGATGTAAAAACTGAGATAGAGAGTTCAAGTATAATATCAAGTGTAGAAATTAAATCAGATACAATAAATGCCTTGATAAAAATAGCGGATGGAATAAATATAATTACAACAATAATTTTAGTTATACTAGTATTTATTTCAATATTCATTATAACAAATACAATTAAACTTACAGTACATGCAAGAAGAAAAGAAATATCTATTATGAAATATGTTGGAGCTACGAATGGCTTTATTAGATGGCCATTTATGGTAGAGGGTATGCTAATAGGCTTAATATCAGTTCTAATTTCATTATTGATTTTAGCATTTTCATATAATGCAGTAATTAATCAGATAGAACAATCACTAATAAATAATAGGCTAAATATACCATTATTAACTTTCCCAGAATTATTCCAAACACTATTAGTAGTATACTTAGTATTAGGCATTGGAATCGGAGCTCTAGGAAGTGCAATTTCAATGAAGAAATATTTAGAGGTATAAGGGAGAAAAATATGAGAAAAAAAGTTATATCTATTTTACTAATATTGATTTTATTGCAAATAACGTGTGTTAGTGTATTTGCAACAACACAATCAGACTTAAATAATGCAAAAAATAATTTGAGCACAGCAACCAAAAATAAAAAAGCAGTTACAGCAGAAAAAGAAACTATTTTGAATGAAATTGATGATTTAGAAGATGAAATTGCTGGTTACCAAGAAGAAATAACAAGCCTGAACAGTAAAATAACGAAACTAGAGAAAAACATAAAAGAAAAAAATACAGAAATTGAAGAACTACAAAAAGAATATGATGAAAAAAAGAAATTGTTAGCAGATAGGTTAGTAGCGATATATGAACAAGGAAGAATAACTTTCTTAGATGTTATACTCGCATCAGATAATATCTGGGATTATATTTCTATGAGCTCTAAGGTTCAACAATTGTCAGATGCAGATAATGAACAAATGGATAAAGTAGAAGCTCAAAAGAATGAAGTGGAAAATGCAAAAAAAGACTTAGAAAAACAAAAAAAGGAATTAGCTGAAAGCAAAAAATCAGTGCAAGATAAGCAATCTAAGGTTAAAATTGCAAAAGATAAAAAAGAGGCTAAAGTAGCAAACTTGACTGCTGAGCAAAAGAAATTACAGACTCAAATCAATAACTATAACAAGGAAATTCAAAAATTAGAAGAAGAACTTGCAAAAGCAGCTAATGATTATAATAATTCATATACAGGAAAATTTATGGGAACATTAAGTTGGCCACTATCAAAATCATCACCAGGTTATAAAACTATTACATCATACTATGGCAATAGACAAGTACCAATTGCAGGAGCAACATCAGATCATAGAGCAATAGACATTGGTGTACCTACAGGAACCCCAGTATTGTCAGCAGGTAATGGAATTGTAATTTCAACAGGATATAATAGTGCAAGAGGATACTTTGTAATAATCAAACATGCAGATAATTTATATACTTTGTATCAACATTTAAGTAAGATATTAGTATCAAGGGGACAAGCTGTTTCAACAGGAAAGACGATAGCTAAGAGTGGAAGTTCTGGTATAGGAACAGGACCACACTTGCATTTTGAAGTTCGTAAGAGTCAATATTATGGTAGTGAAGTTAACCCTCTTGATTATTGCCACTGGTAAAACTTAAAAGATAATCATCATTTGATGTTGTTGAAATTCATTTAAATAAATAATTAGAGAAAGGAGAATGCGTATATGAAAGTGAACAAGTTTATAAGTATTCTCCTTATTTTTGTTTTTATATTTAATATATCAATGTATTCATTAGCAACAAATGAAACTAATATTCAAAATCAAGAAAACGAAATAGATATGAATACAGAAGATATTGATGAATTAGATAATCAAAAAAACGAAATAAAAGAGAAATTAGATGCATCAAATCTTAAATTAGAATATGTGCAGACAGAAATATCTAGCACACTAATAAAAATTCAAGAACTAGATGACAAAATAAGAAAATATGAAAGTGAAAACGAAGACTTAGCAAGTAAACTAGAAGTATTAGAAACATCAGTAAAAGAAACAACAACACAATTAAATTCTGTTACTGAAGATTATACACAAAAAGAAAAACAACTAAGAGACAGATTAGTAGCTTTATATGAAGCTGGACCTATATTATATATAGATGTATTATTGTCTTCTAAAACGTTATCAGACTTTATATCAAGATATTATAAAATATTAGAAGTTATGGAATATGACAATAATTTGATTGAAACTGTCGAGCAACAGAAAAAAACAATAGAGTCATCAAAACAAAAATTAGATAAAGAGACAGAAGAACTTAAAACATTAAAATTAAAAGTAGAACAATCACAAGTAATATGTAAAAATACAAAAACTTTGCAAGAAACATATATGGCAAAGCTATCAAAAGATGAAAAAGAATTAAATGAGGAAATAACAAAATACAAAACAGAAACAATTCAAATAGAAACAAGAATTAGAGAAATAAGTATAGCAAAAGGGGACTATTCTATTCAATATACTGGTGGACTTATGATTTGGCCGGTTGCAAAATCTGGAACTGTAATAACATCAGATTATGGTACAAGGAAACATCCAATTCAAGGAGTTACAAACTTTCACTTAGGAATAGATATAGGAAATGCTTATTATGGAACACCAGCTGTTGCAGCATTAGGTGGAGTAGTTACATATGCAGGAAAATTGGGTTCTTATGGAAATTGTGTTATAATACAACATGGAGATGGAATATCTACATTGTATGGACATGGACAAAAAGTTTTAACTGAAATAGGAGCACATGTGCAACAGGGAGATATGATAATGGAAATAGGCTCAACTGGTAATTCAACAGGACCACACCTACACTTTGAAGTTAGAATAAATGGAGCAACAGTTGACCCATTGAATTACGTAAAAGCACCATAAAAAGTGATTTAATCGCAATTAGAATAACTTAATCTTGTTGTATATGTAAAATCTTCAATTTTTCTTATACAATAAAAATAATATTTATAAACCTTTATAAATATAATATACATATATAGTTGAGAGAGGAATTTAATAAAATGGAAAACAAAAATGCACAGAGAATTTATAAAATGATTATGCTGATATTAATAGTAATAATCACTACATCTTTGATAACTGCATATGCTACTTACCAATATTTAAGTAGTAACGGTATAACTTATAGCAAAATAAATACTACTTCATTGGAAGGCTTAGAATATACTTTGTCACAATTTAGAAGTGAATTGGAGAAAAAATATATTGGAGAAATAAATGATGAGGAGATGATTGAAGGAGCTGTAAAAGGATATGTAGATGCTCTGGGAGATCCATATACAACATATTATACAAAAAAAGAAATGAAAGAAATAATGGAAGAAACAAATGGAAATTTTGTAGGCATTGGTATATATATGACACAGGACATACAAAAAAATGCCATTTTAATAATCAAACCAATAGAAAATTCACCAGCTGAAAAAGCAGGAATATTACCAGGCGATATTATTACAAAAATAGATGATATAGAATATGCAGGAGATAAATTAGAAGAAGCATCTAATAAAATTAGAGGAGAAGAAGGAACAAAAGTTAAACTAGAAATATATAGAAATGGGGAGACAAAAACCTTTGAACTTACTAGAACAAAAGTTATAGTTAGCCATATAACAACAAAAATATTAGACAACAATATTGGATATATTGCAATATCAGATTTTGAAGGAAATTGTGCAAGTGAATTTGAAACAAAATATAAAAAACTTGAAAAACAAGGAATAAAGAAATTGATAATAGACATTAGAAATAATGGTGGTGGAATTGTAGATGAAGCACTTAAAATAGCAGATATGTTAGTCGAAAAAGATGCTACACTACTAATAACAAAGGACAAAAACAATAAAGAGGAAGTCACAAAAGCTACTGAAAAGCCAATAATAAATATGCCAACAGTAGTTCTTATGAATGAATATTCAGCAAGTGCCTCAGAGATATTGGCAGGAGCATTAAAAGATAACGAAAAGGCAACATTAGTAGGAACTAAGACATATGGAAAAGGAATAATACAAGAATTACACCAATTATCAGATGGAAGTGGACTAAAAATTACAATAAGTGAATACTATACACCAAAACATAATGCAATTCACAAAATAGGAATAACACCAGATGTAGAAGTAGACTTATTAGAAGAAACAAAAAAACAAATAACAATACAAGAAAAAGACGACACCCAACTACAAAAAGCAATAGAAATATTAAAATAAATGTGACTTTGGGGACGGGGTGAAAAATCACCTTTTGCGATTTTTCACCTGGTCCAAGAGCCTTTGCCAAGACTTTAAAAAAATTACAAAAAAATATTAAAAAATTTTAAAATATCTATTGACAATTATAATTAAATTTAGTATACTAAACAGGTCGAAAGAAATGGGCGCATAGCTCAGCTGGGAGAGCATCTGCCTTACAAGCAGGAGGTCATAGGTTCGATCCCTATTGCGCCCACCATTTCTTAATTTAATATTAGGTAAATTTGAAAATAATTTACGGCCTGGTAGTTCAGTTGGTTAGAACGCTAGCCTGTCACGCTAGAGGTCGACGGTTCGAGCCCGTTCCAGGTCGCCATTTTTTTATTTATATGCCTCGATAGCTCAGTTGGTAGAGCAAGGGACTGAAAATCCCTGTGTCACTGGTTCGATTCCAGTTCGAGGCACCATTTCTTAAAGTAGTAAAGCTTGTTAGCTTTACTACTTTTTTTCTTTTTAAAAGGCAAAAAAAGTGATTGACTTATTTGATAAATTAGTATATTCTATAATTATAAAATAATAAAGGAGGATGTATATGAAAAAAAGAGTAAAAATATTTATTGTGATATTACTTATTGCAATAATAACCACTATAGTAGCTATTATATTGCATCAAAGTGACAAAGAATTGGAAACAATTAAATCTAAAAAAGAGCTACTAAAAATATATGAAGGAGATAATTCGGATTTACAAGAACTATTGGTTAGAATTTTCTGTATGCCATTTACAATGTTGTATGATGATTCTTATATTATTAAGGAAGCGCATAATGCTGGATCTATGGGAGGAACAACAATTGACTTCGGTAGTGCAAGCTCTAGCGCAGAAGCTGGTTCAACTTCTAGCTTAAAACCTGGTTCAAGTTCAAAAGATTATTCTACAACAAATATACAAGTTGAAAATGTAGATGAGGCTGATATTATAAAGACTGATGGAGATTACATTTACTCGATATCTGAGGATAAAGTAGTAATAACAGATGTAAAAGACCCAAAACAACCTAAAGTAGTATCAACTATAAAATCAGAAAATGAAGATATACCAGAAGATATAATTTTATATAAAGACAAGTTAGTTGTTATATTAGCTAAAGAAGGCGAAAGTGAAAGATATTATTATAGTAGGACAATGAATACAGTTGTAAAAATATATAATATTACTTCAAAAGATAATCCAGTATTAACCAAAAGCTATGAAATGTATGAACCATATTATACATCAAGATGTATCGACAATGTTTTATATGTAATTTCATCTGGAAGTTTAAGAAAAGAAAATGATGATATTGTTATAGGATATAGTGAGGATAATGTGGAAAAGGAGATGGCTGTTGACCAAATTAAACGCATAAAGGATATAAAGACTACAACACAAACCTTAATATCAACAGTTGATTTGAATAACGAGACAGCAGATATAAAATTAAACTCATATTTGATGAATATATCAAATGCTTACGTATCTGAAAATGCTATATACTTACTAAACCAAAAGTATAAGTATAATTATGATGAACAGATACCTATAAGTGCTTTGTTTGGATTAAAGGGTGTTTTTGGAATACCAGATTACTATGAGAATTTGGATTCAACAAACGGATATTATACAGAGATATATAAATTTGATATAGATAAAGATGGAATTGTTAAGTATAATGCAAAAACAAAGGTAAAAGGAAAAACTATAAATCAATATTCATTAGATGAAAAGGACAATCATTTAAGAATAGCTTTATATGACAACGATGGCTCAAGGGTAGCAATATTTGACGAAGATTTAAAACAAATAGGAATATCAGACAATGTTGCAAAAGGTGAAAAGATGTATTCTTCAAGATTTATAGGAGACAAAGTTTATTTTGTAACATATAAAACTATAGACCCACTATTTGTAATGGATTTAAGTAATGAAACAAAACCAAAAGTATTAGGAAAATTAAAAATACCAGGTTATAGTACATATTTACATCCTTATGACGAGAACCATATAATCGGAATTGGAATGGAAACAAAAGAAATTATAAACAGAAATTCAAGTGGAAAAGTAATTTCTACAATAGCTAAAGTAGTAGGAATGAAAATGGCTCTATTTGATGTTTCAAATGTAAATTCACCAGTTCAAATTTCAAGTGTAGTAATAGGAGACAGCAGAACAACATCAGCAATATTAACAAACCCAAAAGCACTATTGTTTTCAAAGGAAAAATCTTTAATAGCGATTCCTGTAAATAACTACAGCGAAGATTTTGAGGTAACTTTATCAAGTGACAATGAAACTATGATAAATAATTATACAAGATATAGTAAACCATATATAGCTGAGGGATATTTTGTATATAATATAAATGTGCAAGACGGCTTTAAACTAAAGGGTGTTATAACACATGAGAGAGAAGAAAAAACGTATTATTACAATAATAGTAAATTACTAAGAGGACTATACATAGATAATAATTTATATACAGTATCAGAAACAATGATAAAAGTAAATGATCTTGAAGAACTAAAAGCAGTGAGTGAATTAAAACTAAAAAAAGTGGAAAGCAATGCAAACGAAACAGAAGGATTATTTGTTAGAGCAACACAAAAATCTTCTCAAACACTTGAAAATTCAACAGAAAAACAAAACAATAATGTTAATAATGTAATTAATACTATTGAAGGAGGAATGTAAATATGGAAGAAAATAATAAAAATAAATCTGCAATAGGAATAGCAGGATTTGTATTGGGGATAGTTTCAATACTTTCAACATTATTTTGGTATATAACACTACCAACAGGAGTATTAGCAATTGTATTTGGAGCAAAGTCAGCAAGAAAAACAGGAAGTAAGATAGGCAAAACTGGACTGATTTTAGGAATAATAGGATTAGCAATATTCGCATTTATATATATAAGTTTAATAATGATTATTACTCTTAACAATTTATAATCATAACAAAAATAAAACATCATAAAATGTAATGGGAGGATTTACATTTTATGATGTTTTTTAAAATGCAAGGATTAGGAAATGACTATGTGTATATAGACTGCATAAATGGAAAAGAACCAGTAGATATAAAAAATCTGACACGCAAATTAAGCAATAGACATTTTGGAGTTGGTTCTGATGGCTTAATATTATTATGCAAAAGTAAAGTTGCAGACTTAAAAATGAGAATGTTTAATAGTGACGGAAGTGAAGCACAAATGTGTGGAAATGGTATAAGGTGTGTAGCTAAACTTGCATATGAATTAGGATTGATATGTGAAGAAATAACTACAATAGAAACATTATCAGGAATAAAAACTTTAAAACTAAATATAGTAAAAGGAAAAGTAAAAACGGTAGAAGTTGATATGGGAGCACCAATTTTAGAAGCTACCAAAATTCCAGTTTCATCAAGTGCTAGGTCAGAAGATGGAAAGGTAAGGACTGAAGTTGAAGTAAAAGATAGAAAAATTGAATTAACATGTGTATCAATGGGAAATCCACATGCTGTTACATTTGTAAATGATATAAAAAATTTCAAAGTAGCAGAATATGGCCCTATCTTAGAAAATGCTGATATATTTCCAGAAAAAGCAAATATTGAATTTGTAGAGATAGTAGATGAAAATAATATAAAAATGAGAGTATGGGAAAGAGGCTCAGGAGAAACTCTGGCCTGTGGAACGGGAGCTTGTAGTTCAGTGGTTGCTAGTAGTCTAAATGGATACACAGACAGAAAAGTTAATGTTCAATTATTAGGTGGAAACTTAGAAATTGAATGGAAACCAAATAACCATGTACATATGACAGGACCAGCTGTAACTGTATTTAAAGGAGAGTGGATTGATGAATAGAGTAAATGAAAACTTTTTGAAACTTCAAAATAATTATTTGTTTTCTACAGTTACAGAAAAGGTAGAAAAATATAAAAAGGAAAATCCAGAGAAAAAGGTTATAAATTTAGGAGTTGGAGATGTAACTTTACCTTTACCAAAAGCTGTTGTAGAAGCTATGAAAAAAGCTTGTAATGAGATGCAAAACAAGGAAACGTTTAGAGGTTATGGACCTGAACTTGGATATGATTTTTTGAAAAAGAAAATTCTAGAAGAAGATTATCTGTCTAAAGGCATTGAATTTGGTCTAGATGAAATATTTATATCAGATGGTATAAATAGTGATATAGGGAATATCAACGACATATTTGATGTAAATAATAAAGTGGCTATTCAAGATCCGGTATACCCAGCATATTTGGATGCTAATGTTATTGCAGGGAGAAGCGGAGAATTCCATATAACTAACTATGAGAACATAGTATATTTGGTGACAAATAGTACAAATAATTTTGTGCCAGAAATTCCTAAAACCAAAGTAGATTTAATATATTTGTGCTATCCTAATAACCCTACCGGTATGGCACTTACAAAAGAACAATTACAAGAATGGGTACAATATGCAAAACAAAATAAATCAATTATATTATTTGATGCAGCTTATGAAGCATATATAACAGAAGAAAATATCCCACATTCAATTTATGAAATTGAAGGAGCAAAAGAGGTAGCTATTGAATTTAAGAGCTTTTCAAAAACAGCGGGATTTGCAGGAGTTCGTTGCAGTTATACAATAGTGCCAAAAGTTTTAAAGGGATATACAAGCAATAATCTAGAGGTTTCAATAAATAATTTATGGACTAGAAGACAATATACTAAGTTTAATGGAGAATCATATATCACACAAAGAGGTGCAGAAGCAACATATTTACCAGAAGCTAAAAGAGATATAAAAGCCAACATACAATATTATTTAAAAAATGCAAAGACAATTAAACAAGGATTAGAAGATGCTGGATTTGAGGTGTATGGTGGAGTAAACTCGCCATATGTGTGGCTAAAGGTTCCACATGGAAAAACATCATGGCAATTTTTTGATGAACTACTAGAAAATATTGGAGTAGTTGGAATACCACGGAAGCGGATTTGGACCAAGTGGAGAGGGATATTTTAGATTAACCGGCTTTGGAGATTATCAAGAAAGCCTAGAAGCAATAGAAAGACTGAAAGAGTATAAAACTTGAAACCTCAGGTATAGCGTGGTATAATATGTAACATAGGGAGAAATCCTAATAATAAAAAAGGAGTTGAAATCAATATGTGTATGCTTGCACATGGAAGAAATCTAAACAAAGGTAAGGTTGATATGGTCGAAACATTTGACCAAATATTTCGGTCAGGTTTAGAAGCAAAATTGGACAACATTTTTGAAATCGATCGATATCGAATTCGAAGATATGTTGATTACACAGGCAAAGCAATTGTCATTATCAAAAAAATCGAACCAAATATCCCAGAACGCAAAGTACAAATAAATACTTTGTATGATCCTATAGAGTTATAACTCCTTACAGGTGTAGAATTATATTTCTACACCTGTTTTAAAATTTAATAAAATAACACTAAACTCTTGCTTTTATTGGCAAAATATGCTATTATATAAAAGGTATCGCTTAAAGATACCAAATATACCTTTTACTTAGTTTTAGGGGATAACACTCCAAACTAAAACTCAGCTTAAGGCAAATAAAATATAGGAGGAAAATAAAATGACAAAGGAAAGAAAACAAGAAATCATTGAAACTTATAAAAGAGATGAAAAAGATACTGGTTCTCCAGAAGTTCAAATAGCTCTTTTAACAGAAAGAATCAATGAATTAACAGCTCATTTAAAAGTTCATATGAAAGATAATCATTCAAGAAGAGGACTTTTAAAAATGGTAGGTGCAAGAAGAAACTTACTTAACTACTTAGCTAAAAAAGATGTTCAAAGATATAGAGACATCGTTGAAAAATTAGGATTAAGAAAATAATTTACAATTTGGACGTTTTGCTTTTATGCCAAACGTCCAAATTTGCGAATATTATATTAGTTAAAAGGAAAAATATTAAGGTATTAAAAGCAATAAAAATTAGAAAGTAGCTTGTATCATGTGCTACTAAATATAGCATATAATAGAGGTTACGCTAATTTTCATATTGCTTATAATATAAATAAAATAAAAAAGGAGAAAAATTTATGTTTAAAAAATACGAAACACAATTAGCAGGAAGAACTTTATCAATTGAAACAGGAAAAATTGCAGAACTTGCAAATGGTAACGTTGTAGTACGTTATGGCGAAACAGTTGTTATGGTAAACGTAACAGCAGCAAAAGAACCAAAAGAGGGAATAGACTTTTTCCCACTATCAGTAGATTATGAAGAAAAACTATATGCAGTAGGCAAAATTCCAGGAGGATTTACAAAAAGAGAAGGAAAACCAGCAGATAAAGCTATATTAACATCAAGAGCAATTGACAGACCTTTAAGACCTTTATTCCCAAAAGATTTTAGAAATGATACATGTGTTGTAGCAACTGTATTGTCAGTAGATCCAGACAATAGCCCAGAAGTATGCGCTATGATCGGTGCATCAGCTGCACTTTCTATATCAGATATTCCATTTGGAGGACCTACAGCAGCAGTAGCAGTTGGATATGTTGATGACCAAATAGTTATAAACCCAACACTAGCACAAAGAGAAAAAAGCAGATTAACATTAACAGTAGCAGGAACACTTGAAAAAATTACTATGATAGAAGCAGGTGCAGACGAAATACCAAATGATACAATGCTTGAAGCAATTAAAACAGCACATGAAGAAATAAAAAAAATATGTAACTTTATTTCTGACATCAAAGCAGAAATAGGAAAACCAAAATTTGAATACAAATCATTTGCAACAGATCCAGAAGTATATAATGAAATAGTTGCAAACTTTAAAGATAGAATGTATCAAGACGTACAAGCTACAGACAAAACTGTAAGAGATGCAAACATTGAAAAAATCACAGAAGATATTACAGCATATTTTGTAGAAAAGTACGGAGAAGAATCAGCAGAAGAAAAGAAAACAGATATTGCAGACAGCGTACATGACTTAGAAAAAGCTTGTGTAAGAGAAATGATTTTAGAAGAACATAAACGTCCAGATGGAAGAAAAATAGATGAAATAAGACCACTTTCATGTGAAGTTGGAGTACTTCCAAGAGTACATGGTAGTGCAATATTCACAAGAGGACAAACTCAAGTAATGTCTATAGTAACATTAGGAACAAATAGTGAAGCACAAGAACTAGATGGTTTAGACGAAGAGACAACAAAAAGATATATGCATCAATATAACTTCCCAGCATATAGTGTTGGTGAAGCAAGAACATCAAGAGGACCAGGCAGAAGAGAAATTGGACATGGTGCTTTAGCAGAAAAAGCATTAGTACCAGTTATTCCATCAGAAGACGAATTCCCTTATGCTATAAGAGTGGTATCAGAAGTATTATCTTCAAATGGTTCAACATCACAAGCAAGTATTTGTGGAAGCACATTAGCACTAATGGATGCAGGTGTTCCAATTAAAAAGCCAGTAGCAGGTATTTCAACAGGATTAGTTACAGACAAAAATGATCCAAGCAGATACATTATGCTTACAGATATTCAAGGAATTGAAGATTTCTTTGGAGATATGGATTTCAAAGTTGGTGGAACAAAAGATGGAATTACAGCTATACAAGTTGACATTAAAATAGACGGACTAACATATGATATAATTAAGGAAGCTTTTGAAAGAACAAAAGTAGCAAGAGATTATATCTTAGATAATATAATGTTACCAGTTATAAGCAAACCAAGAAAAGAAGTTTCTAAATATGCACCAAAAATTATGATGGCAAATATATGCACAGATAAGATAAAAGATGTTATCGGGCCTGGAGGAAAAATGATTAACAAAATCATTGATGAAACAGGAGTTAAAATTGATATAAATGATGACGGAAAAGTATGTGTATATGCTAATGATTCAGAAAGCGGTAAAAAAGCTATGGATATGATTTTAGATATAGCTAAAATTATTGAAGTTGGTGGGATTTATGACGGAAAAGTAACAAGAATTATGCCATTTGGAGCATTTGTTGATATTGGTGGAGGAAATGAAGGACTATTACACATTTCTAAAATATCAAGCAAAAGAGTAGAAAAAGTTGAAGATGTTTTAAGCGTTGGAGACGAAGTAACAGTTAAAGTTTCTGAAATTGATAACCAAGGAAGAATTAACTTAAATATGAAAGACTTAGAAGCAGGAAATACTGAGGAGAAAGAATAAATATTAAGATTTAATTAAAATAGTTGCATTATTCTAACAGTATGTATATAATAAGTCTAGAAATTAGAAAAAGGAGAAAATCATGGAATACTTATATATTGTTCAACAAGCATTAGTATGGACTATAACAATATTCTGGTTTTACCAATTAGCGATTAGTGTGTGTTCACTAGTTAAGTTAAAAGATAAACCAATGCTTGTAAACAAAAATCATCGTTTTATGGCAATTATTCCAGCCCATAACGAAGAAAATGTAGTAACAGAGTTAATAGAAAGTTTAAAAGCTCAAGACTATCCAAAAGAATTATTAGACATATATGTAATTGCAGATAACTGCACAGATAGAACAGCAGATGTTGCAAGAACAGCAGGAGCAATTGTATATGAAAGATTTGACCCAAGCAAAAAAACAAAAGGATATGCATTAAATTGGTTCTTGAGACAAAAAATTGATGAAAATGCACCATATGATGCTTTCTGTATATTTGATGCAGACAATGTTGCAGACAAAAACTTTATCAAAAATATGAATAAAAAACTTTGCCAAGGTGAAGATGTAGTTCAAGGATATAGAGATATTAAAAACCCAACAGATAACTGGATTACAGCAGGATATGCAATATTCTACTGGACAATGAACCGTTTTTATCACTTAGCAAGATACAATGTTGGTTTATCACCATTGATCAATGGTACAGGTTTCATGGTTAGATTTGATATAGTAAAACCAGAAGGATGGGTTACAAAAACTCTAACAGAAGATATTGAGTTTTCACTAAAAAGAATAATTAAAGGTAAAAAATTAGGATGGGCAGTAGATGCAGTAGTCTATGATGAACAACCTTTAGGATTTAAACAAAGCTGGAAACAAAGAACAAGATGGACAGTTGGACATATGCAATGTATAAAAGAATATACAAAGCCATTAGCATTAGCAGTTAAAGAACACAAAACAATAATGAACTTTGATGGATTTTTATACATTATAGGAAGTATACCAATGTTTGTACTTACACTTGTATTATTACTAATAAATGTTATTATGTACGCAGGAGATGGAATGACAAGCATGGACTTAGCTATGAATATGTTAAGATATGGAATACCAACATTCCTATTACCAATTGGAACAGCAGTACTAATAATGTTATTAGATAAAAGACCTATCAAGCCAATGATTAAAGGACTATTATGCTATCCATTATTCTTAGGCTCATGGATCGCTATAAACTTTAAATGTTTATTCAAACGTGACACTACATGGGAAAAAATTGAACACGTTAGAAAAATTGCTATTCATGAAGTAGCAGAAACAGAAACTGAAAAAGTTCAAAGTTAATAAATACGGCAAGAAAGGTTACCCTTTTCTTGCCGCTTTTTGGGTGCTTTTTGGGACGGGGTCAAAGGTCACCCTTTTGCTTAAAAATTATATTAAGAAATAGTTTATAAAGTAGTAAAAGAGAGGTAAAACTATGGAAAAACCAAAGGAGAAGAATATGCTTAAAATTTTGATAATTACAATATTGATATTGTGCGTACTTATTGGAATAATATTATTGTCAATAAACTTTTATGTGGTAAATAAAACCAAAAGTAAAATAGTAACAGAAAAACAAGCAAAAGAATTAGAAAATGTAGATTGCATTTTAGTATTAGGTGCTGGAATATGGGGAGATAAGCCGAGCCCAATGCTAGAAGATAGACTATTACAAGGAATTGCACTATATAATAATCAAACTTCTTCAAAAATAATAATGAGTGGCGACCACGGAAAAGAAGAATATGATGAAGTAAATGTTATGAAAGATTTTGCAATTGAAAAAGGTGTAAAATCAGAAGATATATTTATGGACCATGCAGGTTTTTCTACTTATGATAGTGTGTATCGTGCAAAAGAAATTTTTAAAGCACAGAAAATAATAATTGTTACACAAAAGTATCATTTATATAGAGCCTTATACGTAGCTGAAAAACTAGGAATAGAGGCATATGGAGTAGCATCAGATCCAAGAGAATATAGAGGACAAGTTATAAGAGAATTAAGAGAAATCTTGGCAAGAGATAAAGATTTCTTTAAATGTATAATTAAACCAGAGCCAACTTACTTAGGAGATACAATACCAGTGAGTGGCAATGGAGATGTGACCAATGATAAAAAGGGTGACTTTTGACCCCGTCCCCAAAGTCACCTTTTAGTGTAGACAATAAAATGTAAGAGTGATATAATTTGTGCCGAAGAGAAGGGATGAGATTAAAATGAAGAAAACAAAATATCTACATATTGCACTAATAATATTAGGGATAATATTTGTAACAATACCAGTATTCCATAATAATTTATGGTTTGACGAAAGCTATACAGTAGGAATAGTAAAAAGCAGTTTTGCAGACATATGGAGAATTGTAGGAAACGACGTACACCCAATTCTATATTATTGGATATTACATATAATTTACTTAATATTTGGAACAAATATATATGCATATAGAATAATGTCAGTAATTCCATTAGCAATACTTGGACTATTAGGATATACACATATACGAAAAGATTTTGGAGAAAAAGAAGGAATACTATTCTCATTTTTTACATTCTTTTTACCAATAAACTGCATATATGCAGGAGAACTTAGAATGTATACATGGGCAATGTTATTTGTGACATTGATGTCAATATATGCCTATAGAATATATAAAAATCCAAACACAAAAAATTGGATAATATTTGCCATATTTAGTTTGGCTTCAGCATATACACATTATTATGCTTTAGTAACAGCAGGAGTAGTAAATTTAATACTATTTATATATTTATTAAAACAAGCAATAAAACAAAAACATTACACCAAGCAATTAAAATGCTTTACAATTTCAGCAATAGTACAAATAATATTATATATACCATGGATAACTTGCTTTTTAGCACAAACAAGCCATGTATCTAAAGGATTTTGGATCACTGGCCCTTCACTAGAATTATTTAAACAAATTTTTATATTCCAATTTGTGGGAAACTTGGATGCAAAATTCATAAGTGACATAGTAGCACTTGTATTTGGTGGAATTATACTTGCGTATGTTATATATACAGCAATAAAAAGCAAAGAAAAAAGGGCTGGTAATTGGGCTATTATAGTATATTTATTAGTAATGCTAATAGCTTTAGTTATCTCAATAAAAATGCCAATATTATATGCAAGATATTTCTTAGTTTTAACAGGACTATTTGTATTTTTTATATCATTCTTTATAGCAAAGGGAAAAAGCAGAATCATACCAATACTAATATGCATTACTACATTGGTAATAGCAGGAATAGTAAATGCCAATGTAATAAAAATGAACTATTTAGAAACAAATACACAACCCTTAGAATATATTAAACATGACTTTAAAGATGGAGATATAATAGTTTGGGGCAATGAAGGAAGTGGATTTACTTTAGCTATGCAACTAGGAAACAATATGCCTACATATTTTTATGATGAGAGCTATTGGAATCAAGAAGCAGCATATGAGGCATTGGGAAAAAATATGACCACAATAAAAACACTAGAGCCATTGGATGATTATAAAGGAAGAATATGGATTATAAACTCTGAAACATATGCTATATATGACCAATTTGTACAAAGATATGGAGAAAATATTGAATTAATAAAACAAGAAATGTTTGAAGTAGAGTATCATGCATATAAATATTCTATAACATTATTAGATAAGAGAGGATAAAAATGAACAAAATATTAGAAGCAAAAACATTCCATATTTTAGTACTTATATTAGGAATAATATTTATATTGATTAGTGCTTTTCATTCGGGAGTATGGTTTGATGAAGCTTACACTATGGCACTAATAAGACACGATTATAGTCAAATAATAAGAATTGATATAAATGATGTACACCCAGTATTATACTATTTATTATTAAAGCTATTTACTGGAATATTTGGAGAGTCAATAATAACTTGTAGAATATTTTCAGTATTAGCAGGAATTATAATGGCAATACTTGGATTTACACACATTAGGAAAGACTTTGGAGCAAAAACACGGATTAGCATTTTCATTTTTAACACTATTCTTGCCATTTATGGCAATGTATGCAACAGAAATACGTATGTATACTTGGACAATGCTATTTGTCACACTAACAGCAATATATGCTTATAGAATAGTGAAAGAATATAAAATAAAAAACTGGATTTTATTTGCAATATTTAGCTTATGTGCAGCCCATTGCCATTATTATGGACTAGTAACAGTTGCAATTATAAATGGCTTACTATCCCTATACATACTATTTTCAAAGAAAATACCAAAAAAGAAATACATAATTACATTTATAATAATAGCAATAGCACAAATAGCAGGTTATTTACCATGGATACCAATATTTTTAAAACAAGCTAATGCGGTTAGCCATGGATATTGGATACCACTAACTTGGGGAGACACTGTTGTTGCACCATTAGGAGTGCAGTTTAACGGAAAATTAAGTATTGCGGTAACAGCTGTATACACTCTAATTATGTATTCATATTTAATATACCAAATAATTTGCAATAAAAAACAAGGTAAACCAATTACTTTAGCAATGTTTTGTTTAGCAGTACACTTTATATTATATTTTTCAATGCTTATAGTCACTGTACTCATAAAACCAATTATGTATTATAGATATATGCTGATAACAACTGGGGTACTGATATTCCCATTTGCATATTACATAGCAAATTCGGAAAGAAAACATCAAAAAGTAATATCTTTGATAGTGGTTCTAATTGTATTAACACTAGGAATATATAATAATATGATAATAGTAAGAGACATATATGAACCAGCAAATGAAACAGAAGTGGAATACATAAAAGGCCAATATCAAGATAATACAATTATTCTATACAAGGATATATATCATGCTACAAATATATTTGTGCAAATGCCAGAATACAATTGGTATTTATACAACCTTGATGAAAAACATGATTTGAAACCATTTGAAAACTTTAGCCCTCCACTAAAAATAATATTTGAGGAAAAAGAATTACAAAATTATAAAGGTAGAATTATACTAATTGACCGTGAAGGATTAGAATGGTATAATGAAATGGTAGAAAAATATGAATTGAAAGAATTGGCGAGAAATAGAATAAGAACTCCATATAGAGGATCAGACTATCAAATTATCACTGTAGAAAAATAATTTAAAAGGAGAAGAACATTGCAATTACTATTTAATAATTTAAATTCAACTGATGACATAAAAGTATATTCATTTGTTGGACCATCAGGAACAGGAAAAAGCTATAGAGCACAGATGGTGGCAAAAGAAAACAATGTGAAATACATTATTGATGATGGACTACTAGTATGCGAGAACAATGTAGTAGCAGGGACATCAGCCAAAAAGGCTCCAACAAAAGTGGAAACTGTAAAAAAGGCAATATTCATAAATGAAAAAGATAGAAATGAAATGAGAAAAGCAATAAGAAAATATAAACCAGAATCTATATTGATTCTGGGTACTTCTGATGGCATGATAGATAAGATAACTGAAAACCTAGGATTACCTAAAGTTAGTAAAAGAATATATATTCAAGATGTGGCTACAGAAGCAGAAATGGAAGAAGCAAAAAGAATACGTACAACACAAGGAAAACATGTTATTCCAGTACCAACCTTTGAAATAAAAAAAGATTTCTCTGGATATATATTAGATCCACTTCAAATATTTAAATTTAAAGGAAAAGACAAAGATCCATACATAGCGGAAAAATCAATAATAAGACCAACATTTAGCTACTTAGGAAACTTTACAATTTCAGATTCTGTGTTTAGACAAATTGCAGAGTACCTAGCAACACGTTCAGATGCAATATATAAAGTGTTAAAAACAAGAGTAGAAAGTACACCAGAAGGACCAAATATATATATGGAAGTATCTATAGTTTTTGGCTTTAATATATTAACAGCATTAAGAGAATTTAAAGATAAAATTAGGAAAGAAATTGAAAAGCTTACAACGATGAATGTAAAAGACATTACGATTGTAGCAAAAGCTATTTATATGCCAGAGAAAAAAGAAAAAGAGGAGGAATAAATATGTCATTTATAGTAGCAATTGATGGACCGGCAGGAACAGGAAAAGGAACGGTAACAAAACTAATATCAAAGGAGTTAGGACTTGTAAACATAGATACAGGGGCAATGTACAGATGTGTTGCACTTCAAGCTTTAAGACAAAAAATAACAAGTATAGAAGAAAAAGAGAAGATTATACAAATTGCAAAAGATATTGATATAAAAATGAAAAATGAAGGCGAAGAACAACAAGTGTATTTGAATGGAGAAAATGTAAGTAAAGAGATTAGAACCAAAGAAGTATCAGCATTTGTTTCTCCAGTATCATCAATACCAGAAGTAAGAGAAATAATGGTAGAGCTACAAAGAAAAATGGCACAAAATGCAGATGTGATAATGGAAGGCAGAGATATTACAACAGTAGTATTTCCAAATGCTGATGTGAAAATATATTTAGATGCAAGTGTTGAAGAAAGAGCACAAAGAAGATTTAAAGAAAATCAAGAAAAAGGAATTGATATGACATACGAAGAAGTACTGGAGGCTATAAAGACAAGAGATTATAATGATATGCATAAACCAGTAGGAGCTTTAAAAATTGCAGAAGATGCGATTGTAATAGATACAACACACTTAACAATAGGACAAGTAAAGGGAAAAGTGAAAGATATTATATTTGATAAAAGAATAAAACCAATAGGTTAATAAATGTCAAAATTCATTAAATTAGGTCTTAATGAATTTTGACATCTTTTTATGCAAAAAATACCAGAAAAATGTCGCAAAAAGGGTTGCATTTTATAGAGTATTATTATAGAATAAAAAAAGCATAAAATTGTGAAATTTAAGGGGAAATAAAATGAAGGAAATAATTAAAAAGAATAGAAATGTTCTTTTAATTTTAATGGATATATTAATTATTATTAGCTGTTATATAGCATCAATCTTTTTTTTAAATATACATATAGATAATATCAAAATGTTGGCGATGCAAATATTAATAGTGGTCATTATATATCAAATCTTTTTAAATATTTTTCGTATGTATCAAAATATGATGCGTTATGAAGTGGGAAAAGACTATATAAAATATATAATTAGTGCATTTTTGTCTATGACAGTTTTGTCATTAGCAGATAAAGCTTTTCACTTAGAATATATAAACTTAAAAGTAAATGTATTGTCAGGAGTGTTGATTGCTGGCACTTTTGTCATGTATAGACTGGCTGGAAGATCAATTCTAAGTAGGAGAATGTCAAAATACGAAAAGATAAATAAAAATCAAGACAATAAAGCTAATAATCTACTTATAATTGGCGCTGGGATGGGTGCAAGAGAAATCATCATAGCTATAAAAAATAACATGCGAGACAAATACAATATTGTAGGAATTATAGATGATGATATAAGCAAAATAAACCACTATATTTTAGGGGTTAAAGTATTAGGAACAAGATATGATATACCTAAGATAGCAAAAGAAAAAAATGTAGATTTGATATTCTTTGCAATAAATAAAATAGATGCAATTTCAAGAAGAAAAATATTAGAAATATGTCAAGAAACTGGTGTAAAAACAAGAGTATTACCTACAACTGAAGAAGTGATTAACAAACAAGGAGCTATGAACAGCCTGAGAGATGTTCAAATTGAAGATTTATTAGGAAGAGACCCAGTACACCTAGATAACAAAAACATTAATTCTTTAATAAAAAATAAAACTGTATTAGTAACAGGTGGAGGAGGTTCAATAGGTTCAGAACTATGCAGACAAATTGTTAAATATGACCCTAAAAGATTAGTAATATTAGATATATATGAAAACAATCTGTATGACATAGAAATGGAATTAAGAGCAGAATATCCAAAACTTAATTTAGAAGCGATTGTTGCAAGTGTTAGAGATAAAGCAAGACTAAATAATGTATTTGAAACATATAAGCCAGAAATAGTATTTCATGCTGCAGCACATAAACATGTACCACTTATGGAAAAAAGCCCATTAGAGGCAATTCACAACAATGTATTTGGAACATACAATGTGGTAAATTGTGCAGACGAATATGGAGTAGAAAAATTTGTGCTAATTTCAACAGACAAAGCTGTAAACCCAACAAACATAATGGGGGCGAGTAAAAGAGTTTGTGAAATGATAGTACAAGCTAAAAACAAAGTAAGTAAAACAGAATATGTAGCAGTTAGAT
Source organism: uncultured Clostridia bacterium (assembly GCA_934168365.1). GTDB lineage: Bacteria > Bacillota > Clostridia > TANB77 > CAG-508 > CAG-273. The sequence continues at coordinate 124,604 of CAKPNJ010000002.1, read as the reverse complement.
TTGGCAATGTATTAGGAAGTAATGGTTCAGTTATACCACTGTTCAAGAAGCAAATTGAAAGAGGTGGACCAGTTACTGTAACACACAAAGACATCACAAGATTTTTTATGACAATACCAGAGGCAGTACAACTTATACTACAAGCAGTTACATATGCAAAAGGTGGAGAAATATTTGTACTAGATATGGGAGAACCTGTAAAAATATATGACTTGGCAGTTAGTTTAATAAAACTATTAGGATATGAACCAAATGTAGACATACCAATAGAAATAACAGGACTAAGACCAGGCGAAAAACTATATGAAGAAATATTGATGTCAGAAGAAGGCTTAACATCAACAAAGCATGACAAGATATTCATAAGTAAGCCAATGCATATGGAAATGACTGAACTTGAAGAAAAATTAGACATACTAAAAGAATTAGAATATAATGAAAAATATTCTGGTGAAAACATTAAAAATGTTATGAAAGAAGTAGTAACAACATATAGGAAACCAGAAGAAGTAAATAAGGAGAAGGAATAGATGAGTGTAAAAATGAACATACCATTTTCACCTCCAGATATTGGTGAAAAAGAAATTGAACAAGTTGTAGATACATTAAAGTCAGGATGGATTACCACAGGGCCTAAAACAAAACAATTTGAAAGGGAAATAGCAAATCTATGTCATACAGAAAAAGCAGTATGTTTAAATTCAGCAACAGCATCATTAGAGCTAACATTAAGAATACTGGGAATAAAAGAGGGTGACGAAGTAATAACTTCAGCTTATACGTATACAGCATCAGCTAGTCCAGTTGCACATCTAGGCGCTAAATTAGTTTTAGTTGACACACAGAAAGATTCAGTTGAAATGGACTATGAACAACTTGCAAATGCTATTACAGAAAAAACAAAAGTAATTATACCAGTTGATATAGCAGGAATTATAGTTGACTATGATAAAATATTTAAAATAGTAGAAGAAAAGAAAAATCTATTTAAACCTGACAATGAAATACAAAAACTATATAATAGAATAATTGTAGTAGCAGACAGCGCTCATGGTCTTGGAGCACAAAAAGATGGAAAAATGTCAGGAGAGTTTGCAGACTTTACAACATTTTCATTCCATGCTGTTAAAAATTTAACAACAGCAGAAGGTGGTGCAGCAACATGGAAAAATAAAGAAGGCTTAGATAATGAAGCAATATACAAACAATATCAATTACTTTCTCTACATGGACAAACCAAAGATGCTATGCACAAAAATGGATTAGGAGCATGGGAATATGATATCGTAGATACATATTATAAATGCAATATGACAGACATTATGGCAGGAATAGGACTTGCCCAAATGGAAAGATATGAAGGACTAATAGAAAGAAGACACGAAATTATAAACAAATACAATGAAGCATTTAAAGATTTACCTGTAATGGTATTAAACCATAGAAATGAAAATCATAGATCATCAGGACATTTATACTTTATAAGAATAAAAGGAATAGACGAAGAAAAAAGAAATGAAATAATAGTAAAAATGGCAGAAAGAGGAATTGCTTGTAATGTGCATTACAAACCACTTCCAATGCTTACAGCTTATAAAAAACTAGGCTTTGACATAAAGGACTATCCAAATGCATTTGATTTTTATAAAAATGAAATTACTTTACCGCTATATAGCAAATTAACAGATGAACAAGTAGATTATATTACAAAAAATTTTAAAGATATAATAGGGGAGTATATATTATGGAGATAATAGATGAAATAAGAAAATGTTCTATCATGCAACCCAATAAGATAGCATATCAAATAAATGGAGAAAAATTAACATACGCAGAATTAGAAGAAAAATCAAATAGTTTAGCAAATGCAATACAATTACAAATGAAAAGAGATAAAACTCCAATTATTATATATGGACATAAAGATAAATATATGTTAATTTGTTTTTTAGCATGTGTAAAGTCTGGTAGGGGATATTGTCCAATAGATACATCTGTACCAATAGAAAGAACAAAACAAATAATAGAAACTGTGAATTCAAAGATAATTCTATGCCCAGAAGAAAGCAAATTAGAAGATTCAAGAGTATGGGATATAGATAAAATAAAAGAAGAATCTGAAAAAAATGAAAAGATAGATAAAAAATATTATGTTAAAGAGAATGATGTTTTTTATATCATTTTTACATCTGGAAGTACAGGGATTCCAAAGGGAGTGCAAATAACAGTAAATTGTTTAAATAACTTTCTAAAATGGTCTAAACGATTGGGAAAAATAGACCAAAAAAGTGATTTAATTTTTCTAAATCAAGCACCATTTTCATTTGATTTATCGGTTATGGACTTATATACTTCGCTAGCTACAGGAAGTACTTTAGTAGCAATAGATAAAGATACTCAAACTGATATGGAAAAATTATTTGATTTGTTAAAAAAGTCAAACGCTAATATATGGGTGTCTACACCATCTTTTATCAATATGTGCTTATCAGATAAAAAATTTAATAGAGAATTATTACCAAAACTAGAAACTTTTTTATTTTGCGGAGAGGTTCTTCAAAATTCAACAGCAGAGAAAATAATGAATAGATTTGAAGACTCTGAAGTAATAAATACATATGGACCAACAGAGGCAACAGTTGCAGTAACCAATGTTACTATTACTAAGGAAATGATAAAAAGACAACAATCTCTTCCGGTTGGTAAACCAAAAGAAAATACCTATATCTTAATACAAAATCATAAAAAAGAGAACTTGCCCGAAAATGAAAAGGGTGAAATAGTTATAGTAGGCGACACAGTAAGCATTGGGTATTTTAATAATTATGAAAAAACAAAAAAAGTTTTTGAAAATTACAAAATAAACAATATAGATTATAGAGCTTATAGAACTGGAGATAAAGGCTATATACAAAATGGACAGCTATATTATTGTGGAAGACTGGACTTTCAAGTTAAATTACATGGTTATAGGATAGAAATAGAGGATATAGAAAACAACATAGCACGAGTTAAAAGTGTAAAAAGTGTAGCTGTTATTCCCAAATATGAAGATGATAATATTACAGTCAAATATTTACAAGCATATATAGTTACAAAAAATATAGTTAAAAATAAGAATGAGGAAATTACAAAAATAAAAGAAGAATTAAAAAATATATTACCACATTATATGATTCCTAAAAAAATAAAATTTATAGATAAAATGCCTATGACCAACAACTGCAAAATAGATAGAAAGGTATTAGGTGAACTATAGAAATGACTTTTTTTGGAGATTTAAAATTTTTTATATACTTAGTAATTGCATTAATTCCAGGAATAATATTAGGATTAAAAGAAAAAAAAATAAAATACTATACAGTTTTTCTGACGTTGTTTTTTATTGCAATAATACTTGGGCAAAATAAAGTACAGATATTCTATTTATTATTATATGGCCTTATAGAGTTACATATTGTAAAAATATATATATTACTCAGAAAAAAATATGAAAAAAACAAGACTATATATTTACATGCGATAATATTTTCAATTTTGCCATTGGTATTATATAAAATACTAAATGAAATTAATATAAATGTATTTGGTTTTATAGGAATATCATATGTGACATTTAAAACGGTTCAAATAATAATAGAAACATATGATGGATTAATAAATGAAATAAAAACCTTAGATTTCCTAACATTTTTATTCTTTTTTCCAACTCTGAGTTCAGGACCAATTGATAGAAGCCGAAGATTTTTAGAAGATTTAAATAAAGAGTATACTAAAAAAGAATATGTGGATATGTTAGGAAATGGATTGCAAAAAGTAACAATAGGAATATTGTACAAATTTGTATTATCAAGTGTATGTAATACTATGCTAGTATATGTAACTGGTAGTTATAATCCAAAATATGTTATAGCATATGCATTTTTATATGGATTTTATATGTTTTTTGATTTTGCGGGATATAGCTTAATGGCTGTTGGAGTGAGCTATATATTAGGAATAAAAACACCAGACAACTTTAATAAACCATTTATTAGCATAGATATAAAAGATTTCTGGAATAGATGGCACATAACATTATCGCATTGGCTTAGAGATTTTGTATTTACAAGATTTATGATGAATTCTATAAAAAATAAAAGATTTAATAGTAAGCTAACTACAGCTTTTTATGGATTTATGATAAATATGCTCATAATGGGTGTTTGGCATGGATTGAATTGGTATTATATATTATATGGAGTATACCATGGATTGCTATTAGGAATAACAGAAATATATCAAAAAAAATCTAAATTTTATAAAAAATATAAAGACTACAAATTATATAAGGTTTTCTCTTGGTTTATAACAATAAACTGTGTGATGTTTGGATTTTTAATTTTTTCAGGATATATAGGAAATGTTATTGAAAAATATATGCAATTTATATTTTAATTTAGGAGGATTTTATGGAAGAAGAGATAATAGATATGATTATTGAAATAACAGATGAAGAAGATATAAGAGATAATTTAGACATTAATTTGTTTGAAAATGATATGTTAGATTCTTTAGGATATACAGAACTGTTAGTAGCTATCGATGAAAAATTTGGAATTGAGTTATCACCAACTGAAATAAAAAGAGAAATGGTAGATACACCAAATAAAATAGTCAAATTGATAAAATCAAGGAGGAAATAAAAAACAATGAAAAAAATCATTGCCTTTACTGTTGCTGTTGTTATTTTTATTGGATTCTTAGTTATATATAATTATAAGTTAGACGAATTTATTGCAAGTAATAAAAATAATTTGTATTACTTAGTGGGAGATGAAAAATTCAATAGTTTAGAAGCGGCTAAAGCATGCTTAAATAATAAAGAAAGTGACAGCATATTAGTATTAGGGTCATCAGAATTAAGTGCATTTAATACTGAAATTGTAGGAAATGGAAACTCAAACTTTAATATGTATATTATTGGAAGAGGATATACTAAGTGTCTACAAAGCGCATTAACATTAGGAGCAATTCAAAATGCTACTAAAATAAATAAAGTTGTTTTAATAATATCTCCACAATGGTTTGAAAAAGATAGTACATTAAGTTCTGAAATATTTGCAAGCAGATTTCAAAAAAATCATTTTAATATGTTCCTAAAGAATAAAAAAATATCTTATGAAATGAAACAGCAAGTAATTAATGAATTAAAAAAATTAGAAAAATCTGACGAAGTGGAATTTAAAAAAATACAGCAATATGAAAATGCATACTTAAATGGAAATATAATTGACAGAGTTAGTCTGGAAATTTCAGATAATATTGGTAATACAAAACAAAAAATAAAGTTAATTAAACTATTAAATGAATTTAAAGGTACGACGAAGTCAAATGAAACTGTTAAGTTTGAAAATTATGACTTTAAGCAATTGCTAGATAATGCAGATAAAGAAGGAAAAAATGCATGTACTAACAATGAATGGGGAATATATGATGATTATTACAATAAATATGTAAAAAACAGCTTACTACAAAGTAAAAATAGCAAATCATATGAAGATTTTTCGAACATAGAAGAATATGAATATTTGGAAATGTTTTTGAAAATATGCAATGAACTTGAAGTGAAACCGTTGATTATAAATGTTCCGGTTAATGGAATTTGGTATGATTATGTGGGAGTTTCAAAAACAGAAAGAGAAAAATATTACAAAAAAATAAATGAAATCTCATTAAAGTATGGTGCAAAAGTTGCAGATTTTTCACAATGCGAATATGAAAAATATTTTTTAAAAGACATCATGCATATAGGATGGAGAGGATGGATAAAAGTAGATGAAGAGATTTATAAATTTTATAAGGAACAATAAAGTAATTAATTTTTTATCTCTAGTAATAATGTTTTTAGTTGTATTTTTTAGTATTTACTTTTATTATATAAATACAGAAAACTCAACTACACCAAATTATATTTATTCTCAATTCTAATACAGTTAGGAGAAATTCACATGATATTAAAGAAATATGAAGCCTTGCCTGAAAACATGAAAAACAATGAAGTCAAAGAATACTATGAAATTCTTAAGCATAAAAAGTTTAGCTTAATAATAAAAAGAGTTTTTGACTTCTTTGCAGCTTTGATCTTATTGATAATTTTATCTCAAATAATGTTAATATTAGCAATAATGATAAAATTAGAATCAAAAGGTCCAGTGTTTTATAGGCAAGAAAGAATAACTAAATATGGCAAAAAGTTTAGAATATTTAAATTTAGAACAATGGTACAAGATGCAGATAAAAAGGGGGCTTTAGTTACAATGGGACAAGACCCTAGAATAACAAAAGTTGGAAATAAGATAAGAAAATGTAGATTAGATGAATTACCTCAGCTTTTAAATGTAATTAAAGGTGAGATGTCATTTGTAGGAACAAGGCCGGAAGTTGAAAAATATGTAAATGAATATTCAAATGAAATGAGAGCAACATTACTAATGCCAGCAGGTATCTCATCAAGAGCAAGTATAGAATACAAAGATGAAGATGAAATAATAAACAAATACCTAAGTAAAGGCGAAAAAATAGATGATATCTATGTTAAAAGAATATTACCAGAAAAAATGAAATGGAATTTAGAATATATTAGAAAATTTAATATATGGGAAGATATAAAAATTTGTTTTAAAACAGTATTTTAGAGAATTAAGGAAATAAAAGATATGAATATTTGGTTATTACAATCTAGTGAACCAATGCCAGTTGTCAATGAAGGACAAAGATTATTAAGAACTGGAATGATGGCAGAGGAATTAAATAAAAGAGGGCATAATGTTATATGGTTTTCAAATACATTTGATCATTTTCACAAGAAGCAACTCTATAAAAAAGACACAATTGTTAACGTAACAGATAATTATTCGATATATTTGATACATGCTATGGGATATAAAAGAAATATATCTGTTAGTAGGATTATAAACCATAAGGTAATTGCAAAAAAGTTTTCAAGAATAGCTAAAAAACTTGACAAACCAGATTTGATATATGCTTCATTTCCAACTATAGATTATGCAGAAGAAGCAATAAAATATGGAAAAATGAATAATGTACCTGTAATTATAGATATAAGGGATTTGTGGCCAGATATATTTAAACATAATTTATCAAAGCCATTAGCATTGATAGCAAGTCCATATATAAACATTATGAATTATAAAACTAAAAAGATAATGAGGCAAGCTTTTGCAATAAATTCTATTTCCGAAGCAATGTTAGAGTGGGGACTAAAAAAAGGAAACAGAGAAAAAAGCAAATATGACCAATATTTTTATATTGGATATGATAGTAACAATAGGAATATTGTGGAAACAAAAGAAATGAATAGTATTGATAAGGACAAGTTTAATCTTTCATTTTTTGCGACCATAAATAATCAGTTTGATTATGAAAAAATTATTGAATTAGCAAAATTATTAGAAAAAGATAAGGATATAGTAATAAATATTTGCGGGGATGGACCACAGTTTGCAGAGCTTAAAGAAAAAGTTAAGGATGCTTCAAATATAAAATTACTAGGTTGGAAGGAAAAAGAAGAACTTAACTATATATTACAAAATTCAAAATTAGGACTAGCACCGTATAAAAATACATTTGATTTTCAAATGAGTGTATCAAATAAATTTGCCGAATATATATCATATGCTTTACCAGTAATTTTATTTTCGGAAGGATATATGGAAAAGTTATTAGAAGACAATGAATGTGGAATAGCATCTCAAGATACTTCGAAACTTTGCAATTTTATTTTAGATGTAAAAAATGATAAACAAAAATATGAAGCAATGTCTAAAAATGCACAAGATTTATATCAAGAAAATTTTGTGGCAGAAAAAATATATAAAAATCTAGTAGATTATCTAGAAAGAGTTAAGGAGGAAGAAAAAAATGAAATATGCGCTAATAGGATGTGGAAGAATTGCACCAAATCATTTAGAGGCTGCAGTAAACAATAATTTGGAGGTAGTAGGAATTTGTGATATAATTCCAGAACACATGGATATTTTGCTAGAAAAAGTTGGAATGAAAGACAGAAACTTTAAACAATACACAGATTACCATGAAATGCTAGAAACAGAAAAACCAGAATTAGTAGCAATAGCTACAGAAAGTGGAGAACATGCTAAAATTGCATTAGATTGTTTAGATGCAGGATGTAATGTTATTATAGAAAAACCAATAGCTTTATCTTTGGAAGATGCAGATAAAATAGTCGCAAAGGCAAAAGAAAAAGGTTTAGTAGTATGTGCAAACCATCAAAATAGATTTAATAAATCTATACAAAAAATAAGAAAATCAGTAGAAAATGGAGACTTTGGTAAAATGCTATATGGAACTGCTCATATTAGATGGAACAGAGGTCAAGATTATTATACACAAGCACCTTGGAGAGGCACTTGGGCACAAGACGGAGGAGCTTTAATGAACCAATGTATTCATAATATTGATTTATTAAGATGGATGATGGGAGATGAAATTACTGAAGTTTGTGCTTATACAGATAACTTAAACCATGATTACATTCAAGCAGAGGACTTAGGAATTGCAATTGTTAAATTTAAAAATGGTGCGTATGGAATTATTGAAGGTACAACAGATGTATACCCTAAAAACCTAGAAGAAACTTTATATCTTTTTGGACAAAAAGGTACAGTAAAAGCAGGTGGAAAATCAGTTAATATTATTGAAGAATGGACTTTTGAAAATCAAGATGAACCATCAGAAAAAATAAAAGAAGAAAATAGTGAAATGCCTAAAAACATTTATGGATTTGGACATACACCACTTTACACAAATGTTATTGAAGCCATACAAAACCATACACAACCTTTGGTAGATGCAGAAGCAGGAAGAAGAGCATTAGAATTAGTTCTTGCTATATATAAATCAGCTGCTGAAGGTAGACCAGTTAAGTTGCCATTAGATAAATGTTCAACAATGGATTTTGTAGGAAGATTTGATAAATAAGGAGAAAACAATGGAATTTATAGATTTAAAAGCACAATATGCACATTTAAAAGATAAGATAGACAAAAATATTGAGAAAGTATTAAATGATTCTCATTACATAATGGGAGAAGAAGTTAAAGAGCTAGAAGAAAAATTAGCAAAATATGTAGGAAGAAAATATTGCGTAACATGTGGAAATGGAACTGATGCATTAACACTTGCTATGAGAGTACTTGACGTAAAAGAAGGAGATGCAGTATTTGTACCAACATTTACATTTTATTCTTCAGCAGAAGTAATATCATTAGAAGGTGCAACACCAATATTTGTAGATGTTAATGAAACTTTTAATATGGATGCTAAGAAATTAGAAAAGGCGATAGAACAAGTAAAAAGTGAAGGAAAATTAAATTTAAAAGCAATTGTTGCAGTAGATTTATTTGGACAAACAGCTAACTTCCCAGAAATATTAGAAATTGCTAATAAATATGGATTGAAAGTAGTTGAAGATGCAGCACAAGGTTTTGGTGGTTCAATTAGTGGAAAAAAAGCATGTTCTTTTGGAGATATTTCAACAACATCATTTTTTCCAGCAAAACCACTTGGATGTTATGGAGATGGTGGGGCTGTATTTACAGATGATGAAGAAATGTATCAATTATTACTATCATTAAGAGTACATGGAAAAGGCTCATATAAGTATGAGAATGTAAGAGTAGGATATAACTCAAGATTAGATACAATTCAAGCAGCTATATTATTGCCAAAATTAGAAGCATTTGAGCAATATGAACTAGATGAAAGAAACAAATTTGCTAAAATGTATACTGAAAGATTAAAGGGAGTTGTAAAAACACCATTTGTTCCAGAAGGATATGTTAGCAGTTGGGCACAATATACTCTAATATTAGAAAATGAAGAACAAAGAAATACAATACAAACAAAACTAAAAGAAATGGGAATACCTACAATGGTATATTATCCAATTCCACTTCATAAACAAATTGTTTATAAAGACTATAATTTTAATGTAGAAGATTTAAAAGTTGCAGAGAAATTAAGTAAATGCGTATTGAGTTTGCCAATGCATCCATACATGAATGAAGAACAAATAGAGCAAATTAGCAAAGCTATTATAGAAATAATTAAATAACAAAAAGGAGAAAGAAAATGGAAGGTAAAGACTATTTCGTACATGAATCTAGTTATGTGGATGAGCCATCTGAAATTGGAAAAGGCACAAAGATTTGGCATTTTTCTCATGTAATGCCTAACTGTAAAATTGGTGAGAATTGTAACATTGGACAAAATGTTGTAATATCACCAGATGTAGTTTTAGGAAATGGTGTAAAAATTCAAAATAATGTTTCTGTATATACTGGAGTTGTATGTGAAGACGATGTATTTTTAGGACCATCATGTGTGTTTACAAATGTAATAAATCCACGAAGCTTTATATCAAGAAAAGATGAATACAGAAAAACTTTAATAGGTAAAGGAGCTTCAATTGGAGCAAATGCAACAATTGTATGTGGACATAACATTGGAAAATATGCATTTGTGGCAGCAGGAGCAGTTGTAACTAAGAATATACCAGACTATGCACTAGTTATGGGCAATCCAGCAAGAGTTAAATACTTTGTATGTGAATGTTCAGAAAGAATGAACTTTGTAGATAATAAATTTACATGCCCAGTTTGTGGAAAAAAATACATAATGGAGAATGATATTGTAAAAGAAATAAAATAATATCAGAGAAAGGAAGTAATTTAAAATGGGAATGAAAGAAAATTTGACAAAGAAAATTGAAAACAAGGAAATTGTAGTAGGAGTAGTAGGATTAGGATATGTAGGATTACCTCTTGCTGTGGAAAAAGCAAAAGCAGGTTTTAAAACTATAGGTTTTGATGTACAAGAATCAAAAGTAAATATGGTAAATGAAGGACATAACTATATAGGAGACGTTGTAGATAGTGACTTAAAAGAACTAGTAGAAAAAGGAATGTTAAAAGCAACAACTGATTTCTCTTTTATAAAAGATGTTGACTTTGTTGCAATTTGTGTTCCAACACCACTTGATGAACACCAACAACCAGACATTAGTTATGTAGAAAATAGTTCTAAAGCAGTAGCAGAACATCTATCAAAAGAAACTATGGTAGTACTAGAATCAACAACTTATCCAGGTACAACTGAAGAGCTAATAAAACCAATTCTAGAAAATGGTTCAGGACTAAAATGTGGAGAAGATTTTTATTTAGGATTTTCACCAGAGAGAGTAGATCCAGGCAATTTAGTATATAAAACAAAAAATACTCCAAAGGTAGTTGGTGCAATTGGAAAAGATGCTACAGAAGTAATTGCTAAGATGTATAGAGCAGTGCTTGGCGCTGACATATTTGAGGTATCTTCACCAGCAGTAGCTGAAATGGAAAAAATACTAGAAAATACATATAGAAACATAAACATTGGGTTAGTTAACGAACTTGCTATGTTATGTGAAAAAATGGGAATTAGTTTATGGGAAGTTGTAGATGCAGCTAAAACAAAACCATATGGATTCCAAGCATTTTATCCAGGCCCGGGATTAGGAGGACATTGTATTCCACTTGATCCATATTACTTAGACTGGAAAGCAAGAGAATATGGCTTCCATACATCATTAATTCAAGCATCTGGAATTATAAATGATAGAATGCCAGAATATTGTGTTGAAAGAGCAAGTAAAATGTTAAGCACAAGATTCAAAAAAGCTCTAAATGGAGCTAAAGTATTAGTTTTAGGTGTTGCATACAAAAACAACATTGATGATTATAGAGAAAGCCCTGCATTAAGAGTAATAGAGATATTACAAAAAGAAGGAGCAGATGTAGAATTCTATGATCCATGGATTAGTGAGTATAAATATAAAGGTGAAATTCATAAAGGATTAGACCAAATAGATGAAAAGAAAGTAAGCGATGCTGATTTAGTTATATTCACAGCAGCACATAGCAATTATGATTATGAAATGATACAAAAAAATGCGAAAGCAATATTTGATACAAGAAATGCAATGAAAGATGCAAAAAATAGAGATAATATTGAATTATTATAGGAGTAGAAATATGAAAAACGTATGGATATTGAACGAATATGCAACTCCACCAAAATAATGAGTTATATTCTAAAATTCAAAATTCAAAAATAGTTGATGATAATAAAATTAATTATTATGGAGATGGAAATGCAGCAGTAAGAATTAGAGAAACCTTATTAAAAATATAAATAAAGAAAGGATGGTACTGTAACATCTAAGTACTATATATAGTAAAATGAAAGTATTAATATTAGCTACTAATTATCCAAATTTAAATGGGCAAATTGCATCTTTTTATATTCATACAAGAGCAATGTTTTATGCAAAAAGTAAAATTGATGTTGAAGTTTTAAACTTTTCAGCTATGAATGATTATATAATAGATGGAATAAAAGTTATAACATTAAATACATATAAAAAACATAAAAATGAATCATATGATTTAGTAATATCTCATGCACCTAATTTAAGAAATCATTATATGTTTTTTAAAAAATATGGGAAATATTTTGAAAAATATTTATTTTTCTTTCATGGGCATGAAGTATTAAAAATAAATAAGGACTATTCTGAACCATATAAATACATGAAAAAGAAAATGACTATGTTACAAGATATATATGATTTTATAAAAATAAAGGTATGGAGAAAATTCTTTATAAAAAATAATAATAAATCATATTATATTTTTGTAAGTCAATGGATGAAAGACATGTTTTTAAAGAATATGAAAATAAACGAAAACGAAATAGTCTCGAATTCATTTATTACATATAATAGCATAGGTGAGGAATTTGAAAAAAACAGTTATGATTTAAATATTGAAAAGCAATATGACTTTATAACAATAAGGGGAAATCTTGACGGTTCAAAGTATTGTGTTGATATAATAAATGAATTAGCACAAAGAAATCCACAACATAAATTTTTACTTGTGGGAAAAGGAAGATATTTTGATATTTATGAGAAAGCTAAAAATATTGAATGGTTAGATAAGACTTGCAATCACAATGAAATCATAAAGCTCCTAAATGAAGCAAAATGTGCATTAATGCCCACCAGAACAGATGCACAAGGACTAATGGCATGTGAAATGGCTACATTTGGAATACCTTTAATTACTTCTGATATACCAGTATGCCATGAGATATTTGATGAATTTAAGAATGTACGGATTTATTGATAATAATAATGTTAGTAAAGAAAATATTATAGAAAAATATAACAAGTTGTTAAATCAAATGGACTTTAAAAAGAATATGAAATATTATAATAGAAACACAAGTGAAAAAGAAATAGAAATATTTATAGAGATTTTAAAGGAAAAATAAAAATGAAGAGAAATATAAATTATTATTTAGGATGGATTACGGTAAAATTAAAATCATTTAAAAAAATTTTAATAGCACAATATAATACTCAGGCTGTAAATGGAGATAATATATACGTATCGGGAGAAACAGTTATAGCATATCCAAATAATATATATATAGGTAATGGAAGTAGTATAAATGGAGGCTATTTAATAGCTAGTCCAAAAGCAAAGATAATAATAGGTGAAAATACAATAATATCGTATAATGTACATATAAGGACAGACATGCATAATTATAATAATTTGAAAATTAATATAAAAGATCAAGGACATACAGAGAAAGATATCATAATTGGTAATAATGTATGGATTGGATTTGGTGCACAAATTATGTCGGGGATAACAATAGAAGATGGTGCTATAATTGCAGCAGGAGCAGTTGTCACAAAAGATGTTAAAGAAAATGAAATTGTTGGAGGAGTACCAGCAAAGAAGATAAAAGAAAGAGGAATAGGAAGTAATGGGACTGTTTGATAAAATATTGAATACTCAGACAAAAAAAAGATTTTTTAATGCGATATTATTTGGAATAGGCGGTACTATAATTTCAAAGGCCTTTTTAATGCTATTTAATGTTATAGCTGCAAGAATATTAGGAGAAACGAAGTATGGAATTTATTCGTTAATAAATAATACTGTACAAACATTTATTGTTTTTGCAGGAGCAGGAATAGGTGTAACATTAACGCGATATGTTGCTTTATATAGAGATAAAGATAAGGATATGACAGGGATTGTTATTAAGACGTTATTAATATTTAATACAATATTATCAGCTATAATTTCTGTCATTGTATTTGCTTTTTCAGATATAATATCAAATTTATTAAGTCAAGAAACAAATATATCATTATATATAAAAATAACAGCAGGAACTATATTTTTCACTTCTATAGCCTCAATATTACAAAGTATTCTGCAGGGATTTGAAGAATATAAAACTGTAGCTTTAATGCAAACGATCTCTAATTTATTAATGTTAGTTATTGGAATCATAATTACTAACATATTTGATATTTTGGGAACAATAATTACTCTATTAATTTTGCAAGTTATTTCCGCAGTATTATTTGGAATTTCGATAAAAAAGATAATAAATAGTAGACAAATAAAATTAAGATATGAAATAAATCAAACAATAAAAATAGCTATCAGAGATGTTGCTGTCCCAGCATTTTTGTCTACAATATTTGCAACTCCAATATTATGGATAACTAATTTTATTTTTACCAGGGATAATAGTTATGAAGAATTTGCAGCATTTTCAGTATGTTTACAATGGTTTACGATATTAAATTATTTGCCACAACAATTAGGACAAGTAAAACCTATATATACACAATTATATGCAGATGGCAATATGGAGGAATTTAAAAAAACTATAAAAAAAATGATAAAGATATCTACAATACTTTCGGTATTAGCAACTATTGTTATAATGATAGGAAGTTATTTTTTATTAAAGATGTATGGAAACTATTACTTGAAATTTATTTTACCATTTAATATTATGATGATTGCGTCAATATTTTTTGCATTACAATCTCAATTTGGAAGTATATTTCAAGCAATAGGAAAAATATGGACATGCTTTTGGCTAAATCTTTTGTGGGCTGTGATTTTTATTGTATGTTTTATGTTTTTATGTGAAAACGGAGTCGTAGGATATACAATAACATATTTGATTTCCTATGTTGCATACACAATAATATCAATTATAGTTTTTTATAAATCTATAGTTAATATAAAAGAGGAGAGAAAAAGTGAAAAAGTTTTTTAATATATTTAAAGATTATGATGTACTGCTACTGATTATATGTACAGCGATAGTATTTCTATCTAATTTAATCGCATTAGAAGGATTTGGACTACATGAGATAATAGGTAATAGATATTTGGTAGTATTGTTATTATATATTCTTATAATGTTAATGTTAAAAAAAGGGAAAGCTGAAGAAATAGAAAATAGCCTTCAGAAAAAGAATATTTTTTTTATAATGATATGGTCATTGTTCTTGATTTCAATACTTATATCAAAAATCATAAACAAAGGAAGTAATATAATAGATATATTGCTTATGTTATCTATAGTACCAATATTCTTTTTTAAAAAAAATAGTTACAATATAGATAAACACCTAAATATAGCTTGCATAATTAATTTGATTCCACTATTATTTATAATGAAAGGTGGAAATGCATTATCATTACTGATTACTATAATTGGAATAACAACTATTAATATTACTATAAGAAAAATTAGAGAAAATGGATACATCATAGCATATACTGTTATTATCGCCTTCTTTGTGATGTTAATAGCAATTACAAAATGTAGAACATGTATGATATCATTTTTGATTATTTCAGGAATTAATTATATTTATATATTAACGAAAAATAATTTTTACAAAAAAAAGATAATAGTTAGTGCAGTATTAATAATATGTTTAATATTATCTAGTAATAGTTTAATATCATTTTTATTTAATAAATATAATTCTTATGGAGATATTACTACTGGAAGAGGTAGAATTTGGGAAAATGTAATAAACGATGGTACTTCATTATTTGGTCATAATGATAACTATTTTATGGAAATAGCTAATAAAGGTGATGCACATAACGTATATATACAAATTTTTGGACATTATGGAATAATAAGTTTATGCCTATATGTAGTACTTAACATATACATTTTAATAATGATATTTAGAAAAAGAAGAAAAATTGAATATATAAACTTTTTCTTAAATTATTTCATTGTAAGTATGTTTGAAAATATTTTGCTTACAGATACAAAGATAGTTATATATAATATATTATTTCTAGTATATGTGGGAAAATTATTAAGAGATGATACAGGAACTTTGAAAAATGAAAATGAAGATTATTTAAATATAATAAAAAATATTTATAATAAAATTAAGGATTTTATTATAACAGATAAAAAAGATATAGAGGAACGAGAGAAAATAACAAAATAAATTATCTTTAATAAAATATATGTAAAGTAATAAGAGAGGATCAAAAAATATGAAAAAAATAATGTTGGTATTTGGAACAAGGCCAGAAGCAATAAAAATGTGTCCACTGGTAAAAGAATTAAAAACAAGAAAGAATATTGAAACAATAGTATGTGTTACTGGACAACACAGAGAAATGCTTAAACAAGTATTAGACTGTTTTAATGTGATACCAGACTATAATCTTGATATTATGAAGGATAAGCAAACACTATTTGACATAACAACAAATATAATATCAAAAATAAAACCAGTGTTAGAAGAAGTAAAGCCAGATATTGTTTTAGTGCATGGAGATACCACTACAACATTTGTAACAGCTTTATGTGCATTTTATATGCAGATACCAGTAGGGCATGTTGAAGCGGGATTAAGAACATATAATATATATTCACCATATCCAGAAGAATTTAATAGGCAAGCTACTAGTATTATAGCAAAATACAATTTTGCACCTACTGAGATGTCAAAGCAAAATTTAGTAGATGAAGGAAAAAAAATAGAAACTATATATGTTACAGGAAATACAGCAATAGATGCACTAAAGACAACTGTAAGATCAGATTATACTCATCCGATTTTAGAATGGGTAGGCAATGATAGATTAATAGTATTAACAGCACATAGAAGAGAAAATTTAGGAGAACCTTTAGAAAATATGTTTAAGGCCATAAAAAGAGTGGTGGAAGAAGAAAAAGACATAAAAGTTGTTTATCCAGTACATAAAAATCCACTTGTACAAGAAATAGCTAAAAAAATATTAGGAGACAATGAACGAATAAAATTAATAGAACCATTAGAAGTATTAGATTTTCATAATCTTTTAGCTAAATCATATCTTATTTTAACAGATAGTGGTGGGATTCAGGAAGAAGCTCCATCACTTGGAAAGCCAGTTCTTGTAATGAGAGATACAACTGAAAGACCAGAAGGAATAAAAGCTGGAACATTAAAGTTGGTTGGAACAGAAACAGAAAAAATTTATACAGAAATGAGAATGCTTTTAGATGATAAAGAAGAATATGAAAGAATGAGCAAAGCTCAGAATCCATACGGAGATGGATTCGCAAGTAAAAAAATAGCAGACATATTGTGTAAAGAATAAAACTACAATAAGGAGGAAAATAAATGTCACAAGGTAAAAGAATGAAAACGGAGAACACAGCTACAAGTAAGAAAGGAAGAAACAACAAAGCATTAGACACATTTTTCAAACTAATAGCATTTGCATATGTAGTAATTACAATAATTTTTTATATTGCTATTTTAAAAATGAACTTGCTACCAGGTTGGATAGTGGTTATATTTACAATTGCAGAAATAATTTTTACATTAGCAATGGTAATAGGATTATTAAAAAAACATAAAACATATACATTAACAGTAATAAGCCTTATAATTATCTTATTTGTTTCAGGTATATATATCTATGTAACAAATTATGCATTAGCAACTATTAGCTTTTTAGGAGATGTATTCCAAGAGGCTAAAGAAACAGACGAATATTATATAATTGTTAGAAAAGATAGCTCATATGCTAAGATTGAAGATATAAAAGATAAGAATGTGCATTTTTTCCAAGTAGTAGATGATGTAAAATCTGAAGTAACTAAAAAGGTAAGTATTACACTAATAAATCAAGAGAATTTATTAGATTTAGGAAACAAATTACTTGATAAAAATGTTGATGTAATATTAACTAGTGCTACACAATATAGTATGCTAGGTGATGAAATCAAGAACTTTAAAGAAAATACAAAAATACTTTATACTATAAAACATGAAATTCAGACAAGTACAAAGGTTGAAGAAACAACAAGTAGTAAATATAGTGTTAATAGTGGAAAATTTAATGTGTATATTAGTGGAATAGATACAACTGGAAATATAAGTAATGTGTCAAGAAGTGACGCTAATATTCTAATGACCGTCAACACAGATACACATGAAGCGTTATTAACCTCAATTCCAAGAGATTATTATGTTACACTTCATAGTTATGGAGCAAAAGACAAACTGACTCACTCAGGAATATATGGAATAAATGAAACTGTTAAGACTGCAGAAGATTTACTTGACACTGATATAAATTATTATGTAAGAGTTAACTTTACAACAGTAATCAAACTAGTTGATAAACTAGGTGGAATTGATGTATATTCAGATTATAGCTTTACTACTAGCGATAAGTTATATACTTTCAAAAAGGGATATAATCATATGAATGGAGAAGAGGCACTAAGATTTAGTAGAGAAAGATATGCTTTTGAATCAGGAGACAACCAAAGAGTTAAAAATCAACAACATGTTATTGAGGCTGTTATGAAAAAGGTATTAAATAGTACTACTTTATTAACTAAATATACAAGTATTTTAGACTCATTAAAAGGAAGTTTCCAAACTAATATTGAACAAGATGATATTAGTAAATTAGTAAAAGATCAAATAAATAATATGTCTTCATGGACAATAAAATCAAATTCTTTAACAGGTACAGGTGCAAGTTCATCAACATATTCAATGGGAAGCACAAAACTATATGTAATGGTACCAAATTCAACATCAGTAACATCTGCTAAAGAAAAAATTGATGAAGTATTAGGAGAGTAAGATTGCTAGATAAGTAGAAGAGAAATGCTAGGTCATTTCTCTTCTGTTTTTGTAGAATTTTGTCGAACGATTTTTCTTGACAATGACTGCAAATGGCTATATTATATAGTCATAATTTAAATCATTTAATTTTTAAATCTAAAAAAATTTCCAAACAAAAAATAAAACTTAAAAAAAATTTATTGATAATACGTATTATACGTGCTAATATTAAGAAAGGAGCAATATGACATTTATTGAGCTAGAAAAGATACTAAAGAAAAATGGATGGTATTACTATGATTCAGTGGGTTCTCATATACAGTATAAACACAAAACGAAACCACGGGAAAGTAACAATACCAAAGCATAGAGGAAATATAAAAAAAGGAACTTTAAATGAAGCATTGAAACAAGCTGGTATTAAGGAGGAAGGTTAATGAAATTGGTTTATCCTGCGTGTTTTTATAAAGAAAAAGATGGAGGGTTTAGTGTACAATTTCCAGATTTATTAGGTTGCTGTACACAAGGAGATACTCTAGAAGAGGCAATTCAAATGGCAGAAGATGCTGCGCTAGGTTGGTTATTAACATCAGTAGAAAATAATGAAGAAGTGCCAAAAGCAAGTGATATAAAGGATATAAAACTAGAAAATGAAAATGGATTTGTAACTTTATTATTGCTTGATTTAGGAGCATATAGTCAAAAATATGGAAGTAGAAAATCGGTAAAGAAAAATCTTACAATACCATTTTGGCTAAATGAAAGAGCAGAAAAATTAAATATTAACTTTTCAAAAACACTGCAAGATGCATTAATGGAGAAAGTATTAAAAAACAGTAGAAATTAAAACTCATTTATAAAATGTGTAAGAATACAGAAAAGTCCTTTGGAAAATGTGTAAGAAATTACAAAAAGTCCTTAAGAAAATGTGGAAACACTTATAGAGAGTGAGACACAAAGCTTGAAATAAAATAAACAAAAAATATTGTAATTAATAGACAAAAAAGTAAATATGATATATAATTTTAAAGGAGTGCAAATTCGCATTCCTTTAAGTTGTATTTGAAGGAGAAATATAAATGCTTAGAAGTGTAATAGTATTTTTAGTACATATATTTTCAGTAATTGTATTTAGAGTAAAATTAGTGGGAAAGGAAAATGTTCCAAAAGAAGGAGCATATATTATGTGTGCTAATCACCAATCCAATTGGGATGCACCAATTTTAGTTTCTTCCACTAAACGAAAGATGCATGTTATGGCAAAAGAAGAACTATTTAAAAATAAGTTTATATATTGGTTAGGAGATAAGTGCCTTGTATTTCCTGTTAAAAGAGGAAAAATGGACTTAGACTCTATGAAGCATTCTTTAAAAGTATTAAAAGATGGAGAAATACTGATGCTATTTCCAGAAGGAACAAGAAAAGGAATGGCTAAAAATGGTAGAGCACAAAATGGTGCAGCATTTATGACATTAAGAACTGGAGTTCCAGTAATTCCAGTAAATATTTCTGGAGAAATGAAGCCATTTCATAAAGTAACTATATATTATGGAAAACCTTTAGATTTTAGTGAATATAAAACTAGCAAACCGGAAAAAGAAGTTTTAGAAAAAGTAAGCAAAGAAATAATGGATAATATTATAATGCTAGAAAAGTAGCTATATATGAAGAAGAGGGGAACATGAATATATACAGGATTTTAAATATATTAAATATAAAATACAAATTGTTGGAGCATCCACCAGTATGTACGAGAAAAGATGCAAAAGTTATAAAAGATAAATTAAATGGAACAGAATGTAATAATTATTTTGTTAAAGATCAAAAAGGAAATTACTTTTTATTGGTATTTGAAGAAAGTAAAACCTTAAATTTAAAAACTTTAGCGCAAAAATTGAGATTATTACCTTTAAGCTTTGCAACTGAACTTGATTTACTAGGAGTTTTTAGAATAAGAGATAGAAGAGTTACACCATTTGCAATAGTTAATGATTTTGATAATCAAGTAAAACTAATAATTGATAGCAAGTTAAGAGATAAAATTCTTTTATTCCATCCAGATGGAAATACTAAAACTTTGGCGATAAGATTTAATAGTTTGGTAAAATTCATTGAGCGTGAAGAACACAAATGTATATATATTTAATCGATATTATGTTGACAAATGTTCGCTACTAGAGTATAATTGAAATGTTGAACTAAAAAATAGAGATAGGGGTAATAAAAAATGAATAATCAAAATATTAGAAACATAGCAATAATTGCACACGTAGATCATGGAAAAACTACACTAGTTGATGCTCTTTTAAGACAAAGCCATGTGTTTAGAGAAAATGAGCAAGTAGCTGAAAGAGTAATGGACTCAGGAGATATTGAAAAAGAAAGAGGAATTACAATTCTTTCTAAAAATACATCAGTTATGTATAATGGGATAAAAATAAATATAGTAGATACGCCCGGCCATGCTGATTTTGGAGGAGAAGTAGAACGTGTACTTAAAATGGTAGACGGTGTACTTTTATTAGTTGATGCCTTTGAAGGACCAATGCCTCAAACTAGAGAAGTTTTAAAGAAATCTTTAGCATTAAATTTAAAACCAATTGTTGTTATAAACAAAATAGATAGACCAGGTGCAGATCCACTAAAAGTTGTTGATAAAGTTTTAGAGTTATTTATTGAATTAAATGCAAATGATGAACAACTAGATTTCCCAGTTGTATATGCATCTGCCAAAAATGGAATAGCTAAAATGAATCTAACAGATGAAAGTGATAATGTAACATGCATTTTTGACACAATTATCAAAAATATAAATCCACCAGCATGTGAGCAAGAAGGAACAATGCAATTATTAGTTTCTAATATTGACTATGATGATTATTTAGGAAGACTAGCAGTTGGTAGAGTAGAACGTGGAACAATTAAAGCAGGACAAAGTGTTGCAGTTTGTAAAAAAGATGACAAAGTAACACAAGGAAAAATTGCTAAATTATTTACTTATCAAGGTCTAAAAAGAACAGAGGTTGAAGAAGTTGGTGCTGGAGATATAGTATGTATTTCAGGTATTGGTGATATCAACATTGGAGAAACTGTTTGTGATATAAATAATCCAGAAAAAATCGATTTTGTTGATATTGATGAACCAACAGTATCTATGACATTTAGTGTTAACAATGGACCTTTAGCAGGTAAAGAGGGACAATTTGTTACATCAAGACATATTCGTGATAGACTATTTAAAGAACTTGAAAGAAATGTAAGTTTACGTGTAAAAGAAACAGACACACCAGATAGTTTTGAAGTATGTGGACGTGGAGAATTACACTTGTCAGTATTAATAGAAACAATGAGAAGAGAAGGATTTGAACTTTTAGTATCTCGTCCAAAAGTTATATTTAAAGAAATTGATGGCGTAAAATGTGAACCAATGGAAAGATTGGTTGTAAATGTACCAGATGATTGTATAGGAAATGTTATTGAAAAATTAGGTAGAAGAAAAGCTGAAATGGCAAACATGGAACCAGCTGAAGCAGGACATACTAAAATAGAATTTAGAATTCCAGCAAGAGGTTTAATTGGATATCGTACAGAGTTCTTAACTGATACAAAAGGTGAAGGAACTATGAACAGCATATTTGATAATTATGAGCCATATAAAGGTGAAATTCAAGCAAGAACAAGAGGAGTTTTAGTAGCATTTGAACCAGGAATATCAATTACTTATGGACTATACAATGCACAAGAAAGAGGAGAACTATTAATTGGTGCAGGTGTTGAGGTGTATGAGGGAATGATAGTTGGTATAAACTCTAGAAATGAAGACATATCTATAAATGTATGTAAAGAAAAACACTTAACAAATACTAGAGCTTCAGGTTCTGATGATGCACTTCGTTTAGTACCACCAGTACAAATGTCATTAGAAAAAGCTATTGAATTTATTGCAGAAGATGAATTGGTTGAAGTAACGCCAAAAAATATTCGTCTAAGAAAGAAAATATTAAATAATAAAGATAGAGAAAGAATGGCAAGAAGAGCTACAGCAGAGTAGAGGAAAATATGAATAGCGTTGAATTAGAAAAAATTAAGAAAAAAGCACTAGAAGATAAAGTACCAATTATAATGGATGATACTTTAGAAGTTGTTGCTAAAATCTTAACTGAAATTAAACCAAATAAAATATTGGAAATAGGGACAGCAGTTGGCTATTCAGCCATCTGCTTTTCAGAATATTTGCAAGAAAATGGCAAAATAGATACAATTGAAAGAGATACAGAAAGAGTAAAAGAAGCAAGAGAAAATGTAAAAAAGGCAGAGGTAGAAGATAAAATAAATATATATGAAGGCGACGCAGTAGAAATTTTACCAACTTTAAATGATGAATATGATGTTGTATTTATAGATGCTGCAAAGGGAAAATATCCATTCTTTTTGAATCAAGCTTTGAGAATGATAAGACAAGGGGGAGTAATAATTGCAGATAATGTGTTATATAAAGGATATGTTATGAGTGATTACAATAAACACAAACAAAGAACTGCAGTTAGAAATTTAAGAGAATATATTGCCGAGATTACTAATAATGATAAATTAGAAACAAAAATATTAGAAGTAGGAGACGGACTTGCAATATCAAAGGTAACCAATTAAGGTTACCTTTTAATTTAAATATCTTACACAAGAAGCAATTGTATCGACTACTAACATGACTGAAAATGAGTAGACTAAAATAATCTGTAAAATGTATGGAATTTTAGAAAGTATAATATTCACATGCTTTTTGAAAAATGGGTATACGTGATTTATAAATAATATTGCAATAATACCCCAAGCAAATGAATAAAAAATACTAATACGTCCATTTAAGTTGAAAAATTCATTTGTATAATCCCACCAGTGCATTGCGAACATTGCGTCTAAAATGTAGCTTACAAAATATTCAAAGGCAGAGAAAACAACTGCAGAATATATAAAAAGTTTAAAATTATGTTTTTGGTATTTATTAAAAAATATAATAAGCATTAAAGCTCCATATCCATATATAGGGCAAATAGGACCATATAGGAACCCTCTTTTTACAAAATGACCTAAGTTATATATAGCATACAAAGTTTCCATAACCCAGCCTAAAAATGCAAATAAAAAGAAATACAAAATAAGTAATTGAATTCTATTTAATTTCACTTTCTTTTTTGAAACAGTTTCCATATAAAAATCTCCTACTTAAAACTAGTAATATATTATCAAATTTTAATGAAAAAGTAAAGCAAAATTATTGACATATTTTAACTTTTGGTGTAATATAAATATATACTAAGAAAAGCAATTTTTCTTAATAAAAACTTATTGAAAAAATCAAGAAAAAAATCCTACGAAGCGCAAATTCGTAGGATTTTTTGTGGACAAAATATGACAAATATTGTATAATTATATATGGATTTTTAATTAGAAATGAGGAAATAAAATGAATAAAATAAAACCAGAATTATTAGCACCAGCAGGATCTTTTGAAAAAGCCAAAACAGCATTCTTATATGGAGCAGATGCAGTTTACTGTGGTACAGGTGCTCTTTCATTAAGAAGCAGAGCAGAAGTTGATAATGACGATTTAGCTAAAACAATTAAATATGCACATAGTATAGGAAAAAAGGTTTATGCTGCTATAAATATTTATGCTTGGGATAGTTATTATGAGGAAATAAAAGAACAAGCTAAAATGTTAAATGACCTAAAAGTAGACGCTATTATAGCTTCTGATGGTGGTGTAATGGAAATATTAAAACAATATGCACCTGATGTTGAGATACATGTAAGTACACAAGCAAACACTGTTAGTTATCATAGTGCAAACTTTTGGTATAAAAATGGAGCTAAAAGAGTTATTTTAGGTAGAGAGTTAAATAAAGAACAAGTAAGAGATATTATAAATAACACTCCAAAAGATTTAACAACAGAAATATTTGTGCATGGAGCTATTTGTTTTGGATATTCAGGAAGATGTTTCTTAAGTGATTTCTTGGCTAGTAGAAGTGCAAATCTTGGAGATTGTGCCCAAAGTTGTAGATGGGCATATAATGTATATGTTGAAGAACATAACAAGCCTGGAAACTTAATGCCAGTTGAATATGATGAAAATGGTACATATATATTTTCATCAAAAGATTTGTGTTTAATTAAAGAAGTGCCTGAAATAATTGATATGGGAGTAGATAGCTTAAAGATAGAGGGTAGATTAAAAACAGAATATTATTTGGCATCTGTAGTAAATGCTTATAGAAATGCAATTGATGACTATATAAATGATCCAGAACATTATGATTATACAAAATATTTAAGTGAATTAGAAAAGACAAAAACAAGAGGATTAACAACATTCTATTTCAATGATAGAAATAACAAAGACTTCCAAGAATATGATGGCAAACAGTATAATCCAAATTATGAATTTGGCGGAAAAGTGTTAAATGAAAATGGAGATAAATACATAATTGAAATTAGAAATAAATTATCTGTTGGAGATACAATGGAAATTTTAATACCTGGAAAAATAGAGCCTGTAAGCTTTAAGATAGAAAATTTATGGGACTCAGAAACAGAAGAAGAGATACCAACTGTAAATCCGGGAAAAGCAGAACAAACTGTTTTAATGAAATTACCAATTAAAGCAGAGGGTGGATGGATTTTAAGAAGAAAGAAAGCTTAGGAGCTTTCTTTCTTTTCTAATTGTAAGCTTAGCCAGAAACCAATAGCAAATAAAAGTAAAGAAATAAAACCTTCTAAATTAAAGGTGAAACCGTGGGTATAAAACTAATACAGAACCTAGTACAAATCCAATTATTCCATAAAAAGTTTGAACATAGTATTTACTAAACAAAAATTGTATGAGTTTTAAAAATAAAATACTACCAATAAAAAGTCCAATTCCAATAGGAAATAAAATACTTAAGTCAATATTTGCAACAGCCGAAAGATATGTAGTATACACACCTAATGTCATTAAAATTACGCTACTACTTACACCAGGAATAACCACTCCTGCAGACATCAAAAGCCCAGCTAATATTAAATAGAAAAAGTAATTAGAGCCAAGCTCTAAATTTATAAGTTGAGGTAAAATGTGTTCTAATCTAATTGATAATACTCCTATTAAAAAAGTAAACAAGAAATATAGCAAATAGTGCAATCTAAAACCAGACTTGTTATTTGCCTTTTTAAATAGAATTGGCATACTTCCAATAATCAAGCCAATAAAGCAAAAGTTAGTAGGCATAGGGTATGTGGCAAATAAAAATTTTAATAATTTACTAACAAGCAATACTCCAATAATTCCGCCAAGTGCAATAGGAAATAGAAAAGCAAAATTCTTTTTAAAATCTTTAAATATATTTAATACGCTATCAACTAGTTTTTCATAAATACCAAAAATAACACAGAACACACCACTACTAATACCAGGAAGGATAGCACCACTGCCAATAAAAACACCTTTAATAACATCTAGAATAAATTTCATAAACAAATCTCCAATTCTATTTATAAAATTTATTCAAAAAAAACAAAAAAATTCATAAAAGTTCTTGACAAAATATAATATAACATTTATAATAATACTTGTTCATATGAAATGCAGGTGTAGTTCAATGGTAGAATTCCAGCCTTCCAAGCTGGCTATGTGGGTTCGATTCCCATCACCTGCTCCACAAAAAAACTTACGAATTTAATTGTTCGTAAGTTTTTATTTTTACATTAAGAAGTTTTATTAAATAATTGTTAAATCCACATGCAAATTTTCATATATTGCCAGAGCTTCTTTTAATATATTACCATATTTTTCTAGACAATTTCTTGTATGTAAAGTTATATTTTCTGGCAATTCATCAATATTAAACCAGTCTAATTTTTTTGACTCTTCATCATTTACCTTTAAATCTCCTCTATAATTTGTAACGACAAAAATGGCTGTAATATCATATAATTTGTCACCATTTGGATATTCTCTGTAAGTATCTTTACCAGACAATACTTTGACCATTGTTAAATCGACAATATCTAAATTAGTTTCTTCTTTTAGTTCGCGTTTTGCTGTTTCTTCAAAACTTTCACCCAATTCCATTGCTCCACCAAGAAATCCCCATTTATTATAATCTGTTCTAAGTTGCATAAGAACCTGCTTATTTTCATTAAAAACAAATAAACCAACACCAGCGGTTAATATTGGTTCATGACCTACATATTCTCTTAAAAATTTTATATAATTTTTTTTACTATCCATAATTTAATTTTCCATTCATCTATTAATTAATTAGGCTTTACATTTGCCTTAGTAATTCTAATCAATTTGATATATTCATTTATATTAATCGAACTAACTCTTTCAATAAATTTATCTATCATCTCTTTAGTCAATATACAATTCTTGTATTCGGAACCGGGATGATATTCACTAGGATAACTATTATAATCTTCTTTACTTATATTATATTTATCTGATATATATGTATTTAAGCAATTATAAGCAAAATATAAATCTTCACAAAACTTTTTATAACTATTTTCTAATAGATATTGTTTACTAAAACATTCTTCAAAAAACAAATAATCAGTAACTAAGTGTAAAAACCAGCCTAATTCAAAATCATCTAGTTCATTTCTATCCTTTAAAAATGAGTATAAATTAACTTTACCCTGTACGTGACTGATATTATCATTTCCTCTATTCATATCAGTATAATGAGTTTGATCTTTGTTATCTGAAGCATCTGGGTACAAGTTACCAGCTATAAATTTTTCATAATTTGATATATTGTTTTTTTCAAAAAACTTTTTAGCAATAGCTAAATGAATTGCTGAACTTGCCATTTATTTTCCTCCATTTATATATTTCAACAATATAATAATAACATATTTTGATATTTTTTGAAATAGATATGGATTATTTTATTGAGGGGATATAAACATAATTTGGAAAAAGACCAAGGAATGTATCACATTTCTTAGTCTTTTTCTTCTGAAAATTAGTAAGCTTCAGGATTTCTTTTTTGAAGGTCGGTGAACATATCGTATTCACGGTCTGCTTTTTTCATAATAGCAGATGCTGTAAAATATCCTCCAAATATTGCAAGAATAAGGACAAATATCGCACAAAGTACAATTATAGTATTATCCTTTTTCTTGCTCTTTCCTCCAAAAAGTGCCTTTGTTATTCTTCCTAAAGCACTTGGTGCATTTCGAGCTACACTTATTGTGTTATGAATTTGAGCATAAGAATTCCAACCAGCAGTTAAGCCACTAGATAAAGTTTTCCGTTCCCAGAAATTCTTTAAGCTACGAATCCAGATATAAAAACCTGTAGGAATCATAGTTATAACACAAAAGATGTAAATCAAGTCTGCTGATAATTGTTCAAACATCAGGATAGTTTCTTGGTCTACTTTTGCCATTTGTAAGAAAATGGGGGAAACAAGCAAAAGAATATAACCATATACCATAGTGAATCCGGCTATTGCCATGATATATCCAACTATGATATAGGTTCTAAAGCTGCCTCCTATTTCCTTAGATTCAGACCAGTATTGGCCAACATATTTTGCGTTTGCCCATGAAATTATAAAATTTAGGGCAAGTGCAAGCACCAATAAAAAAATTTTCATAAATTTCCTCCTTTTTTCTTTCACAGTAGAAATCTGGAGGTAGCCACTCTCCAGATTTCCAAATTAATTGGTATAATCTGAAGTTGGCTAGAATTATACTTCAAATATACCTATAGTGTACCAAATTCTTGCTAAAAAGTCAAATTGCATAATTTTTTTAATCTCAAAGAAATAGAGAATGACCAGTAATTTACTACTGGTCATCCGTCGTTTTTATATTTGTAAGCTTATTATTCATGGCATAGTTTGATACGGCTTTAAAATTTTCATCATATGGATAAACTAGTTGGCCGTATTGAAGCCACATATTTGACCATGAAGTTCCATTATTAAGTAATTCGTGAACTATAGAATTGTTCATAATATCATTTCCTTCTTGTTTGTTTAGATCGACACAGCCTTCCTCGTCATACAATTTGCATTGTAAATCACATTCTAATTTGTCACATTGATATGCAAATATTGCTTCCTTAGTATTGTGAGAATCAAATTCTAAAAATAATTCTTCAATTTGGTTTCCATCAACTAACCCATCTAAAATTTTATGAACAGCTTCATGTTCTATATTTACTTTTTCGTTGTTAGAAATTTGGAATTGTGTTAAATCTCCAATAATAGTTTCACCAAGCTCATGAATGGCCAACATAAATATAACTTTCATAATATCAACGTCATATTGATACTCTGATTTCATAGCAATAGCCAACATTTGAACTCCATATATATGTTCTGCAACGCTTTCAATTCTTTCTCTTTTAACATTCCAACTTTTCCAACCTGTTCTAATAACATTTTTTAGTCTATTGCATATAACATAATAATTTATTACATTTTGTTCTTTTGACATGATTTTACCTCCAAATATTGCTTATTTTAAAGAATAACTATTATTTATTATTGAAATACTGTATATGAATAACACATCTTTATTACTAAAATCAATGTAATTTCCTAATATTGCAGGTGAGATGTATCTAGTATCTACTAGAGTTATTTTACTATAAGAATTTAATAGCAAAGGTGCTAAACTACTTCCATACGAGTCTCTAAAAATTATCAATTCCTTTCCACTAGTATTTTTATCGTTATAAATAGTTAAAAGGGGAGTAGCACCAGACAAATATATATCATACTTGTCCAATGAATCTTTTTTACTTAAATCATACACATTAGTATAAGCATTAGTTGTATAATTAAATACTCTGGCATTTTTTAATATGTCGTTAGTCATTATATTTATTTCATCAAAGTCAGTATTTACAGGTACTCGATAAGCATAAGTACCTTTAAACTTTGCAATATTCTCAACATTATAACTAGAACTTGAATAATTGTTCATACCTTTTAAGAGCTCATCAGCAATCTTTTGGATGTTTTCTTGTTTCCAATGGCTATCAGTTTTATAATAGTCAGTTAAATCTAATTTGCCTAATATCTTTATATATGTGGCAAAATCTAAATTTTCTTTCATTTTGCTTTCAAGCAAATCATAATCCATTTTTAAATTATTATTATTCACAAAATAATTTTTATCTGGAACAATTGAAAAATATATTTTATTATTGACTAAATAATTATTTTTTATATCTGTTATTTTTTTTGTTAAATTTGTCACAGAAGCATAAGAAAGAGGATAGGTCTGCTCAACTAAATAATCGTTTTTAATATAAATGTTATGATAGTTCCCTTTGAAAGTTAAGTCTAGCTGAGCTTTGGCAGTTCTAAAATTATCTCTACTAATAAATTGATCATTTACATAGGTATCAAATTTACTAAAAAATGTACCATTAAATAAATTGTGAAATGTAAAACTTGGAAACTGCTCGAGCTTACGTCTTTCAGCAATAGATATTTCTGTATCTGGTTTTAATATATTTAAAACAAATACTAATAGTAATATTGTTAAAAATAAAACAGATACAATTATATTTTTTAATTTATTACTCATATTTCACCTTCTAAAACCTAAAATATAAAAATGGATTGTATGAATTATCTACTAAAAATATTGTTACAATACCTAATAATAAAATCATGTAAATAGGTTGTAAAATATTTATAATTTTGTTCCATTTTGAATTACAGCTTAATTTGTTCACCAAATTACGTAATAATGGGGTAGAGCCTATTATTCCTAAAATAATAATTACAGCATAACCTTTTAAGTAGTAAAGTGTAGTAGCATTTATTAAAGCTTCATTATTAAGTCCAAATAATCCTTTAATTATTACTCCAATTTGACTCATATCTGTTGACTGGAATATAACAAAACTAATCATAACAATAAATAAAGTATAAATTCTTTTTATAATATTTGGTGACTTTTCAAGAAGTTTATTAAATACAAATTTTTCTAAAATTAGTATAACACCAAATAATGAGCCCCACAAAACAAAATTCCAACTTGCACCATGCCATAGACCAGTTAAAGCCCAAACAATTAAGATGTTTCTTATTTGAATTTTTACTCCACGTCTATTTCCACCTAGAGGAATGTATACATAGTCTCTAAACCATGAACTTAAAGTCATATGCCATTTTCTCCAAAATTCAGTTATAGTTTTTGCAGTGTATGGGTAATCAAAATTCTCTGGAAAATGAAAACCGAAAATTCTTCCTAATCCTATTGCTATATCTGAATAGCCAGAAAAGTCAAAATATATTTGTAACATATAACTAATTGCGAAAATCCAATAAAATAAAACACTTTTATCAGGTATTGAAGAAAATACATTACACAATTCCCCTAGGCTATTTGCTATTATTACTTTTTTAGCAAGTCCTATGGTGAATCTATTAGCACCATAAGCAAAGTTTTCAAATGTATGCTTTCTGCTGTCTAGCTCATTAGCAATAGAGTCATACCTTACTATAGGACCAGCTATAAGCTGAGGGAAGAAAAATACATAAGTTGCAAATTTAAAAAAGTTCTTTTGAGCAGATACTTTTTTGTTAAATACATCAACTTCATAACTGATTATTTGAAATGTGTAAAATGATATTCCTATTGGTAATACTAAATTTAGTAATGGAATATCAATATTAAATATGCTATTTATATTTTCTGTAATAAAAGTTAGATATTTAAATATACACAAAAATAAAATATGTATAAATATTGATAAAGCTAAAATGCCTTTATTTTTATGCTTGTCAATCAATAATGCAGAGAAATAGGCAATAGCTATTTCTATAATCATCAATAATATATATTTAGGTTCTCCATAAAAATAAAATAATATAGAAGAAAGGAGAAGAACCATATTTTTAAATTTATTAGGCAATATAAAATATACCGCTAATACTATGGGAAGAAAGTAGTATATAAAGCTAATACTTGTAAAAACCATAACTATAATCCTTTCAGAAAGTTAAAAAGTGTGCCATTGGGGACGGAGAATATTGGCACGTTTTAAAATTCTTAACGTGCCAATATTCTCCGTCCCCAATGGCACACTTTTGATTATTGTACTATCATTTCAGGTGGAAGTTCATAATTAGAATTTTCTGATTTTTCTAATTCTTTTCCAACTTCGTTATTTACGTATTTTTTAAATGAATCATAAACTGGTTTTGCCCAATCTTCATATGACATTACATAGAATATTACATTATTGTGATTTGTAATATAGAACTTTTCAGCAGATACACAAATCCATTTATTCATATCTACATTGTCATAAATTTCTTGTTTAACTTGTTCGATATTTGCATTATTTTTTAGTTTTATAGCAACTAATGAGTATGCTTGAGAACTCATTACAGGTTCAGATACTACTAATTCTTCAACATTATCATTATTTGATAAAAATGTATATGAAGAAACAACATTATTATCAGACAAACCAATTTTTTGAGTTTCTAATGATGGCAATTCAACATTTGAGTTTTTATAAATTGTATCAATCATAGTCTTCAAATTAATAGAAGAGTTATTAGTAGAATTTTGGTTAGTTATCATATAAATTGCAACACCAGCTATAATAACTAAAATAGCAATAATTAAAATAATAATTGAACTCTTTTTCAAAAAAATCCCTCCTTCTAGATATATTTTACCCAAGAAGGAGGATTTAGTCAACAATATTTTGTTAATTTAAAAAATCCTCCAAAATGGAGGATTTTTATTCTAGTCTATAATCTCTTCGAAACGATATTTCTGAGTTACATCAGGATATTTCTCATGATCAACCTCAGATAAAAACATTTCTAAAGGTCTAGCATAAATGCCATCCTTATGATTGGTTTGGCCATTGTTGTCCATACAACGATAAACAACTAATTTCTCACCGGTTTCGCTATGTTCAGCTACTGTGATTACAAATGATCTAGCACCTTTAAAGTGTCTCCACATTGTAAAGGGCTTTACGATTCGTTGTTCCATACTAGTTCCTCCTTTAAATTACTACATAGAATGTTAATATAAGTATACAATGATACTATGAAAAGTATTATATATTAAATACTGCAAAATATCAAGTATTTTATTTTATTTTTCTATCTCTAATTTCTTGGCATCATCAATTTGTTTTAATCCTAAGTTTATAAAATAAATTATTACAAGCCAAGCTAAAATAGTCATAGCAATTTGAACTAAGTAATAAGGAGCTTGAATAGGCATATCCCATATACCATGTAATACAACAGGAATTAAACAAATCAATAAAAATCTTTTATCATTTAGATGTTTTTTATCTAATTTCTCAAATCCTTTAACATACATCAATGCTGCACCTTCTATAGCTGCCCAAGCAACATGACCACCAGGAGCTAAGAAACCACGTAATTTTATAATCTCTAACATTGTTTGTAAACCACCGTTTAGGCCATATCTTAAAATATATCCAGCTGTTTCAAATGCTGCAAATCCTGCACCAACAGCGGCACCAATTAATAATCCGTTTAATATATAATTGCTCTTTTTACTTTTAAATAAGAAAATAGCAACTATAACAGCTTTTGCAACTTCTTCAACTAAGCCAATCAATAAAGCCCCTTCATAAGTTTGAACAGTAGCATTTGTTTCAAAATATGGTAATGTAAAATATAATATAGCTAATATTAGTGATAATGCTCCACCAAGTACAAAGTATTTTATTACCTTGTAAAAAGGTATGTTTCTAAATAAGTTGATTTCAAAGAAAAACATAAGTACAGTTACTGGAACAGCAAAAGCTGCTAATATTATCATAAGTGGTAAGAAGTTGGTATTTCCATAATCTATAAATCCTATACGAGTAGGGATATATGCAATTATGAAAAATACAAATATTTTAAAATATACCCATGCACTTGCATTCTTTGGGTTAATATCTTTAACATCTGGAGTAGTTTTATCTGAACCACAAACAAAAACTTCATCCAAATCTTCTTCAGTATGTTTTTTGAAAGTGTTTTTAAATAAATCTTTGAATTTTACATAGCTTTTAGATTGAGCACCTGTTATCTTATCTAAGTTTTCAGTTATTATATTTGTAGCATTTTTCTTACCAACAGGGTAGCCACATTCAGGACAATTAGTTTCATCTCCATTTAATTTAGCACCACATTCAGGACAAGTTTGTAAATTGATTTTTACACCACAGTGTGGACAAACCTTAGCACTAGAAGATATGCTTTCTCCACATTCTTCACATTTTATTAAAGCCATATTTTATGACCCCCTTTCTGTTAAAGTTGATAAAATATGAGTTACTACATTATTGATTTCAGTTGAATTTGTATTTTCTTCTTTAGAACCTACCATATATACTTTGCCGTTAACTAAAATAGCATATCTATTATCAACTACTAAGTGACCACTTGAAGTATAATTATATGCTAATCCATAAACTGTTTTATTTCCAATAGTGCCAGAAAGTAAATCAATAGTAACTTTCAAATCACTATATTGTTTTTTCATATAAGTTGTAAAATCATTTAAAAATTGTACTTCGCTAGTATATTTGTCATATCTGCCAATAATTATATATGGAATTAAAGCACCTTGACTATCTATATTTCTACCTACATAAATATATCCTTCTTTGTCTGTAGCAACTTTATAAGTACCAGGCATTTCAAAAGATATTCCAAGGTAAGGATCATTGTACACCGTATAACCATAATCAGTTGATGGAGTAGTAGGCTGCCCAGTACCAGTACCAGTACCACCAGTTCCAGTTCCTCCTGTACCAGTGCCACCTGTACCTGTTCCAGTATTGTTATTATTTTGATTAAAAAACAAGAAACCAGCTACAATTATAGCTAATATTATTAGTATATATTTAATATTACCTTTATTCATAAAGGAACTGGCTACCTTATTATCAGAGGTGGTAGGAGTTTCCTTTTTATTTAACTCATAACCACATTTTGGGCAACTCTCAGCTTTATCACTTATTTGGTTGCCACATTCAGGACATTTTATTAATGCCATAACATCACCCTTTCTTTTCATATTATGATAATTCTGTGAAAAATATATACAATTATCACTGAATTAAGTATAATATAATCATTACACAACTTGAAACAAAATTACCAAACAGTCAATGACAAATTGGTAAAGAAAAAATATTGTTATTTTCATTTGATTGTCACACAGAATTAACTTACAAGATGTTTAATAATAACAAATTTATTAAAACCTATGTCACATTTAATTTACAAACATCAACCCATTTGACATATTCCGTAATATTTTCTAGCTCTGAAATTGTGAGTTCAATAGCATTATTAGGTTCACCACAAGCAGGAAAAACAGTTGTAAATCTTTTTAGAGACTCATCTAAATAAATAGAAACGCCATCATTAACTCCAAAAGGACAAACTCCACCAACAGGATGGCCAATTTTTTCTTCTACTTCATCAAAAGAAAGCATATGAGCCTTTTCTCCGAATTCATGGCGATATTTTGCATTATCTATTTTTACATCTCCAGCAGTTATAACTAATATAGTATTTTCTCCAAGTCTAAAAGATAAAGACTTTGCAATTCTAGCCTCTTCACAACCAAGGGCCTGAGCAGCTAAAGCTACTGTGGCACTAGAAGAATTGAAAGTTATTATTCTATCTTCCATATTATATTTTTTTAAATATTCTTTTACTCTTTCTACTGACATAAATATTCCTCCTATAAAACTTTTAAAAATTATATCATAAAAATAAAACTATTGCTATTTTTTACAAAATAAAATATAATTTACAATGAATTAAATAAAAGCTAAGTGGTAAAATATTGCAAAGGAGAAGAAAAATGGAAGAACAGTGGTTTAATAAAAGCATTGAAGAAGTTAAAGAAGAGTTAAAAGTAGGGACTCAAGGATTATCTGATGAACAAGTAAAGGAAAAAAGAGAAATTTACGGGCTAAATGAATTACAGGCTAAAAAGAAAAAGAGTTTAATTGTTAAATTTTTAGAACAATTTAAAGACTTTATGATTATTATTTTAATAATTGCAGCTGTAATTTCTGGAGCAGTAGGATATTATCAGGGTGAAGGAATAACAGATTCAATTATTATTTTAATAGTTGTAATTGTAAATGCAATTATTGGAGTGGCACAAGAAAGTAAGGCAGAAAAGTCATTAGAGGCTTTACAAAAATTAAGTTCACATGTTACTAAAGTAATTCGTAATGGAAAAGTAGCTGTAATACCATCAAAAGAATTAGTACCAGGAGATATTGTAATTCTAGATACTGGAGATTATGTTCCAGCAGATTTAAGAATTATAGAATCTGCTAATTTAAAAGCACAAGAAGCATCTTTAACAGGTGAGTCAGTTCCAGTTGATAAAAATACCAATGTAATAAATGATGAAAAAATAGGTTTAGGAGATAGAACTAATATGTTATTTTCCTCAAGCCTAATTACTTATGGTAGAGGCAGAGGTATTGTTGTTGCAACAGGTATGAATACTGAAGTTGGAAAAATAGCTGGAATGATAAATGAAGTCGAAGATACAGAAACTCCATTACAACAAAAGTTAAATAAACTTGGTAAAACACTTGGAATTGTAGCAATAGTAATTTGTGTAATAATTTTTATAATAGGTTTATTATATGGCAAAGAACCAATAGAAATGTTTATGACTGCAGTAAGTTTAGCTGTTGCGGCTATACCAGAGGGCTTGGCAGCTGTATCTACAATCGTATTAGCAATTGGTGTACAAAGAATGGTTAAAAAACATGCAATTGTTAAAAAACTTCCAGCAGTAGAAACATTAGGAAGTACAACAGTTATATGTTCAGATAAAACAGGAACATTAACACAAAATAAAATGACAGTTAAAAAAGTATTTTATAACAATAAGTTAGTAGACTTAGATGATATAGATATAGATAATTTAGGTGATGAACTAGAGAAATTAACATATATTAGTATGTTTTGTAATGATACAAAAGTATCAGATGGAAAACTTACTGGAGATCCAACTGAAACAGCTTTAATTGATATGGGATTTAAACTAGATTTTCAACCACCAATTCTAGAAAAATATGAAAGAGTAAAAGAATTACCATTTGATTCTGACAGAAAGCTTATGACAACAGTACATCTATTTCCTAATAAATATATGGTATATACAAAAGGTGGAGTAGATGAACTATTAAGCAGATGTAATAGCTATGTTATAAATGGAAATGTAAATACTGACATTGATGAATATAAAAAAGAAATTGCAAAACAAAATGAAGAAATGGCTAAAAGTGCACTTAGAGTATTGGCAATGGCATATAAAGAATTAGACTATGAGCCAACAGATGAAGAAATGAAAACTATTGAAAGTGATTTGACTTATGTTGGTATGGTTGGAATGATAGATCCACCAAGAGAAGAAGTAAAAGACGCAGTAGAGAAATGTAAAACAGCAGGTATTAAAACAGTAATGATTACAGGTGACCACAAAATTACAGCAATTGCAATTGCTAAAGCTTTAGGAATTTTAGAAAATGAGGATGAAGCAATTACAGGTAGTGAACTTGAAGAAATGTCAGATGAAGACTTGATAAAAAATGTTAGAAAATATAGTGTGTATGCAAGAGTTTCACCTGAACATAAAGTAAGAATAGTGAAAGCTTGGCAAACAAATGGAGAAATTGTTGCTATGACTGGTGATGGAGTAAATGATGCTCCGGCATTAAAAACAGCAGATATAGGATGTGCAATGGGAATAGTTGGTACTGATGTATCAAAAGAAGCGGCAGATGTTATATTAACAGATGATAACTTTGCTACAATAGTATCTTCAGTAGAAGAAGGAAGACGTATATATGATAATATATTAAAAGCAATTCAGTTTTTACTATCAAGCAATGTTGGAGAAATAATCATATTATTTGTAGCAATTTTAATGACCCCACTTTTAAGCAAATGGTTTAACA
Organism: uncultured Clostridia bacterium; assembly: GCA_934168365.1. GTDB lineage: Bacteria > Bacillota > Clostridia > TANB77 > CAG-508 > CAG-273. The sequence continues at coordinate 86,535 of CAKPNJ010000002.1, read as the reverse complement.
TAGATGTAAATTTAATTACCCCATTATTACCAATTCATATATTGTGGATAAACTTGGTAACAGACTCATTACCAGCATTAGCACTAGCAGTTGACCCAGCAGAAAAAGACATTATGAATAGAAAGCCATTAAAACCAAAACAAGGTGTATTTACAAAAGGAATGACTTTTAGAGTAATATACCAAGGAATTATGATTGGTGTACTTACACTTGTTGCATTTATAATTGGTTTAGCAACACCAGAAAATGAGTTACCAGTTGTAAATATAACAGAAGCAAATGGAATTGTAAGAACATTATCTGCAGAAGAAGTCAAAGTGGAAATAGGGCAAGCAATGGCATTTACAGTTTTAGCACTTTCAGAATTAGTACATGTATTTAATATTAGAAACAACAAAAAATCTATATTCAAAACAGGAATATTTAATAACAGCAAACTAATACTTGCAACAGCTGTATCTGCAGGACTAATGCTTATAGTATTATTTGTACCAGTATTAAGAAATATATTTAGTATACCAGTATTACCAGCAATGAATATTTTAGAGACAGTTATATTAGTATTTATGCCAATTGTTATTGTAGAAATATTTAAATTACTTAAGATAAACGCTACAAAGGAGGAATAAGCAATGAAAAAAAGAACATCAATTATTATTGGAATAATTGCTTTAATATTAGACCAACTAACAAAGGTGTTATTTATAAATAAAAATATGGAACTTATTCCAAATGTTTTGAAAATATACTATTGGCAAAATGAAGGAACAATATTTGAAATTACAAATGGAATAAAAATCTCAGTGATTGCCTTAGAAAGCATAATAATTATAATTCCAATTGTTATATATTTAGTAAAAAGATATAGCAAAGCAAAAAATAATATAATATTATCTCTAATGCTAATATTAGCAGGAGCAATAGGAAATCTAATTGATATTCTATTTAGAGGCTATGTAATAGATTTTATTAATATTGCAAATTCGATGAATTGTAATTTGTCAGATGTATTTTTAATTGGTGGAATTATTTTATTATTTATATTTGCAATAAAACAAGCCATAAATAAAAAGTTTGCTAAAAATTAACAATAAAAATGGCAAAGCAGTTGACAAATACAAAAAAAGTTAGTATAATTTTATAGTATCAATTTTTAGGTAATAAATTAAAATATAGATTACAGAGAAAAAGCAATCAAGGGAGGGAATTAGAAATGGCACAACCAAAAAGAAGATGGTCAAAAGCAAGAACACATTTAAAAAGATCTACATGGAAATTAGAAAATCAAAATTTAGTTGATTGTCCACATTGCCATGAAAAAGTATTACAACATAGAGTATGTCCAAACTGCGGATACTATGATGGAAAAGAAGTAGTTGCAAAATCAGAAGAGTAAAATCAATAATAGCATAGCTTTTAAGCTATGCTATTTTGCTGTCATGTCATTTGGCATAAAGAAATCTGGTACATTATGCATTAAAAAATTTACTAAATATAATAGCATTATTTGACAGAGTATGATAAAATATATACGAAATTATAAAAAGGAAATTTAGTAATATGAATGCTAGAATTGATAAAAATAATTATTATTTAGATATAGCAAAATCAGTAGCAGAAAGAAGTACTTGCCTAAGAAAAAAAGTAGGATGTGTAATAGTAAATAATGATGAAATAATTTCTACTGGATATAATGGTGCACCAAGAGGAAGAAAAAATTGTATAGATTTAGGATACTGCGTAAAAAAGAAATGTTTCCCAGATATTAGACATGGTGGGTATGATGCTTGTAGAAGCGTACATGCAGAACAAAACGCTATAATTAGTGCAAGTAGAAAAGACATGCTTGGAGGTACTTTATATTTATCATTGTTTAAAGTAGAAAATGGTGAATATGATCCGGGAGCTAATTCATGTCAAATGTGTAGAAAAATGATTATAAATAGTGGAATTAAGAAAGTTATAGTAAGGACTAGTGAAACAGAATATATTGAAGTTGACGTGGATGAGTGGATTCAAAATGATGATTTATTAGAAGGAAAACTTACATACTAAAGTTTAAAAATAATCAGCATCTTGCTTTGTCAAAGCACATTAAAAACGCAGTTGCTACTGCATACTGACGCTGTAACAGGCAAAGCCTTAACAGCCTCAGCAACATACAAGAGTATGCGCCTTTGCCTTTTTAATGTACTTTTCCTCGCAATATACTAATTCTTTTTAAACTTATTAAAATCAAGAAAGGAATGAAGAAATGAGTAAACCAACAGTTGCAATTATAGGAAGACCAAATGTAGGAAAATCTACATTTTTTAACTATGTAGTTGGAAAGAGAATATCAATAGTTGAAGATACACCAGGTGTTACAAGAGATAGAGTTTATGCTGATGCAAATTGGAGAGGTAGAAACTTTACTTTAGTAGATACTGGAGGTATTGAGCCAGAGTCTGATGATATCATTCTTTCTCAAATGCGTAGACAAGCAGATATGGCAATAGAAATTGCAGATGTAATTCTATTTATAACAGATATAAAACAAGGAGTTACAGCAGCAGACCATGATATTGCACTAATGCTTAAAAAATCAAAAAAGCCAATAATTTTGATATGTAATAAATCAGACACATTTGGAAAAACCCCTGATGAATTATATGAATTCTATAATCTAGGAATAGGTGATCCACATGCAGTGTCTTCAGTTAATGCAAAAGGCATAGGAGATGTTCTGGACGCCATATATGATAATCTTCCACCTCAAACAGAGGATGAAGATGACAGTGATGTTATCAAAGTAGCGATTATTGGAAAACCAAATGTGGGTAAATCTTCATTAGTAAATAAAATACTTGGAGAAAATAGAGTAATTGTAAGTGATATTGCAGGAACTACAAGAGATGCAATTGACTCTAAATTTCAAAACGAATTTGGAAAATATGTATTTATTGATACGGCGGGTATTCGTAGAAAGAGTAAAGTTAATGATAATCTAGAAAAATATAGTGTTATGAGAAGTTTGCTAGCAGTAGAAAGAGCTGATGTATGTATTTTAATGTTAGATGCAAATGAAGGAGTAACAGCTCAAGATGCTAAAATAGCTGGAGAGGCACATGAGGCTGGCAAAGGCGTAATAATTGTTGTAAATAAGTGGGACGAAGTAGAAAAAGATAACCAAACTATGGAAAACTACAAAAAAGACGTATACAACAAATTGTCATATTTATCATATGCGCCAATAATGTTCATATCAGCTAAAACAGGACAAAGAGTAAACAAACTATATGAAATGATAAATATGGTTGCAAGCCAAAATGCATTAAGAGTATCTACTTCAGTTTTAAATGACGTATTAAGTGAAGCAGTAACAATTGTGCAACCACCAACAGATAAAGGAAGAAGATTAAAAATATTCTATATGACACAAGCTACTACAAAACCACCAACATTTGTGGTATTTGTAAATGATAAAGAATTATTCCATTTTTCTTATGAAAGATATTTAGTAAATCAAATAAGGAAAGAATTTGGACTAACTGGAACACCAATAAGAATGATAGTAAGAGAAAAAAGTGAAAAAGAGTAACAAAGGAGAGTGATTTTTATGGCAACATGCATAATAGTTGCATTAATTGCATATTTAATAGGAAGTATAAATTTTTCAATTATAATTAGCAAAAAAATGGCTGGATTTGATATTAGAGAAAAGGGAAGTGGAAATGCAGGAACAACCAATATGCTAAGAGCCGTTGGTAAAAAAGCAGCAGTTATTACACTAATTTGTGATATATTAAAAGGTGTAGTATCAATTTTAATAGCAGTTTTAATAGGAAAAATTACAAAAAGTTTAGATAATAATTTAAATGCTTTATTAGTACAACTAGCTGGAATATTTGTAATATTAGGTCATACATTCCCAATTTTTTTCAAATTTAAGGGTGGCAAAGGTATTGCAACAGCATTAGGAGTTTTATTAATAACAAACTGGCAAATAGGACTAATTTGTTTAGTTTTTGCATTAGTTTTAATAGCATTAACTAGAATGGTATCAGTGGGGTCAATTGCAGCAGGAATACTATTCCCAGTATTAGTAGCATTTATAAATCAAAACTATATTGTTCCAACAAGTAATAGCAATTGGAGTTATTTAGTATTTAGCATTATCATAGCTTTACTAGTTATATTTAATCATAGAGCTAATGTACAAAGAATTCTTAATGGAACAGAGAATAAAATAAGCTTTAAGTAGAAAGGAAATTGAAAATGAAAAATATTTGTATAATTGGAAGTGGAAGTTGGGGCTGTGCATTAGCGATACATGCAGCTGAAATGGGACATAATGTTAAAATATGGTCATTTGCCCAGGAAGAAGCTGATTTGATAAATAAAGAAAGAAAATGTATGTTTTTGCCAATGGCAACGATGCCAGAAAATATATATTGCACAACAGACATAAAAGAAGCAGTAGAAGGTTCAGACTTGATATTACATGTTACACCATCAAAATTCTTTAGAAATACGTTAAATCAATATAAACAATACATTACAAATCAATCAGTAGTTATATGTTCAAAAGGTTTTGAACTTGAAAGTTTATCAACACTAAGTGATGTAGCAGAACAGGAACTAACAAATGTAAAAATAGGAGCATTTTCAGGGCCAAGTCATGCTGAAGAAGTTTCATTAGGAATACCAACAGCAATTGTTGCAGCATCTAAAGACTATGACGTGCAATATTTAGTTCAAGACACATTTATGAATGAAACAATGAGAGTATATACAAGCAATGACATTCAAGGTGTTGAACTAGGTGGAGCACTAAAAAATATAATAGCCTTTTGTGCAGGAATTGTAGCAGAATTAAACTTAGGAGATAATACATTTGCAGCTTTAATATCAAGAGGGCTAACAGAACTTTCAAGACTAGGAGTTGCAATGGGTGGAGAGCACAATACATTTTATGGTCTATCTGGTTTAGGAGATTTAATTGTAACATGTATGAGTGAACACAGTAGAAATAGAAAAGCTGGAAGATGTATAGGCAGAGGACTTTCTCTAGAAGAAACTAGAAAAGAAGTTGGAATGACAATTGAAAGTGTTGACAACATTGAGGCAGCATATAAATTAGCACAAAAATATAATATAGAAATGCCAATAGTAAATGCAGTTTATGATATTCTATACAATAGATTAGAACCAAGAGAAGCTGTAACAAAGTTAATGACACGTGAAAAAAAGGCAGAGTAAGGAGAAGAATATGAGATTATTAGTACAAAGAGTAAAAAATTCTAATGTAGTTGTTGAAGGTAAAACAATTGGAGAAATAGGACAAGGCTTTATGGTATTGCTTGGAGTAGCACCAACAGATACCAAAGAAACTGCAGATTTTCTAGTACAAAAACTAATTAACTTAAGAGTTTTTGAAGATGAAAATGAGAAAATGAACTTGTCTATAAAAGATATAGATGGCGAACTATTGATAGTATCACAATTTACACTTTATGCAGATACAAGCCATGGAAATAGACCAAGCTTTATAAATGCTGCAAAACCAGATTTAGCAAATGAACTTTATGAATATTTTGTAGAGCAATGCAAAAAACAAAATATCAAAAAAGTTGCAACAGGTCAATTTGCTGCATATATGCAAGTTTCGTTGCAAAATGATGGACCAGTAACAATAATGTTAGAAAAAGATTAAAAAACAAGAATTTCTATGTAGAATAACCTACTAGAAATTCTTTTCTTTTTAGTCTATTAGTAATCTTTCTAAAATTTGAACAGCATTACTAGCAGCACCTTTTCTTAAGTTATCAGCAACTACCCATAAATTAATACCAGATGGTACACTGAAATCTCTTCTAATTCTACCTATAAATACATTATCTTGATTATTAGTATCTAAAGTAGTAGGATAATCATCTTTTAAAATAATACCGGGAGATTGCTTTAATATTTGCTTTAATTCTTTAAGTTTAAAGTCTTTTTCAAACTCCACATTTATAACTTCACTATGACTATTTAAAACTGGAACTCTAACTGTGGTTGCAGTTATTCTTAAATTAGGTTTGCCTAAAATCTTTCTAGTCTCATTTATCATTTTTTCTTCTTCTTTTGTATAACCATTATCTAAGAACACATCAATATGAGGAATACAATTACTGAAAATAGGAACCTTGAATTTTTGCAATTCGTAATCTTGAGCTTGATTTTCTAAAACAGATAACTCACTATTGTAGCTTTGAATTCCTGATTTTAAATCTTCCACACCTTTATATCCTGCACCTGAGACAGCTTGATATGTACTATACACAATTCTTTTTATACCATAGTTGTCATCCAAAGGCTTTAATGCAACAACAGCTTGTATTGTGGAACAATTAGGGTTTGCAATAATTCCGTTATTATTTCTAGTATCTTCAAAATTAACCTCAGGCACTACTAAAGGTACATCTTTATCCATTCTAAAACAACTGCTATTATCAATAACTGTACAACCTTTAGAAACTGCTATTGGAGCAAACTCTTTTGATACACTTCCACCAGCAGAAAAAATTGCAAAATCAAAACCGGAATCAAAAGAATTTTGAGTTAACTCTTGCACTTTGTAATCTTTACCCAAAAAATTAATTTCTTTTCCAGCAGATCTACTAGAAGCAAAAAAAGTATATTCACTAATAGGTAGTTTTTTTTCTTCTAAAACTTTAATAATTGTTTGACCCACAAGACCAGTAGCACCAACAACTGCTAACTTTATATTACTCATAAAATCACACCTTTCTAGTAGATTTTATGAATAAAAAATAAAAAAGTGCTTAATTTAATAAGGATATCTTTCAAATAAATATCTAATAATGTCATCTGCATTATACTCAGTCACATTTATAAAAACACCCTTATCCAAACTAATCCACATATTTATATCATAATCGTTTTCAAGCAAAGCACTAATAATATCAGCAATTTCAATAGGATTTTCATAATTTTTTTGCCACAATAAATCATCATCAATAGAACTAATGTCTTTGGAAAAATGTTGCAAAAATTTAAAAATTTCGCCACTTTTAGTACTATACAATTTAACAATTGCATTCATAAAAAAATCTCCTTCATAATTAGTATTAAAAAAATAAAAATAATTATACTTAAGAATAAAAGGCAATTTTTTGCAAATAATATGCTTAGAAAGGTGGAAATTATGAAAAGAACAATAATAATTATGATAATTGCAGTAATTATAACAATTATAATTCTATCTTCTTTAGTTGCTTATGCAAAAGGAGATAGTAATGACAATAAAATAGAAGATAAAGTTACACAAGAATTGATGTATTTAAATCAATATTTTGTAACAATGCTTGGAGATTTTAATGGCCTTACTATTGGAGATAATAGACTTCAAGAAACAGAGCCTAAAATACAAACTAATATAAACACAAACTTGGGTGATCAAGCAGACAAAAACAAAACACAGGGAAATGATAATTTGCAGCAAAATAGTAAAGTAGAAAATAAAACAGATACAGTTCAAAATGGAATATTAAAAAATGATGGTAAATATGATGCAAAATGGGATAAAATTGAAACAGAAGTGGAGCAAATATATCAAGTATGGAACACTGTGAGCATTGACTTATACAGTTTAAACATTGATAATAATGCAATATTAACTTTTAATGATGGACTAAATAGAGCAACTCAAGCAGTAAAAGCCAAAAACAAGGCAAATGCAATGAATGAAATAACAGGAATATATGGAAAAATATTAGAATATAGAAAAGCATATGATAAAGACACTAGAAAAACAGATATATTAACAATTCAATACAATTCTGTAGCAGCATATACAGATGTAACAAATGGAAAATGGAACGAAGCAAATGCAAAACTAGCAACTGCAGAAAAAATATTTTCAAATTTATTAAACACAGTAACAAATGATTATACAAACCAAGCAACTATGAGCCAATGCTATATCTCGATAAATGAACTAAAAAAAGCAGTAGGATTACAAGACAAAGAAATATTTTTCATAGAATATAGAAACCTAATGAGCAAGATGGAAATTATAGTTGGGTGACTTTGGGGACGGGGTCAAAAAGTACCTAATTATAAATTTTTTTGTTAAACATATTTTTTGGCAATTGGGTGCTTTTTGACCCCGTCCCCAAAGTCACCCAAAGATATCTTGTTAAATTCACAAAATGTTCACAATGTTATGGTATATATTAGTAAGTAAATTATTTTAGGAGGTAATTGATTATGGACAAAGAAGAAAGAAAACAAAAAATGGAAGAATTTAATGCAAAAATGAAGGAGTTAAACGCAAAAATTAAAGATGGAACAGATACAGTAATAATAGCAGGAATGGAAGCAAAAGATGTATTATCAGCAAAAATGAAAGATGCACAAAGCGGTCTAGAAGCTGCAAAAGAGCAATGCAGAATTGCATCAGAAAGAGGAAAAAGCAAAATTTCAAGTGAATTATTAAGAGCTCAAATGAACTTCAAAGTGGCAAAAGAAAATATTCAAGAAAGAAAAGAAGCATATGACAAAGAGAAATTATCTAAATATATTGATAATGAATTAGAATATGCAGAACAATGTGTAACTTTAGCATTACTTGCAGCAGAAGAAGCAAAAGTAGCATTCTTAGAAGCTGTTGATGCACAAAAAGAATATGATGAGAAATATGGAAAAGATGAATAATTTAAAAAGTTCAAGAATTTATAGATTATAGATTCTTGAACTTCTTTATGCATAAAAATATGTTAATTATTTTTGAGAATGTCTTAAAAATTGAAAAGTATGAGTGACTAAGGGTAACTATGGGGACGGGGTCAAAAAGCACCCAATTACAAAAATATGGCTAACAAAAAATCATAATTGGGTGCTTTTTGACCCCGTCCCCATAGTTACCCTTAGTCACAAAGAAATGGCGGAGTTTGCAGTTTTTTCGAACATATGGTATAATATGGTATATAAGGAGTTGAGAATTATGGGATTATTAGATATGTTAAAAAAGAAATCACCAGAAATGAAAAACGAAACTCAAAAACCACAAAAAGAATATGAAATAGAATATAGTACAACTAAAGATGGAAGATTACAAATTGACTTTTATGATAATAAAATAAAAGTAGGTCAATTGTATGATTCTACAAGATTAGTTGTAGGAAATAGACCAGTAGTACTTGCAAATCAAGCAGTACAAAACTGTTTAGTTTCATGGTATAATCGAGATGATGCTGTATTTGTAGGTGAAGGCGAAAGTTTAAGTGCAAAAGCATATAAAGGAGTACTTGCACAAATTGATCCAGCATTATTAGAAGCAGATGAAAAATATTGCGTAACAGTAATGAAAAATTTACTAGAACAAAATAGGGTAAATAAATATCTTGAGGAAGGTCTAAAGGAAAATCCAGAAAGACCTTGTGGTAAATACATAGGTGGAGTGAAAGAAACAGAGGAAGGATATAAAAAAATCTTCTCAATGATAGTTGGACAAGCATCTCATAATTCAGAACTAATGGTAAATCGTAGAAGAGAACTTAGAGAATCAATTGAAGCAAAAAAACAAGCAGAAATCGCTAAAAGAAAAGCACAAATTCAAAAATTACAAAGTGAAATAGATGATATGTCTAGATAGATTAAGAATGTAAGTATTAAAAAGTACTTACATTCTTTATGCATAAAAACATTGAGAATTTGATATAACTATGTTAGAATAAATCAGTGATAAAAATGATTAGAGGATAAGTAAATGTTAAAGTTAAAAAGTATTACTAAAACCTATGAAATGGGTGACGAAAGAGTTGAGGCTTTAAAAGGAATAAATATAGAATTTAGAGAAGCAGAATTTGTGTCAATATTAGGTCAAAGTGGTTGTGGAAAGACCACTTTATTAAACGTGATTGGCGGACTTGATAGATACACAAGTGGAGACTTAATAATAGACAATAAATCAACTAAGGATTTTAAAGATAGAGACTGGGACGCATATAGAAATTACAAAGTCGGATTTGTTTTTCAAAACTATAATTTAATATCACATCAAACAGTACTAGCAAATGTTGAACTAGCGCTAACTATAGGTGGCATATCAAAAAAAGAAAGAAAACAAAGAGCAATAAAAGCATTAGAAGATGTTGGATTAAAAGATCAAATATATAAAAAGCCAAATCAATTATCTGGTGGTCAAATGCAAAGAGTTGCAATAGCTAGAGCATTAGTAAATGATCCAGAAATAATATTAGCAGACGAACCAACAGGAGCATTAGATACAAAAACTAGTGTGCAAGTAATGGAAATTTTAAAAGAAATTTCTAAGAACAAGTTAATTATAATGGTTACACATAACCCCGAACTTGCAGAAAAATATTCTACAAGAATTATAAAAATACTAGATGGACTTATTACAGAAGATTCAAACCCTATAACAAACATAGAACAAAAGGAAGTTAAAAGAAACAGTAAAATAGGTAAAACCTCGATGAAATTCTGGACAGCATTTAGACTAAGCCTAAACAATTTATTGACAAAAAAGGGAAGAACAATATTGGTGGCTTTTGCAGGTTCAATTGGAATAATTGGAATTGCACTTATACAGTCTGTGTCAAATGGATTTCAAAACTATGTTGACCATATACAAGAAAGCACATTAACCTCATATCCATTAACAATTATGCAAAAAACAAGTGATATTACAGGTATGCTACTTTCAATGACTACTAGCAACAGTGAAAACAACAATTCAAATGAAGTAAAAGAGGAACAATACCTTTCTACAATGTTATCTAACATAAGTACAAATGACCTAAAAAGTTTCAAGAAATATCTAGAAACGAACTATAATCAAATTGAAAAAGATATTTCAACGGTAAAATATAGTTATAGCATAGATCCATTGATATATACCAAAGATGCCACAGGAGAAATAGCACAACTAAATCCAAATAACTTATTTAACTCAATATATGGTTCAAGCATGTTAAGCTCATATTCATCAATGGCATCAGTGTTTTCACAAATGATAGATGATAAACAAACTTTAAATAATTCATATGAGGTATTAGCAGGGCATTGGCCACAAGAGTATGATGAAATGGTACTTGTGTTATCAGAACCTAATAGCATATCAGATTTATTAGTATATTCTTTAGGATTAAGGGACACCAAAGAATTAACAGATATTGTTGCAAAAGTAATGAGTGGAGAAAAGGTAGAACTAAACAATGAGCCATTTACCTTATCATATGAAGATTTAATGAAATTAGAGTTTAAACTAATAATGCCAACAGACAAATATAAATATAATAGCAGATATGATGTTTATGAAGACATGACAGAAGATGATAAGTATTTGCAAAAGCTATATGATAATGGAATTAACCTAAGAATTGTTGGTGTTGTATGTCCTAAGGCAGGAGTAACAACAATGGCACTAAGTCCAGGTGTTGTATATACTAGCAAACTAATAGACAATATTATTGATTATTCAAAGGATACAGAGATAGTTAAAAAACAAATAGAAAATGATAAAATAGATGTTATATCAGGTTCAAAATTTGATGATAAGTCAAATAAACTAGATTTAGATTTTGCGGATTTGGTTAGTGTTGATTCACAAAAATTACAAAGTGCATTTGATATAAAATTAGATCAAAAAACTTTACAAAAACAAACAGAAGGGTATATGTCAGAAATAAATAATTCAATTACTACTGATATAACACCAGCAAAAGAGAACTTTGCAACAAGTCTTAATACTTTAGCAAATGGAATGTTTAACAGTATAACAGGAAATGTAAGTTTAAATGACATAGAAAATGTGGTTAGCAATTATTTAGGTACAAGTGAAGCGGAAAAAATATTGAAAGAATTAGAAACAAAATATGTTATACCTAAAGTCACTTTCAAAACCACATATTCTGGATTATTAAAAGGATTATTGCAAATTTATATAAACTCATTTTATGCAATAAATCCATCATTAACACAAGACCCTACAAATCCAACAGCTGTGGTTTATCCAGAAATTGTAACACAAGCAATTACAACTTATACAGGTAATACAGCTATACAGGCAACAATAGAAACAATGGCAAGAGCAATGACAGAAGCAACAATGAAAAAGGCAATATTAACAAAAGTAGGAGAGCTTACAACAAATTTGACAACAAGTATTGCATCATCATTTAATGTTGACCAAGATAAAATAGCTAGTGCATTTAAATTAAAAATGACTGAAGAAGAAATTACAAGGATAGTAACAGCAATGGTATCAAAAACGGAAACAAATGCAAAAACAAACTTGATTTCTTTAGGCTACCAAGATAAAGAAGAGCCAACATATATTTCTTTTTACTTTAACAGTTTTGATGGAAAAGAACATTTTAAAGAATTTATAAATTCATACAATGATACAGTTGAAGAAGAAAAAGAAATAAAATATACAGACACTACTGGAATACTTATGGACTCTGTGAAAACAATAGTAAATGCAGTTACTTATGTGCTTATAGCATTTGTATCAATTTCGCTAGTAGTATCATCAATAATGATAGGAATAATAACATACATTTCAGTATATGAAAGAACAAAAGAAATTGGAATACTAAGAGCTATTGGTGCATCAAAGCATAATATTTCTTCAATATTTAATGCAGAAACATTTATTATAGGCTTACTATCAGGACTATTTGGAATAGGAATAACATATATACTTATACCAATTATAAATACTGTACTACATCACTTTACCGGAAACATACCACTTAATGCAGCTTTAACACCTATGAATGCAATAATTTTAATTATACTAAGCGTAATACTAACTTTAATTGGAGGAATAATACCAGCAAGAGCAGCCTCTAAAAAAGATCCAGTAATTGCACTAAGGACAGAGTAAAAATATTATTCACAAAACGACATTTGTTCTACAATAGCGAATTTATGACAAAACAAGCCAAAAAGTTTGAATTTTGAATAAAAATGTTGTATAATAGAAAGGTAGTAAGTTGGATAGTCGCGTATAGCAAAGCCGAAAGGCTGCGTACGAGGAAAGTCTGGGCTCCATAGAGTAATGATGCTGGATAACGTCCAGTGAGGGTAACCTTAAGGAAAGTGCAACAGAAAATAACCGCTGTATTTATACAGTAAGGGTGAAAAGGCAGGGTAAGAGCCTACCGCTAATATGGTGACATATTAGGCAGTGTAAACCCCATCTGGAGCAACACCGAGCAGGAAGGCTAAGACTACTCGTCATCTTCCAATTTGGTGGCATGAGACTTATAGTAATATAAGTAGTAGATAAATGACTATCTTAAATGACAGAACCCGGCTTATAGATTTACTATATTAAATGAAGAACGCGTAGGTAAGTGCCTACGCGTTTTCCATAAGTTTATTTAAGTCTTCAGGAACAGTTGCAATATATTTTACTTTTTTCTTTGAAAGTGGGTGTATAAATTCAACTTCATAAGCATGTAAAGCTTGTCTATTTATTAAATTTGAGCTTGTACCATACAATGTATCACCTAATAAACTATGACCTAAATAAGCAAAATGAACACGAATTTGGTGAGTTCTGCCAGTTCCTAAGATACATTCAACTATGTCAAAATCAGGTTCTCTTTTTAGAACTTTATAATGAGTAATAGCAATATCGCCAGTTGCACTAACACATCTTTCGATAATACTACCTTCTTTTCTGGCAATAGGAGCATTTATAGTTCCCTCGAGATTATCTAAATTGCCATCAACAACAGCAATGTACTTTTTTATAAACTCCTTAGACTTCATTTGTCTAACCAAACATTCTTGAATATACTCATTCTTAGCAAATATAACAATACCAGAAGTATCTTTATCTAGTCTGTTAATAGGTCTAATTTTCTTCTTTAAACCAATTTGATTAAAATAAAAAGCAATTCCATTAGAAAGACTATCTGTGTAATGATCCATAGAAGGATGAACAGGAATACCAGCATTCTTGCTTACAACTATGTAAGCTTCATCTTCATATATAATGTTAAGAGGCATTTCAGTAGGTACAATATTTGAGTTATCTTCTTCATAATCTAGGTAACATTCAATTGAATCATTTTCAAGAACTGAATGATTCACAGAAGTAACATTGCCATTTAAATAAATTTTATCTAATTTTTTCAACTTTAATAGAAGCCTATCAGACATAGAAAACTCCGCCTTCAAGACCTCTTTAACATTAGAATATTTACTTGAATTTACATATGTTAATTTCATAATTATTTTTTTCTACCTTCAAGAATATAACTTGCTTCCAAATCAGCTTCATGTAAAGCTAAAGCAAGAGGGTATCTTTCGTAAACAGTACTAATAGTATTATATAATTCCTTTGGTTCTGTAAATCCCATATGCCAACGAATACAGTACATTTCTTCTAAAGTTAAGTCAATAAATTTAGTAATCATCATTACAGATTTTTCACCATGACCATATGGAATAGTATCATTAACTGTATAATATGGCTCTTTTACCCAAATACCATCTTCATTTTTTCTGTTACGATAATCAACTGTATAATAATTGGCTTTGCAAAAGTCGTGTAGCAAGGTAATTAAAATAATTGTTTCATCAGATGCTTTAACAATATCACTATATGGTTTGTGAGATAACTTCTCTTTTAATAAATGATAAACATTTAAACTATGTTCTAATAAGCCACCTTCATAATTTCCGTGAAATCTTGTACTAGCAGGTGCTTTAAAAAAATCAGTTTTTTCTATATATGTAAGTAACTTGTCCATACCTTCTCTTTGAACAGATTGTAATAATAATAAAAATTCTTCTTTCATAATATTCCCCCTAAAACAAATTTGGTGCGAATAGTGGGACTTGAACCCACACGCAATACTGCACACGCCCCTCAAACGTGCCTGTCTGCCAGTTCCAGCATATTCGCATGAACATTACAATTATATACTAAATTTCTACATAATGCTAGAAATTTAGTAAAAAATATTAAATTTTCTATTGTACTAATGATAAAATTTTGATATAATCTGTATATATTTTTAAAGGAGGAATTTTAAATGGCATTGATTAGACCTTGTGCAGATTTAAGAAATAATTATAATGAAATATCAAAGTTGTGTCATGCAACTAATGAACCAATATATATTACAAAAAATGGATACAATGATTTAGTATTATTAAGCAATGAAGCATATGAGCAATATGAAGAAAAGAGGATAGAAGACTTAATTAATAAACATTTCAATGAAAAATTTGACGATTTCGAAAGCTTTAAAAAAGACATTTATGAAAAAATAGAAAAAGGACTAGCAGATATAGAAAATGGAAACTATAGACCAGCCCAAAATTTCTTTCAAGAAATGGAGGAGAAGTACAATATAAATGAATAAATACAATATAAAAACTACAAAGGCTTTTGAAGAAGAATTATTAGACATTTATAGATACATAGCGGATAATCTTCAAGAGCCGAAAATTGCAAATGAAAAATATAAAAAAATAAGAAATAAAATTTTAAGCCTACAATATCTACCAGAAAGATATTCAAGAATATTTAAATCAAAATTTAAAAATAGAAATCTTAGAAAACTTTTAATCAATAATTTTGTTATCATATATGAAGTCAGAAACGACACATATCAAATATTTATTCTACATATTTTCAATAAAAACCAAAATTACTTAAATAAGTTATAACTCTAACTCCCACTTGACTAACTTTACCAATTAAGTTTATAATATACCATATAAAACATATCCTAGAAAGGAATTGATGCAAATGAAAATACTAGCAGTTGGAGATTTAGTAGGAGAAAATGGATTAGATAAATTAAAACAAGTTTTACCAAAATTAAAAGAAGAAGCACAAATAGATTTTGTAATAGTAAATGCAGAAAATGTTGCAGGAGGGATGGGAATTACTTTTAAAAACTGGAATGATTTATTGAAATTACCAATAGATGTAGTTACAATGGGAAACCATACTTGGGCAAAAAAAGATATATTTCAGTTTATAAATCATCCAAAGCTAATTAGACCTGCAAACTATTCTAAAGGAGTACCAGGAAAAGGTTATGCAATATGCAAATGTAAGGATAAAAACATTGCTGTTATGAACTTAATTGGAAGAACTGATATGAATGTACTATCAGAAAATCCATTTACTGTTGCAGAAAATTTAGTTGACAAACTATCAAAAGAAGCAGATATAATAGTATTAGATTTTCATGCAGAAGCAACAGCTGAAAAAATTGCTATGAGACATTTCTTAGATGGAAAAGTAAACATATTATTTGGTACACACACACACGTACAAACTGCGGATGAACAAATAACAGAAAAAGGAACAGCATATATAACTGATTTGGGAATGACAGGACCAGTAAATTCGGTTATTGGTATGGGGGTAGAAGAATCAGTAAAAAGATTTGTTACATCATTACCAGAAAGATACAAGTTGGCAGAAGGCTCTTGTATGCTTAATGGATGCATATTTGAATTAAATGACCAAACAGGAAAAGCTGAAAAAGTTGAAAGACTTTTGATTAAATAGAATAAATTCGACACAAAAATGACAAATAATGTAAAAAAATGAAAGAAAAAACTTCCACTTTTTTCCAAAAACCACTAGACAAAATTTGGAAATTGTAATATAACTATAACTGTTCACAGAACAAAAAATAAAAATTTAGGAGGCAAAAATGGAAGTTTTAAAAATCTCATCAAAATCAAATCCAAACTCAGTTGCAGGAGCAATAGCAGGTTTGGTAAAGGAATCAAACAAAGCAGAAATGCAAGCAATTGGAGCAGGAGCATTAAATCAAGCAGTTAAAGCTGTTGCAATAGCAAGAGGCTTTGTAGCACCAGCAGGAGTGGATTTGGTATGTATACCAGCATTTGCAGAGGTAGAAGTTGAAGGGGAGGACAGAACAGGCATTAAGCTGATTGTTGAATCAAGAAAATAATTTAGTTTAAAATTAAATTTATATAGGGGCACAGAAATATATTTAAGTATATTTTTGTGCTTTTTGTTTTAAATCATTGAAAAAGACTAAAATATATTATACAATTATGGAGCAAAAGGAGAGCGTGCAATGAAAGCAAAATCTTTAAAAATTATAATTGTAATATTTATACTATTTATAATAGCTGGAATAGTGTATGGGGTAACACACAATACAAAAGATGAACAGCAAGAAAATAAAGACATATCATACCAAACAGTAGATATGATTACCAATATAAGGCTTGGAATTTCAAACTTTGATAGCATACATCCATATGTAACTAACAACCAAGAAGCAATTTATATAGACCAGCTTATATTTGAACCATTACTTAGTATAACCGAAGATTACAAAGTGTCTGAATGTTTAGCAAAAGAGTGGTCAAAAATTGGAGATAAAACATATGTAATTAAACTAAACGAAAATATACAATGGCATGATGGAAGCAAGTTTACAGCAGAAGATGTTAAATTTTCAGTTACTAAACTACAAAGCCAAACAAAGTCTGTATATTATTCAAATGTTAAGGATATAAAAGATGTGGAAGTTGTGGACGAAAATACTGTTAGAATTGAATTAAAACAAACAGAGCCATTTTTTGAATATAACTTAATATTCCCTATAATATCATCAAAGCAATATAAATCAACTAACTTAAATTCAAATACAATACCTTTAGGAACAGGGCAATACAAAATTACTAAGCTACAAACAGACAAAATTGAACTTAGTAAAAATGAAAATTGGAGAAACATAGATACAGAAAATGCTAATATAAAAACAATATATATAAATTTATATGACACTAGAGGAAAAGAATATAATGCATTTAAATTAGGAAGTATTGATTTGATTCATACTAGCAATAATAATGCAGAAGAATATATAGGAAGTATGGGATATAACAAAAAGGTATTTGCAAACAGAGAATACGACTATATAGCATTAAACTGCCAAAATACTATTTTACAATATTCAGAAGTAAGACAAGCTATGAGCAAAGTTATTGACAAAGAAAAAATAGTAACGTCAACTTTAGAAAATAAAGTTACAGTGGCAAATTATCCATTGATAAATAACAGCTATTTATTAAAAGATATTGAAATATCTAACAAAACTAATACTGAAAAAGCAAAAGAAATTTTACAAAATGCAGGTTGGAAATATGAATATGGACTTTGGCAAAAAGAAATAGATGGAGTTACTAAAACAATAAATATTGATTTTATTGTAAGCAAAAGTAATAGTCAAAGGGTTAAAGTTGCACAATCAATACAAGACCAATTAGAGTTATTTGGAATAAAAATCAATGTAAAACAAGTATCAGATTCACAATATAAACAATATCTAAATAATAAGGATTATGAAATGATACTAACTGGAGTATATACTTCAATAGCACCAGATTTAAGCTACTTCTTAGGAGAAAATAATTTATCTAATTATAAAAATGATGAAATTATTTCTGCTATAAATGAAATAAATAATATTACAGATCAAGAGCAATTAAAAGAAAGATATGCTAAAATTTTTGGAATTTGCAATGAAGAAGTTCCATATATAGGCTTATATTATAATAATGATATGGTGGCATATTCTACAGATTTAATGGGCGATGTAAAGCCAAACTGTTACAGCATTTTTTACAATTTTTCTAACTGGTATAGACAATAGAATTTAAAAATTTTATAAAAAATGCTTGACAAATAAAAATAATAATATATAATAAACACAAACAAACGTTTATAATATTTAGGAGGAATAAATAATGGGTAAAGATAATTCAGAAAAAATGAAAGCACTAGAAGCAGCACTAGGACAAATTGAAAAACAATTTGGTAAAGGTTCTGTTATGAAATTAGGGGACTACACAGCAATGAATGTAGAAGCTATACCAACAGGAGCTTTAAGTTTAGATATAGCCTTAGGAATTGGTGGTATTCCAAGAGGTAGAATTATAGAAGTATTTGGACCAGAGTCTTCTGGTAAAACTACTTTAGCATTACATTTAATTGCAGAAGCACAAAAAATGGGTGGAGAAGCAGCTTTTATTGATGCAGAACATGCTTTAGATCCAGTTTATGCAAAACATTTAGGTGTTAATATAGATGAACTTATAGTTTCTCAACCAGATACTGGTGAACAAGCACTAGAAATTGCAGAAGCTTTAGTTAGAAGTGGTGCACTTGATATTATAGTTGTAGACTCAGTTGCAGCTTTAGTACCAAAAGCAGAAATTGATGGAGATATGGGAGATGCACATGTTGGTCTTCAAGCAAGATTGATGTCACAAGCATTGAGAAAATTAGCAGGTGTAATTAACAAATCAAAATGTGTAATTGTATTTATAAACCAATTAAGAGAAAAAGTTGGTGTTATGTTTGGAAATCCAGAAACAACACCTGGTGGTAGAGCTTTAAAATTCTATTCTTCAGTTAGACTAGATATTAGAAGAGTAGAAAGCTTAAAACAAGATGGAGAAGTTATAGGTAACCGTACAAGAGTAAAAGTAGTTAAGAACAAAGTAGCTCCACCATTTAGAGAGGCAGAATTTGATATAATCTATGGAAAAGGAATTTCTAAAGAAGGTAACATACTAGATGCTGCTGTTAACTTAGATATAGTAGAAAAAAGCGGTTCATGGTTTAGCTATAATGGAGACAGAATTGGACAAGGTAGAGAAAATGTTAAAGATTACTTGGCTAAAAATCCAAAAGTAGCTGAAGAGATAGAAGGAAAAATTAGAGCAAACTATGAGAAAGCTTTTGAAAAAAGCTTAGGTGAAGAAGAAAACGATCCTGAACAAGATACTGAGCCATCAGATGATGAAGAATAATAGGTGAAAACATTGTACGATAATATAGAAGAATTTGATAAATTAAAAACTAAAGTATTAAAGTATATAATGTATAAGAAGAGAACTGAAAGAGAAATAATTCAGAAGTTCTCTTCTTCTGTTGACCAAAACTTATTAGAAGACGTTATTGAACATTTAAAAGAAATTGGATATATAAATGACGAAAACTACATAGAGAGAGCAGTTAATGAGTTTATGGCTATAAATACATTGTCTATAAAAGAAATGAGAAATAAACTATATGCAAAAGGACTTAGTAGTGATATAATAGACACATATTTTGAAAATCATGAGGACGAAATATTAGAATATGAAATAAATTGTGCTAGAAAAATTATAATAAAAAAGCAAACTCAAATGGAAAAAGAAGAAATTGAACAGTTTTTATACAGAAAAGGTTACTCTTCAGAAAATATTAGAGAAGCATTTGAAACACTAGAATAAGGGGAAATATATGCAAAACGTACTAACATTAGAAACAAATAAATATAAAGTAAAGGTGGAAAATTTTGAAGGACCACTAGATTTGTTATGCCACTTAATTGATAAAAATAAAATGGACGTTTGTGATATAAAAATTAGTGAAATTACAGACCAATACATAGCATATTTAAATGCTATGGAAGAGCTTAACTTAGAGATAGCAAGTGAGTTTTTAATAATGGCATCTACGTTATTATATTTAAAGTCAAAAACACTTTTGCCAAATGATGTTGAGGATGAAAAAGAATTAACAGAAGAGGAACTTTTAAGAAGGATTATAGAGTACAAAAAATATAAAGAAATTACTAAAACCTTGAAAGAATGTGCAGAAAATAATTCTAAAAAAATATTTAAAAATCCAGAAGTAATAGAATTGCCAAAACAAAAACTAGAAGCAACATACACAAAAGAAATGATTTCTGAAATGTATAAGAATGTAATAGAAAAAAATGCACAAAAACTAAATCAAAATGCTAAGAATATTGAAAAGATTGCAATTACTGATACATATACTGTTGAGAGCAAAGTAAAAGTAATGTTTAGAGAGCTTATTCGTAAAAATAAATTTGTATTCAATAAACTATTTTCATTAAAACAATGCAACAAACAAGAAGTAATGACAGCTTTTACAGGACTTTTAGAACTATCAAGAAGAAGCAAAGTGGTTACAAATCAAGAAGAACTATTTGGAGACATCACTGTAGAAAAGGCTAAAAAAACTGTTTAAAAATAGAAAAAATGGAAAAACTAATATCAAATAACTTCAAAAGGAGGTTATCATGATATTAGTTTTAATTTTGCTTGGAATACTAGTATTACTAATAACTATTATAACTTTAATAATAGCCTCAACACTACATATACAAATAAAAAACTTAAGTGTGTCGAATATGAAACCTAAAAACACAAATGAGTATGCAATAATATTTTCGTTATATTTAGGCAATAAAATTAAATGGATATGGTTTAGACTAAATGATAAAAAAGTTAGAAAAATGTACTCAAAAATGCAATTGGAAAAACTAGATTTCAAAAAGTTTAGAAAAGATTTTAAAGTAAAAGACTTAAAAGAACTACCAAAATTACAACCTAAAATTTCATATTTAAATTTAGATGCAAACTTAGGAGTTATAAGCCCAATAACAACCTCGTTTTTAGTAGCAACTATTGCGTCAATAATATCAATAACATTACCATATTTGGCCAAGAGCTTAAAAAAAGAAAGATATATTTATAATATAAAACCACTTTATTATAATAAAAATTTATACAAAATTAACTTAAATTGTATAATTGAGATAAAAATGGTACATATTATCAATATAATATTTGTCTTAATAAAGAAAGGAAGGAAGAAAAATGAGCAATCAACAACATCCAATAGAAAACCTTATGCTTACAGCTATGAATAGTATTAGAGATATGGTAGATGTAAATACTATTATAGGAGAGCCTATTGAGACTAGCAATAATATAATAATAATTCCAATTTCAAAAGTTGGATTTGGGTTTGCAGCAGGTGGAAGTGAGTTTAAAGGTGAAACAATTGATGAATACACTAAGAGAGAAAAAGAGGAAGCAATACAATATAGGTTACCATTTGGTGGAGGAAGTGGAGCAGGAGTTTCTATTTCACCAGTTGCATTTTTAGTAGTTCAACAAAATAATGTTAAATTATTACCAGTAGAACATTGTTCAGCAATTGATAGACTACTAGACTATGTACCAGATTTAATGGAAAAAGCAAATTGCATGTTAAATAAAAGTATGCAAAATAAAAAAGAAGAAATGAAAAATCAAGAGAAAATTAAAAAACAAGTAAAAGAGATATTAGAGAAAGATGAAGAACCAATAGTAACTGCACAAGCTAAAGCAAGACCAAAGCATGCAAAAGTTCCAAGACCAGAGCCAATAGAATATGAGTATGAATATGACGAAACAGAAGAACCGGATAATTTAGAATAAAATATAAGCAGTAGCTTTATGGCTACTGCTTAATTAGTCTGGTAAGCTTGAATCAATAAAATCAATTTTTCTGCTATAGTCTTTAGTTTCTTGATTACTTTTATAAACCTCACTACGATTTCTTTGCAAGAAATTTACTAGGTCATATAAATCACACCAAATTTGATTTGGACCTTCTTTTTGAACTTCATCAAAAATAAGCTGAATACCAAAATGTAAGTGAGGGACATTTATATTATTTACATTTTCTTTTGTACTATAGCCTGTCATTCCAAGGTATCCAACAACATCACCAGCTTGAACAATTTGCCCTTCTTTAATATTTTCAGCATAAGGATGGTTTTTTCTCAAATGTGCATAGTAATAATAACGTTTTTTATCAAAACTACGAATGCCAACTCTCCAACCACCATATTGATTCCAACCAACAGCTTCAACAATACCAGATTCTACAGCAATAACAGGAGTGCCAATATTACCCATAAGGTCATTTCCAAAATGTACCCTTTTATAACCATAAGATCTAGAGGCCCCAAAGTCATCATAATGACTAAAACTATAGCCTTTGGCAATTGGACAAAAAGCTTTCAAACCATACTTTTCTTCGAACTTTTTTTCAGTAGAATTAGAGCCTTTTATTTCAATTTGGTATTCACCTATAAATTCATGCAGGGCAGAGTCGTAGCCTTCAAAATAATATTTATAGAGTTTCATCTTTTCTGTTAACTCTTCCATTTGCTTACCTGATTTTAATTCTGCCACTAATTTATCCAAATCAGCTTGTTTGAATTTAGAAAAGTTATTTTGATATTTACAAGCTAAGTAAGATATAAGTTCAACCCAATTGTATTTTACTGCTTCGTTTTTTTGATGTGAGTTAATGTCTAATTTTGACGTCTTATCTAAAACCTCATAGCTTACTTTAAATTCAAACCATTTGATGTAATTTTTTTTCTTTTCAGCTTCTGCAACATCATTGCTATAAATATATTTTTCTGTTTGAGCACTAACAGGTAAAATAGGAGCAGTAAGTACAAAATAGCAAATTAGTAAAATTACAATTAGTGCTATTGAACTGATACAAAGCCATATCAAACTTTTATTTATTTTAAAACTTTTAATTATCACTAAAATTCACCAATATAAATTTATGAAAAAAACTAAAAAATATGATTACATTTGGATACTATAGTGATATAATTTAAATGCCACAAAAAAGAAATAAGGAGGAACTAATTATGAAGAATTATTTATTTACTTCAGAAAGCGTAACAGAAGGACATCCAGACAAATTATGTGATTTAATATCAGATAGTATTTTGGATGCATGTCTTGAACAAGACGAAAATTCAAGAGTGGCAATTGAAACCTTTGCTTCAAAAAATTTAATCACAATAGCAGGGCAAATTACCACTAATGCTAAAATTGATGCAGAAAAAATTGCAAGAGAAACTATGAAACAAATAGGTTATGACAACGAGCAGACAGACATTGACTATCGTACTTGCAAAGTAGAAACAAATATCACAACACAAAGTGGTGATATTGCAATGGGCGTAGATGTTGGAGGAGCAGGTGACCAAGGTATTATGTTTGGATATGCCTGTGACGAAACAGAAAACTATATGCCGTTTGCAATTGATATGGCACATAAATTGGCTAAGCAATTAACAAAGGTTAGAAAAGAAGGAATAATACCATATCTAAGACCAGATGGAAAAACACAAGTAACTGTGGAATATGAAAATGATAAACCAAAAAGAATAGAAACAATACTAATTTCAAATCAACATCTAGCAGATGTGGATATGGAACAAATGAAACAAGATATAATAGAAAAGGTTATAAAACCAATAGTACCAGAAAAATATATTGATGACAATACAAAAATATATGTAAATCCAACAGGAAGATTTGTAATAGGCGGACCTTTAGGTGATACAGGACTTACAGGAAGAAAATTAATAGTAGATACTTATGGTGGTTATAGCAGGCATGGTGGAGGAGCATTTTCTGGAAAAGATGCAAGTAAAGTAGACAGAAGTGCAAGTTATATGTTAAGACATATTGCAAAAAATATAGTAGCAAATGGATATGCTAAAAAATGTGAAATTCAAGTATCATATGCAATAGGAATGGAGCAACCATTATCAGTATATGTAGATACATTTGGGACAGGCACTATCCCAGAAGAAAAAATAGTGGAATTGATAAAAGAAAAATTTGATTTAACCCCAAATGGAATAATAAAATATTTAGACTTAAAAAAGCCAATATATAAACAAACTACAAACTATGGGCACTTTGGAAAAGAAAATTTATCATGGGAAAATATTAACATTTGGAACAAAAAGAAATAAGTTGATAAAAATTGTAGAAAAGTATTGAAAATAAAAAAGTGTTATGGTACTATAATCACAGTACAAATCTAAAGAAAAAGATAATGTAAAGTAGCTTATGAAAAATTGTAGAGGAGCACAGTGTGCTCCATAAAAGAAAGGGTATGACAAAATAAGTTATATAAAAGGTGAAAACTAAAAAATGAAAATAAATAACAAAAGAAGCAAAACAAATCATTTTAATCAAAAAGGTATTACTCTAATAGCATTAGTAATTACAATAGTAGTACTTTTAATATTAGCAGGAGTAAGTATAAATGCAATATTTAGTGAAAATGGAATAATAAATAAAACAAAAGATGTTCAAAACAAAACGGACCAAGCAACAGAAAGTGACTTAGATGCAATAAATGAGCTAAATGAATGGATAAATGATAAAACAGGGCAAACAACACCAAATGAACCAATTAGCCGAAATGGCAAAATCCCTAATGGAGCAACTTATACAAAATCGGATGGGACTGTTCTGGAAGGAAATGGAACAAATGAATTTCCAGATACACCAGCAAATGAAGATATATATGAAGAAGGAGATTATAAATATACCTGTAAGATTAATGGTTGGTCTGTTATTGCAAAAGACAAAACCAAAACAACATATGGTAAAATTCTTTCTAAAATAGCAGAAATGCCAATAGTAGATATGAGAAACACATTTGATAGCTGTGACTCTTTAACAACAGCACCAGTAATTCCAAGTAGTGTAACTACCATGAACCAGACATTTATTTGGTGTAGCTCTTTAACAACAGCACCAGCAATTCCAAGTGGTGTAACTGATATGTTTGAGACATTTTGCGGCTGTAGCTCTTTAATAACAGCACCAGTAATTCCAAGTGGTGTAAAAAATATGCTTGAGACATTTTATTGGTGTAGCTCTTTAACAACAGCACCAGCAATTCCGGAAGGAATAACTAATATGTATATGACATTTAGTGGCTGTAGCTCTTTAACAACAGCACCAGTAATTCCAAGTAGTGTAACTAGTATGGATGAGACATTTAGTGGCTGTAGCTCTTTAACAACAGCGCCAGTAATTCCAAGTAGTGTAACTAGTATGGATAGCACATTTTTATCTTGCAAACGCCTTACTGGTACAATAGAAGTTAATGCAAATCCAACAAGTTATACAGACTGTTTTAAAGAGACTCAAATTTCGGAGATTACAGGTTCAACAACTTTAAAAAACGAGCTTCTTGCAACAAGATGAAATTAGAAAAAGTAGAAAAAAGCCATAGAAATAAAAATCGACAAAATTGACATAAAAATATAAAATATTGCCAATATAGTAAATTCGTGCTATAATAGAATTTAGTTACTTTATTTAAAGTAACTAAATTACTTTAAAATGACAAAAGGAGATTGACAACATGGAAAAAATTATTGCAGTAAACGCGGGTAGTACTTCTATTAAGATGGCGATTTTTGATGACTTCGCTATTCAGGATGGACAGACCACTCCTCTTGCCGAGTACCGGTGGGAGAAAGACGTAAAGAAGGCAACTATAAAATTTGGTGCACACAAATATGTGCATGAAGATGTACCGTTTGAAAAGCACTCAGATGCTTTCAGAGATGGCATTAACTGCTTCAGAGAAGCAAAATGTTTCACAAATGTGAAAGAGATTGCTTCTGTTGTAAACAGAGCAGTCAATGGAGGAGAACTCCTACAGAGTCCCGATCCCATTGAAATAACGACGGAAGTTCAGAAAGAATTTGAAAGGAATATCGATCTGGCGCCGAACCACAACCCTCCTGCTTTGGAGGTGTCTAAGGCGGCACAGAAGATGTTCCCCAATGCCAAACATTATTATATGTTTGACACTGGATGGCATTCAACTATGCCAATGAAGAATCAAATGTATGCTCTGCCGAAAGAATGCTTTGAAATGGGAATCAAAGCATTCGGCGCACATGGTATTGTTTATATGGACAATACCAAGAGAGCGGCAGAAATGCTGGATATTCCTGTAGATGAAGTTAATCTTATCCTACTCCACCTTGGTGGAGGATGCAGTGCTAATGCTGTGAAAAACGGCAAAAGTGTTGACACAACAATGGGATATACTCCAACAAATGGCCTGATGATGGCCACACGGTGCGGACACATTGACCCAGGTGTTCTGCCTAAACTGGTAAAACGCTATGGGAATGTGGACAAAGTAATGGAAGTTTTGACTAAGAAGTCAGGTTTCTATGGACTCACCGGTGAAGCTGACATGAGAAATGTCAAAAAACTGGCTGAAGAAGGAGACAAAATGGCGAACATTGCCATTGACAGATTTGTCAATGAAGTTCGCAAAACTGTCGGCGCATACCTGGCGGAACTTGATTACAACGTTGACGCCATCGTGTGTTCCGGTGGAATTGCCGAAAATGACACTGAAATTCTTCGTAAAATTTTCAGTGGCTTTGAAGGAATAGGTATTCCGCTGGATGATGATCCGAAAAAGGTTTCGGACGAGGAATATTCCTATATCCCTGTGCTGATTCTTCCTGCCAATGAAGAACTGGCAATGGCAAAGGCAATTATGGAAATAAAGTAATTTAGTTCAAAATAGCAGACAATTGTCTGCTATTTTGTATATTTTTTAAAAGTGTGATAAAATATATGATATAAATATTTAGGAGAAATAAAAATGTTAATATCTGAAATAAGTCCAATAGATAAAATGGGAACAAACTTGTTAGAAAGAATAGATGCAGAAGATGCTATAGAAGAGATTATAGAATTACCTCTAAGAAAAGCTTGTCTAGCTTTTAGAAAAAAGGGTATAAAAACTCTAATGAGTAGTGCAAATAAAAATAATGTTTTACACCAAGGAGAAGAACCAAAAGAAAAAGATAATTTATATAAAACAAAAGATGGAGATACCATAATTTCACCAGTAATGTTTGATGAAGCCGGAAAAGGCTATGCTTGGATAATGCTAGACTTTAACAGTTTATCAGATGAAAACAAAGACTGGTTATTTAAACTAGAAGAAAGAAAAGATAAAAATAATGTTAGAATTGGTGAAAAGGGAGTATGGTTTGTTCAACCATGTGAAATACAAAACTTAGAATATGGGTTAAAAGTTGGAAAATATGATTATGAATCTTTGCAACAAGAAGTGCCGGAAAATAAGATACCTAAAAATGTAAGATATGATAAAAGATTAGCAGAATTTTATAAAAGACATATAGTATTAGCATATAATTGGGCGATGTATTCACTACAAACTGTAATATTAAGAATGCCAGTAAATGAACAAACTACAGTAGAAGAAGTAGAACAATACTTCACACAACTTGCAGAAAGCTTTAAAGAGCAAGTTAAACAAAAAGAACAAGAAGAGAGATAAAAAGTTTAAATTAAAATACTTGAAAATATATTGATACTAGAATATAATATAAACATACTATATAAGGGGAAAATAATGAAATTCGGGTTATCAGAAGATATTTATAACAAAAAATGAATATATAATAGAATTTAAGAGATAGATTAGAAGAAATATAAGCTTTTGAAGAAGGGATGATGAAAATGGAAGAAAAGAAAAAACGTATGTTAACAGGAGATAGACCAACAGGTAGATTACATATTGGTCATTATTTTGGATCTTTAAAAACAAGAGTAGAGATGCAAAATGCTGGTGAATATGACCCATATATTTTGATTGCAGATGTTCAAGCTTTAACAGATAATTTTGAAAATCCAGAAAAGGTAAGACAAAATGTAAGGCAAGTTATATTAGATTATTTATCAGTTGGAATTGATCCAGAAAAAACAACAATATATATTCAATCAATGGTACCAGAGACAGCAGAACTTACAGTATTTTATTCTAATTTAGTAACAGTAGCTAGACTAGAAAGAAACCCAACTGTAAAAACTGAACTAGCGCAAAAAAGAGATGTGTTTGGAGAAAGCGTTACATATGGATTTTTAGGCTATCCAGTAAGTCAAGCTGCAGATATTACTGTGGTTGATGGAGCACTAGTTCCAGTTGGAGAAGACCAATTGCCTTTAATTGAACAATGCAGAGAAATAGTTAGAAAATTCAACAGTATATATGGAGAAGTTTTAACAGAACCAGAAGCTGTACTTTCAAGTGCAAAAAGAATTAAAGGACTAGATGGAAATGACAAAATGGGTAAATCTTTAGGAAATGCTATTTATTTATCAGATACTGAAGAAGAGATAAATAAAAAAGTAATGAGTGCAGTAACAGACCCAGCTAGAATCAAAAAAGATGATAAAGGACATCCAGATATATGTATGGTTGCATATTATCACAAACTATTTAGTACTGAAGAAGAAGTTAAAAACGTTTGTGAAGAATGTAAAGCAGGCGCAAGAGGTTGTGTAGCTTGTAAAAAACATCTAGCTAAAAATATAAACGAGTTTTTAACACCAATTAGAGAAAAAAGAAAATATTATGAAGAAAGACCAGAATTAGTTGAAAAAATACTAAAAGATGGAACAGAAAAAACAAGACAAACAGCAAGAGAAACTATGAAAAAAGTTAGAAAAGCAATGAGACTAGATTATTTTGAAGGAGAATAAAATGTTTACAGACTATGTAAAAATAATTGCAAAAGCAGGAAATGGCGGTGATGGAGCCGTTTCTTTCCGTAGAGAAAAATATGTCGCAGCAGGTGGACCAGACGGAGGAGATGGAGGAAGAGGCGGAAACGTATACTTTGAAGTTGATCCAGATACAAACACCTTAATAGACTTTAGATATCAAAAAAAGTTTAAAGCTGAAAACGGAAAAAATGGTGAAGGGGCTAATAGATATGGAAGAAGTGGAGAAGATTTAACAATAAAAGTTCCTCTAGGAACTATTGTTAAAGATGCACAAACTGGAAAAGTTTTAGCTGACTTATCTGAAAAAGGACAAAAAGAACTTATACTACAAGGTGGTAGAGGTGGAAAAGGAAATTCACACTTCGCAACATCTACTAGACAAGCACCTAGATTTTCACAAGAAGGTGAAAAATGCGAAGAAAAAGAACTTATACTAGAATTAAAACTTTTAGCTGATGTTGGACTAATAGGATTTCCAAATGTAGGAAAATCAACACTATTGTCAGTTGTAACCGATGCAACACCTAAAATTGCAGACTATCATTTTACTACACTTGAGCCAAACTTAGGAGTTGTAAAAGGCGAATATGGAGATAGCTTTGTTATTGCAGATATTCCAGGAATAATTGAAGGGGCAAGCCAAGGAGTTGGACTTGGGATTCAATTTTTACGTCATATTGAAAGAACGAGATTACTTCTTCATGTAATAGATGTTTCGGGTACAGAAGGAAGAAATCCTGTAAAAGACTTTGAAATAATAAATGAAGAGTTAAAGAAATATAGCGAGAAGTTAAGTAAAAGAAAGCAAATAATAGTAGCAAACAAAGTAGACAGTATGCAAGATGAAAACCTATATCTAGAACTAGAAAAAATGGCAAAAGAGAAAGGTTTAGAAATATATAAAATATCAGCTGCTACTAAACAAGGAGTAAAAGAACTGCTTGCAAGAGTGAGTGAAGTATTAAAAACATTACCAAAAGAAGACTTAATAGAAATAGAAGAAATAAAGAAGGTATATACATTAGAAGATAAAGAAGAAATTACAGTAAAAAAAGAAGGTGGAATGTATATAGTATCTGGTGATGTGATAACTAAACTTATGAGAACTGTAAACTTAGAAGACAACGAATCATTACATTATTTCCATAGAAGATTAAATGAATTAGGTATAAATGATAGGCTAAGAGCACTAGGAATAAAAGACGGAGATTTAGTACAAATATCAGACTGGGAGCTTGAATGGGAAGAATAAAATCTAATATTTTTTAAAGAATCTCTTGTCAAATATAAATAAAAGTGGTAAACTATATAACATATTAATTAAAAAGCAATTATAAAGGACAACACAATTTTTACAAAAACTTAACAGAGAATCAAACATAATGATGAGAGTTTGAAAGCATTTGGTAATTATTGTTATCACCTTTTAGCTATTTCTTTGAAATAACAGTAAAAGAAATCGTATTCCTGCGTTAAAGGTTAATAAGAGAAAAGAATATAATTCTTTTAAATTAGGTGGTACCGCGGAAATTTTGAGCCATTTCGTCCTATAATATTGTGACGAAATGGCTTTTTTGTATTCTAGGAATTTACTCCTAGTAGAAGACAAATATGCGAATTAAAAGGAGGAAAATAAAATGGCAGATGAAAAACAAGATTATGGCAAAACTTTGAATTTGCCAAGTACAGAATTTCCTATGAGAGGAAATTTACCGGAAAACGAACCTAAAACAGAGCAAGAGGTTTTTGAAAATGATTTGTATGAAAAAATGTTAAAAAAGAATGAAGGACATAAAACATACATATTACATGATGGACCTCCATATGCAAATGGAGAAATCCATATGGGTCATGCTTTAAACAAAGTATTAAAAGATACTGTAAATCGTTTTAAAAGCTTACAAGGATATCAAACAATATATATTCCTGGTTATGACACACACGGACTTCCAACAGAGAAAAAAGCAATTCAAGCCTTAGGAATAAACAGAGACGAAATTAGCGTTTCTAAATTTAGAGATACTTGTAAAGAATTTGCTTTAAAATATGTTGATAAACAAACAGAAGGATTCAAAAGACTAGGTGTACTAGGTGATTGGAAGAACCCATACATTACCTTACAACCAGAACTAGAAGCTAGACAAATTGAAATATTTGCAGAAATGTATAAAAAAGGTTATATCTATAAAGGATTAAAACCAGTATATTGGTGTACAGACTGTGAGACAGCTCTAGCAGAAGCAGAAATTGAATATAAAGATTGTGACACAATGTCAATTTATGTTAAATTCCCAGTACAAGATGGAAAAGGAGTTTTAGATAATGATACATTTATAGTTATTTGGACTACAACTCCATGGACATTACCAGGTAATACAGGTATTACAGTTGGTGGAGAATACGAATATAGTGTTGTGAATACTGGAAAAGAAAAACTATTGATGGCTACAAGTTTAGTTGACGAAGTTATGAACTTAGTAGGTATTACAGAGTACAAAACTATAAAAACTATAAATGGAACAGAATTAGAAGGAATTTTATGTAAGCATCCATTCTTAGATAGAACTTCAAAAGTAGTATTAGGTAGTGAAGATACAGTTGCTGTTGATTTAGGTACTGGTACAGGTGCAGTTCATACAGCGCCAAGCTATGGTAAAGAAGACTATTTATGTGGAATTAAAAATGGCTTAGATATTATAGTTACAGTTGATGGAAAGGGATACCAAACAGAAGGAGCAGGTCCTTTTGCAGGTATGTACTATGAAAAATCAAATGATGCTATTATAAACTGGCTAGACGAAAACGGATACTTATTAAGAAAAGAAAAAATAAACCACTCATATCCACATTGCTGGAGATGTAAAAATCCAATTATATTCAGAGCAACAGATCAATGGTTTGCATCTGTAAATGACTTTAAAGAAGAAACTTTAAAAGCTATAAAAGATGTTAAATGGACACCAACATGGGGAGAAGAAAGAATTTCTAGCATGGTAAAAGATAGAAATGACTGGTGTATTTCAAGACAACGTACTTGGGGTGTACCAATTCCAATTTTCTATTGTAAAGAATGTGGTAAAGAATATGCTACAAACGAAAGCTTTGAAAAGGTATCAAAAATATTTAGAAAAAAAGGTTCAAATGCTTGGTTTGATTTAGATGAAAAAGAACTAATGCCAGAAGGCGCAGTTTGCGAACATTGTGGATGCCATGAGTTCAAAAAAGAAACAGACATTATGGATGTTTGGTTTGATTCAGGTTCTACATATGAAGGAGTGCTAGTTGAAAGAGGCTTACCATTCCCAGCAGACCTATATCTAGAAGGACATGACCAATATAGAGGATGGTTCCAATCTTCAATTCTAACATCTGTTGCAACTAAAGGTGTTGCACCATATAAAGCAATATTAACACACGGATGGGTAGTTGATGCACAAGGAATGAAAATGTCTAAATCTTTAGGAAATGGAATTAGCCCACAAGAAATTATAGATGAGTATGGAGCAGATATCTTAAGATTATGGGTATTATCTTCAGACTTTAAATCAGATGTAAGTATATCAAGAGATATATTAAAACAAATTAGTGAAGCATACAGAAAAATAAGAAATACAGCAAGATATATTTTAGGAAATACTTCAGACTTTGATCCTGATAATAAAGTAGAATACAAAGATATGGAAGAAATAGACAAATGGGCATTATCAAGATTAAATAAACTAGTAAAAGACTGCACAGAGAATTACGAAAACTTTAATTTCCACTTAGTATATCATGACGTAAACCAATTCTGTGTAACAGATATGAGTAACTTCTATCTAGACATTATAAAAGATAGATTATATACATCAAAGAAAGATTCTACTGAAAGACGTTCAGCACAAACAGCAATGTATATAATTTTAAATGCTCTAGTAAAAATAGTTGCACCAATGATTTGCTTTACAGCAGAAGAAATTTGGAAATATATGCCACATACTAAAAATGAGCAAGTTGAGAGCGTTATGCTAAGTGACTGGCCAGAAGCAGTAGCAGAATATGACAACGAAGAATTAGAGCAAAAATGGAATCATATTTTAGAATTAAAAGAATTAGTAGCTAAAGAGCTAGAAGTTGCAAGAGCAGAAAAAGTAATAGGACATTCATTAAATGCAAAAGTTACTCTATTTGCTAATGAAAAAGAATATGAATTCTTAAAAGAAAACAAAGAACTTTTAACTACAGTATTCATAGTTTCTGCATTAGACATTAAAGAAAATGAAAGAAAAGATGATGCAAAAATTGGAGTAAAAGTAGAAGTAGCAGAAGGACAAAAATGTGAAAGATGTTGGAAATATTCAACAGAAGTAGGAGAAAACGAGGAACATCCTACATTATGCCATAGATGTGCAGAAGCTATAAAATAAGGTTATATTGAGACTGTGATAGGATGAGATCCTAGCAGTCTCATAACTGTGTGTAAATTCATTGCCATATAGAAGGGAAAATACTTATGAGAAAAGCAAGGAAAATAATTAGCTATATAATAATGATTATAGCAATTATTGTATGTATAATTGTATATAAAAAGTATAATTTTAATAATTTTGAGAAAAGCATAAGATTAAATGATATAACAGAATTTACTAGAGATAGCAAAGTTAAATATAGTAAACAAGATAGTTATAGGATAGATAGCAAAGACTATAATGATGCTATGTTTTCACGAACTATACAAGTAATGCCAAATACACCATATAAAATAACTTGTATGGTAAAAACAGAAAATATAGAAAATGAAAACAACTTAAATTCAGGCGGAGCCCACATTTGTTTAAATAATACACAAGAAAGATCAAAACTAATAACCGGTACAAATGATTGGCAAGAATTAAGCTTCATATTTAATTCAAAAAACGAAACTGAACTTGATATAGGTTTTAGACTAGGTGGATATGAGACTTTATCAAAAGGAACAGTATGGTTTTCTGATTTTAAAGTTGAACTAGGAGTAGCATCAAATTCAGATACTTGGAAAATGGCGTGTTTTATATTTCCTAATATAGATGTAAATGTTAATATTGATGGTAAAACAGAAAATGTAAAATTAGAGATGACTCAAGATGATATTAAAACTATAAAGAATAACTTAACAAGATTTAAAAGTTCAATAAAGGAAATAAGTAAAAATAATTTAAAGATAGAATATGATACATATATAATTGATGAACCAATACAGACACTTTCATATGATAGTGAAAACTATTATTATGTGTCAGCTCAGGATGTTCATGAATATATAGATTCATATTTAAAGCAAAATACATATGATCACATTTATGTAGCATTTCGTATGGCAGATAAACAAAAAGGAAATGCAATTCTACTAAATGATTGGATAGGCTTAGGTGGAATGGATTATTATGGAATAGGATTTTCAAATATACGTATGCCAGATGATAGAAATAACTTGGTGTATGAATACAATTATAGAATAAATACATTTCCAGAAGAGGTATTTATACATGAATTTTTACATACGCTAGAGCGTAATGCAAAAGAGTATGGATATGAAAGACCAGAACTACATGACTATGAAAAATATGGATACAAAGAAGATGCTACTCAAGGGCTAAAACAGTGGTATGCTGATTATATAAATAAAGAAATTAGCTATAATGGTAATAAGTTGGGGTTACCTAAAGAAATTCTTACAGATAAACCAGCTCATGAAAGTAATTTTAAATATTCGACTGAAGTTGATGAGCTTAAAGATCCAAGTAATATTGTAGAGGTAATACAGAGTATTATTTCAAGAATTGGAAAGCTATTTGAAAATAAACCAGAACAAGTAAATCAAGAACAAACATAATTGACAAGGAGACAGAAAATGAAAGTTTCAGACTTTAATTATAATTTACCAAAAGAACTAATAGCTCAAGTACCAATAAAAGATAGAGACCAATCTAGACTAATGGTATTAGACAGAGAAAATAAAACAATTGAACACAAAATATTTAAAGACATTATAGATTATTTACAACCAGGAGATTGTTTAGTAAGGAATAACACAAAAGTTATTCCTGCTCGTTTGTATGGAGTAAAAGAAGAAACTGGTGCAAATGTTGAATTCTTACTATTAAAAAGAATAGATGGAGACATTTGGGAGGTTATGGTAAAACCAGGTAAAAAGCTAATGCCAGGTGTAAGAGTAGAATTTGGTAATGGATTACTAAAAGCAGAGGTTTTAGAAAAACTTGAAGGTGGAAATAGAAAAATAAAATTTGAATATAATGGAATATTTAATGAAATTTTAAATGAAATAGGCTTAATGCCATTACCACCATATATACATGAAAAACTAAAAGAAAAAGACAGATATCAAACTGTATATGCCAAATATGAAGGCTCAGCAGCTGCACCAACAGCAGGCTTACACTTTACAGATGAGTTGTTTGAGAAGCTAAAAGAAAAACGAGTAGAAGTTGCAAATGTTACACTTCATGTAGGGATTGGAACTTTTAGACCTGTAAAAGTTGAAAACATTGAAGAGCATGATATGCACTCAGAACATTTTTATATAAAAGCAGAAGATGCAGAAAAAATAAACAAAGCTAAAAGAGAAGGACACAGAGTAATTGCAGTAGGAACAACTTCTTGTAGAGTATTAGAAAGTGTAGCTGACGAGAATGGATATGTTAAAGAAGTAGAAGGAGATACTAATATATTTATTTATCCAGGCTATAAGTTTAAATGCTTGGATGCTTTAATTACTAATTTCCATTTGCCAGAGTCAACATTAATAATGTTAGTTTCAGCATTAGCAGGAAAGGATTTTATAATGAAGGCTTATGAGGAAGCTGTGAAAGAGCAGTATAAATTTTTCTCATTTGGTGATGCAATGTTTATACATTAAATTGTTATACAAAATATATAATATTAAAATCGCTGGTCCTTGGTGTCGAGCTTCCTTCACTTGGATGTCACAAAAACAAATAAATTTGTTTTTGGACACTATCGGACGGAACTCTCCAACCGTTACGCTTCGCTCCACCTTACGCGGACTGCGCTTTCTTTTAATATTATATATTTTATAAAAAATTAAAATAGGAGAAATAAAATGAAACCAGCAGTAACATACGAATTACTACATATAGATAAAAATTCAGGCGCAAGAAGAGGAGTAGTACATACACCTCATGGCGATATTCAAACACCAGTATTTATGCCAGTAGGAACACAGGCAACAGTAAAATCATTAACACCAGAAGAACTAAAAGAAGAAGTTGGTGCTCAAATAATATTATCAAATACTTACCACTTATACTTAAGACCACGGACACGAACTAGTAAAAGAAGCAGGTGGACTTCATAACTTTATGAGATGGTATAGGCCAATTCTAACAGATTGTGGTGGATTTCAAGTATTTAGTTTAAGCGATCTAAGAATAATAACCGAAGAAGGAGTTGAATTTAGGTCTCATTTGGATGGAAGTAAGCATATGTTTACACCTGAAAAAGTAATGGAAATACAAGAAGCCTTAGGAGCAGATATTATAATGTCATTTGACGAATGTTGTCCATATCCTTCTACATATGAGTACACAAAACAATCTATGGAAAGAACTACAAGATGGGCAAAACGTTGCAAAGAAGCACATAAAAATGTTGAAGAACAAGCTTTATTTGGAATAATTCAGGGTGGATTTTATGAAGACTTAAGACAACAGTCTGCTAAAGATTTAATAGAATTAGATTTTCCCGGCTATGCAATAGGCGGAATTAGTGTAGGAGAACCAAAAGAAGAATACCTAAAAATGCTATACTATACAGCACCACTAATGCCAGAAAACAAGCCAAGATATCTAATGGGAGTAGGTTCACCAGATTATTTGATAGAAGCAGCACTAGCAGGAGTAGATATGTGCGACTGTGTACTACCAACAAGAATTGCTAGAAATGGAACAGCAATGACATGGAATGGAAAAGTAGTAGTAAGAAATGCTACATATGAAAGAGACTTTACACCATTAGACCCAGAATGTGATTGTTATACCTGCAAGAACTACACTAGAGCATATATTAGACATTTGGTTAAAGCAAATGAAATATTAGGAGTAAGATTATTATCAATTCATAACTTAAGGTTCTTGACTAAACTCATGGAAAGAGTTAGAATAGAGATAGAGAATGATAATTTATTAAAGTTCAAAAAAGAATTTTATGAAAAATATGGTTATGAAAAATAATACAAAAGAGATGGAGGATTTTTTATGAATGATTTTATTGGGAGTGCGGGTTATAATAGACCGACAGAGGAACAAGCAAAAGCAAAGAAAATGATGAAGATTATAGGAATTATTTTAGTACTATTATTACTAGTAGTAATTGGACTAATAGGTCTAATATATTACATTCAATCTACACAATTAAAAGTTTATATAGATGCAAAATCATATTCTAAAATGAAAAATATTTTTGTGTTTGATCAGGATAATAATTTATATATTCCAATTAGAGAATTTGCAGAATATATTGGTTATGATTCTGGAAATGGAGAATATAAAGAATATGCAGAAGATATAACTAAATGTTATGTGGAATCAAAAAATGAAATAGCATCATTTAGTTTAGGTTCTAATAAGATTTATAAAATAATACAAGATGGAAATAATGACTATGAGTATTATGAAATAAACGAGCCGGTAAAGATGTTTAATAATAAATTATATACAACTATTGAAGGAGCTCAAATAGCTTTTAATATTTCTATGGCATATAATCAAGAACAAAATCAAATAAATATCTTTACACTACCATATTTAGTTACTTATTATACAAACAAATTTCAAAATGCAGGTATTGCAGACAAAGATGCAAGTTTTAGCAACCAAAAAGCACTATTATATAATATGCTTATAGTAAAAAATGAAAATGGAAGTTATGGAGTACAAACATTAGAAGGACAAGAAGTATTAGGAACAAAGTATGCTAATATTAAGTTTGTTGAAAGTGCAAAAGAATTTATAGTAACTACAATGGAAAGTAAAGTAGGAATTATGTCATATGATGCAAAAATAAAAATTGCTCCAGAATATGATGCAATCAAACAAATTGATAAAGATAGTGGGCTATATTTAGCAACAAAAAATAAGAAACAAGGTGTTGTTAATTCAAATGGAAGTGTTGTACTTTATTTAGAATATGATCAAATAGGTGTAAACTCAAACCAATATATGAGCAATAAGATAAAAAATCAATATTTGTTATATAACAAATGTATTCCAGCTAAAAAGAATGGGACATGGGAAATATTTGATAAAACTGGAAAAAATATAGCAGGAACTGGAACTACATATCAAGACTTAGGATGTAGTATAGGAGGAAATAATAAGGAAAAAAATTCAAATAGCGTTTTATTAGTACCTCAATATGAAGGAATTGTTGTAAGTAGAAACAATGTATATGGACTAATAGATAGTGATGGTAAATCTTTATTACCAATAGCTTTACAATCAATATACTCAATAACTTCTGAGGGAGAAGAAACTTATTTTATGCTATATAATAATCAATTGATGAATGTAATTGATTACATAAAAAAATGGGTAAGACCAGAAAAGAATCCAGGAACAAGTACAGAAAATACAGAAAATACGGAAGCAAATACAGAAAACACTAATAACGAACAAACAACTCAAAATACACAAACACAAAATAATGAAACAACTAATAATACTACTCAAACAAGCACAAATGCAGTAGAAAACACTACTCAGACAAGTGGAAACACAACCGGCAATACTACGAACACCAATAGCAATACAACAACTAATAATACCCAACAATAAAAAAGAAGAAGTTAGAATTTTAAAATTCTAGCTTCTATTTTTTTGAAAGTTATGTTCTAAAATTACAACATAAACATAGAATTTAGTAAAAGGAAGGAAATTAAATATGGAAAAAGATAATATTATTACCGAGGAAAGTGAGTTTAAAAAGAATTTAGTTAGAATTATAAAAGGTAGCCTGTTTGCTATTATAACATCAGCTATTTTATTGTTGTTTTTTGCAGTGCTATTGTGCTATACAAGTTTATCAGAAAATACAATGTTACCAGTTGTTTTGGTAGTTACAGGGATTAGTATTTTAATAGGCAGTATGGTTAGCACAAGAAAAATAAGGAAAAACGGTATACTAAATGGTGGAATGGTTGGCTTTATATATATTATAATTTTATACTTAATATCAAGCTTATTTTTAGCAGGATTTTCTCTTACATTTAACTCTTTTATAATGGTGATTGTAGGAGTTGTTACAGGTATGATAGGTGGAATAATAGGAGTTAACACAAATAGAAAATAAATTGTGAATAAAGTCGAAAAATGGCAATAATTTTTAAGAAGAAATTCTAAAAAATAGTTGCTATTTTTTTTGTTTTAATATAAAATTTAAGGGTAAATTATACAGTAGGAGGAAACTAATTGATTACTTTAGAAGATGTAAAGAAAAATGAAGAACTGACTCAATTGATATTAAGTTCACAGAAGCAGTTAAATGCATTAGGATATACAGAACATTCAGTAAGACATATGAGTATAGTATCACAACGTGCAGGAGAACTGTTACAAACACTAGACTATCCTGAGGAAAGAATAGAACTTGCCAAAATTGCTGGTTATATGCATGACATAGGAAACTGTATAAACAGGGTGGATCATGCTCATACAGGAGCAATACTTGCATATCAAATATTAAAAGATATGGGAATGAATGTTGAACAAAGAACCGAAATAATGATGGCAATAGGAAATCATGATGAACAAACTGGAACTGCAGTAAGTGATATATCAGCAGCTTTAATATTAGCGGACAAGTCTGATGCACATCGTAGTAGAGTGGTAAACAAAAATATCTCTACATTTGATAAACATGATAAAGTTAATTATGCAGTTACAGACTCAAAGTTTATAATAGATAAAGAAAATAGAAAAGTTATATTAGATTTAACAATTGATACTAAAATATCACCAGTATTAGATTACTTTGAAATATTTATGGACAGAACTATGATGAGCAAATATGCAGCTAAGTATTTAGGAATTTGGTTTGAGTTGGTTATTAATGATACCAAATTACTCTAAATTTTAAAAATAATCAGCATCTTGCTTCGTCAAAGTACATTAAAAACGCGGTTACATACCAGCGTATGCGCCCTTGCCTTTTTAATGCACTTTTCCTCGCAATATACTAATTCTTTTTAAAATTGCAAAAAAATAATCAACATCTTACTTCGTCAAAATATATTAAAATTTCGTCAAAGTACAAAAAACAACAAATAAAGAAAGGAAATGAAAGAAAATGAAAGCACTAAAAAGAACACTAATAATTTTAATAATAATTTTATTAGCACTAATCTCATTTGGAGGAATCTTTATACAAAAGACTAAATTTGTAGAAAATATCTTACCAGAATTTAAACTAGGAGCAGATTTATCGGGTACAAGAAATATTGCATTGATAGTAAATACAACTACCAATACAGTTATTTATGATAAAGATGGTAATGTAGTAACAGAAGAAGGAGAGGGAACTACTAAAAAAGAAGAACCTATAAATCCAACAGAACTATTAACAACAACAAATTACAAACAAGCAAAAGATATAATAGAAGAAAGACTAAAAAACATAAAAGCAGTAGATACAAACTTAAACTTAAAAAAAGCAGTTGACTATTATGAATTAAAACAAAATGAAGAAAACGGCAACATAGTAGTTAAAATACCGGAAGATAGTAATACAGATATGGTGTTACAATATATTGCTATCAGAGGAAATTTCAATGTTGTTGACGAACAAGATAATGTGTTAATGAATAATAGTGATATAAAACAAGTACAAGTAGGATATAATTCTACTGAAAGTGGAGTAACTGTTTATTTGACAATTCAATTTAATAAAGAAGGAACACAAAAATTAAAAGACATTTCTAGCACATTTGTAAAAACTACAGATGAAGAAGGAAATGAGACAACAAAGAAAATTAGTATCAAAATAGATGACACAACATTGCTTAGCACTTATTTTGCAGAAGAAATTTCTAACGGAATAATGCAACTATCATTTGGTACAGCAACTTCTAAAGGGGAAGACTTGAGAAGTTATGTGCAAGAAGCTAATAATTTAGCAACATTATTAAATACAGGGAATTTACCATTAGCTTATACTGTAGATGATAACCGTTATATATTACCAGATGTTAGTGACAAAACATTCTTAATACCAGCAATAATTGTATCAATACTAATATTTGTTGCAGTAATATTCTTAATAATTAAATATAAAACAAAAGGAATATTAGCAACAATTAGTTTTATAGGATATATTGCTTCGTTGTTAATAATTATTAGACTAACAAATGTGGTAGTATCTATAGAAGGAATGGCAGGAATTTTGATATCAATAGCTATGAATTATGCATTTATAGTATATTTACTAAATGAAGTAAAGAAACAAGAAAATGACTTTAATTATAACCAAGGATTTACTAAATTCTTATTTATACTAATCCCAATAGCAATTACAACAATTATTTTTAGCTTTATAAATTGGTTACCAATTTATAGCTTTGGAATGACAATGTTTTGGGGAATTGTTTTAATAATGCTATATAACGTTATTCTTACAAGACCATTATTATTCACAAAATAGTTGTTATTTAACATTATTAAAATTATAGTAAAGGAATGTGATAAAAAATGAGCAAAAAAATTATTTATATATTGTTAGCTTTAATTATAGTAGCTGGAGTAATTATGACATGTGTAAAAGGATTTAAAGTAGACACTATGTATACAGAAAATGTACGACTATATGTATATATACAAAAAGAATTTGAAAATGACGATGTAAAACAAATTGCAAAAGAAGTATTTGGGACAGACGAAATTGTAATACAAAAAGTGGAAGTCTATAAAGACATGGCAGTAATTACAATAAAGCAAAAAGATGTAAACAATATAAATGCAGAGTTAAAAGACTTAGTAGAACAATTAAACACAAAGATAAATGAAAAATATGGAATAGAAAATACTACCGATGATATAGTTATTAAATATGAACCTAGAGAAAAACTTACAAGTATTTTAAAACCATATATTATGCCAGTTGCAATAAGCACTATTATTATTCTAATATATGCATTTATTAGATATATGAAATTAGGAAGTTTTAAAACAATAGGAAAATACTTATTAGCTATAATAGTACCAGAACTAGTGTATGCAAGTATTCTAGTTATTTGCAGAATACCTGTAAATAGATTTGTTGCACCAATAGGGCTAATAGTTTATGCAGTATCTATTGTAACTATAACAATGATAAAAGAAAAACAATTAAAAATTGCTAAATTAGCAGACAAAAAATAAACCAAAATAAAACAATATTCATAAAATATAGTATGAATATTGTTTTTTTATTTGAAAGGAAAGTGAAAATATTGGGAAGAATAAAAGAAATTCTTTATCGAAGCATATATGATATGGAAGTAAATTATAAACAAGCACAAGAAATTCTAAGACAAACTAATGGAGTATTGCTAGATGTTAGAAGTCATCAAGAGTATGATGAAGAACACTTACCAAATGCTATAAACATTGATTTATACAATTTACAAAATGAAATTCAAATTAGAATACCAAATAAAAGAACAACAATAATTGTATATTGCTCATGTGGTATTCGTAGCAAACAAGCTCAACAAATTTTATGGCAATTAGGATATTTGAATGTATATAACTTAAAAGAAGGAATATATTGCAGATTTCGTAATAAATAAATTTGGAACATGTTACCAATTGAAGTCATTTAGAATAAAATATGTATATCTAACA
This sequence comes from uncultured Clostridia bacterium, assembly GCA_934168365.1. GTDB lineage: Bacteria > Bacillota > Clostridia > TANB77 > CAG-508 > CAG-273. The sequence goes on along the minus strand of CAKPNJ010000002.1, from coordinate 43,369 downwards.
AGTTTTTAGTGGATAATATTGTAGAGAGGAGCTAAAAATCAAATGAAATCATTTTGCTTTAAAACTAATAATACCCAAATATTAAATTATCTACTAAATAGAATTCAAGAAATTGATTTTGAAAATTTAATATATTCTCAAAATCAATTCAAGATATATAGAAATATAACTATTCACTATGTAGGAAATAACAACAATAAATTTTATGATTTTTTAACCGAGCTAATAGGAGAAGTAGTGATAGAGTTTTATGAGGAGAAAATGTTGAAACAACTTATAAATTACAACTATTTCTATTTTGATGAATATGAAAAAAACAAAATATTAGAAAATTGTATGCAACTAATAGAACCAGAAGCATATACCACGAAATTACTTGATAATAAAAATATAAAAGAATATGTCAAAGAAAATAAAGCTATGATTTTAGATGGTTTTGTATATTTTAGATTAAAAGCATATCTAGAATATTTAGACGAAATAGTAGACAATGGAGTAAATCAGTTTATTATAGAAAAAGAATACAGAGAATTTATTAGTTTGCTTAGAGTGTATGTTGAATCAAAAGTGCCAGAATATAATTTATTGCATTTGATTTATATAAATGGAGAATCAATTTTATTAGATGAAAAAGGAAATATAGTATCTGTTTCGGAAAATATATATAATGCAAAATATTTATCAGATATTTCTTTTTCATCTAATGATTTTGCACTAAACACATTATTATGCCTTTTACCAAGAAGAATTGAAATACATTTAATTGACGAAGAAGACGAGTTTATAAACACTTTAAAACTAATCTTTGAAGGAAGAGCAACTATATGCAAAGATTGTGATATATGTAAAACATATAAAATACTAAATAACGCAAAAATAAGCCATAACAAATAACCTATTTACTATTTTCGAAAAATGTGATATAACTATAGTATCAAAATAATCGGAGGTTATTATGGAACAAGAAAAAAAGAAGTTAGTCACAATATTAGTACCAGCATATAATGAACAAGAAGTTTTACATTTATTATATGATAGACTAGAAAAACTAATGAATGAAAATACTAATTATGACTTTGAAGTATTATTAGTAAATGATGGAAGTAAAGACAAAACTTTTGAGATTATGCAAGAGTTAAGAGAAAAGGATAAAAGATTTTGTTATCTAAACCTATCTAGAAATTTTGGTAAAGAAACAGCAATGATAGCAGGTTTAGATTATTGTAAAGGCGATGCAGTAGTTATAATTGATGCAGACTTACAAGATCCACCCGAGCTAATTCCAGAAATGATAAAATACTGGGAAGAAGGCTATGATGATGTATACGCAAAAAGAAAATCTAGAGAAGGAGAAACTTGGCTTAAAAAGTTCACTTCTAAAATGTATTATAGAGTATTACAAGGCTTTACAAGAATTGAAATACAAAAAGATACAGGAGATTTTAGACTACTAGATAGACGTTGTGTAGAAGCATTAAAGTCAATGAGAGAAAATCAAAGATATACAAAAGGCTTATTCAGTATAATAGGATATAACAAAAAAGAAATTCTATACGATAGAGATCCTAGAGCAGCTGGACAAACTAAATGGAACTACGGAAAACTAATTGACTTATCGATTGACGGAATTACATCATTTACAACATCGCCATTAAGATGGGCAGCACTTATAGGATGTGGAGTTTCAGTTATTGGATTTATTTATATGATATATATAATTATAAAAACAATAGTAACAGGCGTGGATGTACCTGGCTATGCATCACTAATGGTAGTTATATTATTCTTAGGAGGAATTCAACTAATATTCTTAGGAATTATAGGAGAGTATTTAGGAAGAACATTTAATGAAAGCAAACACAGACCTTTATACTTTATTGAAAGATATAACGAAACAAAAGAAACAAACGAGCATTTAAATAAATAAGAAAAGTGGCGAAAGCCACTTTTTCTTATTTATAAATCATATAATCAATTTCAGGGAATATACAGTCTTTTTTAGCAATATCTTTTAAGAATTCGATATATTCCTCATCAATTTTATCATTCATAAGCCCATCATATAACCTATTAAATCTACCAATATGATCTTTAATACGCTTTTTAGCATAATCTACCATAGTTCCGTTTGTAATAATAAACAACCAATCACTACTTTGAGCTAACAATACTTCTCTAGCACATTGATTTAAAGCTTTCTTTTTAGTTTTATCTTTTTCATTTGGAAACCTATTGGCAAGTTCAACCATTTTATTACCAATATCGTGCAAATATTTGTGAGCATAATCATTTGTATGATTCAACCAAACCTCACTATAACCATTAGCACCCCAGCTAGAACGGCAAGGCATACATACTTGCATAGAAGGGTATTTATCAATATATTCGCTAGGAGTAATTAGCTTAAAATTACACTTATCATAGTAAATCTTTTTAAATAGAACATATAACCAGTCTGGGCCCTCATACCACCAGTGACCATACAACTCTGCATCATAAGGACAAGTGATAATAGGAGGGTTAGAAGTTAATTTTGATAATTCGTCAATTTGTTTTACTCTACTATCAAAGAAATGCCCAGCTTGTTTTTCAACACTATCTTGAGCCCATTGAACATTGTAGTAATCTTTCTCACAGTCTTTACCAGTAATTCTATAATATTTTATACCAGTATGAACTCTAACTCCATTTGAAGCAATATATGGTTTAATATAATCATAAGGAGCGTCATATCCAATATCTCTGTAAAATTCTCTGTAATTAAAGTCACCAGGGTAACCATTGATAGAGCTCCATACTTGCCTTGAAGATTCAATATCTCTACCAAAAGCAATAATACCTTCTGGTGAAACAATTGGAGCAAAAGTACCATAAATAGGTGTAGGGTTAGCATATAAAATACCATGTGTTTCGGTAATTATATATTTAATTCCAAATTCTTTTAAATATTTATCAGCCTCAGGAATATATCCACACTCAGGAAGCCATATTCCATTAGGTGTTTTACCAAAATACTTTTTATATGTTTGAACACCGACTGCTATTTGTGCTCTTACAGTTTTTTCATTTACATATAAAATAGGGAAATAACCATGCGTTGCACCACAAGTTATAATTTCCAAAACTCCAATGTCTTGAAAATGCTTAAAAGCTTCAATTAAGTTACAATTATATATCTCTTTAAATAAATGCAAATCATTAGAATAGCGGTTAAAATAATAATGAGCAAGTTCATTTTCTTTTGCATTATCCTTAGTTCTTTCTATTTCTTTTTTAGCAAGTTCAATATGAGTATTCAAATATTTAATATATCTTTTTTGCAATAGCTTATTATCAAACATATTTAAAAGAGGAGGAGTAAGTGACATTGTTATTCTAAAGTCAACTTTTTCCTTCTCTAATTTTCCAAAGTTTGTTAATAAAGGTAAGTAAGTCTCTGAAATTGCCTCATATAACCATTGTTCCTCTAGGTAATCTTCACTTTCAGGATGATGTATAAAAGGCAAATGAGCATGTAGTACAAAACTAACATAGCCTTTTTCTTTAGTCATTATTTTCTCCAATCTTAAGAAGACATTTTAGAAGAAGTTAAATGTGCATTCAATTTGTCTTCTAATAATTCATTTTTGTAAATCTCTTTATATAAATCATAAATGTTATATATTCTACCAATGTTATTCATAAATGATAAAGAAGAAGTATCTTTTACTGTAATTTCATTAGTTTTTACATTTTTAAAAAATACAGTTTTTCCTAAGCTGTCAAATAAAATATGATCATTAGGTGTTTGTAAATCATTAGAAGAAGTTATATAAACATTTTCTTGATGAATTTCTGCATTTTTAGGCTTTCTAAATAAAACCACATCATATTTGCAATCGCTATCTGGAATATTGATATACCAACTGTTAGCATAATCATTTATTTCTACTTCAAAAGAATAGTTTTTAGTTTGATTTGTTACTGTTAAATATGGAATAGTGTTATTAAAAAAATCTTCTCCATATTTTTCTAAATACATTTGTCTATCTTCATCAGAAATATCCCAATATACAAATAATATAGTAGGAGTTTGTGCTAATATTTTTACAATAGTTTGATTGTATAAATTAGGTAAATCATAATATTCTAAAATAGGTAACTTTTTACTAGAAGATTTCTTAGTAGCTGTTTTTCTTGTGGTAGATTTCTTAGCAGTTGTTTTTGAACCTGTAGTATTTTTTTTAGTAGAAGCTTTTTTAGCTGTAGCAGATTTTGAACTTGTAGTTTTTTTAGCAGTAGATTTCTTAGCACTGGCTTTTTTAGTAGTACTTTTTTTGTCTACAGCCTTTGAGGTGGTAGCTTTAGCAGGCTTCTTAGTACCTATTTTTTTCTCTTCAATTATTTCTTCTTTAGCTTTTTTTGGCATCTTATCCTCCGTTTATATTTCAAACATTTATATCTATATTATACTATATCAAAACGCAAATAAATTCAAGAGAAAATTGCAAAAAAATAATAAAATTTTTTGTAAAAAATTGTTTACTTTTGTCACAAAATTATATACAATAGAGACAGCATAAAATTCAAAAGATGAAAATGAGGAAGGGGCAAAAATAAAAATGAAAATATTGATGTTAACATGGGAATATCCACCAAGAATAGTAGGAGGAATTGCTAGAGTAGTACACGATTTATCAAAAAGATTAATAAAAGATGGACATGAAGTAACAGTTATTACATATAAAGAAGGAGATTTGCCTGAGTATGAAAATGACAAAGGAGTAGAAGTATATCGTGTAGAAAACTATATGATACATCCAAATAGCTTTATAGACTGGACTTTGCAATTAAACTTCAATATGGTAGCAAAAGCCACAGAACTAATAAATAAAAATGGAAAGTTTGATGTTATACACGCACATGACTGGCTAGTTGCCTCAAGTGCTAAAACTTTAAAACAATCTTTTGAAATACCATTAGTTGCTACAATACATGCAACAGAAGCAGGAAGAAACTCTGGAATTCATGATGAATCACAAAGATATATAAATGACACAGAATGGTTATTAACATATGAAGCAACAGAAGTAATAGTAAACAGTAATTTTATGAAAGGACATGTGCAAAGCCTATTTGGACTTCCTTTTGATAAAATAAATGTAATACCAAACGGAATTAACTTAACTAACTTTAATGGAGTTGAAAGAGATTACGAATTTAGAAGACAATATGCAATGGATAATGAAAAAATTATTCTATATGTTGGAAGATTAGTATATGAAAAAGGAATTCAACATTTAATATCTGCAATGCCAAAAATATTACAAGGATATAATGATGTAAAACTTGTAATTGCAGGAAAAGGTGGAATGCTAGATGATTTAAAAGCACAGGCTGAAGCAATGGGTATTGCAAACAAGGTATATTTTACAGGATACTTAAATTCAAAACAAGTACAAAAAATATATAAATGTGCTGATGTAGCAGTATTTCCAAGTACATATGAACCATTTGGAATTGTTGCATTAGAAGGAATGTTAGCAGGAGTCCCAACGGTAGTTTCAGATGTTGGTGGTTTAGATGAAATAGTAGACCACGGAGTAAATGGAATGAAAAGCTATGCAGGAAATCCAAATTCAATAGCAGATTCAGTGTTAACAGTATTATATGATAAACAATTAGCTGCTAATATGGCTAAAAAGGCTAAACAAAAAGTTAAGGAAGAATTTAACTGGACTAAAATTGCTCAAGATACACATTATATATATGAAAAAGCAATTTGCAAAACTGTTGCTGAAAAACAAAAACAAGAAATTGCACAAGAAAATGCGAAAAAGGCTAAAAAAGCAGGCAACACAGAAACAGAAATTACAAATTTACTTAGTTTTCAGAAGAAACATGCTTATGCATAAATATAAGGAGGAAAAATTATGCAAGTATATGATACAGCAAACCGTTTAGCACAAGAGATAAGAGATTCTGAAGAATTCAAATTATACAAAAAGAGAAAAGACGAAATACACAATGATCCAGAAAAGAAGCAAAAAGTAGAAGATTTTGAAAAACTAAGATATGAAGTTCAACTAATGGCATATGCAGGAGAGGCAAAAGATGAAGAAAAAAATAAAAAACTAGAAGAGATGTATATGACTTTAGTAGAAAATAAAGATATTAAAGAATACTTTGATTTAGAAGTGAAGTTTAATATTATGATTGCTGATGTAAATAAAATAATTGCTGAAGCAATAAAAGATGTATTATAAGAAAAATTGTCGTTAAGGAAGCTATAAATAGAGGCTTTTTTAACGACTTTTTTATTGTATAGAAAAGAGGAAAGAAAATGGAATACATTTTTATAATTTGTATATGTGCGCTTACTATGATAATTTTAAAATTTGCATGGAGCATAAAAATAAGAGATATAAAAAAGTTAAAAGAATTAGGTTATGATAAAGGTTTGAATGAAATAACAAATAAACTACCTGAAAATAAAGAGATTTGCAAGAGTATCTTAAAAATGCTTAATAATGAAAATGTGAAAATAGAAGAAAGTGAAGGAAATCAAGCTAGTTTATATATGGTACTTTCAAATTCAATTATAATAGCAAACATAAAAAATACCTTCACAAGAGTTCAAACAGTGGCGCATGAATGTTTACACTCTATTCAAAATAAAAGAACCTTGCTTTTTAACTTCATATTTTCTAACATATATTTTATATATTTTATTGCAATATGTATTTTAGCAATATTAAAAATAAATCCGCTTCCAAATATTGCTATATTTGCTCTAGCTATATGTAGCTTTATAAATTACATAATTAGAAGCTATTTAGAAATGGATGCAATGACAAAAGCAAAACCATTAGCAGAACAATATTTAAAAAGAGAAGGAACTCTTACAGAAAAAGAACAAGAAACAATATTAAACAATTATGACGAAATAAACAATATAGGAATAAAACTATATAACTATACCTTAATCACAAAAAATCTTATAAAAATAATAATTTATTCAGTTATTTGCATAATTTTTACTTAAAATTATGCAAATTTTATACTTTCTCTTTAAAAAGTTTTGAATTTGTTGTAAAATAATACAAACTGTAAATATATTAGGAGAAATTGATGAATAAAAAATGGGAAGTATGCAAAGAAAATAAAAATGATATAGATAAAATATCTAAAGAAAATGGACTAAGTGATTTAATTAGTAGTATATTAGCAAGTAGAGGAATTATTGAAAAAGAAGCTGTAAGGGAATTCTTAAATCCTACAAGAGAAGATTTTCATGATCCTTTTCTAATGCCAGATATGGAAAAGGCAGTAGATAGAATTCTAAAAGCAATACAAACACAAGAAAAGACTATTATATATGGAGACTATGATGTTGACGGAATAACAAGTATTACTATACTCAAGAAATTCTTAGAAGAAAGAAACTTACAAGTTGGAGAGTACATTCCAAATAGATTAAATGAAGGTTATGGACTAAATAAAGAAGCTGTAAAGAAAATTGCAGAACAAGGATATAAACTAATAATAACTGTAGACTGTGGAATTTCATGTATAGAAGAAATTAAATATGCAACAGAATTAGGACTAGAAGTAATTGTTACAGATCACCATGAACCAGCAGAAGAATTACCAAAATGTTTAGCAGTAGTAGATGCAAAAAGAAAAGATAATCAATATCCATTTAATCAATTAGCAGGTGTTGGAGTAGTATTTAAACTAATACAAGCAATTTCAATTAAATTGAATTTAGATAATAAAGAATATTTAAAGTATTTAGACATTGTATGTGTTGGAACTATTTCAGATATTGTTCCACTAGTAGATGAAAATAGAGTAATTACTAAATTAGGATTAAAGTTAGTACCAATATCAAAAAATATTGGTTTAAGAACTTTACTTGCATCTACAGGATATAAAGAAGTAAACTCTACTACAATATCTTTTGGTATAGCCCCAAGAATAAATGCTTGTGGTAGAATGGGAGAAGAAAAAGAAGCTTTAAGATTATTCCTAACAAATGACTTACATGAAGCTAAAGAAATAACAGAAAGATTAAACAACTATAACTTGGAAAGACAAGAAACAGAAAAAAGAATATTTAAACAAGCTTTAGAACAAATTGAAAATGGAGAAAAGGATAAATCTTGTATTGTTTTGGGACAAGAAGGTTGGCATCATGGAATAATTGGAATAGTTGCATCAAAAGTAACAGATATATATTTTAAGCCAAGTATTTTAATTTGCTTTGAAGGAGAAGAAGGAAAAGGTTCAGGAAGGAGCATTCCAGGCTTTAACTTACATGATGCTGTAATGAATTGTGATACATATGTAGAAAAATTTGGTGGACATAGTATGGCAATAGGCATAAATGTTAAAAGAGAAAATTTTGAAAAATTTAAAAAAGAATTTGAAGAATATACACAAAATAGCCATATTAGTGATATAATACCAATTATACAAATTGATAAACAAGTAGATATAAAAAAGATAAACTTGCAAGATGTTAATGAATTAAAGTTATTAGAGCCATATGGTGAAGGCAATAAAATGCCAGTATTTTTAATTAAAAACTTAAAAATATTATCAATAAGAAGTTTGTCTGAAGGAAAACATATAAAAATGAAACTTGGAATTGACAATTATATGATAGATGCTATTGGATTTAATATGGGAGAAGTAGCAGATAAGTATTTAATTGGAGATAAAGTTGATATTGTTGGAAGTCTAGAAATAAATCAATTTGGAGGAAATGAAGATATTCAGGTAAATTTAAAAGATTTAAGAAAAACTATTTAATAAAGGAGGGAAGCACATGTCAGAAATACAAGAAATGACAATAGAAGATGTAATAAATACAACCAAAAAGAACAATAGAAAATCAGATAGTAAACTTATAAGAAAAGTATATAATTATGCAAAGGCGCATCACGAAGGGCAACTAAGAAAATCAGGAGAACCATATATCATTCATCCAGTGCAAGTTGCATATATATTGTCAACTTTAGGGTTAGATGACAGTACAATATGTGCAGCCCTTTTGCATGATGTAGTAGAAGATACAGAAACTACAAAACAAGATTTGGAAAATGAATTTGGTGCAGAAATTGCAGAACTAGTAGATGGAGTTACTAAACTTAGTAAACTTCAATATGCTAGTATGGAAGAGCAACAAGTAGAAAATTATAGAAAAATGTTCTTGGCAATGGGAAAAGACATAAGAGTTATACTAATTAAACTTGCTGATAGGCTTCATAATATGAGAACATTAAAATTCCTAACACGTGATAGACAAATTGCTAATGCGAACGAAACAATGGAGCTATATGCACCACTTGCAAATCGTTTAGGTATGTATTCTTTAAAATGGGAGCTAGAGGATTTAGCTTTTAAATACCTATATCCAGAAGAATATCGTGAATTAGTAGAAGGAATTGATCGTAAAAGAGAAGAACGTTTACAATTTATTGATATGATTATGGAGCAAATAAAACAGTCAGTAAAAAAACAACATATTGAAGCAGAAATTACAGGAAGAGCAAAGCATTTATATAGTATTTACCGCAAAATGAAAAGAGATAATATTACCTTAGATCAAGTATATGATTTGTTTGCATTAAGGGTAATAGTTAATTCTATAAAAGATTGTTATGCAGTTTTAGGTATAGTACATGAGCTATATAGCCCAATGCCGGGAAGATTTAAAGATTATATTTCAGTACCAAAGCCTAATATGTATCAATCTTTGCATACTACTTTAATTGGACCAAAAGGAACACCATTTGAAGTGCAAATTCGTACATGGGACATGCACCGTATAGCAGAGTATGGTATTGCTGCACACTGGGCATATAAAGAGGCTAGCTTTATGGGAAACAAAAAAGCCAATGTTAAAGTTGAGGAAGACAAACTTTCATGGCTTCGTGAAACCTTAGAGTGGCAAAAAGATATGCAAGACCCAGATGAGTTTTTGAATACATTAAAAACAGAGCTTTTTGAAGATGAAGTTTATGTATTTACTCCAAAGGGAAAAATTATTGCATTACCTAAAGGCAGTACACCAATAGATTTTGCATACTATATCCATGCTGAAATAGGCAACCATATGACTGGTGCTAAGATAAATAGTAAGATGATGCCAATAGTAACTCAATTAAAAAATGGAGACATTGTTGAAATTATTACATCAGATCAGTCGAAAGGACCTAGTAGGGACTGGCTTAAATTTGTTAAAAGCTCAACAGCTAAAAATAAGATTTTAGCTTGGTACAAGAAAAACGATAGAGAAGAAAATATTGTTAAAGGTAAAGATTTAATAGAAAAAGAAATAAAGAAAATAGGTATGACACACGCTGAAATTGCTAAGTCAGAATATATACAAGCAGCTTTGGATAGATATAAATATTCAGAAGTAGATGAAATGTATGCAAGTGTTGGATTTGGAGCAATTTCTGCAGGTAAAATTGTAGCCAGAATGCTAGAAGAATATAGAAAAGACCATCAAACTGAAAACCTAGAAGAAAAGTTAGAGGTACTTTCTAAAGATAGAGCATATAAACCAAAAGCAACTAAAACAGGTATTATTGTAAAAGGAATAGATAATTGTTTAGTAAAATTATCAAAATGTTGTAACCCAGTTCCTGGTGACGAAATAGTTGGATATATTACAAAAGGTAGAGGTGTATCAGTACACAGAAAAGATTGTGCAAATGTAAATAATTTATTATCAGAAGAAAACAGAATGATAGATGTATACTGGTATGAAGCGGAAAAGACTAGATATAGTGTTGATATAGAGGTTTATGGAAATGAAAGAAGTGGACTCTTAGCAGACATTATTAGAGAAATAGAAGGAACAAAAAGCAAACTATTAGCTGTAACTTCAAGAGCGAATAAAGAAAAGATTTCAATTACAGAAGTAACTGTTGAAGTTGAGAATATTGAAGAACTAAACAAAATATTGAAACAGATTAGAAAAGTTGATAGTGTGTATGAAGTTAAACGTAAAAAATAGAGCGATTTTGAAAATAATTAGCATCTTGCTTCGTTATAATCCATTTGAAACGCGGTTACATACTACAAGTATGCGCCCTTACTTTTCAAATGAATTATGCCTTGCAATATACCAATTCTTTTCAAAATAAAAAAGAACAAGAACTAGAGAGGAATAAAGAAAATGATACTAAAGCAGTTGAGAGTAAACAGTGGAGCGATTTGTGAGCCAACAAATTGCTACATTGTTCAAGATGAAAAAACAAAAGAAACAATGGTTATAGATCCGGGTGGAGAAGTAAATAAAATTATTGAAATGCTAGATATATTACAAGCAAAACTAAAATATATATACATAACTCATTGCCATGGAGACCATATTGGAGCATTAGTAGAATTAAAAAACGCAAAAGGCGGAAAAATATTGATTCATAGATTGGAAAAAGAAGGACTACAAGATAAAAATATTAGCTTAACAGATTATGTTGGAGTAGAAGATGTACATTTAGACCCAGATTCTATAGTAGATGATGGAGATAAAATACATATAGGAAATATAGAGTTTAGGGTAATTCATACGCCTGGCCATACAAAAGGTGGAAGTTCGCTATATTGTGAAGAAGAAAAACTTGTATTTTCTGGAGACACTTTATTCCATGGAACTTGGGGTAGAACAGATTTACCAACAAGTAACTTTGAGGATATAATGAATTCAATAACAGAAAAACTATTAAAACTTCCAGATGACACAATAGTATATCCACGGACATGGCAAATCAACTATGATTATAGAAGAAAAGCCAATTTATGATGAATTAAAACCAAGAGAAGATTAGGAGGAAGAAAAATGAATATAGAACCAAGAACTTTGGCTGGTTTTATGGAACTATTGCCAAATGAACAAATATTATTTGAGCAAATGAAACAAACAATAGAAAAAACATACCAAAGATTTGGATTTTTACCATTAGATACACCAATACTAGAACTATCAGAAGTGCTATTAGCAAAAGCAGGTGGAGAAACTGAAAAACAGATTTACCGCTTCACAAAAGGAGATACAGACATTTCAATGAGATTTGACTTAACTGTACCACTTGCAAAATATGTAGCTAAAAACTATGGAAATTTAAGTTTTCCATTTAGAAGATATCAAATAGGTAAAGTATATAGAGGAGAAAAAACTCAAAAAGGTAGATTTCGTGAATTTTATCAATGCGATATTGATATTATTGGAGATGGAGAACTTGGAATAGTTAATGACGCAGAAATTCCAAGTGTTATATATAACCTAATATCAGATTTAGGCTTCAATGATTTCACTATATGCATAAATAACAGAAAAGTATTAAATGGATTATTTAGAGAAGTAAATCAAGAGCAAAATGCAGTTGAAATTATGAGAACTATTGATAAACTTGCCAAAATAGGAAAAGAAAAAGTAATAGAAGAACTAAAAGAAATTGGTGTTGATGACCAAGCAATTGAAAGAATATTAACTTTTATTGAAATTGATGGAACAACAGACGAAAAGATTAGTAAATTAGAAAACCTAGGTATTCTAAATGAAATGTTTACACAAGGCTTAGAAGAGCTAAAACAAGTTGTAAAATACATTAGAATATTTGGTGTACCAGATACTCATTTTAAAATAGATTTAACAATTGCTAGAGGATTAGACTATTACACAGGAACAGTATATGAAACATTTTTAAATGACTATAAAGAACTAGGAAGTGTATGTTCAGGAGGAAGATATGAAAACTTAGCTGAATATTACACAGACAAAAAGTTACCTGGTGTTGGAATTTCAATTGGTCTAACCAGACTATTCTATAAACTAAATGAATTACAACTTATCAAATCAGATAAATATTCTATGTCAGATATTTTAATAATACCAATGGCAGAAGATATGACAAAATCAATTGAATTAGCAAGTGATTTGCGTAAAGAAGGAATAAATACAGAAGTGTATTTAAATGATAAAAAATTAAAAGCAAAATTTAAATATGCAGACAAACTAAAAATTCCTTATGTTGCTGTAATTGGAGAAGACGAAATAAGTTCTAATACAGTAAAAATTAAAAATATGGAAACAGGAGAAGAAACTCCTATAGAACTAAATGCAAAGAAAATTTGCGAAGTAATTAAAAACTAAAAATCATAATCTCCTTTGTCCAAGAATATACTAGTTAATAGTAAATTGGACAAAGGAGAAATTTTTATTATGATAAATATGGCAGTATTAAATTTAAAAGACATAATAAAATATATTATAAAAATCACAATATTAGTAACTGTAGTTATAGCGATAACTAAATATCTTTCACAAAATCAAAGTAATATAAAAAATCAAATTCAAGAAACCAACAACAAAAAATTAATGACATCTTTTATCAATATTGCCTTGCCTGTAACAAACACAGAAAGTATTAACGAGACTTCAACAAAATTAGCATCAATTGATCCACTAAAATTAGCTTTAGGGATGGAATTAAAAGTAATAAATTCTTTAGAAGAAACAAAAGCTGAACAACCAACTAGTAATGAACCAGAAGCAAATGAAACAAAAGTAGAACAGGCTCAAACAGGGCTAAAAACAGAGGTACAAAGTTCAAATGTACCAAATAAATACACAACACAATATAACGGGGTAAAAATAAAAAATGAAGTTAAATATAAACTAACTGAAGAAATATTAAAACCAGATATTACAGTAAAAAAAGATAACATTTTAATATATCACACACACTCATGTGAGAGCTATACACCAAGTGAAAAATATCAATATAAGAAAACTGGCAATTTTAGAACAACAGATAAAAACTATTCAGTTATAAGAGTAGGAAATGAGTTAGAAGCACAACTTAAAACATATGGATATAATGTTATACATGATGAAAGTTATCATGACTATCCATCATATACTGGGTCATATGCCAATTCTCTAAAAACTGTAACCAAACTATTAGACGAAAACGAAAATACAGATGTTGTAATTGATTTACATAGAGATGCAATAGGAGACAGTACATATGCTCCAACAGTAAAAATAGGAGAAGAATATGCTGCACAACTTATGTTTGTAATAGGAGGAAATGAAGGAAGCATAAAACATGAAACTTGGGCGCAAAATTTAAAATTTGCAATAAAAGTACAAGAAAAAGCAAATGAACTATATCCAGGTTTGTTTAAACCAATAATATTAAGAGGAACTACATATAATCAACATGTAACCAAAGCAGCAACAATAATAGAAGTTGGCGCAACAGGCAACACCCTAGACCAAACTTTAGTAAGCATGAAGTACCTAGCAAAAGTATTAAGCGAAGTAGTTAAATAAATTCCAGTATTTGACATTGACATAATTAAGGAGTATAATATAAAGTGCATAGCCTAATATGGCTATAATAATTCTCGAAGGAGGAAAGTATAATGGATAAAAATAAACGCCGGGCTTTAGATATGGGCTGGTACATACTTACATATGGGGCAACATTTAAAGAAGTTGCAAAAGCTTTTAAAGTAGACAAAGCTACAGTACGCAATGACATTACAAAAAGGTTACCAGAAATTTCGACAACTATGGCCAAAGATGTTTATGGAGTCCTAGAATCAATAGGCGAAAATATTAATTAATAAGAACATTATACTAAAATCCAATAACAACCTTTAAATATAGGTTGCAAAATAAGAGCCTAAATTTTGGGCTCTTATTTTTGCAAAAAATACAAATAAAAAATTTAACCAAAATATAAAATATAAACTGCTCGTTAATAAAAAATAAAATCTTAATTTTATTGACAATTAAAAATTGATATAGTATTATATCAATAGTGATAAATCTAAAGAAAAGTAAGAAAGAGACACAAAATATGAAAAGAACTAAAACCTTTGCGGGAGTAGAGAGAGAGAGAGAGAGAGAGCTACAACATTAATAAATAATAACCAAGCTAAGAAATTAGCTTTATTAAACGTATATAAGACAGGTTATAAGTATGAAAATACTTAAATGACCTGCCTTTTTGTGTTGTTAAAATGCTTCTTTTAAAGCAAAAAATAGAAGGAGGGAAAAAGAAAATGAATTTTTAAATTTGGGAAATAAAAGATAGTATTGAATAGTCTATGAGAAATTGTAGTGGAGCACAGTATGCTCCATAGAAAGAAGGGAGAAAGTGAAATGAAATTAAATATGAAGAGGAATTATTTAAAAGAAAAAGGTATTACCTTAATAGCACTAGTGGTAACGATGATTGTTCCTTATGATAAAATGAAAAAATGCTGTAATATGTAGGGTTTCCTCTCCTTTGATTATAAATTAGATAGGTAAAAACCTATCTTTTTTTGAACTTTTTTTAATTATAGCATTTTTAGAAAGGCAGGAATAATGAAAAATGAATTTTTTAAAAATAGAATTAATAATATGAAAAGTAGTACACAGGAAGTTTTAGACATACTAATTACTGATTCAATTTTAGAGATTGAATATAGAAAAAGAATAAGCAAAGATATATTAGAACGAATAGTTTTAGTGTATCTTTCTTTTTTTACAGATAAAAATTACTTGGAATATGAAGATTTAAGTGCTTATGAAAAAAATATTTTTTGCAGGATTATTTCAAAGGGAATAGCATCAATATATGTTGATGATGAGTATATGTACAGAGATATAAAAGTAGAAAAAAGTAGAATAATATATGAGTTAATGATTTTTTTATGTTTTTTAACAAATCTTAATTATAGTACAATAAAAAGATTAACAATAAGAGATATTAAAATTTATGCTCGAATAGGTTGGGACTGGGATTTCTTATAAAAGCATAAGGTAAAATTACTCGAATTAGGAATAAAAAAGCCACAGAATCGATTGTGGTGCGAAAGAAAGGAAAGATTGTAAAATGAATTATAAAAGATATTTTTTGACATCAGAAAGTGTAACAGAGGGGCATCCTGATAAAGTGTGTGACTTGATTTCTGATAGTATTTTAGATGCTTGTTTAGAACAAGATGAAAATTCAAGAGTTGCTGTTGAAACTTTTATTTCTAATGGAAAAGTAACAATAGCAGGACAAATAACATCAAATGCAATTTTAGATGTTGAAAGCATTGTAAGGGAAAAATTAAAAGAAGTAGGTTATGATGATGCTAGGTATAATATGGATTACAGAACTTGTGACATAGATATCAACATAACAAAGCAAAGTAGAGATATAGCAATTGGAGTTGATACTGGGGGTGCAGGTGATCAAGGAATAATGTTTGGATATGCCTGTCTAGAAACAGAGAATTTAATGCCTTATGCAATAGATGTGGCTCATAAACTTGCACAAAGATTAACTAAAGTGAGAAAAGAAGGAACAATTCCATATTTAAAAAGTGATGGAAAAGTACAAGTAACAGTAGAATATATAAATGATTTTCCATTAAGAATAGATACAATATTAGTTTCAACTCAACATCAAGAAAATATTACAATTGAGGAGCTGGAAAATGATATTATAGAAAAAGTAATAAAACCAACAGTAGATGAAGACATGATTGACTATCAAACAAAATTCCTAATAAATCCAACTGGAAAATTTGTTATTGGTGGTGCAGTTGCAGATACTGGACTTACAGGTAGAAAAATTATAGTTGATACTTATGGAGGTTATGCTCATCACGGTGGAGGAGCTTTTTCAGGAAAAGATGCAACAAAGGTTGATAGATCTGTTGCTTATATGTTAAGACATATAGCAAAGAATATTGTTGCTAATGGGTTGACAAGAAAGTGCGAAATTCAAGCATCATATGGTATTGGAATAGCAGAGCCACTTTCATTATACATTGATTGCTTTGGGACAAATAAACTACCAGAATGTGATATTATTAAAATAATAAAAGAAACATTCGACTTGACGCCTAATGGAATAATAAAATATTTGGATTTGAAAAAGCCTATATATGCTAGAACTACAAATTATGGTCATTTTGGAAGAGAAGAATTTAGTTGGGAGGAATTGAGACAAATATGAAAACTTTTGAAGATTATATAAAACAAGCAAAAGAGTCTAAATATGAAGAGGTAATGTTAGAGATTACAAATAAATCTACAGGGAAAGAGGGAATTGCAAGTTTACTGTCAAATGATAGAGTAGCAATATATGAAAATGATAGTACAGGAAAAGATGACTTTATATGTGATTTAAAAGAGTTTAAAGACAAATATGAAATTCAAGATATTCAAGAAAATGGAGAAGAAATCATAGAAGAAGAATTATATTAAAAATTTAAAATAAAAGTGAGGTAAATATGGATAGAAAATCTTTGAAGTTTAAAAATGAAGAGTTGTTTCTAGAGGTGGGACAATATAGAAATAACGGAAATATAGCAATAATAGCTTATACAAAAGATGAGTTATATGGAGACATTACGATTAACTTATCAGGGTATTCAATAGATGAAAACGAAGGTTTTATACAACCTATTAACAAAGATTCAGGACTTGAAAAGGCTCTGATAAAAAAAGGAATTATTAAAGAAGTAATAACTACAGTCAATTATAATATGGGAAAGTATGATATGGTTGCTTTTAATGTAGAAAAACTAAAAGAATATGATCCATTGGGGGTAACAAAATATCAACAAAGCATAGAAAAAGAGGAAGAATTTGAATAAGACTTGTAAGAAGGGTGAAGAAGAGTTAAACTATCACACAACTTACAGAAGTCTTTTTTTATTGGAAAGGAAAAGATGATATGTATTTATTGACATTTATTGGTGGTGCAATGTTTGGAGGAACAATAACACTATTTTTACATTGTTGTTTAATTTTAGGAAGGGAGAGTGATAAAAAATGGGAGGAAGATCAGACTATGAAGAAAGAAAAGAAGAACGAAGATTAAGATATGAACAAATGGCACAAAAAGCAAAAGAAAAATCACAGCAGTATATGAATTCAAATGCAAATAGAATTTTAGCAATTACACCACGGACAACCAATATTAGTAGGACATCATTCAGAAAAGAAACATAGAAGACTAATAGAGAAGGCTCATAATGATATAAGGAATTCTATTAAAGAAGACAGCAAAAGTAAATATTATGAAGATAAAGCTAAAAATATAGAAAACACTCAAGTAATTTATAATGATGATCCAAATGCAATTGAAAAACTAAAAGATAAATTAGAATATTTGGAAAAACAAAGAGAACTTATAAAGGCAGATGAAAATCATTCAACTTGGCAATTACAAAATATTGGAGCAAGGATTAGAGAAATAAAAAGAAGAATTCAATCATTAGAAAGATTAGAAAATATTGAATTTGGAGAAAAAGAGTTTTGTGGTGGAAAGATTGTGCAGAACAAAGAAATAAATAGAATTCAAATAATATTTGATAATATTCCAGATGAAGAAATAAGAAACCACTTAAAACATAATGGCTTTCATTGGTCTAGAAAAGAATGTGCTTGGCAAAGATTATTTAATGAACAAACAATAAAAGTAACTAATCGTTTATTAAAAGAGGTTTTAAATAAGGAACGAGAAGAGGAGGAAGAATTTGAATAAAGTAGACTTATTAACAGAATTTAAAGATATGTTAAATCATAATCTTTTGTGCTATTCATCAGATTACTTAATGAATACTCCTAAAAAACAATATGTTAAGGAGTGGGAAAAAACACAAGAAAAAATAAAACTTGTAGATGAATTGATAGAGCAAGAAGAGGAAGAATTGGAGTAATTTTTAAAGGTAAAACTACTCCAATAAAAAATAAAAGTGCCACACAATCGATTCTCGTGCGAGAGAATTAAAAAAGGGGGAATATAAAAGTGGAAAATCTAAATACAAGTGTAAAGTTTGAAAGAGATGGAAAAGAATATAAATTATTGAACAAATGTGTAAATAACTATTTAATAAACCAGAATAAATCAATAGAAATAGGTACAATTAATAAAATAGAAAAAATCTTAAGTGAATTACAGGAGTACGATTATAAGATAATAGATTCTTATTTAGAAATTAATAATTATAAAATAAATAGTATTGATGAACTAATAGAACTAATATCTAATATAGAAGATTATCAGCTTATAGAAGTTCATAATAATAAAGAACTAGGGAAATATATTTTAGAGAACTTACCTGATTTTGATACACCAGAATATCTTTATGAATTTTTAGATATTGAAAAATTGGGAAAAAAATTCCTAACTATTAATAACATCAAATATAGTTTTTGTTCAAATGGAGTATTACTAAATACAAGACTTATGCTAGGAAATGATTTAATAACTGGAAGAATAAAGAAAGAACATAGAATTAGATTATTAGTGGCTAATAAACAAATGTATAAAAAAGATAGTTCCTGTAAAAAAATAGAGATATTATTTCCAATATCTGAAAAAAAGTTGCAGGAGAAAATTGAATTATTAGATTTAAAAAATGATAATATAGAAATTTTAGAATGCTATATGTTAAATTTATATCCAAAATCCGATACTTATTTGACATTAACAATGGAAAGAATAATGAATAGATTAAGTTTTAGAGAAAAAGAAATATCATTGTCAGATGTACAAGAATTAAGTATAAGAATTCAAAAGTTAAATAATTCTCAAATTGAAAAGTTTACTGCATTATTAGAATGCAAAGAAACAGATATTTCTTCTTTGAAAGAAATAATAAAATTAACAGATGAGATTAAAAATTATGAATTATTACCTGATGTAAAAAATCTAAAAGAAATGGGAGAATTTTTAGTAAATGAAACAGGACATTTTGACGATGTTTCTACTCTATCAGATTATATTAATTATGAAAAATTAGCAGAAGAATATTCTCAAAATGGTTGTGTATATAGTGGAAGATTTACTGATACTGGATATTTAATGAAGAAAGAATGTTTAGAAATAGAACAAAACAATGAGGAAGAATTTGAGTAATGGAGGTGAGCTAATGTTTATTAAAGAGGAGGTAACTACCAAAGAGCAATTAGATGAATTATATAGTTGTTCTGCATTTACAAAAGAAGGACTATTTGATGATGATGCTAATATAAATGCATTTATAAATTGGATAAAAGATTATTCGGAATTATCAGATCCATTAACTATATACACTATATCAGGAGAAGTTATGAACAAACAATATCATTTGACAGGTGATAATAAATATCCTGTTGGATTTCAAATTATATCTATACATACCAAAGATATAAAGAATCTTGATAATATTATACTACCAAGATTTGAAATGGGGTGTAGATGGTTTGATGATATAGTTGATAATAATTTGAGGAGAGAAAGAGAAAAAATAAAACCAAAATGTGCATTAATAGGACAAGATGGAAACATATTTAATCTAATGGGAATAGCATCAAGAACTCTAAAAAAATATAATATGAAGGAAGAAGCAACAGAAATGATTGATAGAATAACTTCATCCAAGAGTTACGATGAGGCATTAAACATTATAGGAGAATATGTTGAGATTACTGATGAGGCAGGTCTAACAGATGAGGAAGAATTCGAATAAAGTAGTAAAATAGTGGGGAGACTGAAAGTCGCCCCATTTAAAAATGAGTATCTCGCTAAAAGCCACGCTTTTAGGCAGTTTTAGGGAGTCGGAGCGACCCCTTCTTCCTGCAAAATTGCTGTGAGGCAATTTTGAAGAAAAAACGAGAAAGAACAGGAGGGTGCTATGGAAGAAAAAAACAAAGAGGAATTAGTAAGGATGTTTGTAAAAGTTCCTAAAAGTAAGAGAGAATTAATTTATAATGTTGTAGCCAAAAGTTCATACAATAATGCATCAGAATTAATCAGAGCAGGGATAGATAAAGAGTTAAATCTGCAAATTTACAAAGATAATATGGATGTCATTATAAAAGAATTAAGCAAATTAATTGATATTAAATTGGATTCATTTATAAAATCACAAAGAAAATTAAATGCAAATAATGTTCGAATAAGTGCTTTGAATACCTATATTATGGGAGAGGTAATGAGTAAAGTTATGGGAGATGAACTACATCAAATATTTATGAAAATATTGGAAAGTGGTAGAGTGAAAGCAAATTATTTTGTTAGTAGAAATGCAGAAGAAATTTCGAAAGAGGAATTACTGGATTTCTATGGAATAGGAAAGGTTTATCATAATGAGTAGTGTATTCTTTGAATTAGAAAATTTAAATCCTAATTTTAGAACTACTTATTTTAAGATTAAAAATTATACAGAATATATCGCAAATAGTAAATTTGTGATTAGAAATAGGGACACTACACATGGATTATTTGGAAAAGTAAATAATTTTCCAAACATACAAAAACAAGAAGATATTGAGCCATTAAAAGAGCATATAGAAAAACTTGCAAAAAACAAACTCCCAATTTTTAGAGGAATTATTTCTTTGAAAGAGATAGATGCTACAAGACTGAATTTCTATGATCAAGAAAAATGGATAGAGTTATTAGAGGATAGACTTCCGAGTATAGCAGAGAAACTGAATGTAGATTATAAAAGTTTGCAATATGTTGGTGCTGTACATATAGAAAAAGGACATCCACATTTTCAATTTATGCTTTGGAGTGAGCAAAAGAGAAATTATTATATTAATTACAATATTAAAAATCAATTAAGAAAAGAATTTATTAATAAAATTTTTCGTGAGGATTTATTGCCAATATATCAAGAAAAGGACATTGCGAAGAAAAATATAACATCAGAAAATTATATATTGAATGAACTAAAAAAGGTGACCTCAGATGAAAGACTTTTACAAGAATTATTGCAATATGAAAAAGACTATAATCAAACACGAAGGATAAGAGCATTGTTAGGAAATACAGAAATTAAAAACATTGTTGATTTAATGATAGATTTAAAGAAAGACTTAAAACAAACAACAGGGAGTATAAAGTATCAATATCTGAAAAGATATCCTGATATTATAAATAAGGTTGATAATATTTCAAATGTAATTATAAATTCATCCATACAATGTAAAATCGAGATTGAAAGATATATAAAGGCAAAACAAAAACTAGAAGAATTCAAATATACTAATAAGGAAAAAATGGAACAAGCAATGGTAAAAGCAAAGGAAGAGGCACAAGAGGAAATAATAAAACTGATAGGAAACCAGATATTAGATATAGAAAGAAAGTGGCTAAATACAAATGAACAATATACTTATATTAAATATACTAATGATAGTAGAGATTTAATGGATAGAATACTAACAGCACTATATTTTCAAGCAGAAAATCAAAGAAAATTAAATCGAAACTATGAAGTCAAATATAAAAAACAATTATCAAGACAAGCAAAAAAAGAACTTGCTATATCCAAAAGAAATGCATCATCTTTCGAGTGGGAGGATGAACCGTAGGAGGAAAAATGGAGGTAAAAACAAAGATATTATTGAGCTTAATGCACAATAACAATTATTTTACAAATCTAAATGATTATTTAACAGAGAAAGTAGAAGAAGATAAACTTTCATATAAGAATTTAAAATATATGTATAATAAATTATATTTAGGTAAATCACTATACTTAAAGCAAAATATTTTTCCAGTATGCCAGTTTTTGATAAAAGGCTATTCAACAGAAGAGGCAGAAAGACTTGCTAGACTACTACCAGATGCACATAAATTAACAGTATTTTGTTATGAGGAAAAGGAAGAAGGTTATTTGTATAATAAACTTTTTATGGATTTAAGGTTTGTTTATTTAGAATACGATGAACATATCAAAAATGGATGTAATAAAGAAAGAGCTTTTGAATTAGTAAAGGAAGATATTGAGGTCACAACAGTAAAACAAAGACAAATTGAAGTTAATTTAAAAGAGCAAGAGATTAGTTCAAAAAAAGAATTAGAAGAGAAATGTAGTGAGATATACGAACAGATGCATAATCTTCGAGATGATTTTGAAAAAGATACAACAAATGATAAAAAATTACTAGAATATTTTAATGACAATAATACAAAAGCCAGATTTTCAAGCATTATTGTTGCAGGAACTATTTTGGGAGGTATAGAGTTAAGAAATATTTGGAGAGATAATGGTAAGCTAGAAGGTGAAAAAGAAGTATTTCCATATAGTGAAAAACAAATAAAAATGATAGATCAATACAATAGACTGCAAGAGACATTAGATAAGGTAGAATGGTATGCAGAGCATTGTTTAACTAATGGAGAATTAGAAGAGGAAGAATTAGAATA
Organism: uncultured Clostridia bacterium; assembly: GCA_934168365.1. Classification (GTDB taxonomy): domain Bacteria; phylum Bacillota; class Clostridia; order TANB77; family CAG-508; genus CAG-273. Next base: position 20,168 of record CAKPNJ010000002.1, on the reverse strand, counting down.
AGTTATTAAAAAGGAAATAAAGATTTCCTGTATAGGAGAATAAAAATAAGTAGAAAAATTTTAATAATAATAGCAATAATAGTAAGTGTATTTATAAGTGCATATTTCTCTACGATGTTATTTTATATGCTAACACAGAACACGGATAATATGCTAATGATAAATATAACTAGTATTGTTAAAACCATAACATCAAATAAAAAGGTATTACAAATGTTTTTGATAATAGAAACAATAGTAATATCTTTATTATTGTTCGTTACTAGAAAAACTAAAAATATATATTATAGTGAGCAAGTAGAACTGACACCAAAAATAAAAGTCCCCAAACCTATTGGACAGGGACAATATGGTACTGGATGGTGGCTAAATAAAAAGGATTATAATAAAGTTTTTAGTTGTAATGTAATAGACAGAACAAAAGAGTATAATCAAGTATGTTTAAAATCAGCAGGTATAGTAACACATTTTGAAAGAGAAGGTAATCTAGATAAGGTATATTATATAAATGACAATTTGCATACTTTATTAGTTGGAAGTACAGGATCAGGAAAAAGTAGGTCAGTAATAATTCCAACAATAACAATGTTGGGATTAGCAGGAGAAAATATGTGTATATCAGATGTTAAAGGAGAACTTTACCTATATACAGCAGAAAATTTAAAAAAGTTAGGATATGATGTGATTGCAATAGATTACATCAATTTTTTAAAGAGCAATAAATATAACTATTTAGATATAATAATAAATGCAGTTGAGCAAGACAATATACCACTAGCTGAAAGTCTAATAAATGATTTAGTAAATATATTAGTTGAAAAAAATGAAAAAACAGAGCCTATTTGGAAAAATGGGGAGATGAGTGTTATAAAGACAGCAATAATGGCTGTGGTATTGGAGAATAAAGGAAAGAGAGAGTACCAAACATTACCTAATGCATATTATTTTGTCGCTGAAATGTTCAAAGAAAGAAATGGAAAAATGCCAATAGATGAATATATGGCAAATAAAGAGGCAAACGATCCAATAAAAAAGTTTTTTGCAATAGCTCGGTACAGCACCACAGAAAACAAGAGCAAGTTTTGTTGCTGTTGCATTATCGACACTTCAAATGTTTGTAGATGAATATGTTGCAAATAACATTCAAACATCTGATTTTGACATTAACAATTTTGGAAATAAAAAAACAGCAATATATGTTTTATTGCCTGATGATAGAGATACATACCATAGACTTGGTAGTATTTTAGTCAAGCAATTATATACTTCACTTGTTGAACAAAGTAGGAAAACAGGAGGAGAGTTAAAAAACAGAATGAACTTTATATTAGATGAATTTGCAAACTTTACAAAAATAGATTCATTTCAAGCAATGTTGACAGTTGCAAGAGGTAGAAATATTAGATTTTTCTTATGTTTGCAATCATTACTTTCGCAAATTGAAGAAAAGTATGGAAAAGAAGGAGCACAAAGTATTATAGACAATTGTATGTTGATATACTTAAAAACAGGCAATATAGAAACAGCAAATAAAATATCTGAAAGACTTGGAACTTATACTGCACAAAGTTATGGAGAAAGTAGTAATTCAAATAATAAGTATGATAAAGCAAGTAGTAGTATGAGTCTGATTTCAAGAAAGTTGCTTACGCCTGATGAAGTTTTAATGATAGAAAACCCATATGCATTGGTTATGGTAACAGGGAAGCCACCTGCAATAACGACGATACCTGATATTTCAAAAATGCATTTTAATAAAATAAATGGTATGGGAAGTAAAGAGCATAATCAAATGTTAAGAATTGAAAGGGAAAATGCAAGAGAAGAAAGACCAATAAAGCCAATTAAAATTTGGAACATTTGGGATAAACAAACAGAAGAAAAAATGCCTAGAATGAAGGTAGAAGTTATTCAGGATAACTTCAGGAAGAATTTAAAAGGTAAATGAAAAAATTTAAAAAAGTATTAAGGATTACAGCAAAAATTTTAGCTTGGATAGTATTTTTATTTTCTGCAATGATGTTTAAAGGAGTGTTTGCTACATCACTTGAAAGCACAAAATTAGTAACAGGAACACAAAGTCTTGTTAATGCAATTATTTCATGGCTTACAGGAATAGGCATAACTGTGTGTGGAGGATACTTCATATACTATGTATATTGTTTAAAAACAAATGATGAAGGAGAAAGAAGGAGAAACATTCAAAATATTAAAACAACTTTAATTTGTATGGTTTTAATAACTTGTGGTTTAGCACTGATAGATACTATTTTAGGATTTTACAAGTAATACAAAGTTAGACTTTGTTTAATATAAAGTAGGTGAGAATATGGCTGATATGCTTGTAGAACTTATACAAAAGTTTATTGGTGGAGCTGAATCAACACTAAATTCGATATTCAATAGTATGTTGAATTTAGTATTCTTTATAGAACGAGAACTTATGTATATACCTGAAGGGCAAATATTAAAACAATATAAAATAAGCTTCAATGATATATATAAGGTTGTGGTAGATTATGCAATATATCTTTTAGTAATTGTATTTATTGTAAAAGCAATAAAAATATATTTTTTACTGCAAGATGGAGATAATGAACAAAACCCAATTCAGTTAGTGATTGGTATGCTAAAAGCAATTATTGTAATGATTTGTTTTAAAGAAATATATACAATAGGTGTTGGAGTAGTTGGAGAATTTTTAAATTCAATACTTAATGTAATGAAAATAGATAGTGTGAATTTAGCAGAGGCTCTGACTAATAATATACAGGGAGGAATATTTACAGCAGTTGCTTGTTTAGTTTTATTAATATGTTGGCTGATACTAATTTGTCAATTTATTATGAAAGGCATAGAATTATTAGTTATGAGAATTGCAATTCCATTTGCAAGTATAGGTTTATTAAATAGTGATAATGGTGTGTTTCCTGAATACATTAGAAGTTTCCTTATGACTGCATTTACAGTAATAGTTCAATTGTCATTATTAAATTTATCTATTGCAACACTACTTATGAATAAACTAATTTATGGTATTGCAATAGCAGTTGTAGCGGTAAATACACCAATGATTTTAGGAAAATATATGATTAAACCATCTGCAAGTCCAATTAATGCAATGGGAAATACGGCAAGATCAATGAGAGCATTGATACCGAGAAAGCATTAAAACATGGAAACATTAAAAGCAATAATTAATGTATTAAAAATAATAGGAGTTTCAATTGCTGGAATAACATTTATTGTATTTATGATAAAAATTGCGATTGAGCCTGAATATAAAGAAAAATATATAAAATATACTAAACACTTATTAATGGCAACAGTTTTAATAACATTATCATTTTCACTAATAGACATTCCTAAAAAATATTATGGAGATAATGTTCAAATAGTAGATGAAACAATATCAAAAACGACAATCGCTGAATTAAAAGATAAAGATTGCCAGAATCGTGAGACTATAAATATCGATGGAAAATGGTATGTTGTTACTGATACGAATATGAAAATTGGAGCACTAACTGATAATGACTCGCTTGATAATGTAACATCATTTGGTCTATATAGTACAGGAAAAGTGGTTGAAAATGTGAGCTTTTTAAAATTATTTTCTGAATCACAGGGAACATTTAAAGGCTATTTTGCAGATATAAAATATTATAGAGATAGTGATGGAATGATATTTCCAAGAGATACTACATACCCACAATATCAGAAACTAAAAGCAAGTAAAGGCAATGGTGGGGTAATGTATGAAGGAGGAGGAAATGGTGCTTCAGGAGGAGGTGGTGGTCGGTGGCTCAAGATAAGGTACAAGTAAAAATACCTAGGCAAATAAGACTAAAAACTGAATTCTTTATTGGCTTTGGAATGGAGGAACTGATTAAAACATTAATAGTGGGAGCAGTTGCAGGAGTAATTGCATATATACTATATAAAATAACAAATCAAACTATATTAGCAACATTATTAGTAATTGGAGCAATAGTAGTTGCAGTTATATCTCTAGTCAAAGGAAATAACAATTTTTCTATGATAGATATGATAAAAAACATAGTAAAATATGAAACTATGCAAAAAGAGTATAGGTATGAAAGAGGTGATTTTAATAATAAAACTATTTCAAAAAAATAAAAATACACAAAGTTTAAATCAATTTCTAAATATTAAAGATATAAAAGGAAATTACTTGTACACATTAGATGAACAGGTAATTTCTTTTATTAAAGTAAATCCTATGAATATAGAGCTATTATCTGATAAAGAATTAGAAACAAAAATGGATTTTGCAAGTATTGAATTTAGCAATGAGCAATTTCCATATAAAATCATAGTAATTCCAAGAGCAGTTGATATTTCTGATTATATTAGAGAACAAGAAGAATTAAGAAATAAACTTACAAATGATGTTTGTATAGAAATAATAAATAATAGGATTATAAGTACAACAGAAATGATAGAAAACAAAAATATAATTGAAAATGAGTTCTATATTATGATATTTGATGCAAATAAAGACAATATAGAAATCGAGTTAAATAAAAGAGCAAATAACTGGATAAGTAGACTAAAAAATTGTGGATTAAAAAGTGAGATTCTAGAGGAAAGAGATATTATTCTTTTAGTAAAGAGTTTCACAATACCAGAATTTGCAAGAACGGAGGGAACAGATTATAGAGATAATATTGTTCAAATAAAAAGAAAAGGAGTTTAATGTTAAATACAAATGAGATATATAATATGGATTGCATGGAAGGACTAAAACTATTAGATGATAAGAGCATAGATCTAGTAGTTATAGATCCACCTTACTTATTAAATTTAACAAAAGTAAAGAAGACTACAACATTTAATAATTATGCAAATGAGCTTATAGGATTGAAGGATGGGTTTGATTTAAAAGTATTAGATTTGTTAGTACAAAAAATGAAAAAAATAAATATATATATTTTCTGTAGTAAAAGACAAGTAAAAGATCTATTAGATTACTTTATAAAAAAAGACTGCAATTATGAAATATTAACTTGGCACAAGATGAATCCAAGTCCACTAATAAATAATAACTATTTGCCAGATACAGAGTATGTTGTATTTGCAAGAGAAAAGGGAGTTAAGCTGTATGGTAATTATCATACTAAAAGAAAGTATTACATTTCAGGAGTAAATCAAGTTGATAAAAAGAGGTGGAAACACCCCACAATAAAACCACTGCCTTTTATAGAAAATTTAATAATAAATTCCAGTATGGAAGGAGATACAGTTTTAGATTGTTATTGTGGAAGTGGTACAACGCTTGTAGGAGCAATAAATACAAATAGAAAATTTATGGGCTTTGAAATAGATAAAAAATACTATGAGATCGCAAAGCAAAGAGTTGAGGAAGCTCTTGCAGAAGTAAAGTCAAATGAAACAAAAAATACAGAATAATTATGAATTAATTGATTTAATAACACCAATAGGTCGGACTAAAATTTGATAAGAATAAGCTATATTTAGGAGATAGATTTTCAAAAATATATACAATAGTTCATTATCCATCAAATATTGATATGGGATGGTTAGCAAAACTTACAGAAGATGTTGGAGCAATATTTTCAATAAATATTGAACCAATTGATAATGCACAACTTATAGAACATCTAGATGCTAGGATAAGAGATGCATCAAGTCTTTCAAAAATAGCAAAGAATGAATCAATAAAACAAGTAAGGGAGGCAGAAGTAAAAGAGGCATCAGAAATAATTGGTAGAATGATAAATAATAATGAAGTAGTATCATATTTAACGATTTATATATGTATTTCTGCACAAAATGAGCAAGATTTAATGTCCAAATGCAAAGAAGTAGAGAGAGTTGTTCAAAAACTAAAATTAAAAATAAGACCAGTAACTAACTTTTTATTAAAAAGTGGATTTAAGGCAGTAGCACCTTTCTTCACAATACAAAAAGATTTAACAGAATATTTTAAGAGGAACATTTTAACAAGTTCATTTACAGGAGGATTTTTGTTTAATACAAATACATTTATAGATAAAGAAGGTTATTGCTTTGGAATAAATCAAAATGGAGGAATTATAATTTTTAATATTTGGAAGAAGGACTATGACAGAACAAACAGTAATATGGTCATAGTTGGAAGTTCAGGCTCAGGCAAAAGTCTAGCAACAAAGCATATTATATATAATGAACTTCCAAGAACAAAATTGCTAATTATAGATCCTGAAGCTGAATATACATATCTAGCAAAGAATTTAAAAGGAAAAATAATAGAATGTGGTGGAAGTAATTCAGGATATACATTAAATCCTTTACAGGTGAGAATTAATAAAGATGATGAGGAAAACTTAAATGCATTAGCAATTCACTTTCAATTTTTACATACTTTTTTCGAGATACTATTTCCTAGCTTAACTGATATTGAATTTTCAATATTAGATAGAGTGTTAGAAGAGTTATATTTAAAATTTAATATAACAACAAATACAGATATATCACGACTAGAAAATACGGAGTTTCCATTATTGGAAGATTTGTATTATTTATTAGAAAATAAAAATAAAGTAGAGTATAAACCAGAGTATGAGAAACTACTTTCTCTAATTCGACCAATTTCAATAGGTCAGGCATCTAGCTTATGGAATGGATATACAGACATCACAGTAGATACTGGGTTAACAGTATTTAATACAAAAAATATGCAAGAGTTTCAAATTCAATATAAAAGAGCACAGTATTATAATATAATGAGTTTTGCTTGGGAAATAATAAGTAAAAACAAAGATGAGTTTGATTGCTTAATTGCAGATGAATGTCATGTTTTAGTTGATCCGAACATTCCACAAACACTAGAATATGTTAGAAATATCAGTAAAAGAGCAAGAAAGTATAATTCTAGTATTATTGTAATTACACAGTCTATTGAAGATTTTTTAAATGAAAAAATAAAATTATATGGTCAAAGTTTACTTGCAAATAGTACATATAAACTATTTTTTAAAATGGATGGTCAAGATTTGCGAGATGTAGTAAAAGTATTTAGTTTAAGTAAAAAAGAGGAAGAATTAATATATAATGCTAAAAGAGGAGAGTGCTTACTATCTGCAGGTAATAGAAAGATATTTGTAAATGTTAAAGTGCCACATAAAGAGCTACAGATTATAGATGAACATTTTAAAAGTGATGTGATCCAATGAGAGTAATAACTTTGAAATTTAAAATAATAATAGGAGTTACTTTATTTATATTATTGTTAGGTGCATATTATAGTGCATCTATTTTTAATGGAAAAAATAAGAATGCAAATCAAGAGGTACAAATAGGTGAAATAGTATATAAAGGTAAATTCTTAATGCCTGTTGAAAATTTTATAGTAGTTACTAGCAAATTTGGAGGAAGAGTTCATCCTATTACTCGGTAAACAAAGCATTCATACAGGAATTGATTTGGTTGGAAATAAAGACAGCAAAGTGCTATGTGTAAAAGAAGGGGAAGTTACTTGGGCAGGATGGCAAAATGGATATGGTAACTGTGTAGAAGTAAAACACAAAGGAGATAATGGAGAGATTTTTTATACTTTCTATGCCCATATGCAAAATAATTCGATATGTGTTTCAAAAGGACAGATATTACAAGAAGGACAAGTGGTTGGAGTTCAGGGAACAACAGGAAACTCAACAGGGGATCATCTACATTTTGAGATAAGGTTAGCAGATAAAAGCAAAATAAATCCAGTAACTTATTTATTTGATTAGGAGGTGTAGCTTTGAAAAAGGAAGGAATAAAAGAAATTATATTTTACGGAGTTATTCTCGCAATAGTTATAATATTAACAATATGCAATAATATATTTTGGAAATTAGGAAAGCAAAAAGAGGAGACTAATTACAATAATACAAGTAATGAACAGCAAGTACAATATTTGCAAGAAAACAATATAACTTATAATGTGCCATTTGAAGAGAAGTGGCTAGATTAAAAGGAGGGTGAGTCCGATGCTCAGTTATATTGCTAATATAAATACAGCACAGATAATTCAAACTATCTGCAAAAGTAAAAACATACTGATATTAAATTCACAAGAAGGAGAAACGGATATAAATCAGTATATAAAAGAAACAAAGGTCAATTTTAATCTAATAAAATATTTAGTTATTGATATTTCAGCACTAGTAAATTCAGATACGGAGATAATAGAAAGTATATATAATTTTTCAAAATTATATACTAGAGCTCGAATTATTATAATTGCAGCAGGATATGATTGCCAAAGTGCAGTATTAACTAATCTGTATGATTTGGGATTTTACAATATTATAAATGATTTAGAATTTGCAGAAAAACTAAATATAGCAATAGATACAGGATTACAAAAGAAGGATGCAAAGAAGTTTGAGAAGAAAGTAGAAGTTATTCAAAAAGAAAGTAAATTGAATAAGATAACAGACAAATTAAAACAGTTGAGAACAAACAAAAAGAGCAAAAGTAAAAAAGAAACTAATATAGATATGCCAACAAATAAGGTATATCTTTTTTCATTGCTTTTAGAAGCTGTGACAAGACTTGTAAAATTTATATGTTATTTAGCAATTTTTGGACTAACTTCTGTAGGACTTACAATATTACTAAATGAAGAATTAAGAGGATTAGTATTTCAAATATTTGGTTTGAAATAGGAAAGGGATTTTTATGGGATATTATAGTGATGTAATGATTGCTACAACAAAAAATGATTTTGAAAAAATTAAAAAAGCTCAAGAAAAATGTGAGTTTAATATACTGAATACAGAGGCAGAAATTTCTGATTATCAAGAAAATGGGAAGGACTTTGTTTTCCTAACATTATATTCAATAAAATATTATAAAGAATTTGAAGAAGTACAAGCATTAGAAAAGTCATTAAATAAACTAAAAGATGGATATGTATTTTGCAGAATGGGAGAAGAGAACGGAGATATAGAATTTAGAAATAGAACGAAATTGCCTGAATTAATGAAAGAGTTTGACTTCATAAAAGAATTAAACAAAACTTTAAATGAAGAATTAAAAGAGTGTGAGGAGGAAGAAGAATTTGAGTAAAAAAATATTATTAAGTTTAAGTATAATAATGATGATATTTGCAAGTTTAAGTGTTTGTTTTGCAAGTAGTAATTTAAAAACACTAGAAAAGCAAATTACAGTAGATTATAAAATGGCTGATGACAGTTATTCTGAAATAAATAAATCATTAGTTGAAAATAAAACATATTATGAATTAGAAAATGTCGATAGAAAAGATAATTTAAAAACATTAACAATGGATTATGAAGTAATAGACACAAAAGAAACTACTACAAATAATTTAGAGAAAGTCATTGAGATGTTTAATCCTACAAAGGATATTGAGCAAGATGGATATGTAGGAACAATAACAAGAGATAATAGTTCACTAAAAATAAATATAAAAGATAGTTATAAAGAGGAATATAAGGTATATTTACAAAAAACATATAACAATGTTTCTAGTAATGAATTAAATGATATTCCAAAAGAAATAAAACAAAATGGAACTACTTATTACTTGGTAAATCCAGTATGGAACATTGCAGAAACAGAAATGGTGGCTAATAATGAAGTACCTGTAAAATATAATGGAACTATGTATTATGAAGGAGTAAAAACAAGAACAATTATAACAAGTTATACTGCAACAATAAAATATACAGGAACATTAGAAAAGCAAGTACCTGATACCACTACATTTACAATGAAATATAAAGAGGTAAAGCAATATAAATATGTAGTACCAGCAATAGTTGGAACAACAGGGATTATATTTGTTAGTGGAATAATCTTTTTAAAAATAAAAAATGCAAAAGTATATAATTTAAAAGATGGAGAATACAAGTTGGTGAAAAAGGTACATGTAAATAAAGATAAATTATTTATAGATTTAACACCAGTAAACTTTCAAAGTAGAGCATATAAAATAGTTTTATCAAAATCATTGTATAAAGCAATAAAAGGTAAAACAATTACATTTAAATATTTTGACAAGAAAAATACTTATAAAGTTGAGAATAAAGAGTTTGAAATCATAGTTTAGGAGGTCAGAATTAGTGAAAAAAATAAAAGTTATATGTTTAATAACAATATTTATATTACTAACAGGAGTTATAATATTTTTGTCGAATTATAATAGCAGTAAGTTGGTTAATGTAGAAGATATAAAAACAGATGACAATTATGAGAACATTACTTATGATAAAACAGAAGATGTGTGGGATAATTCTGTACTTGGAATAATAACTATTGAAAAAATAGGATTAAATGCAACAGTAAAAGAAGGGACAACATCAGATATTTTATTAGAGTATGTAGGGCATATAGAAAATACTGCTACTTATGATGGAAATATTGGACTAGCTGGTCATAATAGAGGCTGTAAAAATAGCTATTTTGCAAGACTTAATGAGTTAAAAATTGGTGATGAAATCAGATATAAAACTAAATTTTATGAAAGAACTTATGTTGTAGATAATATTCAGGTAATACTTGAAACTGACTGGAGCTTATTACAAAGTACAGAAGAAAATAAATTGAGTTTAATTACCTGTATAACAAATAAAAGAAAGCAAAGATTATGTGTTCAGGCGACTGAAAAGACTTGCAATATAACGAATACAGAGTTACAATAGAAGAAAAAAGGGGATGATTTCTATGTGGCTTTGGAGAAAATTTTGGAGTACAGATATAATAGGAAAAATTTATATTTTAATACTTTTGTTTATTATAATTGTGGCTACTGTAACAGTAGTTGTGAGATATAATAAAGCAAAGCCAACAAATGAAACGATTAACAATAGTGTATATGAAAATAAAATATCTATGATAAGTGAGGATAATTTAGTAGAGGATAAAAAACAAGAATCACAGATAAATAATGAAGTCGCAGATAATTTAAATAATATCAAAGAACAAAAAAATACAGAGGTTAATAATGCTCCTACTATTGTAGCCAAGAAAGAAGTTGAAAGTAAAACTAAAGAAAACACTACTTCAAATAAAAAGGAAACAAAGAACGAGGAGCAAAAAACTCAAAATAAAGAAATCACAAAAGAAGAAACTATTACACAACCAAAAGAGGAAAAGAAGAAACAGGAGCAAAACTATAGTGAATATGAAGTAAGCATAGCTGAAAAGGAAGAATGTAAAAATAATAATCATCTTATAGCAACAGGCAATTCGAACAAGTGGTTTGAAACAAAAAAAGATGCAGATGCTTATTATAATAGTGTAATAGCAAAATATGGCGAGGAATGGGAAAACGATGACAGCGAAGATGCCTATGAAAAATATTTGAGAAAATGCCCATCTCGGCTACGAAGTTATAAGTTGCCCAAGATGTAAAAAATGGACAATGGACTTCTATTATAGAAATTTTTAAGAAATTAAATTGTTTTAGAACAAGTTTAGGACTTGTTCTTTTTTTGGAGGAAATTTTTAAATGAATAGAATAAGTTTAAACAATAAAATACTAGCAATTTTAATGTTAGTGATAATGTTAGTAGGAACAATTCAACCTGTTTTTGCTGTTAGTAGTACAGGGACTGGCAAATGGGTAGCAGGACAATGGGATTCAAGAATTTTTACTACTGAAAATAAAAATAATGTAGGAATGTTGTTGCGTAGACTTGTAAATTACAATACAGGAGAAAAAATAACAGTATTTTGTGGAGAACATTTTATTAACTCTCCTACAGGTACAATAGAATCAGCGACACATAGTGTACCAAGTGATCCAGCTGTAAAGAGAGCTTGTAAAGTTGCATACTTTCGGGTGGTATAATAAGTATGGTAATTGGGTAATGAACGGAGGGATAATGTCAGAAGATAACAGAGAAAAACTGATTGATTATGTATTTACACAGCAATATGTTTGGGAATCAATGGGACAAAGTGATGCAAAATTTGTAGATGCATCTATACAAAGTCAATATGAGAGTTTTAAAACAAAAATTGATAACCAAATAGCAAATATGCAAAAACAACCTAGTTTTGTATATTCAACAATAAATGTGGATGTAGGAACATCTACAGTATTAACTGATACTAATAATGTTTTAAAAGATTTTGTTAGTTTTGATAAAAATGTAGATGGAGTTAGAATTCAACATAATATTGGTGAAAACACAATGACAATAATTGTAGATAAAAACTATACAAAAGAAAATCTAAAAATAACAGAAGATAAGATGAAATCTTGGGGAATAATAAAGGAGGAGACAGTAGATAATGATACAACAGTATTCTTTACTTTTAAAGAAGGTGTGCAAAATCAATTGTATTCATTAAATTATAACGATCCAGTTTCAATGCCATTAAATATCAAAATAAATATATTTGGTAATTTAAAAATAAATAAGACAGATGTGGAAACTAATAAACCGATTGATAATACAATATTTGAATTAGTAGATTCTAATGGCAATGTAATTGCGACAGGAACGACTGACAATAGAGGAATTTTAGAATTCAATAAGATAAAACCTGGAAATTATAAAATAAGAGAAAAGAAAAGCAATGATAATTATATAAATAACAATGTTATTTATGATATAGTTATAAATCCAAGTGAAACTTCTACTAAAAATATAACAAATGAGCATAAAAAAGGAAATTTAAAAATATATAAAGTTGATAAGGATGATAACGATTTAACATTAGGAGCAGTAGAATTTGATTTAATTGATTCTAATGGAAATATTGTAAAGCATTTAATAACTGATGTAAATGGTATTGCAGAAGTAAAAAATATAAATACTGGAAACTATACTTTAAGAGAAACGTTAACTAAAAAAGAATATAATTTAGCAATTGACCAAAATGTTGTAATAAATTGGAATAAAACAATGGAATATAAAGTTGAGAATGAAAAGAAGAAAGGTCAAATAAGAATAATCAAAGTAGATGCAGATTATAACGAAGTAAAACTAGAAGGAGTTGAGTTTCAAATAATAGATAAGAACAATAATATTATTGAAACAATAAAAACAAATTCTGAAGGTGAAGCTGTAACATCTCGTATTCCAATTGGAAATTATAAAATAAAAGAAGTAAGTTTGGGTACTAATGAGGAATATGTTCTAAATGATGAAGTAAAAACTGTAACGGTAGAAGAAGATAAAATAAAAACTATACAATTTGAGAATGAGCATAAGAAAGGTAATTTGAAGATATATAAAGTTGATTTAGATAATAACAAATTACCTGTATCAGATGTAGAATTTGAAATTATTGATAAAGATGGATACAAATATACTGCTACTTCTGATGAAAATGGAATTGCTTATATTCCAAATATTAGAACAGGTATTGCTACTATAAGAGAATTAAAAACAAATAAGATATATAAAATATCAGAAGAAACATACGAGGCTGATATAAAGTGGAATGAGACTACAGAAATAACAATAACAAATGAAAAATTAAAAGGACAAATTGAAGTATATAAATTAGATGCAGAGGATAAAGAGATTAAACTAGAGGGAGTTGAATTTCAAGTTATAAATTCTAATGGTGAAGTTGTAGAAACTATTGTAACTAACAAAGATGGGTATGCTATAACATCACGAATTCCTATTGGTGAATATATTCTAAAAGAGACAAAGACTGACAATATGCATATTTTAAACAAAGATATAATAAAAGTAGATGTTACAACAGATATAACTTCAAAACTAGAGATAACAAATGAAAGAATAAAAGGTCAAATTAAAGTTATAAAAACAAGTGAAGATGATAACTTTATAAATGGTAAGGAAAAAGCTAGTCCAATAGAAAATGTTAAATTCGAAGTATATGATTCAAACAACAATTTAGTCGATGAAATAACTACATCAGAAGATGGAACTGCTATTACTAAATTACTTGATAAAGGCTGTTACTTTATAAAAGAAGTGGAATCAGGTGAATGGTATTTATTAAATGATAATACATTTGAGGCAGAAATAAAAGAGCATCAAGAGATCGTAAGTGTAGAAATCACAAACGAATCAGAAAAACCTGATGTTGATATTGAAAAAACAGGAATAATTCAGACAACAGCAAATCAAGAAATTCGTTACGATTTCCATATTAAGAATGCAGGAAATGTAAAATTAAATCATTTTAATTGGTATGACTATTTGCCTACGGACTATGTAAGGATTACAAAATTAATAACTGGAACATATAATCAAGACTTAAATTATTCTATATATTATAAAACTAACAAGAATGATTACAAATTATTAAAAGATAATCTAAATACACAAGTTAACAACTATATAGACTTTTCAAAGTTAGAATTAGAAGCGGATGAGTATGTAACAGAATTTAAAGCAGATTTTGGAACAGTTGATGTAGGTTTTGAATCAGTTATAAATCCATATATATTTGTAAGAGTAAACTCTAATGTGCAAAATGATGATATATTTACAAATAAAACGAGAATAGAGGGATATAACAAGACATATATGGTTTGGGATGAAGATGATCATACTACAAAATTGTATGAGAAGGAAGTGCCTGTGAAAAAATTACCAAGAACAGGTATGTAGAAATTATAGGAGAGGGCTTTTGAGCTCTCTCTAATTTATTTATTATGGAGGAAAATTGAAAAAATTTAAGATAGAGATAACTAAAGATGAATTGATAAGATTCTATGCAAATAAAGTTGTAGAAGATGGAATAAGAGATTGTTGGGAGTTTAGCAATATAATCAATATAAATGACTATGGAGAAAATGTAGCAAAGTTTAAAAATTTAATACTGGAAAGAATTTATAGAGATGAGAGAGTGGCAGATGTAAATTTAGATAAAGCAGGAAATTTTGATATGATTTTTTATACAGAGTATTGCCCGTATTATTATGATATTGATGAAATTAAAGAAAATAGTTATTATATAGATAAATTTTCTCAAATAGATATGCTAAAAGAATTTAGTGGCTACTACATAGAAAAGTGTTTGTTTAATAATCCATATATAAGTATTAGACATTTAATAAATCAATTTGTGGGGGAACAAACAAATGATAAAGAACAAAGAAAGCTAATGTATAATATAATAAAAATGAAAATCAATGAAACTAATTTTATTAGTAATAATATAGATATAGATGGAGTTGAAGTATATATAACACCACATAATTATAAAGAGCTACAACAAGCCATTGAGGAGAGCATACAAAATATTGTGGAGGAAGAATTGGAATAAACTTTTAAATTATAAAAAATTAAATATTTTGAATGAAAACACCTATAAATCTTATGGGTGTTTTTCTTGTTCAGAACGAGAGATGCCTTAAACTCGTTCTAAAATAATAAAGGGATAAGTTTGGTCAGCTGATGCATAAAATTGACCTGCAGTATCTTTAAGCAGTCTATTTGAAGATATATGTGTCGGTGAGATTTTAGAACATAAACTCACAATAAAAAAAGAGTATCGGTGGCAAAACTTGTAATAGAATATGCAAATGTAGAAAGTTTGGGCAAGAATGAACAGAGTTAGTAAAATAACAGCATTTGCAGTAGTTTTTTATAACTACATACTAGACTACTATAAATGAGGCGATGGGCTGAGGGGTTTAATTTATAGTGTATTATTTTTTATGAATAAAGGAATAATACACTAACATTTCAGCTCAAGGCTTTCAGGGTTTAGAAATACCAAAAAAAATAAGAAACATCTAGAGATTAGATACTTCTTAAACTTTTTTATTAGTATCAGGATCAAATAATTCTTCAGCTTTTATTCCTAATACGGAACAAATTCCCCATAATTCAAAATCTCGTACAGTTCTTTGATTATGTTCTATTTTAAAAATATCTGACTGATATAATGTAATCCCTAATAGTGATAGTTGATTACTTAATTTGTCTTGAGATATATTTAGCTTTTCTCTTACTAATTTTAATTTACTTCCTATGATATTATAAGAAGAATCTTCAAATTTATTAAATTCCATAATTACTCCTATTAAAATTCACTTAAAATATTTTACTATGAAATTGTTTTAAACTTCATAGAGTACAGTCTATTAAAAATAGCATTTCCAGATTTAAGAAAATAAAACTTAAAATCTATTTACAAAAAATGTTAAAAGTTGTAAAATTATTTAATAATAGAGTACAGTCTATTAAAAAGGAGATGAGTATTATGGATGAAAAAATAATAGAAATAAAAGAAAAAGCAAGAAAGATTTTAGATGATATTCAAATTGATACAAGTATTGGAGAAAGTAGAATAATAACAATGCTACAAAAAATAGAACAACAAGATATCGAAAAAAGTGAGATTGATATAATAGAAAAAACATTAAATAATATAGAAAATTATTTATTTACAAAACAAAAGATGCAGGTAGAGATTAATGATTATGAATATTTAAAAAATATAGCAGAAACATTAAGAAATCAAAAAGTTAGAATAGAAGACAATGTTATTTTGGGACAACCTGTATTTAGAATAATGGTTGGAGAAGAAGAGATCATTTACTTTATTACAAGAGAAGGGGCAAGAAAATTTATCGAAACACATTCTACAATTTTTGATAAAAATATAGATAATAAGGATCAAGAAAATCAAGTTGAAAGAAGAAAAGATGACCTAATGGAAGTAACAACAAATAAAAATTTAGAGATTTCAAAAATATTAGAAATAATTAAAAGAAATTACTAAAAAACACTAATATTCAAAAAAATGAACATTAGTGTATGATTAATCTTCTTCAACATCTTTAAATAGTGGATCATCGAAAAATTCTTTTAACTCAATATTAAAACCTTCGCAAATATGGAGTAAAGTTTTTAGTGTTATAAGACCTCGTTTTTGATTAACAAAATAAGTTAATGTTGATGCAGAAACTCCAGTTGCCTTATATAAACTCCAGAGATTCATATTGTTTTCTTTTAAAAGATTTTTAATTCGCTGACGAACAGCATCTGTTAATGTCATACTATATTATCTTCCTTTCTATGATTAGTATAACAAGAAAGAAAAATAATATATGTGCTACTTTTGAAGAAATGAGAAAAAACTTCACATTTGTTAAGTAGTTGCTTGTAATGAAGAAGAAAAAGTGTTATACTATAAATAGTTGCTAGTTTTGAAGAAAACTAGCAAAAGTGAAAAGGATATATTATATAAATATGAAATATAAAAAGCCGAGTAAAGAAGAAGTATTAAAAAACATTGAAAAGTATTATATGTTGCAAAAAGTTGATGTCTTTGGAAGAATAAAACTTCCAGTTGAAGTAAGAGAATATTTTGATATACATCGACTTGATAAACTAAAAATTGAAGTAGAAAATGGAAAAATAATTATAGTAAAAGATTTGGAATTATGATTTTTTTTTACACGTCTTGTTAATATGATAATAGCAAGAAAGGGATGAATATAATGGAAGAAATTCTAAAGGTCATAATTGCTGATGATAATTTAGCATTAGTTGATTTTATGAAATCATCAATTGAAAAAGACACAAGATTTAAAGTAGTAGGAATCGCAACAAATGATGAGGAGGAAATAGAATTAATAGAAAAGGAAAAGCCAAATGTTGTTATAACAGATTTAAAGCGAAACGATCAATATACAGGATTTAATATTATAGAAAAATATAAGGATGAAGAATATAAGCCTATCTTCTTTATAATATCTGCAATGGCAATGTGCTATATAGAAGATATAAGAAGATTAAATATAAGATATTATTTAGACAAACCTTTTAATAATGATAGACTGCTTAATAAAATGAACGATATATATGAAGAGGTGTATCCAAAAAGATTGATTTTGATGCAAGATACAGGAGTCAAATTTCATAGAGAAAATTTCTTTGAAAGATTCTGTAATATATTAAAAAGGAGAGTAGGTATATAACCTACTCAAATTTATTCAAATTCACTATCTGTATTCTCATATAATTCTTCAAGCGAGATATTGAGAGCTTTACAAAATCCTTTTACTTCATAATCTCTAACAGTCTTAGTGTAATGCTCAATCTTGTGAATATCTGAATAATAAATTCGAAGACCATATAATTCTAATCTTTGACTTAAATCTCTTTGAGAAAGACCACGCATTTCTCTGTATTTTCGCAGATTGTTACCAATAATATTTAATTTACCATTTATACTTTTTATTTTCAAACATCCTCACCTAACTTTTGTTAATATGATAAAAACAATTGTAATATATAAAAAACAAAAGCTGTTTCTATGATGTTGACAAAGAGCAAAAAAATAATTTTTTTTAATATAACAAAAAGCATAGAAGGGTTGAAAAAAAACTGTAAATAGTATATGATAATAGAACATAATTCTATTCAATAATTTTAAATAAAGAGGTCATTTAATATGAAGAATGATTATTATAATATTCCAAAAATAGATGTGTATTCAGTTTTTAATGAATCACAAAATATCTGGGCAATTAAAACATTAAAAACATTGGGGATTGAGTTGAAAAATGAATTATATACAGAGTATGAGTTTGAGTGTTTAAGAGTAGATGTAGCGGAGTATTATGGATATGAAAAAGAACTTCCAGTAGGGATAACGGAAGAAGATTATAAAAAGTTAAGAGATATATTAGATAGTATCTATTATTAATAGAGTGTACTGACAAAGTACACTTTTTGTTTTGAAAAAATAAAAAGTATGGTATAATATTTTTGGAGAAAAAATATGAATAAAAAATTTGAAGAAAACAAATTAAATTTTATTACTAAAAGCACGGATTCCAAAATTGCAGATAACGAAAATATAATTAAATATACTTATTATCAGTTAAGAATACAATATGATTTGTCTGAAGAACAGATGAGAGAATTTGTTAGGTTGGCAAAAATAAGATTAAATAATCTTAATTATAATACATATACAAAGAGGCAGAGATACAGGTATAATTATAAAGAAAACGAAGTTAAGAGTAATGAAGAGTTAGTTGCAGTAAAGCAAAAACACAAATAGTAATTTGCTGAAATGATTGGAGGAATGGGTATGAAAAATAAAAATGTATTATTTGCAGTATTAGGTATAATTGTATTAGTAGTGTTAGTGATAGGAGTTTTTTATCATTTTAGAGATAGAAGGACTTATACACTCAATTTACCTCAACTTGAAAAATTAGAAAGTATTTCATTAAATCAAAATGAAAAAGATATTAGTATTAATGGCAGAGAAGAAATGAAAGATATACTATATGTTTTAAATGGTACAAAAAGAGTTACTAAAAACGAAAGCATACAAGATGCACCTGTAAATATTGATGATGAAATAAAAGTTGATTTTCACTTTATAGAAGCTGGAGTATCTACAATATTCGTATATAAGAAAAACAATAGTTATTATATTGAACAACCATATAATGGTATATATCAAATAAGTGGAGATGAATACAATTCGATAGAGAAACTTGTTAGATAAATTACAATTTATAAATTAGTTAAAAGCTATGATATAACAGTGTTTAATAGATATGTTAAAATGCATTGCTTGTAGCAACAGGGTATTTGTCATACAATTTATTTAACGAAAGGAGGAATTATAAATGTTAAAAGATAATTTGAAAACATTAAGAAAAAATAAAGGACTTTCTCAAGAAGAATTAAGCGTTAAATTAAATGTTGTAAGACAAACAGTATCGAAATGGGAACAAGGATTATCTGTTCCAGATGCAGAAATGTTAATATCTATATCGGAGGTATTTGAAACACCAGTTAGTACAATTCTTGGAGAGAACATTGATGAACAAGAAAAAAACGACTTAAAGGTAATATCAGAGAAACTAGAGGTCATTAATGAACAATTATCCAAAAAACAAAAGCAAAAAAGAAATATATTTGTTAATACTTTGATAATAACTGATGTTTGTTTGATTTTATTATTTATCTTATTAGCTGTGTTAGGTAGTCCGTATCAAAATTGGGATTATAGTAATCCAGAATGGGCAGTTATTGGAACTATATGGCATTCATTTGAGTGGGTATATTTTAAAGTAGCTCCATTTATGATTGTTGTTATAACGGTAATTGGAGTAATACTTGTTAAAAGAAATAAATAATAACAAATTACAATTTAGTAATTAGTTAGAAAAATAGTAATTTGAAAGTGAGATAATTTATGAAGAAATATATATTAAA
>CAKPNJ010000001.1 GCA_934168365.1 uncultured Clostridia bacterium | reverse complement strand
TTGATTGGATGAGCTATATCCTTGAATTCTCCGTTTGGAGTTTTTCTGCTTGGCATAGCAATGAATAATCCATTTTGGCTTTCGATAACTTTGATATCATGAATAACGAATTCGTTATCGAATGTTACAGAAGCAACAGCTTTCATTCTGTTTTCTGAATTTACTTTTCTTAAACGTACATCTGTAATTTGCATTTTAAGTACCACCTTTCAAGTTTTTTTATACATTTCTTATGTACATTTATATTATTCGCCATCTTTTTTGTTTTTCCTTCTTTATTTTACAAATTTTATATAATTTTTTATTTATTGTTTTTTCACAGTTTTTTTAAACTATGAATATTATATTGTATCATATATTATTTTACTAATATATTTAAGAAAAATATTGAAAAATTCTAATATAAAGTATATAATACCTTTGTTGATTAAAATGTCTTCTATAATAGAAGATTTTATATAAACTTAAGGGGAGTGTATTTTTTTGGCAAATATAGATGAATTAAGAAAATATAAAAATGTACATATGATTGGTATAGGTGGAATTAGCATGAGCGGGATTGCTGAGATTTTAAAATTTTGGGGATTCCATGTGACAGGTTCTGATTCTACCTCATCTGAAACTACTGAAAAGCTAATTGAAAATGGTATTCATGTAACTATTGGTCATGATTTAGAGAATTTGGCTAAAGCCGACGTAGTAGTTTATAGTGCTGCTATAAGAAAAGATGATATTGAACTTGTAAAAGCTCATGAACTAAATATACCTACAATTGAAAGAGGAACATTCTTAGGAAAAATCACTAGAGCATTTAATAACAGCATTTGTGTTTCTGGTACTCATGGAAAAACCACTACTACTTCAATGATTTCTGTGTGTTTCTTGGAATCACACAAAGACCCATCTATTCAAGTTGGCGCATTTTTAAAACAACTTAATGGAAATTACAGAGTTGGTAATAGTGAATATTTTATTATTGAAGCCTGTGAATATGTAGAAAGTTACTTAAAGTTATTCCCTAGAACAGAGGTTATTTTAAATATTGATAATGATCATCTAGATTATTTTAAAACTTTAGATAATATAGTTAAATCTTTTGATAATTATATTAAACTACTTCCTGAAGATGGCTTATTAGTAATAAATGGTGATGATTCTAATTGTAGAAAAATTGTTAAAGATTCTAAAGCTAAAATAGTAACTTTTGCTCTTGAAAATGAAAATGCTAATTTTATAGCTAGAAATATTTCTGCTGATAAAGATGGTTTTCCAAGTTTTGATGTTTATTATAATAATACTTTTTATAAAACTATCAAATTATCTGTTCCTGGTATGCACAATGTTTTAAATGCTTTGGCATGTATTGCTGTTTGCCATGAATATGGAATATCTAAAGAGGATATAAAAAATGCTTTAGCTAAATATACTGGTGCTCATAGAAGGTTTGAATATGTTGGTAGTTTTAATCAAGGAGTGGCTGTGTATGACGATTATGGTCATCACCCTACTGAAATTATGGCAACCGCTCATGCTGTAAATCAAAAAGAGCATAGACAATCTTGGGTAGTATTTCAACCACATACATATAGTAGAACTAAAACTTTATTAGATGACTTCGCTAAGGCTTTACTTGATTTTGATAATATTATTATTACTGATATATATGCAGCTAGAGAGGATAATATTTATGGTGTTTCTTCTCAAGATTTAGTTGATAGACTTCAAAATACTTATAATAAAAAAGCTCTTTATATTTCTGATTTTAATGAAATTGCAAAATATTTAAAAGAGCATACTATAAAAAATGATATTGTACTTACACTTGGTGCTGGTACAGTTACAAATATTGGACCATTATTAGTTAAATAAAATAGAAAACGGATTACAAGAATTTCTATGCAGTGCAAACTGCTAGAAATTCTAGTAATTCGCATATTTATCTTCTACAGAATTTACTCCTACTAGGAGTAAATTCCTAGAATATAAAAAAAATGAAGTAAGTTTTAATTTACTTCATTTTTTGTGTCTATTCAGTTTGATAATTTGTGGTAGAAAGTACTGGTAGTGAAAATTTTATACTATTTTCTGAAATCACTCCACTTTGTGTATGATCTTTGAAAAATTCTTCTGATCCTTTTAGATAAAATTTATATCTTTGTTCATTTGTTATAGTTCCTCCACCTTCTATTATAGGATCATCCCAAGTAACATCAACTGCATACCATTTATCATCAAGTAGCACATAATTCCATGCATGTACTTCTGTTTTTTTGGCTGAATTTTTAGCAGTTCCTGATACTAACACACATGGAACTCCTACCTTTTCCATTATATATCTAAGGCTTCTTGCATAACCTTCACATACTGCCCTTTTATCATGTATTGCTCCATATATATTATATTTATTTATATTTGTTTCTGAATCATCATATTCCATTGCATCTATCATCCAGTCATGTACTTTTCTTAGTCTTACTATTGGTAAATCATCTTTGGTTTGTTTTATTATTTGCCTAATAATGTTATTTATAAATTTTTGTGATTTTTCTATTTTTTCTATATCTTGAAAACTATCTTGTAAATAATTTTTGTTGTCACCTGGCCCAATTGAAACATAATATGTTGTAATACCCCCTAATGTTCTTGTCTCATTTATTAAGTTCATCTTTTTTATATCAATATAATACAAATCACATTCATCATACGAAAATGCATTCCAAGCTGATTGAAAAGCTTTTTTTAATGTTTCTTCTCCTTTTTGTGAATGCAAAAGTGTATTAAAACTTGTTCCAAATTCAAATACATATGTGCCTGTTTTTAGTTGTTCTTTGTTTTCTTTTAATTTGTCATATATCGCCTTTCCATAAGTATCTAATTGACCATAATAATATCTTGCTGCAATAGTTTCTGCTGGTATTGCATTGTTATCTGGTTCTTCTATTATTGGTTCTGCTTCATTAACATCTATACTAATATTTTCATTGTTGTTTGACTCGTTATTTAATACTTCATTTGTAAATTCATTATTATTTACCACTTGTTTACTCTTGCCAAAAAACTTATATATTCCAAAAACTATCCCAGATAATACGATAATAGATGCAACTACTATTATTACAATATTTATTTTTTCCTTTTTCATTTTTTCTACCTCACAATTTATTCTACTTCTTTCATTTGCTTTAACATTATATCTGCAAAAACACCATATCCTATAGTTGGATCATTTACAAGAACATGTGTAACTGCTCCCACAAATTTACCATTTTGTATTATTGGTGCTCCACTCATTCCTTGAATTATACCACCTGTTTTTTCTAACAACTTTTTATCTGTAATTTTTATTAACATACTTTTGTTATCTTTGTTGTTATTTATAAAAACTTTTTGAATTTCTATATCATAATATTCTTTTTTGCCATTTTCTAGTTCACAAATAATTTGTGCCTTATCTATTTTTATTTCTTCTCTCAATGCTACCTGCATTTCGTTTGTGTTTGATGTATTAAGATATGGGGTTTTATTTATTGTTCCAAAGACTCCAAATTTTGTATTTTTTGAAATACTTCCAATAGTATGTCCTGCCTCAATTGTACCTCTTATCTCTCCCGGATTTCCTTTTGTTCCCTTAGTAATGCTTAGTATATTAGTTGTTACTAACTCTCCATTTGCTATTTTTATCAGTTCTGCTGTGTCGATATCCATAATCCCATGACCTAAAGTTGCAAACATTCCTGATGATGGTTCGTAAAAAGTAAGTGTTCCTACTCCTGCAGCAGCATCTCTAACCCATAAACCAATTTTATATTCATTACTACTATTTTTTACTGGTTTTATACTAGTTGTAATAGTTTTTTCGTCTCTAACATATTTTATAGAAATATTATTTCCATCACTTTTATTTACTGCTTTCATCAAATCGTCTGTATTATCGATTTGGTTTTGGTTTATTTGTATAATTCTATCGCCTTCTTTTATGCCTGAGTTTTCATATGGTTTTTTACCTTCTATTTCAGACATTCCAACCACTAAAACTCCTGCTGTGTATAGTTTCATTCCTATCGCATTTCCCATTGGTACTACTGTGGTTTTAGGTATAACATTAACATTTATATTTTTTAGTGGTATTAAATTAAATAGATTTAAGCTTAACTTTACTTTTCCTATTTTATCTGTCTGTGTTTGTTCTATTACACTAGAAGTTTGCAAAGTTTGATAACTACTCTCTTCTATAAGCTTTATACCTAGAAGAGTATATAAGTGTAAATTTTCGCCTTGCATTATTATATAGTTACTAGATAATAAACTTATATTACAAACATAAGCATATATTATTAACAAAAAAGTAATTATTATAATTTTTTTAAATAATCTCATATAGTCACTCCCTTTTTATTAGAGTAACCATATTTCTATTTTTTAAACATTTTTAGTATTTATTAGTTCCATATTAGTTTGATATAAATCATATCTTTCACGTGCTAATGCTTTGATATATAACTCTCTAATTTTTTTGAATCTAGAATTAGCATTTCCCGATTTGCTTACATCATATTTTAATACTTGCGATTCTTTTTTGTCATCTAGTTCATAAATTTGACCTTTTATAATTTCATCTGTTGTATACACATCTGTTGCATTTACTATACAATTATAACAAGCTGTTATGTTTTTACCATTATCTTGTCCTATATTTTGAGGATAAAAATATTTGTAATCACCTTCTGCAATTCTAACAGTTTGCCTTATAAATTCCAGACTAGCAAATGCTGATTTTATTTCATCTGTAGATTTCTCTAACATATACTTACATCCAACTAAATGATATTCTCTATCTTGATTTGAGTCTTCTGTTATAATGTAAATGTTTTCTTTTTTTATAACTTCTTCATTACTATTATTAGTTAATACACAATAATTATTATAATATTTGTAACCAATTGGAATACCCTGTAAAAATGAGACTACTGAAACATTGTTAGTTATTTTTTCCCAATCAGTTTCTTTTAAAACTGGTAAACTGAAATCATAGGCATTGCTTGAATATATATTATAATTTGCAATTGCTGAAATCAAATTTGATTTTATTGATTCTTTTATTATTTGCATTCTGTTTTCATTAAATGTAGAATATGTAATTAAAGGATCATTATTTGAGTTTGCTACAAATATTGCTTCACCGCCTGTGTTTATATCAAGATTCATCTTGTTTCCATCTTCATCAATAGCATTATCTTGTGTTATACCTTCGGTTAGCTCTGCCACTTTAGTGCTAAACTCTTTTGCATTATAATAATATTCAAATGCACTTGTGCTATATAATTTATCGTCTCTTGTTCTTTTTGTTAAATAATCTAATATTGGTTTATTTGGTACAGAATTTGTTATATATTGCTTGGTATAATTTTGGTAAGTGAAGTATTTTTTAGCTGTTTGATCATAATATACTTTTTGTCCATTATAAGTTAAATAATTATAATCTCCTTTTGTTTCATCTGAAAATGCTACATGTTCTGTTAGTAATTCTGGACCTATTTCAACTGTATCTCCATTATCATGTTTGCCATGAATATCATAAGTTAATTTCCATTCCATTGGATTATCATCTGACTTGTTCTCTACTTTTACACTGGCTGGATTTATTAAATATCCTGATAAAGTCACATATTTTCCACTAAATGTACCATAAATGGTAATTGCATTGTCTAATGTATAATTTACTACAAAATCCTTAGAATCTTTTTGATAACGACATGAATAATATATATATGGTCTTAGTCCATAATTAGCATTTACATTCTTAGTATCAGTATAAATTTGACCAGCTTTTTCTGGATACATATTATCATATTTAGTATAAATATAATATCCGTCATACATTGTGTATACTAATGCTGGTACAAATACCTGCAGTTCTTCTTTTGACATATATTCATTGTTTGATAGCGAATTATAAAAAGTATTTACAGATGCTTCAATATCTCTAATTTTAGAATCACTAACACTTGAATAACGGTTATTTACTGTATTTATTTGAAAAGATTTAATAGCATCATGTGTTGCTTCTGTTAACCTTGTATCATATTTAGTTTGTAATGTTATTGTATCAATTTGTTTACCAATATATGCTGACATTACCATTGTTAGTGGTAAAATTATAATTACAAAAATTACAGCAATGTATTGTATTTTCATACGTTTCTCCTGTTTTAATAAGGTAGTAGCTATATCTTAAAATAACTTAACCTTATTATATTTGTTTTATAATAGAAAAGGAAGTAGTTTATTCTACTCCCTATATTTTGCACAATAGGGATCTTTTTAAATCCCAAAATATTAACTTTTAGTTACTTCCATTTACAGTAACAACTCCACCATGTTTTGCTGCAATTTGATAAGAGTCATCTCCTGTAATTTGATAGAAGAAGTTTCTTAATAATTGAGCTATAGTTTGGTTAGTATTTTTTACTGTTACAGAAACCATATCTCCTTCTTTTAGTTTCATTTTTCCATTTTTATTTAGTTCTTCTTCTATTTGACTAGTATATTTATTATAATATATGTTTTCACCTATTTTAGTCATTTCAGCTTGTGTTACTTTAACCCCTGGATTTTCGTCTAGTTGTTGCACTTGCATTTCTACTTCAAAAGAATTTCCAGTACTTGTAATAGTTTGCATATATTTATCGTAATCATCTAATGTTATTTTACCTGTTGTTCTAATTTTATCTACAAACTCATTTGTTGCAGTAGATACTGATAATTGTGAAATATCATCTGTTCTTTCAGATAATGACATAAGTGGAAAAACAAACATTAAAATTGCTGCTAAAAATATTGCAATAATTGTAATTAAACTATCTCCCATAACCATACTCCTTAATTTTGTAATTGATAAATAATAACTCTCTTTTTTCTGTTTTTTAATAATGAACTTGTATATTTAGTGTTTTTGTCCTCTGTAGAATTATTTTGATTATATCTATATTCACCTAAGGTTTCTTTAAATTTTTTGCTTTTGTAGTTAGCTATAAAGCCTGGCTTATAATCATACCCAGTCTTTCCATTTTCGTCTGTGCCATCACTTTTATATTTAAAAAATCCTCCATTTAGAAAAGCATCTATGTTTTCTTTATAATCACTTAAACTACCTGTCCAAGGCTCATGTCTAATTGTTTCGTCATCTATATCAAAGGCACATACTGATTTTCGATCAAGGGTTTCATATTCATTTTCATTAGTTGTATAGTATTTGGCTATAGCTCCCTTTTGACTCCATAATGCTCTATTAGTCTGAGAGTCATATAAATTTAATGGGTCTCCCTTTTCATTTAGAAATAGGACAGTATAGTTTTCTTTATAATATTTATAAAGGGTAGGAATAATTGTTTCCAACCCTACAATTCTAGTTTGTTCTTCATCTTTAGGTATTTCATACTCATAATATTTAGTAATATCACTGCTTGAAACAACCATTTTAGAAACTTGATTTAATTGAGAAAACATCATAACAGCAATTGTTAATGCCATTACAAATACTATTACTGCAAATCCCATTTTTAAGGCATCTACTGCATTCTCCATACTCTCTCATTCCTATCATATAAAATTATATTTTGCTATGGATTTGTTGGTGTTTTTTGTGTAGTAGCATCTTCTACTACTATTGTAGCAATTTTACCTGATTTAGCTGGTGTTAAAGTAACATTGTACATTCTACCAACTTTTATAGCATTTCGTACCTCTGTAATCTCAGTATATGTAATCTCTTTATCCAATTTATCCACGTCTTGTTCTTGTCCATACTTATCATATGTCATACCAATTTGTAAAGACACATCATTTTGACTTGCTGTGTTATGACTTCTAATAGCATCACATAATGCTCTTACAGCTGAACCTGTTTGTGTTCCTTCATAATTTATAAAAGGTGAATTATATGATTGAACCTCTTGATCATTTATATTTATTCCTTCTAGAGCTCCTGCTGCTTTTTGATATATAAACATACCTAATCCTATAATTAAAATTGATAACAAAATTGCACCTGCAATAATTAAGGCTTTTGATGCGTTTTCCATAAAAAATTCCTCCTCTTTTTACTTTTGTATTATATATTAAAATTAGATTTTCGTCTCTAAATATTAAAATCTTAGTTATTTATTTGTTCAAAATACATGCTCTGAATATTTTTTGTTTGTTTATGATATTGAATATTATTACATTTAAATGTTGCAGTCGCAAAAAATTTCACAAAATTTTCTGTCTGCTTTTCTGCAATATCTTCCATTTTTATTATTTTGTCATTTTCTAAAAATTTTATTGTTATTTGAATAGAATTTGTATTGTTATTTATATAATAAATTGTATTTTCTTGCTTTTCTACATTGTTTTTTTCGTTATAGTCTATAGCTTTATTTATTAAACTAATTAAATCTGTGCCTAGTATTTCTTTATTGCAATATTCTTCATATTGCCTATTATGTTTTGTAGTTATATTTTCTACTTTTTTTACATTGTATATATATAAGCAAATTACAATAGATATAATAACTAATATTGCCAAAATAATAAAAACCGACTTTTTCATTCAATTCTTCCTTTATTATAACATTAAGTATAAAAATATGTAAATAGTTTTTTCATATTTTTTTATTAGAAATTTATGGGTTTTCTATTTTTTTAAATTGTATGTAATAAACTCTGTTTGTAACACTACTTGTAAGTACTGCAGTACATTCATAAGTTTCAGTTGCATTTTCTTTTAAAAATTCAATTTTTTTTGTTTCTTCCCATTTTTCTATATTTTTATCTTTCTTTTGAGTTCCAATATCAACTTGAATGTAACGTGTTTGTTCACTATAGTGTTGTTCATCTTGAACTTGAAACTGAATATTATTTTGTTGTGCTAAGTTTGCTATGCTAATAATATCATGTGCAGTACACTTTATTGGTTCTTCGACTGTCTTTTCTTTTCCATCTTCGTCTGTGTATGCACGTGAAATTTTTCCATAGTATTTTAGAAATTGACTATTGAATTGTGCTACTTGGTTTTGTTCCATAGTTTTATAGGCATCTGCACTATATTGACTAAATATAGAAAATAAGTATATACCTAATGATAACAGTAGAACTCCTAATAATATTCCTGCAACTATTATAAAAGCTCTTGTTGCATTTTCCATATTTAGCCCCTTTCTATAATTTTTTAGATAGTTTTATTTTTATGGTGCACACTGTGCTTCGCTACAAATTTCCATTGACTACTTAACACTATCATAATTTTATAATCCAATTTCTTTATATGTTACACTCAATACTCTTCCTGTTTTCTCATCATGTTTTACTTCTGGTTTGTTAAATCTTTTATTTTTAAATGTCTGAATTTCAGTATTTAAATTTTGATACTTGTTTATATCCTCTTTTATTTTTATTATTTCTTGGTCGCTTACACCTTTCATTATTTCATCAAATTTCCATTCAGTCATTCCTGATAGTTTTTCTACTGTTTGTCCATAATATACTTTTTTCTTTAGTTTATTTACTTCTGATTCTATTTTCTTGAAATCATTTGTTAAGTCCTTATACTTAGTGTATTCTGTGGTTTTTAAGTATTCTGCTCCAATAATTTCAGTTATAGTTACTTTTAATTCAATTGGTTCATAATTTTTTAAGTCTGCTTGTTTTATATTATAATCTTCTATTAAATTTGCTAAAGATAATACCTCACTTCCATATAAACCTGCTTTATCAAATCCATCTATTTCTTTACTATATTGGGCTAGAACTTTTTCTTCTTCTGTACTTGCTTCTACCTGTTTTAAATTGCTTATTTGATTAAATGTATATATAAGTGCTGTTATAATTAAAACAGCAAGTAAAATTGATCCAGCCATAATTAAGGCTTTTGATGCATTTTCCATTTATTTGCTCCTCTTTTTATTTATTTTACTTTTGCATAGCACTCATACTGTCAAATGTTTCTGTCATACTTGCTAAACCTATGAATACTAATGGTACAATTAAATATCCTACAAATAGTATAACCATTGGTGCAAATCCTATTGCTTTTCCTATTCTTCCCTTTTTTGCAATTAGTCTTTCATTTGATTCTTTTCTTTTTTCTTGATAATAGTCTCTTTCTGTATCTAGTTCATCAAATGCATCTGCAATTGGTATTTTTTCTACAGCTGCTTGGAGGCTTTCTACAATTCTAATTAAAGGTTGATATGTAACATCTTCTTTTAGTTGTTCTAATGCTTCCCATGCACCACTTTCATAGTT
Source organism: uncultured Clostridia bacterium (assembly GCA_934168365.1). Lineage (GTDB taxonomy): Bacteria > Bacillota > Clostridia > TANB77 > CAG-508 > CAG-273. The sequence goes on along the minus strand of CAKPNJ010000001.1, from coordinate 226,630 downwards.
ATTAACACATTTGCTAATTGGCTCTTTGAAAATGTTTGCATATCTTTCTAACCACTCTAATATAATTTCAACACTTACTCTTTCTATTTTCATTAACATTAGAATAATTGTATTAAACTGCATTACCTCATCTTCCATTTCCATTTCTCTCATTTTAGCTTGGAATTTTAGTAACCATATTGGTGCATTATATGCAATTATTGCTAAAACCATTGCTATTAAAATTTCAAACCACTGCATTTTTTCGGTGTTTACAGTTTCTATTTTATCTAGTATTCTTTTCGCTGCTGTTTCAATTTCTGGGTCTTTACTTTGTAAATAATCTTGATTTATTTTTCCACTTCTCATTGCTTTTTCAACATCTGCTTGTGTTATTTTTGGATCTCCTTTTAAATGCCTAATATATTGGTTATCAGATTCTGTTAATTGCATAGCTGTTTTCTTGTCTTTATCATTCATTTCTCCCAACACGTTAAAAGTTACTGTTGGATCTGTATATACGTTATTTATAGTTATTTGATGTAGTTGTCCTATTAAAAATACTGATACAACAAATATAGCAATGCCCAATGTAATACGATTTATATAAATCCATTCCATTTTATCTTTTGAGGCAGCGTCTTTCATTTTCTTTGCTAATGCTCTATATTCTTTTGTTCCTTTATTAGGAATAAATAAATCAACAATTTTCTTTATAGGTTTTATTCTATATAATTTTTCTTGCCATGGATTTTTTGTGTTTTTTGTATTCATATTGGTTGAGCCATTATCTTTTAGTTTTCTAGTTAGTATGTAACATACAAATGTAACAATCAAAAGCAATATTTGTACTAGCATTCCATTTTTTCCATTGTAAAATGCCTCTGTAAAACTAAATTGTGATGATGCCCAATTTTTTATTGGCTCAATAAATAGCATTGGTACTATTGATATTACTGCCAAGCTTTGAAATGTATAGTCTAGCTTATCTCTTTTTAAAATTTCTAATTGCATTTCTTGTGTAATGTTATTTAAGTTTTTTAAATACAAAGATGAATTATCTATTTTACGATCTCCAAATTCTTTTGTTAAATATGAAATTCCTGCAAATTCTTTTAAGTAACTATTTGGTGCTATATCATAATATTTTTCTAGTTCTGATTCAGGATCATTTGAAATAAGAACTTCATATATTTTTTCTGCTTGTCTTGACATCTCTGGTTTATCATCATCTTGTGCAACTTGATATATAGCTTCTTCAACCATATTAAATTCATGATATGCATGTCTTATTTCTGAGAAGAATTCTATTTGTTCTTTAAGCAATTTATTGTCTAGTTTGTCTACCATTCCGGTCCATAAATGTATCAATCATAAAAATTTCAAAAATGAGTAACATTACCATCAATAATGTATTGTTATGTGTAATAAGAATAATTAAAATTGCTAATGGTATTACTATCAATAATGTGTTTGTTAAAATTTTAGATGCTTGTCTTCTTGTTAAGTATTCATCTTCAACATTTATTATTGCTAATCTTCTTCTTAACTTTAATAAATATCTTTTTAAAAACGGTGTTTTAAGATAAAATGTATATAGTTTTTGATATAATATTTCTAAAGAAAAACTTTTTTCTTTAGTTCCTTGTTGTAATTTTCTAATTTGTGCTATTTCGGAATTTTGATTTTTATTTTTTATAATTAAATATGCAATTATAATAAATACAAATAACGCTCCTACACCCATCATTAAATATAATAGCATATCATCATTCATATCTTAAAATCACCCCACTCTCTTTTGTTTATATTGTAGCTTTAGGTTTTCTTCCTCTTTTTTTTGGTTGTATTGTTTCTTCTTCGTTTATTGTTTCTTCTGTTGGCTTTATTCCCCAATTTCTTTGTAAGAATTCATCAAAGCCTTGTATATCGCTATCATCCATATTCATTCTCATTGCTTTAATATTTTCTTCTGAAATTGGATTTGTAAGTACATAATTTCCATCTTGATATTCCATAATGTTCCTGTATTTGTATAATTCTCTGTTTGTAGTTTTTGTAAAGAATACAGTTGCATTATCCATAAATTTGTCTAGTTTTCCTTCTAAGTTTTTTTCTTTTCTGTAGTCAAATGTATATTCATTTTTATCTTCTACTGGAATACATTCTGTTACTCTTTCTATGTATCTTCTACCTCTAAAGTCTTTTACCAAGTGAATATCAAAGTTTAAAACTTGTACTACTTGTTCTTCTGCTGTTCTTTCATCTTTGAACACTCCTGCTCTTAACATTGAGTTACGAAGTGCTGTTACTAAATCTGGAAAAGTTTTAGCATGGTGAGTGAATAATGTAAATTTAGAAGCAACTTGCGCAGATTGAATCATCCAAGAAGCTACAGGGTCTGTAGCAACCTCACCTATGATGTTAACAGAACCATCCGTCTTCTTTTGAACGTCCAAACAATCTTGTCCAGAAACAGTTTCTGTTTCTCTCATTGATAAGATGTTTCTTGTAGGATAAATTTTTCTTAAGTGAAGCTCGAAAGCAGTTTCTGTAATACGAAGGTTCATAGTTTCGTATATGTTTTCAATCATGGCCATAAGCATTGTTGTTTTTCCGGCAACCTTGCTCACCAGTTAGTGATATAATTCTTGCTCCTTTTACTAAATATTTTAATAAATCTATTGCTTCGTCTTTTCCTGGGAAACGAATTATTTGTTCTAGTGTAGCTCTCTTAACATCGAACTTTCTTACAAAAAATGCCCATGTTTCTGACATACTAGGTCTTACTACAACTACACGAGATCCATCTTTCATTTCGTTTATTTTATATCCGTTAGTATCTGATAACTGACCAGGATTATTATACTTGTAAATATTTTGGCAAACTCTTTTTAGTTCTGCTTCTGAACCAAATGTTAAAAATGCTAGTCTGATTGATTTACCATGGAACATTATCCAAATACTGTCACAAGCACGTGGAACTTTGTGTTCTTCAATTTGACTTAAATAATCTCCATCTGTTTGTGCAACCTGGCTTAGGAAAGACTCTGGAAGTCCAGATACACCACCTGAAATACCATCTATATTCATATCTCTTATTTCATCAATTGCACTATATCCTTTGTAATGTTGATATATTCTTTGTACTACTACATTTAATTTGTCTGTAAATGTGAGCACAAAGTTTTCTTGTTCATATATTTTATCTATTTCATCTGATGTAATTACATAACAAGGTTTGGCTTCTCCTTCTACATACTTTAAGTCGTCCAAATTATATTTTTTTATAACTTCTGGTAATGCTTCATATCCAAATTCATTTTTATACATATATATTATAATGTCAAACTTATCTTGTGATGTTAATAATGATGGTATATCAAAAGGTATAGCTTTTGATATATTTGTTTCATTTACATTATATTCTCTATATAGTAAATCATATATCAATTCTTTAATGTACTTTTTATCATTAACGTCTCCATATGTGCAACCTTTTAAAGCTTTTTTAAGTTCATATTTCTTTTGTTTTCTTCTTTTTAGTTCTTCTTCTGAAAGTCCTATATCATATAAGTTGATTTTAGTAATTTCGTCTAGTCTTCTTTTTACAAAAGCTGTCATTAGCTCTAATGTATATGTTTTATCATCAACTTCTATATCGCTTTCGGCTTCTTGGTTCTTTCTTTTCTTTAAGAACATATATACCCCAGAACCTGCTAAAAGAAATATAATTACTATTAACAATACTCTAAGCATTTTGGATCTCCTTTCCTTTAAGCTATATTTTCATTTGTAATTCCTGCAATTTAAAAATTATACTTTCATCTACTGATTGTACTTCTTTTATAAAAATATTATTTGCGTCTAATTCGTCTTCAACATTTTTAGCCTTTAGCATAAACTCAATAATTTGTCCCTCTGAACAAGCTTCAAGAAATAATGTGTTATATGGAACTGCTAAAACTGTCTTTTTTTCTTTCAAATATCTAGTAACATTTTTGGTGTTATATTTTGAATTTCTGTCATACCTTCCCATTAAAAGCATGATATTTTTTCTTTTGTAAAATTCATTTGCTTCTCTTAGTGCTATAAAGTCATCTATCGTTTTCAAACGTTGTGTCATATTGATTACTACAACATCTGATAGTTTTAATATGGATGCGGTTTCTGTTCTTGGCATTTTTTTGCTTAAGTCAACAAAAACCAAATCATAATATCTTTTTGCTACTTGTAAAATATCTACATAGTTTTCTGCTATTTTTGTATATTCCTGATATGATTTTGTTGCAGGGGTTAATAAAATGTCTAGTCTATCTTTTAGAACTATTCTAGAATAATTTTTTATAATCTCATTGCTTGTCCTATTGCTTTTTAATGCTTTTATTAGACCTTCTATTCCAGATTCAATTCCTATATTTTGATCTTTTTTTATTCCTCCACTTGTTCTTATTTTTTCATATTCCCAAAAACAATTTTCCAAACTTAAATCATTAAAATCAGTAGATACAACTAATATTTTGTAATTATGTTCTATTGCCATGTATGTAGCTACTGCTGATAAAGACAATGTTTGCCCTGTTTCTTTTATTTCATTACTACAAAATGTTACGATTGCCATTGAATTTTAAACTCCTTTTTCTAATTGTTTAAATGCTTTTTTTAAATTCATTGCCTCTTTTGGGTCTTCTAGTATTTCGTTTGCTATGTATAATAAACTATCTTTATACAACTCAGTTAGTTTTTTAAACTTAATTTTATGTACCATTTGGTTTTGTATAATAACTCCTTGATCTCCTTGTTCAAATGGGAAATATATTGTTTCATCATTCCACTTAACTTTGGTGCCTAATGCAAGGTAGTTAAAATATTCTTCCTCTTCATATGAAAGGTTTTTTGAAAATAGTACTTTTTTTAATTCTAAAGTTTCACCAATTTCTGCAAGTATTTCTAAGCCTCTTCTTAATGAATATGCATCAAACCCTGTGACAAAGTATTTTTTATCTGTTTCTTTTACCGCAAAATCTTGCATTCCATCTACTGAATCTACATCTATAAATACATATTCATAATTTAATACTGCATGTGCTGGTAATCCTAAATAATGTTTAATAGATTCATAGCTATAGAGTCCAACTGCAATATCAACATCTTCAAAGCTGGTTACATAAGCTTTAGTAGGAGATATTGCTGGAACAATATATTTAGCTTTTTGTAAAATGGTAGTATCAATTATCAAAACTTTTTTACCCATAGTAGCAAAAATTTTAGCAATATATAGTAATAAATCTGTTTTATCATATGCGCCTATAAAGCCTATTGTCTTCATATAATACCTCCGCTCTTATATTTATTAACCTAGTGAATCTAAGTATTTTTGTCTTTCTTCTTGTGTTTTTCTTATTTCTTCTTCTGTTTTTGTAACTACATTTTCTCCTGATTCTGCCGAATTGTTATTTAAATTTGTGTTTATTGGATTTCTAGATAGTGCTCTATTTCTTGCTACAATTTCAGCAATTGCACTTTCAACACAGTTAGGATCTTTTTGTATTAAATCATATACTTCGTTATTTGGTGTATAATTTACTATTGCATTTTCCTGTAAGCCTGGCTCTATATATTCTGTAATATATAATAAAGAACCTTTGATTTTGTATGATTCAACAATAGCGCAGTTTAGAGTTAATATCTCTGCTTCTGATAGTTCTAGCCAAACTGTATTAGTAGAGTCTACTCCATCTATTGTAGGTATTTCTATTTTTTTATGTGATACAACAATGTAATCTCCACCGCTTGGTAATCTTAAACGAACATCTATATATTTTCCAGTTTCTATTTGTGAAGTAAGTTGAATTGCATTACACTCGACTTTTCTAACATCTTTTGCAATCTCTCCTTCAGCTTTAACCATATCTGTGGTAATAACTGTTCCTGCTTTTAAATTTATTTTTGAAATGACATTTACCTTTTTTACTAAATTTCCATTATCATCAGTTACGTTAGATTTATCTTCTAGTTCAGCTGATGTTAACACATTTGAAGGCACAACACTACTGTCTAAAGTTTTCATTGTTAATTTATCTAATGTTACCACTTCTCCCGATTTTATTTCTGAAGCTACAACATAAACTTGTTTTAGTTTAGCCTTTTCTTCTTGTTGTTGTTTTGTTATTTTAGTTAATTGTACTATCAATATCCCTATGATAAGCCCTGTAACTAATAATGTTATTAACATACCTAATAAAAATGAATTTTGTGCTTTCCTTTGCATTGGATTTTTTGCCATTTTTATTCCTCCTTATAGTTCTATAAATTCTCACTATTCATAATTTATTTTACAACATTTTTGTATTAAAAACAACAATTTTCGTTCCTTGTAATATAAATTTAACGAATTTGTAATATATTTGTAATATTGTTTTTAAGGTTCAAAAAAGCACAAAAAATGATACTTTGTAAAGTACCATTTTTATCCATTTTTTATCTTCGTCTGCATCTACAATTGCATCCGCCAGAATTATTAGATAATGTATTTCCATTTGTTAATAACGTAGTATTACTTGTTACATCATTTCCGTCACTTGATAAGTTTGTGCTAATTGTAATTGGTCTTTCTGTCACTCTATAAGTACAATTATTTTGATTTGAAAGTGCTCTTAAGAGCTTACAAATTGCATTTACTAAAATAGCTGTTATATAAGCAAGTATAGTATATATAATTGCATATACTAAGAAACTTGCATCAAATGCAGCAAACGCTACAACTAAATAAATTGCAAAAAACGTTGCAGCAACCAGTAAAGGATTATTCAGAATTTTCTGTAATACAATAGCTAGTATAACAGTAGCAACAGGAAGAGCAAAAAATAGTAATAGTGTATTCATATTTTTCCCCTCTCTTATTTTATTTGGTATATATTATGTGCAAATACATAAAACCGTTACAAAAAAGGATTATAAGAATTTATACAAATTCTTACAATCCTTTAATTATACTCTACTTTCATAAGAAACAAGCCTTGTGGTGGCAATGTTTTTCCTGCCATTTGCCTGTTTTTTGCTTCTATTATTTTAGGTATATCTTCTGGATCTATATTGTTAAGCCCAACTTCTACCAGAGTTCCTGATATAATCCTTACCATATTATATAAAAAACCGTTACCTGTAAGACTAATTCTTACTTTTTCTCCATCTTTTTCAACTTTTGCATCATATATTGTTCTTACACTGCTTTTACTACTTGTACCACTTGATTTAAAACTGCTAAAATCATGCTCTCCTACAAAATATTCAACTGCTTTTTGCATTTTCTCTACATTTAATTTTTGTGGTACATGATATGATAATCCTCTATATATTGCGGTTCCTTGTTCCGAATTATCTATAACATATTGATATGTTTTGCTATGGCAATTATATCTGCTATGGAATTCTTGTGGTACCTCTTCTGCTTTCTTTATGCAAATAGATTTTTTTAATTGAGAGTTGATCGCTATAGCCATTTTTTCTATTGGAAAATCTGAGTCAATTTTGAAATTGGCCACTTGTCCAAATGCATGAACTCCTGCATCTGTTCTACCTGATCCAATTAGTTCTACTTGTTTTCCAGTAATATTTTGAATGGCTCTTTCTATTTCGCCTTGAATATTAAGTTTGCTTGGTTGTTTTTGCCAACCATTATATTCTTTGCCATCATACTCAATAGTTAGTTTAATATTTCTCATCTTGTTTTTGCTTATTTTCCTTTTTTATTTTTAATCTTTTTATTCTTTTTTGGCTTTCTCTAGTAAACCTTTTATTTATTACATGTTTTATTAGAATATTTCTTAGTGCTTCTTCTTTTACATCTGCTATCAATTTTCCATCTATAGCTACAGAAATTTTGCCAGTTTCCTCTGACACAATAATCGCAATAGCATCAGATTCTTTTGATATTCCTATTCCGGCACGATGTCTTGTTCCTATTTCTTTTGCAATATCTTTGTCATCTGCTAATGGTAATATACAAGCTGCTGCTATAATTTTATTATTTGAAATAATCAAAGCTCCATCATGTAAAGGAGTATTTGGTGTAAATAGATTTACTATCAATTGTGGAGATACTTCCGAATCTATTTTCACTCCACTATCTATAATATCATTTATTTTTATATCTCTTTCAATTACTATTAGTCCACCTGTTTTTGTTTTAGCAAGTTCTGTTGCCGCAATAACAACTTTATATACATCTTCTTTTGTTTTTGTTTCTAAATCTTTGTCTATTCCAAAATATCTAGTTATTTTATTTGTTCCTAATTGTTCTAGCATTCTACGTAATTCTGGTGCAAATATTACTATTAGTGCAATTACACCATATGGCATAAATGCTGTTAATATAAAGTTTAATATTTTGAGTTGTAATGCTTCACTAATTGCTGTAATTATTAAGATAAACAGAATTCCTTTTAGCAATTGCCACATTCTCGATTTTTTTGCATAAACAATAAACTTGTATAAAATGTAAATAACAATAAGTAAATCTAATATTAGAGTTAATAATTTAAATGGATTTTGCACTAGTTCTGTCATATAACTTATAAAAGAATACCAAATTCCACTAAAACTTAATGTTAAATTTTCGAACATATTTTACCTCTTTTGTTATAGTTTTATTTATTAAAAGCAATGTAATAAATTAGAGTTGCTGCAACTGATAATATCATCATAACTGCTAATATTAGCCCCATTATTCTAGTTGCTATTTTTCCTATATCTTTTTTACGTTTTATATTTTTATCCATAATATTCATTCCTTTCATCTTAAACTAATATTAGTTATAACACAAATATTTAATAATTTCAATGGTAAAATTATATAATATATTTAGCAGTTAGTTGTTCCACTATTTGTTTTGCTTTTGCTTTACCCTCTTCTGTTTTTTGCAAAGCCAAATCAATAGCTTCTGCTAGTTTTACCATATCTTCTTCTTTAAGTCCTCTAGTTGTTACTGCTGGAGTTCCTATTCTAATTCCGCTTGTTACAGTTGGCTTTTCAGGATCATTTGGTACAGCATTTTTATTTACTGTTATATTTACTTCGTCTAATAGCAAAGTAGCTTCTTTACCAGTTAAGCTTTTATTTCTTAAATCTACTAGTATTAAATGGTTATCTGTTCCTCCTGATACTAAATTAAATCCACGTTTTTTTAATTCTTCTGCTAGTTTTTTTGCATTTAATACTACTTGATGTGCATATTGTTTAAATTCTGGTTGCATTGCTTCTTTAAAGCAAACTGCTTTTCCAGCTATAACATGCTCTAGTGGTCCTCCCTGAATTCCTGGGAATATAGTTTTATCTATTGCTTTTGCATATTGTTCTTTACACAAAATCAAGCCAGAACGAGGTCCTCTTAAAGTTTTGTGTGTTGTTGATGTTACAAAATCAGCATATGGCACTGGTGATTCATGTTCTCCTGCACATACCAATCCTGCAATATGGGCCATATCTACCATAAAATATGCACCTATTTTATCAGCAATTTTTCTGAATTTTTTGAAGTCAATTTTTCTTGGATATGCACTAGCTCCTGCTAAAATCAATTTTGGTTTATATTCTATTGCTTTTTTCTCAACATCTTCGTAATCAATATATCCGTCTTCTTTTACTCCATATGCAATAAAATTATATAGCTTTCCTGAAAAGTTTACTTTACTTCCATGTGTTAAATGTCCACCATTAGATAGGTCCATTCCAAGTACAGTATCTCCTGGCTGTAGTATAGTCATATATACAGCCATATTTGCTTGACTTCCACTATGTGGTTGCACATTTGCATATTCTGCGCCAAATAATTCTTTGGCTCTACTTCTTGCCAATTCTTCAATTTGGTCGATATATTCACATCCACCATAGTATCTAGCATTAGGATATCCTTCTGCATATTTATTAGTTAATATACTTCCAACTGCTTCTAGCACCGCTTCACTTACAAAGTTTTCAGATGCTATAAGCTCTATATTATGTTTTTGTCTTTCTTCTTCCTTTTTTATTTGTTCATAAATTTCTTCGTCTTGTTTTTTTAAATTTTCATATTTTTCCATAATCTTGCTCCTTTAAAATAAGAGAGAAAACAAAATAATAATTATTTTTCTTTTCTCTCCTCCTTAATTTTATTGTTGATAATTGCTATATTGGTTTGAAAGATTATCTTGCCATGCATTTATATCAAATCTTTCTACTGTTTCAGGTATTCCATAATCCACTCCATAAGTTTCTACTGTTATGCTTTTGATTACTGGAGCTTTTTTAGGTTTGTCTGACGAAATTGTATTTCCATTTTCATCTTTTGGAGCTTCTTCGCCTTCTTTTAATTCTGTATTTCTATAGTATACTTCAACATTTGCTATTTTTTCAACTATATCCATTCCTTCTTTTACTTCTCCAAATGCTGCATAATATCCATCCAAATAATCACTATCATCTGTCATTATAAAGAATTGTGAACCTGCTGAATTATAGCCATAAGTAGTTAATGCGGGATTTATACTGCTATAGGCACTATAGTCGCCTCTTGCCATTGATATAACACCTTTTTTATGTTTTAACGTATTGTTATAGCCATTTACTATAAATTCTCCTTTTATGTTATATGCCTGGTCATTTGTTACATTATCTTTAATATCACTTAAATTTGGAGAACCTTCACCTGTTCCTTCTTTGTCTCCACCTTGTATCATAAAATCTGGTATTGTTCTGTGAAAGGTTAATCCATTATAAAAACCACGGTTTGCTAATCTAATGAAATTAGCCACAGTATTTGGTGCTTGGTCTGGGTAAAGTTCAACTTTTATTGTTCCATAATCTTCAACTTCTATTGTTGCTACTGGGTTTGGTATATTAGTAGTTATTTTTTTATAAATTCCATAGCTTACAAAAACTATTCCTACAATTACTAAAACAATCCCTATGATACATAACACTTTTTTAAATTCCTTCATAATTTTCTCTCCTTTATTTTTATGGAGTACACTGTGCTCCTCTACAATTTTTCATAAATTACTTAACACTATTATTTTACAATAACCAAATTATACATTTACAATATTAAATTGTCAAATACAAATTGCTCTTGCATACGTTTTAATGAACTTTTTATTGTTCTTGCTCTAATTTCTCCTATTCCATCAACATCATCAAGTTGTTGTAAATCCGCGTCTAATATATGTTGGAAGGATTTGAAAGATTTTACTAAATTTTCTACTATATTGCTTGGCATTCTTGGTATTTTATTAAGAACTCTGTATCCTCTTGTATAAACTGCTACCTCATCATATGAATCAAAATCCTCATATCCTAATAATTTTGCAATTCTTTCTTGAAGCATTAAATCATCATATTCTAGAGTTTTGATTTCTTCTAATACTTTTTCAGCGGTTCTCTTTTTGCCTGGTGCAATATAATCTTTAATTATCAACAATTCCTCTTCTTCTAAATCTCCCACTAATTCTTCTAGTTGCATTTCCAAAAGTCTACCTTCTTCTCCTAACTCGTAAATGGACTTTTGAACTTCCTCAACTATTTTCATTACCATTTCAGCTCTTTGTATTGCATTTATTACATTTTCTAATGTGACAATATCATTAAACTCATATTCATTTAATAAGCTTAGTTTATTATCAAATACCTTTTTGTATTTTTCAACTGTTTGTAATGCTTGATTAGCTTTTGAAATAACTTTTGCAGTATCTTCTAATACATATCTATAGTTCCCTTTAAATATAGTAATTATGCTTCTTCTTTGAGATATACTAATTACTAGTGCTCCCGTTTGTTTAGCTGTACGTTCTGCTGTACGATGCCTTGTTCCGGTTTCTGTTGTTATGATACTAGGCGAAGGAATTATTTGAGTATTTGCATAAAGTATTTTTTTCAAGTCATTACTAAGTACAATAGCACCATCCATTTTAGCAAGTTCATATAACCTAGAAGATGTATATTCAACATCTAATTGAAATCCACCGTCCACTAGCTCTAACACTTCTTTTGTATCTCCAATTACAATTAAAGCACCGGTCTTTGCCTTTAAAATATTTTCTAGTCCATCACGAATTGGTGTACCAGGTGCAATCATTTTTAATACTTCTGTAATAACTGCTTCTTCCCTTTTTAAAGCCATTTTTCGCTTGTCTCCTTTCAAGTAATTTAAAAAATAATTAGTATATTACTAGGAAAAGTTTCGTTCAAAAGGCAAAGGCTCATACATTGTGTATGTAACTACGTTTTGAACCAACTTTAACAATGCGGGATGCTGATTATTTTAGTCCTACTGCTTTCATAGCTTCATTAACATTCCTGACCCCTATTATATCTAACTTATAATTTTCTTTCAAGAGTTTTTTATTACTTTCTGGTATAATGCAAGTTTTAAATCCTAGCTTTTCCGCTTCTTTTAATCTTTTATCAATTAGATTAACTGCTCTAACTTCTCCTGTTAAGCCAACTTCCCCAATTATAACAGTTCTTTTATCTATACTAATATTCTTAAAGCTTGAAGCACAAACTAATATTGTACCTAAATCTACTGCTGGTTCACTTATTTTTATTCCACTTACAACATTTAAATAAATATCTTGTGAACTTAATGCTAGACCTGCTCTTTTTTCTAGAACAGCTACTAATAATGTAAGCCTATTGTAATCAATTCCATTTGCCGCTCTACGTGGAAGTCCAAAAACTGTTGGAGTTGTTAGTGCTTGTAATTCAATAAGTAATGGTCTTGTACCTTCCATTGTCGCTACAATTACTGAACCTGATGGGTTGTCTTCTCTTTCTGAAATAAGTACAGATGAGGGGTTTGTTATTTCCACCATTCCTTCGCTTTGCATTTCAAACATTCCTACTTCATTCGTTGATCCAAAACGATTTTTTACTCCACGCAAAATTCTATATGAGAAATATCTTTCTCCTTCCAAATATAGTACTGTATCTACCATATGTTCTAGTACTCTAGGTCCTGCTATATTTCCTTCTTTAGTAACATGTCCTATTATAATAGTTGTAATTTCGTTACTTTTGCATACACGCATAATTCTTGCTGTAATTTCACGTACTTGACTGACAGTTCCTGCTGCTGAAGATATTTCATCTGAGTACATAGTTTGTATTGAGTCTATAATTACAAGTTTTGGTTTGATTTCTAAAATAGAGTTTTCTATAAGCTCTATGTCTGTTTCGCCTAAGAATAAAATGTCGTTATTATGAATTCCTAATCTGTCTGCTCTTAGTTTTATTTGTTCTGCTGATTCTTCTCCTGAAACATATAAAACTTTACCTTCTCCTTGTACTTTATCACAAAGTTGCAAAATTAAAGTAGATTTACCAATTCCAGGTTCTCCTCCTAATAGTACAAGTGAGCCTTTTACTAAACCTCCACCTAGTACTCTATCTAGTTCTCCTATTCCGGTATGTGTGCGTATTGCGTCTTTTCCTATTACTTCATTTAAAGCTCTTGGAGTAACTTTTTTTCTTTCTCCAGAACTTGTTGTCTCTTTTGAAATTTTTTCTTCATAAAAGCTATTCCATTCATTGCATCCGTGGACATTTTCCTAACCATTTAGTTGACTCATATCCACAACTACTACATACAAATACAGTTTTTGCCTTAGCCATTTTATCTCCTTTTTTATTCACATAAACTTACAAACATTGCATGTGCCCATGCTAGTCCATTTACCCATTCTGATGTCATTGTTTGGTTATTTACTTGCTCTGCTATAAATCCATGCTCATTTGCCGATTTTATAACAAATTCTACACACTCATTTGCTCTTCTCTTTTCTCCTGATTTTTGATAATACATTGCCATCCACAAAGTTGCTATTGTCCATGGATTTTTGCCTTCACAATAGTTGTCATTTTCATATCTTAAATATCCACCTGTGTAGGTTCTTAATGTCATATTTATTTTTTCTATTGTATTTAATACTTTCTTTTCTTTTGGAGAAAAAATACCAAATGGCGTTACTAAACCTAATAAGCTTATGTCTGTTCTTTCATCTTTTAAATTTCTTGTAAACGTTTTTGTTTTTTCATTGTATAAGTTATTTGAAATATATTTTTTTATTTCTTGATTATATTTTTTAGTAGCATTTTCCAATTTGTTCATTGCTTCTACTTTTAAGCGGTTATTTTGCTCATATTCTGGTTTTAATACAGAATGAATTTCTGTTATTGCATCAAAGGCAGAATAAATACATGCTAAAGAATATAAATGTGTTCCTTCACTTTCTTCCCACAAGTCATAGCTATCTGGTAGCTTGTTTCTGTTTTCAGTATGGTAAGTTGCTTCAATTTCATTTTTTACAATGTCAGATTTGTCCTTTGTTCCTAAAATATTATCCATATATGTGCACAAAAACTTAACTGCTTTTTCGCACATTTTATATGTATCTTTTAAGAATTTTACATCTTTGGTAGCTTTGTAATGTTCATAAACTCCAAAAACTACACTTGCTGTTTCGTCTATTTGATAGCCCCAGCATGGTGCTAATCTTTTATCTGTATAAAATCTTTGCTCCCACATACCATTTTTATTTTGTGTATCTTTACAAAAAATTTTATAAAACTTTTCTGTTTCTTTTGTCATTTTCAAGTTGTCTAAAGCTCTTGTAATAAATACAGCATCTCTTGGCCAACAATAGCTATATCTTCCACATTTAGTCATATCTTCATCAACTTCTACTGCTGCAGATATTCCACCTGTTTCTTGATTTATTAGTAATGGAAATAGCAAAATACTTCTTTTATATATTTGGTTAAACTTTTTATTTAAAGTATTTGTTTCTTTTTTTAATTCTATTCCAATATGCTCTTTTACGTATTTTTTCCAATATTTTTCTACTGTTTGCTCTTCTTTTTTTACATCTAGCTTTCTAATTTCTGTTAATTCTTTATTTAATATTTCTTCTGTTTCATCACTCTTCTTGAAGTACAAGTATACTGTTAGTTCTTTTTTCTCATTTGGTTTTAATGTTCCTATATCATAGCTTATACTAGAGTCACATGACATTCCTATATAATCTTTATCCTTTATAACTCCACTTAATATATTTTCTTTAGTGTTATTTATTTGATAACTTAGAAATGGCTTGTCTGAAAATGTATACATAGTATAATCATGGCAATATTGAATTAAAGTATTGTTTTTAACTTCACCACTCACCATATTGTTATAGTCTGTCAAAAGCTTAGAATGTACTAAAAAGTTTACATTTAATTCTATATTGTTTTTGTTCTCAAATTCGTATTTTTTTACTAATACAGAATTTTTTAATAAAGCAAAATCAGTTTGTTTTATTTTTAAATTAAAATATGTATTTGTTATTTCAGTATGTAAAATGTTAGTGTCCTCAGTATAATATTGATTATATTGATTATTTATATCCTCATGTAAATATATTATTCCTGAGTCATTTATTTTTACTCCTGTTTTAAATTCATCTATCCAACTTCTAAAGTCAGGAAATGGGTACATTACACGAAGTAACTCCCCATTTTTTGTATAACTGGCGGTAATATTTTTACCACCAATTATAGAATCATTATTATATTTAGTTTTCATTAGTTTTCCCTCTTTAATTCTTCTCTACTATTTTTACAATTTGATCTTCTATTTCTTTTAGTCTTAATTTTAATAAGCTTATTTCTTCTTCATTGTCTTTTTTAGCTAAATAATCTTCTTTAACAATAGTTTCCATATCATTAAGTTCATTTTTCAATAATCTTATCTTATCAATCACATCACGTCTTACATTCATTTGAGGTGTTATTGGAGCTACTGTTTGTTCCATAGTTAAGTTTTCGTCTAATGTGTATGTTTGACCATATTCTGGAATAGTTACAGGTAAGCCTATTTCATCTACAATTTTTGATTTTAATATTTCTTGTCCTGTTGGCTCTCCATGAACTAAAAAGATATGTTTTGGTTTTGTAATAAATGAATATACAAAATTCATAAGCCATTCTTGATCTGCATGGCCTGAATATCCCTCAATATATTCTATTCTTGCATTTACAGCAATTTCTTCACCAAATATTTTTACTCTTTTTTCTCCGTCAACAATTCTTCTTCCTAATGTTCCTGGTGCTTGATATCCTACAAATAAAATTGTGCTATTAGGATCCCATAAATGGTGTTTTAGGTGATGCTTGATTCTTCCTACTTCGCACATACCACTAGCAGAAATAATAATTGATGATTCATTTTTCTCATTTAGTGCTTTTGATTCATCTGCTGTTCTTGTAAATTGTAATCCTGGAAACTCTAGTGGATTATCTCCACTTTTAATAACTGCTTGTGTTTCTTCATCAAATAAATTTGCATTTTCCTTAAATATTTCTGTTGCTGAAATTGCAAGTGGGCTGTCAACATATACAGGTGCCCTCATCAATGTTGCATACTTTTCTTTAAATTCTTCGCTATCTTGAACATCTTTTAAATTGTTTAATTCATATAAAATTTCTTGTGTTCTTCCTACTGCAAATGATGGTATAACAACAGTTCCACCTTTATCTAATGTTTCTGAAACTATGTTTAAGAATAAATTTGCTTTGTCGTCATTTCTCATATGCAATCTTCCACCATAAGTTGATTCCATTACTAAGTAATCTGCTGTTTCTATCATTGTTGGTGAAGATAAAAGTGGAATATCATTGTTTCCTAAATCTCCTGTAAATACTGCTTTAGTTTCTTTTCCGTCTTCTTTTACCCAAACCTCAATAATTGCTGAGCCTAACATATGTCCTGCATCATTAAAACGCACATAAATATTAGGATCTACTTCTATAATTTCGTCATAGTTTACTGGTTTAAATATTTCCATTGTATCTACTGCATCTTGTGCTGTATATAGTGGTGGTAAAGCATCTTTACCTTCTCTCATTCTTTTTCTGTTTCTCCACTCAATTTCTTGTTCTTGAATATGTCCACTATCTGGAAGCATTATTGAGCATAAGTCTCTTGTAGCTTTTGTTGTTATTACTGGATTTCTGTATCCTTCTTTATATAATTTTGGAATTCTACCTGAGTGGTCAATATGTGCATGTGTTAATAACATAAAATCAATTTCATTTACATCATATGCAAATGGTTCATGATTTTGCATTTCGTCTCTATCTCCACCTTGATACATTCCACAATCAACTAAAAACTTTTTCCCTGCTCCTTCTACTAAAAAGTTAGAACCAGTAACCATTTTGGTTGCACCTAAAAATGTTATTTTCATAAATTTCTCCTTTTCTTAAACAAATAGTTTTGTTTTTTTATTTAATTTTATTGTTTTATCACTGTAAAGTTGAATTTTGTTTTCTAGTATATTTGTATCATAATATTCTATAAATAATTTACCTTCTTCAACTTTTGTTTCAATTATCATATTATTCAAATCTATCATTTTACTATCAAATATTTTTTTTATGATTTCATAGTTTGCTTCTTCATCTTTGGTTACATCTTCTATTGCATTTAATGCTCTTGCTTTTTCATAAAGAACACCTATAGTTTTTTCAAATTCATCACTTAATTCTGGTATTTCTTTTAAGCTAGTATTTTTGTCAATTTTCAAAAATCTAAAATATCTTAGTTCATATATATACTTAACTACATCTTGTCTTATTGCTGATTTCATTATCTTTATTCTAAAACTTTCTAAAAATAATGTGCATAGTTCACATATAGTTTTGCTTTGTTCTTCTTCAAATTCTAATGAATTTAAAAAATCAAGCTTTTTAGTTACCTCATCTTTACGTTTAACAAATCCTTTTGGCTCAAGTAAATCATTACATTTTTTTATTTGTTTTACATGGTCTTGTCTTTCAACTTCTAATTTATTTGCTAATTGCCTAACACTAAATATTTTATCTTTATTTTGAAGTTTCGAATTTCTTTCATCATATTCTTTTTTTAATAGATCTTTGTTGTTTAATAATTTATCAATTTTTTCAATTTCCTTTGTTATTTTCTTTTTTTCTTCTGTAATATCCTCTAGGTATTTAGTTTTATTTTCTAATTTTTCAAATTCTAATTTTGTTTCTTCTTTTACCTTTTTCCATTTTTCTAATTCTTCTTCACTTTGTTTTGATTTCTCTTCAATCGCTATTTTACACAATATTCTTACAATTGCTTTTGCTCTTTGTTCTCCAAAATTTTCTTTCAAATTTTCATGTGTAAGCATTAGATAGTCTGCTAATTGACTGGTATTATTAACCCAAGCATTTATAAATTCATAATCTAGCAAATATACTAAAATCTGAAACATTATATTGATTTTATTATTCTCTATATCTTTTGCTGATATATCCCATGACCAACCATTAAAGTCTCTAATTACTTCTGATTGACTCATTAGACTAGCACTGTTCAAAAAATAACTAATTGACGGTTCCAGTACACTTTCTTCTTCTGTTAAACTGATGTTTCCTTCATCTATCGCCAAGATACTTTTTAATAATGTTAATTCATTTCCTAAAACAATTATTTTTCCTTGTGCCTTTTGTATCTCATATTTTTCACTTTCATTTATTTCTTCATTTGTCACTATAATTTCACTACATTCATTTTTTACAATATCTATTACTTTATCTAAAAATTCTCCTTTTTCACATACCTGTACTTTAGTTTTTTCATAATCTTTATATGCGTTTTCAATCTTGTAAACCATGCTTAAAAGAAGATTTTTAGTATCTACAGAAAATTGTTTATCCTCTAAAATCTTCTCTAAGCTATTTGTATAGTCTTTTATGTGAATTTTACGTAATAGTCTTTCTTTTTTTCTTTCCATTACATCCTCTTGAAAAAATTTATTCTTCTGTATTTTCCACTGTGGTCATTTTTAGTTCTTGCCATCTTTCTTTAGACATAAGTACTTCACGAGGTTTACTACCTTGATATCCTGATATTACCCCTCTTTCTTCCATTTGATCAATTATTCTTCCTGCTCTTGCATATCCTACTTTAAATCTTCTTTGTATAAATGAAGTTGAGGCTTGTCTTGTGTCTACAACTGTATCAATTGCTTCCATTAGTAGTGGATCTGTTCCATCATCATCTGCTTGTTCAGCTTCTAAGTCTTTTTCTGTTTTATTTGCATTTTCGATTTGTTCTATTATATCTTCATTGTATCTAACTTCTCCGTTTGCTTTAATAAAGTCTACAATTTTTTCTACTTCTTTATCTGATACAAATGCACCTTGAACTCTAGTAGGTTTTGTTGCACCTGCTGGGTAGAATAGCATATCACCTTTTCCAAGTAATTTTTCTGCTCCTACCATATCCAATATTGTTCTTGAATCTATTTGTGAAGATACTGCAAATGAAATTCTAGATGGTATATTTGCTTTAATAATACCTGTAATAACATCAACAGATGGTCTTTGTGTGGCAATTACTAAATGCATTCCAGCAGCTCTTGCCTTTTGTGCCAAACGACATATTGAGTCTTCAACATCTTTTGACGCAACCATCATTAAGTCTGCAAGCTCATCTATGATAATTACAATTTGTGGCAACACACCTGTGTCTTCTTGTTTAGATATCTCATTATACCCTTTAATATCTCTAACACCTTTTTTAGCAAAAATTTGATAACGGTTTTCCATTTCTTGTACAGCCCAAGCTAGTGCTCCCGCTGCTTTTTTAGGATCAGTTACAACTGGAATAAGTAAATGTGGTATTCCATTATATACCGAAAGTTCAACTACTTTTGGATCAACCATTAAAAGCTTTACTTCACTTGGTTTTGATTTATATATTATGCTTGAAATTAGAGTGTT
Organism: uncultured Clostridia bacterium; assembly: GCA_934168365.1. GTDB lineage: Bacteria > Bacillota > Clostridia > TANB77 > CAG-508 > CAG-273. The sequence continues at coordinate 206,844 of CAKPNJ010000001.1, read as the reverse complement.
TATACATACACTTTTACCAGAACCTGTCGCACCTGCAATTAATACGTGCGGCATTTTAGCTATATCTGTAACTACTGGTTCACCTGCAACATCTTTTCCTAAACCAAATGCTAATTTTGATTTATGGTCTTGAAAAGCACTTGATTCTATTATTTCTCTAAAGTGAACAATTTCATTTTCTTTGTTTGGAATTTCAATTCCGACTGCTTGTTTACCTGGAATTGGTGCTTCAATACGAATACTTTCAGCTGCCAAATTAAGAGCAATGTCATCTGCTAAATTAGCAATTTTACTAACACGTACACCTTCTGCTGGTTTCAATTCATATCTGGTAATTGCTGGACCAACAGATACATTTTCAACTTTTGCTGAAACGCCAAAACTATATAAAGTTTTTTGCAATTTTGTAGCTGTATCCATTACAGCCTTTTTTCCACCTTTGCTTGTCTTTTTCTCAGGTTCAGCTAATAGTTGAACTGGTGGAAATTCATAGTTTTCATCTTCTTCTGTGATTGTATGTTCCAATTGTAATACTTCTTTTGTCTTATCTTCTTTTTGTTCTTCAACTTGTTTAAATAAATTAGCATCTATTACATCTGGTGAAGATGGTTCCTCCTTCTTTTTGCCAAAGAAAGGTATTGATAAATCATCATGATTATATTTTTTCTTATCATTCTTGTTATCTTTTTCATTTATATTTATTGTTAATTGATCTTCAAATTGAGAAGCTAATTTTGCTGCTTCTTCTTTTTCTCTTAATCTTCTACCTTTTCTATCTTCTTCAATAACTGTATCATCATAAGAGTGTTTACTCTTTTTCTCTTTTCTTTTTTCTTCCTTTCGTTCTCTTAGTTCATCTAATAAATCACTAATCATTTCAGCCGGTCTTATGCCAAACATAAATATTAGTAAAATAACTGCTATACCTATTGTTAATATTACTGCTCCTGTAGAACCTAAAGCATTTATCAAAGGAACTGCAACTACTGCTCCAATTGCCCCTCCGCCAATATCTTTTTCGCCTAGATAATATGAATCTTCTATAATATTGCTAAATTCTTTGTCTATAGATAAGTTACCTTTTCCTACTTGAAAAATACTAAGCATAGCTGAAACACATAATAAAAATATTCCATACTGAATTAACTTATGTGTCATGTATTCTTTATCATTTTGTGTCATATATATTGCAATTAGTAAAGTTCCTATTGGAATAATGTATTTTATAAATCCCATAATTCCACCAAGCATAGGGCTCAATACTTGACCTATGCTTCCTGATTTACTATAAATTAAAATCATTAACAATATACTAAGTAACACTAATGCCACAACGGCTATATTTATATCTATCTTATTTTTCTTTTTTCTTCCTTTTTTAGCCACTAGTATTTCTCCTTTTATACAAAATAAAGGTCAGACGTTTCAAGATGTCTGACCCCCTTCAAAATTATTATTTAAGTTCTTTTCTGTTATTTTGAATTACCTTCATTGCATCTTGAAGTGCAACTTCAATGCCAGCTAAGACACTGTCTGCATACTCTTTTGTTCCTTTTGATATTTCTCTAGACATTTCATTTGCTGTTTCTATGATTTCTACTTTCTTCTCATATGCTTTTCTTGTAATTTCATGTTCATCAATCATAGAAATAATTCTGTTTTCAGCCTCTTTAATTATTTCATCAGCTTCATTTTGAGCTTCTACTAAAATTCTTTGTCTTTCTTCTTTAACCCATTTAGCTTGTTTCAATTCTTCTGGTAATTTTAATCTAATTTCCTTAATTATATCTAAGATTTCCTCTTTATCAACTACACATTTACTAGAAAAAGGTACATTTCTACTTTTTTCTAACATATCCTCTAAAGTTTCTAATAAGGTGAATATTTCCATTGTTTTTAACCCCTTTCGAGTGCTATTTTGTTGCACTTTTTGCTAAGAATATAAGACTTACTCTTCCATATTTTCTTATATCTGTTACTTCTATATTTATTTTTTCTAATTCGAGTAATTCTCGTTTCTCATCATCGGTTTCTATGATTATATTTCCTTTTTCTTTTAGTAAATTTAGTGATAAGATTCTTTCTACAGAATCGACTGAAATATTAGCTTGATATGGTGGATCTATGTATACAAAATCAAATTGCAAGTTTTGTTGTTTTAATAATTCTAAAGCCTTTTTATAATCTTTAAGCATTACTACTGACTTATCTTGCATTTTTGTTTTTTCAATATTATTGTATATCATTTTTACTGCAGTAGAATTTTTTTCGCATAGATAAGCCTTTTCAGCTCCTCTACTCAAAAATTCAATTGCTATTGCTCCACTTCCTGAAAATAAGTCTAAAATAACTGAATCCTGTATTTTATTTTGAATAATGTTAAATACTGATTCTTTTACTCTGTCAAGTGTAGGCCTTGTTGAAAGGCTTTCAATTGAATTTAATTTAGTTCCTCTTGCTGTTCCACTAATTACTCTCATAGTACCTCTATAATGATATACATATATTTTATATTTTTCTGCTAATATGTCAATGATTTTAACACAATTGTAATATTATCTTAATGCAATTGTAATAATGTTAAATTTCTGTAATATTGCATTCGTATTATATATTAAAATTTTCTAATTGTAAAGTGTTTTTCCATAATATACTTTTCTATCAATATAATTGCAAAAATAACAACCCTTTCTCATTTTGAAAAAGGGTTGTTTGGAGGTTACTGCTGACGCTTCTTTGCCAGAAGAAGAAGTGCAAAATAAGTCTGTCGTACACTACCTTTAGGGGTAGTTTCAGACAAAAGATATATGCTCTTGGCGTCTACCTGACTTGCAACATCATTGATGCATTGGTTAAATGCTTCCCTATTTTTCATGTTTCGTTTGCCGATAACATCTATATAGAGTTCATACCACCGTTTATAGTTCTCGTGAAGGATTCTGATATCCTCAATGTTCTTAGCGTCGAAGTTTTCCGGCTGTCTCTGCAGAATTTCCATGTTTTTTCCTCCATAAAGTAATATATAATGTATTTTTAATACATTACATATATTATACTGCTTTATGTAAATAGTGTCAAATTACAACTACAGATGATAGTGTTTTGAGCATATCCTTTTAATTTTATACATTAAAAAAGGTGCTTTTTGACCCCGTCCCCAAAAGCACCTTTTTAGTTTTAGTCTTTGTTTACATCTTTTAATAATTCTAGTTGAGAAATAAGAATTGATTCCATTTTTGCTTTATATACATCAAATTGTTTTTGCAAATCTTCTAATTCTTTTTGTTTCATTACAATTTCTTGTTCAAGCTCTGCTACTGCATGTTTTGCATTTGCTTGCGCTTCATTTAATATTGCTTCAGCTTGTTGTTTTGCTAAGTTTTTAACATCATCTGCTGCTGTTTGCGCCATAATTAAAGTATTGTTTAAAGTGTTTTCAATATTTTTATACTTAGCCATATCTTCTTGCATATCTTCTATTTTATTTTTAGCTTCTGTTGTTTCTTTATATAATTTTTCATAGTCGGCTGTTACTTCATCTAAGAATTCATCTACTTCATCTACACTATAGCCATTCATCATTTGTTTTGAAAATTTTTTATTTTCAATGTCTAACGGTGTAAGCATTTTTATTCCTCCTAATTAGTTTCCATTTCTTAACCATGAAACAGATAACTTACTTTTTATTTCGTCTCTTGCTATTTCATTTTCAATATCATAATTAAATGGTGCAATCAATACTATAGAATTAGATATTTTTTGCATATGTCCATCTAGTGCATGAACTGCTCCAGATACAACATCTATAATTCTTCTCGCAACATCTTTATTAACATATTCTAAATTAACAATTACTGACTTTTTTTGTTTTAGCAAATCACAAATATTTGCTGCTTGTTCAAATGTAGTTGGTTGAGAAATAACCATTTTTACTTGTTGAACTTGAGGCATTGGAACAACTTTAGTGTTCTTTCTCCCCCATAATTTTTTATCTTCTTGATCTTCATCATCATTTTCTATTTCTTCTGTATCAACCTCTTCTATTTCTTCATCTCTATCTTCTGCTGGTTCTACGCCAAATAAGCCCAATACTTTTTCCATTATAGCTCCTGCCATTTAAAACAACCTCCTAAAAATTACTCGTCCTTCGTTTTTAACTGTAATTAGTATCTAACTTTTTTGCTATATTGTCAATAGTTTTTCGAGTTTGTAACAATAACTTAATATTTTCGTAACATAATTGTAATATTTTTATGTAGGATTTTTTAGAATTTCGTCATATAATGTCAATGTTTTTCTTCCTTTTACTTCTTCGTTTGTATATCCTAATTGTTTCAATTCCTCACTTGTATAATTATCAACTATAGCATATTTATCATTTTGTCTCAATATTTTAATCCATATTTTATCTTGATATCCATTTCTAGTTCTAACAATATACGAAACTTCATTTTCTCCCTTTTGTTCTTTTCCTATTGCCGTATTTGGAATTTTCTTGCCACTATCGCTCCACCAAATTATTTCAAAAGATATCTTTCTATAACTAATCATCTCTTGTACTTGTTCATCAATTTTAAATACAATTATAACTTTGTCATCTTCTTTTGATATGTATTCTATTTTACTTGTAACTTCCTTATTATTTGAAAGTTTTAACTTTACTTTTTTTCCTACCTCTGCTTCTTGTGCTTGTTTAGAATCCAAAACACAAGCTATATAGCATTCAAAATTATTTATTATTTTTGCACTTTCTTTACTGTCTGCAACTATTTGCCCTGTTTTCAAGTTAAGATTATTTAAAAATTTTAATGTTATTTTAGAAAAATCTTTTGGATTAAAAACTTCTTCATAGCCGTCTACTTTGTATGACACTGTTCCACTTATTGGTGCATTTAGTTTCTCTGACCCCTCATTTAGTTTGTTTTCATAAGTACTTCTTTCATTTATAAGTTTATTTAAATATGAACCTGCCGGACTTAGCTTTCCTGCTATTTTAGCTTTTTTTACAATATTATTTGAAATTTCCTTTTTTACCTTTGTTATTGTCTGTATACTAGTTTCTTCTCTTAAAGACATTATTTGACTTTCTATTTGTTTTTCCAGTGCTTTTATATCTCCTGGAAGCAAAGTATTTTCTTTTGATATAGCCTCATCAATTTTTGCATCTAAGTCTTTTATCTTACTTATTAGGCTTTCTTCTCCAGAAGAATAGTAACGAAAAATAGCCTCTCCTTTTGCTACTCTTTCTCCTTCTGTTTTTATTTGTTCAATTCCATTTTTATAGTTTGAACCTTTTACTACAGTTTCTTCACGAATAATATACCCTACTGTTTTTTCTGTCTGATAAATTTTTCCTTGTTCCACAGTAAATGTATCTGTAGGATTTTTTATAAACATTACTACTTTATAAATACAAAATATGGCGATAAAAAGAATTACAGCAGAAATAATAAACGTTTTTTTATTAGCATTTAACGCTTCTAAATTCATTTTGTTCTTTACTTTTTTCTTCTTATTTGTTTTCTTTTTCTCCACTGTATTCCTCCAAAATACATTGTATATTTTGTTCTAATGGTGCTAAACCATCTATCCACTTTATGTTTTTATTTTTTCTAAACCAAGTCAACTGCCTTTTTGCATATCTTCTGGTTTCCATTTTTAGTTTTTCTATCATTTCTTCTTTAGTAGCTTTTCCTTCTAAATACTCCACTACTTCCTTGTATCCTAACCCCTGCATTGCAGTAGGAAATTCTTTGTATTTATTTACTAAGCTTTGTACTTCTTCAATCAATCCTTGTTCTAGCATAATGTCAACTCTTTTGTTTATTCTTTCATATAGTTTTTCTCTGTCCATAGTTATTGCAAAAACAATATATTCATATGGTGGCGGTGTTAGCCTTGATTCTGCTTCTAGTTGGGTTTTAGTTTTGCCAGTCTGATGGTAAATTTCTAATACTCTCATCATACGTTTTTTGTCATTTTTGCTAATACTTTGCATTGCTTGTTCATCTATTTCTTTTGCCTTTTCATATAGCTTTTCTAATCCCTCTTGTTCTATTTGGTTTTCCAGTTCCTGTCTGTACTTTAGATCTGTTTCAAGTTCTAGATATTCAATATTGTATACTAGAGCATCAACATATAACCCTGTTCCTCCAACTATTATTGGTGTCTTATTTTTGCTTAAGATTTCTTCTATTTTTTGAGTAGCAGCCTTTTTAAAATCTGCTACGCTGTATCTTTCGCTCGGTAATACAAAATCTATTAAATGGTGTGGTACTCCATCCATTTCATCTACTGTTGGCTTTGCTGTGCCTATAGTCATATCTTTATATATTTGCATTGAATCACATGAAATAATTTCACCATCTAATCTTTTGGCAAGTTCAATAGACAAGCTAGTTTTTCCAGATGCTGTAGGTCCACATATAATAATTACTTTTGGTTTCATTTTGTTCTCCTTTTTATTTTGTATTTGCCTGTATCATATTTAAAATACTATTTTGAATATCTTTAAAGTAAAAAAATTCTATTATTAAAATAATAATTAAAATTGCACATACTAATATTATACGGTTTTTAAATTTTTCGTTTTTTAATCTTCCTTGCTTGAAGTATTTATAAGAACTAGCTAAAAACGGTAAAACTATCATACTATTTATTGGTACAAATGTAAATATAATCAAGTTTTTTCCGGTTTCACTTGCGTCTCCTAAGTCAATATTTTTTGTACTTGCCCAATATATTAGTGATACTATCATATACATAATAGCAATTCCAACTACTATAAATTTCATTTTTTCTTTTTGAACAAGGTCTTTTCCTAACATTTTATATGTCATAAAAATTGTTGCTAAATTTAACACTAAAATACAAATATAAATAAATATAATCATCATTTTCTCTATCTCCTTGAAAATTTCTTTTCAATATCTGTTTTCGTCATTTTTATTGCTGTTGGTCTTCCATGAGGGCATGTAAATGGGTTTGGAAGTACCAATAATTGTTTTAATAAATTATCTACTTCTGCTTCTGTTAATGCCATATTAGCTTTTACTGCTGCTTTACATGCTACTGTTGCAATAAACTTTTCTTCTATTTCTTGTTTTGCTGTTCTTGCTACTGTATTTATTTCGTCTAGAGTTTCCAAGAATAGTTCTTTTGTATCAAGATCTAAGCATATATTGGGAACTCCACTTAGTTTTATAGTATTTTCTCCAAACTCCTCTAGTGTGAATCCAGCCTTTTCAAACATTTCCATATTTTCTTTTGCTATATCCATTTCTTTATGTGATAGATTTATAATATCTGGTAACAACATTAGTTGAGAGTCTTTTTCTGAATCACTATAATAATTTTTCTTTACCTTTTCGTATAAAATTCTTTCATGTGCTGCATGTTGATCTAGTATGTATAATTCATTGTTTAATTCTAGAATTATATATGTAGAAAACGCTATTCCTATAAATTTGTATGGTGGAATTTCTTCTTTTTCTTCTGTTTTAAATATTGATACATTTTCTAATGATGTCATTTCTTGTGGTTGTACTGTTATTTTTTCTTCTTTTTCTTTTTCCTCTTGTACTTGTTTTCTCACATCAGATGGCATTGTACCAAATGTTTTTATATACATTTCATCAAAACTTTGAGGTGTATCTTCTACTTTTAATTCTTCTAACTTATTTATATTATTTATAATTTTATTACTGCTTTCTGTTGCTGTAGCATTTCCACTTACAGGTAATTCATATGCTGATGTATCTTCTGCTACTTTTGTTTGCTCTTTCGCCTCATTTAATCCCATTTTATTTGAATAAATTTGAGCTATTAAATTACTTTTATCTTCTTCCTCCTCTGGTTCTTCTTTTTCTTTTTTGAATTTTCTAAATAGTCCTCCAAAAGATTTCTCTTCAATTTTGTTGTCATATTTTATTTGTTCAACCGGTGCTGTACTAACCATTATTGTATCCATTGGAACAGTTTTAGTTTCTTCTTTCATTCTTTCAGTGTCTGCTACTAAGTCTCCCTTTAATAGTCCGTCTCTAATAGCATGATATACTGCTTTAAATACTTTGCTCTCTTCTTCAAATCTCACTTCTAGTTTTGCAGGGTGCACGTTAACATCTACCTTTTGTGGATTCATTTCAATATTTAATACTAGAAAACCATATTTACCAATTGTAATTAAGCCCTTATATCCTTGTTCTGCTGCACTTGTTAAAGTTTTGTCTTTTACATATCTTTTATTTACAAAAAATAATTGGTTTGAACGATTTGAACGAGCTATAACTGGTTTTCCAATTACTCCTGTTACTGTCATATCCTCATAATTATAATTTATTTCCAATATATTTTCTGCAATGTCTTTTCCATATATGCTATATATAACTGCCTTAAAGTCATTATTCCCAGGTGTTTGAATTATTGTTTTCCCTGTGTTAATCAGTTTTACTGCTATTTCAGGATGAATTAAAGCTATTCTTGTTACTACATCTTCAATATATCCTGCTTCTGTAAAATCTTTTTTTAAGAATTTATATCTAACTGGTGTGTTAAAAAATAAATCTTGAATAACAATAGTGGTTCCTTTTGGGCAACCTGCTTCTTCTTTATTTTTTACTATTCCACCTTCAACTTCTACTCTGTATCCAATTTCATTTTCTACATATTTTGAAGTCATTTCTACCCTGCTGATAGCTGCTATACTTGCTAAAGCCTCACCTCTAAACCCCATAGATTTGACTGTCTCTAAATCTTCTGCTTTTCTAATTTTTGAGGTAGCATGTCTTTCAAATGCTATTTCCATATCATCTGGCGCAATCCCTTTTCCATTATCAGTAATTCTTATATATGAAATTCCTCCATTTTTTATTTCCACTGTTATTGCTGTTGCTCCTGCATCAATTGAGTTTTCCATTAGTTCTTTTACTACTGATGCTGGTCTTTCAATTACTTCACCTGCCGCAATTTTGTTTATTGTATTGTCATCCAATAGAACTATATTTCCCATTATTTTTTCCTCCGCTTTTATAACTAATTATTTCTTTTTGAATTATATCATTCTTTTTCTATTTTTTGTATAGTTTTTAGACAAATTTTGTGTAATTATTTTGTGTAACACTTTTTTAGAAACTAGAATACTATATACCATACGAAAGAGCTAAAAATATTTTATAGGAGGTAGAAGACAATGGGATGTGGTTGCAATAATAGTGAACTACTATGGTTCATAATCTTATTCTTATTACTTTTCTGCTGTGGCAATGGCTGCGGATGCAACAACGGTTGTGGTTGCTAATTAAAATGTACATGTGAAAGGAGTGAATAATATGCCAGAGAATAGAGGATGCGGATGTGGCGGATTTGGTTTTGGTGATGATTGCTGCATTTGGATAATTATCTTTATAATCTTAATTTGTTGCTGCTGTGGTGGCAATAGAGGTGGATGTTGCTAATTCAAGCAACTAAAAAGGCATCCTAAAAAGGATGTCTTTTTTTGAATATTATCAATATCAACACTAAATAATTTTATTATCTTTTAGGTACTTGATCAGGCGCCTTTCTTCTTTCTCCTTTTCTTCTTCCGCCTCCTGTATCGCTGTCACTTTGTCTCCTATTATCTTGTCTTCTATCTTTTTTTCTTCTATCTTCAAACATATTACCTTTTTTATCTACTATCATATCTCATTCTCCTTAGTTAATTTATATATTTATATTACTTTATATTTCAAAAAAAATCAAGGGATTTTTTATTTTTTTGTTAGATTGACATAATGTGTTTGATGTGTTATAATTTAAGTATATTCATTATTGACATTTTTTACTTATAGGAGGTTATTACCATGAAGAAAACCTTAAGACAATTTAGTCGGAAAAAAATTTCTGAAATAGCTGTTGCTTATTCAAATGGAACCTATACCTACCACGATTTTCTCGAGCAATACCCTGATTACAGTCAACACCAATTTTATACTATCCTGTATATCTCTGTTAATAAGGCAATTGTTTCAGAGCAAATTGCTAGAAAAATTCAAAATGTTGCCACTATCTCTTCTGTTCAAAAAGCAGAAGATAATAATGCCGATCCTAATTCTGTTGAGGCTATTCGACGGAGAGTTTTCAATAGTTGGGAACGTCGCATTAGAGTTATGCAATGTTTTTGTTTTTCTAAAAACGAAGCAAGAAACTTGGTAGAGGACTACTCCCATAGTCCTCTTTCTAAGAAAGAGTTTTGTAGTCAAAACTGTATTAATCCGGTGTTATTTGACAAAACAGTTATTGAGGCAGTTATTCTCAACTGGGTCAATGACGAATGTTTTGACCGGTTATACAACAAGGCCTTGTCTTTTAATAACGCCGAAATGGTTGAGCATTTATTTACTCAATTAAGTAAGCGCCGAAATGAAGTAAAAGAGATGTCAAGAAAGGCTTGATAATTTGAGCCACAAAAAACTCGTAGGATTTTCTACGAGTTTTTTTGTTGGTTGGGCTGGCTAGATTCGAATACCCCAAGGGTACTTGTTCACTTCGTTCACAGCGCGACGTCCTTTGGACTCTATTTCTGTCTACTACACAGCATATTCAAAATAAAAAAACCGTAGCTTTGCTACGACTTTTTTATTTGGTTGGGCTGGCTAGATTCGAACTAGCGCATGCATGAGTCAAAGTCATGTGCCTTACCGCTTGGCTACAGCCCATTATATGGGGTGGAAGATGGGACTCGAACCCACGGTCTCCAGTGCCACAAACTGGCGCGTTAACCAACTACGCTACATCCACCATCATAATACGTTCACACGCATTTATAATTTTACAATATTTTAACCATATTTGTCAATACAAATTCATTAAATAGTTAATATTTTTTATTTTAGTATATAAATCTTAATCTTCTTTTGCCCAAATTATTATTCTTGCACTTGAGTCATCTGTGCAAGTAGTTAATGAAACTTCTCTTTTACCATTTGTACTCCTTGTTGCATAACTAAAATCATTTGGATCTGTTTTATATTTTTTGTATATTGTATATGCAACTTTCTTGCCTGATAAATCTGTTATATAAATTTTATCTCCTGTAGATAGTTTGTTATTGTTTGAGAAAAATGTTCCATTCCTGTAATTATGCCCTGCTAACACAGTATTTCCTACTTGGTTAAGCCCTGGTCCATATATTATCGTGATACCAACTTCCATTGCTTTTGCAGATGGGTCATCTAGCACATTATATTTTACTTTAGTTTTTGGTATTTCTATAACTCCTGCCACTTTCATTCCTTTATATGTAAGGCCACCTGAGTTTGAATTACCATTATTGTTAGTATTACTTGATGGTTCTTCTACAATGTTTCCATTTGGTTCTTCAACAATATTGTTGTCTTGAATTTGATTTATATCAGTATTATTTGAAATATTATCACTGCTTTGTCCATTATTTTGATTTTCAATATAACTATTAAATTGTTCAAGAGAATTTTGTGTGTCTTTTTCTGTTGAATATGCTTTATACCAGTCTATTCCAGCAAAAATTAAAATTCCTATTATTATAACAATAGCTACTATTAGAATTATTGTTAATACTTTACTATATTTACTATTTAACATTTGTACTCCTCCTATTTTCTCTTTAAACTCATATACATAAATTATATCACATAAAATTATTTTTTTCTATAGCTATTAAACAACTTTTGGTCCCATTTTTTGTCCGGCTAATAAATGGAAATGTATATGCATTACTTCTTGTCCAGAATCTTTACCACAATTAGCAACTATTCTAAATCCATTTTCTTCTATACCAATTTGTTTTGCTATTTTATTTATAGCAACAAATATTTTGCTAATTAAGTGGCTGTCTTCTTCAGTAACATCAAGTAAAGTTGCTATATGTTTTTTAGGTATTACTAATATATGAATTGGAGTTACTGGGTTAATATCTTTAAATGCAATAACCTCTTCGTCTTCATATACTTTTTCTGAAGGAATTTCTCCTTTTATTATTTTACAAAAAACACAATCATCCATACTTTATTCTCCTTATTCTAAAATTGCTTTAATACGTCTAACTCCTGCTGAACTTGACTCTTCTTTTTTAATTTTGAAGTGACCTAATTCTCCTGTATGTTTAACATGAGGTCCACCACAAATTTCTTTACTAAAATCTCCTATTGTATATACTTTAACTCTGTCACCATATTTATTTTCAAATAGTCCTGTTGCTCCAGATGCTTTTGCTTCTTCTAATGTCATTTCTTCACATGTTACAGGCAAGTCACGTTTAATTTGCTCATTTACAATTTCTTCTACTTTAGCTAGTTGTTCTGGTGTCATTTTTTCTGAATGTGTGAAGTCAAATCTTAATCTTTCTGTTGTAATATTTGAACCACATTGATTTGCATGATCTCCTAATACTATTTTTAATGCTTTATGTAGTAAGTGAGTTGCTGTATGGTATTTAGTTGTTTGTTCGTTTTGCTCAGCTAGTCCACCTTTAAATTTTTGCTCACTACCCATTCTTGATTTTTCTTGATGTTCTTTGAATAATTTATCAAATTCAGATGTATCAATTTCAAAGCCTTGCTCTTTTGCTAAATCTGCTGTGATTTCTGGTGGAAATCCATATGTTTCATATAGCTTAAAAATAGTATAACCATCAATTGTATTTTTATTTTCTTGTCTTAATTTGTTTACTACCTTTTCAAATTCTTTTTCACCATGTGATAATGTTTTAACAAATTTATCTTTTTCTGCTAATATAACTTCTTTGATTGTCTCTCTATTTTCAACTAATTCTGGATAGAACTCTTTTAAGGTCTCTACATACAAATCAACTAATCCACCAATTTCATTTAAATCTATTTGTAGTTTATTTAAATGTCTTGTCATTCTTCTAATTAGTTTTCTTAATACATATCCACGGTCTATATTGCTCGGTCTACCACCATCTGCTATAACCATCATACTAGCACGTAGATGTTCTGCAACAATTCTTCTACTTTCAATATTGTCTTGTTTAGCTAATTCTTTTAATTTTTCCATTACAGGAGCAAATAACTCTGTATCAAATGGAGTTTCTTTTCCTTGTAATAACATTGTCATTCTTTCTAGTCCAAAGCCTGTATCAACATTTTGTTGTTTTAATTTTGTAATAGAGCCATCTTTTGCTTGGTAATATTCCATAAATACGTCATTCCATATTTCAACATATTTTCCACAATCACATGATGGTTGACAATTATCTGAACATGCAGGTTTTCCTGTATCTAAGAACATTTCTGTATCTGGTCCACAAGGTCCTTCGTCTCCTGCAATCCACCAGTTATTGTCTTTATCATAGAAATATATTCTTTCTTCTGGTATTCCTGCTCTTTTCCATGCTTCTGCTGCTACTGTATCTCTTGGTGCATGTTCGTCACCTTCAAAACATGTAACTGACAATTTGCTTGGATCAATTCCTAACTCTTTTGTTAAGAATTCATAGCTCATGCTAATTGCTTCATCTTTAAAATAGTCGCCTAATGACCAATTTCCTAGCATTTCAAAAAATGTTAAATGACGGTTATCTCCTACTTCATCTATATCGTTTGTTCTTAAACATTTTTGATAATCTGTAATTCTTGTTCCTGCCGGATGTTTTTCACCTAATAAATATGGCACTAATGGTTGCATTCCAGCTGTTGTAAATAGTACAGATGGGTCGTTCTCTGGTATTAGTGGAGCACTTGGAATTACTTTATGTCCGTGTGCTTTAAAAAAGTTTAAATATTTGTTTCTTATTTCTATTGCTTTCATACTATTCCTCTTTTCTCTTTTTCATGGCTTAAATTATATACTATTTGCATGTATAATGCAATATTTATACAACTACTTTTTGTATTGTATTTTCAAGATTTTCGTTAGTTTTCATTTTTACTACCATATAGTTTGTAGTGTGTCCTTTTAAATATTCTCCTTCTCTTTCTTCTAATAGTACTTCTACTTCCTTGCCTATGTATTTTTGATTATATTCTTTCTCATTTTTATCTGATAGCTCTATTAGTCTATTACTTCTTTCTTCTTTTACATTTCCATCTATTTGATTAGGCATTTTGGCTGCAACTGTTCCGCTTCTTGGCGAATACTTAAATACATGCATTTTATAAAATTTTATTTCTTTTAAGAACTCATAAGTTTTGTTAAACTCTTCTTCTGTTTCTCCTGGAAACCCAACTATAACATCTGTTGTTAAATGTACTTCTGGATATGCATTTCTAAGCAATTCTACTACATGTCTAAATTGATTTGTTGTATATTTTCTATTCATTCTTTTTAGTGTTTCATCACATCCACTTTGTAATGATAAATGAAAGTGGTCACATATTTTTGGAAGTTTTTTAAGTCTTGTTACAAATTCTTCTGTTATTAGTGTTGGTTCTAATGAGCCTAAACGTATTCTTTGTATTCCGTCTACTTTTTGTATTTCTTCTAACAAGTCAATTAGCCTATACTCTGTGTTAAAGTCTTTTCCATAAGACGCTATATGTATACCTGTTATAACTACTTCTTTTATGCCTTCTTTTGCAACATCTGTAATTTCTTTTATTACACTTTCTGGCTTTCTGCTTCTAATACGTCCTCTTGCATAAGGAATTATGCAATATGAACAAAACTGATTACATCCATCTTGTACCTTTATTACTGCTCTTGTTTTTTCTGTGTATGTAACATCTCCAAAATCTAAGAACTCGGTTTGATGTAATACATCTGATACATATGTATTCTTACTAGCTTGTTCTACATATTTTACAATATCATTTTTTTCGTTTATTCCAAGTATTAAATCAATTTCTGGTATTTGCTCTAGCTTTTCTTTTGCCACTTGAGCATAGCAACCAACAGCAATTAAAATAGCTTCTGGATTTATTTCTTTTACTCTTCTTAACATTTGTCTCGATTTTTTATCTGCCATATTTGTTACTGTACATGTATTTATAATATAGATATCTGCTTTTGTTTCAAAGTCTACTACTTCATAACCTGCTTCAATCATTTTTTGCATCATTGCATTTGTTTCATATTGATTTACTTTACATCCGCAATGTAAATAGAGCAACGGTTTTTTTCTTTTTATTTTCTTTATTTTCCATACTATTACTACCTTTCAGCGATTTTTACTTTTTCATTTTTTCCCATATTGCTTTTTCATATTTATTGAGTATATTTCCATCCTAAAGTAAAAAACGCTACTGTTTTCATATAATTCCTCTTTTTATTAGATATTGATTATTATATCATTTGACAAATCTATAATAACTGTGTATAATTAATATAGGAAATGAAAACCACAATAGTGGTTGCCACTTTGGTTATATGTAACAACACATCTGCTGGGCAAAGCAAAGATGTGTTGTTTTTTTATTCCTTATTCATCCAACTTATGTATAAAATTGCTAATAAGGCTATGTTTATAGTTAGGGAAATCCCTAATGCATATATTAAAAATAATATAAATTCCATAAACACCACCTCACTTTCTCATAGTCAAAACTATGAAGTAAAGTGGCAACACACTTGCTTATCTCATTTCCTATAGTAACTACTATACTATATATTTAACAAAAAAACAAGCGAACATATAAAAAAAGTAGGAGTTTGTGCTCCTACTTTTAATATGTGCCATTTTTTTCTGTTCCAAATGACACATTACATTTTAATACATTCCGTCCATTCCTGTTGGCTCATGGTCTGAACATTTACAACTATTTGCTTCTTTTTTATCTGTTACTAAACTTTCTGTTGTTAGTATCATTGATGCTATTGATACTGCATTTTGAAGTGCACTTCTTGAAACTTTTGTAGGGTCTACAATTCCTGCTTTTTTCATGTCTACATATTCATCTGTTTGTGCATTAAATCCTACACCTACTGGGCTATTTTTAACTTTTTCTAGTATTACAGATGGCTCTAGCCCTGCATTTATTGAAATTTGTCTTGTTGGTTCTTCTAGTGCTCTTAGAATTATTTTACCACCAATTTTTTCGTCTCCTTGTAATTTTTCAACTACTTCTGTAACTTTTGGTAAAATATCAATATATGCTGTTCCACCACCAGGTACTATACCTTCTTCAACTGCTGCTTTTGTAGCAGACAAAGCATCTTCTATTCTTAGTTTTCTGTCTTTCATTTCAACTTCAGTAGCAGCTCCAACACCAATTACAGCAACTCCTCCTGCTATCTTTGCTAAACGTTCTTGTAAATTCTCTTTTTCAAATTCGCTCTTTTCTTCTGCAATTTGAGATTTTAATAAAGCTACACGTTTTGCAATTTCTTGTTTATCTCCCATTCCATCTACTATAATTGTGTTTTCTTTTTGTACTTTTATTTGTCTTGCTCTACCTAATTGTTCAATTGTTGTATCTTTTAGTTCTAATGCTAAATCTGATGTAATAACCTCTCCGCCTGTTAATATTGCAATATCTTCTAGCATTTGTTTTCTCTTGTCTCCATAGCCAGGTGCTTTAACAGCTACTACATTTATAACTCCTCTTAATTTATTTAAAATTAGTGTTGATAATGCTTCACCTTCTATATCGTCACATATAATTACAAGTTTACCAGATTGTTGCATTAAGCTTTCAAGTAATGGTAGTATTTCTTGAATATTGCTTATTTTTTTATCTGTAATAAGTATATATGGGTTATCTATAACAGCTTCCATTTTTTCTGTATCTGTTACCATATATGGTGATACATATCCTTTATTGAATTGCATTCCTTCTACAACGTCAAGTTCTGTTTGTGATGTTTTAGATTCTTCAATTGTAATAACTCCATCTTTAGATACTTTTTCCATTGCTTCTGAAATAAGTTCTCCAACTTCTGGGTTGTTGGCAGAAATACTTGCAACTCTTGCAATATCTTCTTTTCCACTTACTTCAACACTAATTTCTTTTAAAGCATCTACTGCTGAAACAACAGCTTTGTCCATACCTCTTTTTATAGCCATTGGATCTCCACCAGCTGCTACGTTTTTTACACCTTCGCGAATCATATTTTGTGCTAATACCATAGCTGTTGTTGTTCCATCTCCAGCAACATCATTTGTTTTTATAGATACTTCTTTTACTATTTGTGCTCCCATATTTTCAAATGGGTCATCTAGTTCTATTTCTTTTGCAATTGTTACACCATCATTTGTAATTAGTGGTGCTCCAAATTTTTTGTCTAGTACAACATTTCTTCCTTTTGGTCCTAATGTTACTTTTACAGTATCGGCTAATTTATTTACGCCATTTAATAGGCTTTTTCTGGCATCTTCACCAAATTTAATTTCTTTTGACATTTTAATTATCTCCTCTCTATTCAACTATAGCTAATATATCATTATATTTGACTACAATTAATTCTTCCCCATCAATTTTAACAGTAGTTCCAGCATATTGGTTTAAAACTACTTTATCTCCTTCTTTTATAGCCATTTCAACTTTTTTACCTTCTGAACTTGTTCCATCTCCTACTTTTATAACCTCAGCAATTTGAGATTTTTCTTCTGATTTTCCAGCTAAAATAATTCCACTTTTAGTAGTTTCTTCTTTTTCTAACATTTTGACAACAACTCTGTCTCCAATTGGTTTTAACATGAAAATTACCTCCTTATCAATCATTTTATTATATGCTAATTTTTATTTTTTAGAATTTTTGCTCATGCCTTCTTTCTTTTTTAATTGCATATGATAAAATTAGCAGTCTTTCTTCAAGACTGCTAATACTTTATACCCATTTATATAAAATGTCAAGTATACTATTTAATTTTTCACACATTATTCACATTCGCTTTTGCTGCTTTTACTAAGTTTACAAATAGTGGATGTGGTTTGTCTGGTCTTGATTTAAATTCTGGGTGAAATTGTGATGCTATAAAGTATGGATGGCTCTTTAATTCTACAATTTCAACTAAGTTTCCATCTGGTGATAAACCTGAGCAAATTAAACCAGCTTTTTCCATTTCTTCTCTATATTTGTTGTTATATTCAAAACGATGTCTATGTCTTTCTGATATTTTATTTGTTTTATATACTTCTTCAGCTAGCGTATTTTTTAATATATTACATGGGTATGCACCTAATCTCATTGTTCCACCTTTATTTGCTATATGAATTTGGTCTTCCATAATATGAATTACTTTGCATGTACTTGCCTCATCAAATTCTTCTGAATTTGCATCTTTATATCCTAACACATTTCTTGCAAATTCTACAACTGCCATTTGCATTCCTAAACATATTCCTAAAAATGGAATATTGTTTTCTCTTACATATTGTATTGTTGCTATTTTTCCTTCTATTCCTCTGTTTCCAAATCCACCCGGTACAATTACTCCATTGCATTTTTCAAGCATTTCTTTTGCATTTTCTTTAGTTACCTTTTCGCAGTCTATAAAATCTATATGTACTTTACAGCCATTTGCAAATCCACCATGTTTAATGCTTTCTGCAATCGATAAATATGAGTCCTCTAGTTTTACATATTTTCCAACTATCGCAATATTTACATTTTCATCTTTTAGATTTTTAATATTTTTTATTAGTTCTTCCCAATTTGTATTATTAGGTATATCTCTTAATTTTAACTTTTCACATATTCTATTGGCTAGTCCTTCTTTTTCTAGCATTAGTGGAACTTCATATAAGTTTTCTACTGTTTTATTTTGTATTACATCTTGCTTTTTTACATTACAAAATAATGCAATTTTCTGTTTTAAGTTTTCATCTATTTCTTGTTCTGCTCTACAAACTAATATGTCTGGCTTTATGCCTATTGATTGTAATTCTTTTACTGAATGTTGAGTTGGTTTTGATTTTAACTCGTTTGAGCCATAAATATATGGTAATAAAGTTACATGAATATATGCAACGTCTTCTTCATTTCTTTCTATTCCTATTTGTCTAATAGCCTCTAGAAAAGGTAAACTTTCAATATCTCCAACAGTTCCGCCTATCTCTGTTATTACTATATCTACATCTGTATTTTCAAATTTATATACTTTTTCTTTTATAGCATTTGTAATATGTGGTATGACTTGTACTGTTTTTCCTAAGTAATCTCCTTTTCTTTCTCTTTCAATTACTTCTGAGTATATTCTTCCTGTTGTTACAGAAGAATATTTAGTTAAATTTTCATCTGTAAAACGTTCATAATGTCCTAAGTCCAAATCTGTTTCTGCTCCATCATCTGTTACAAAAACTTCCCCATGTTCATATGGGCTCATTGTTCCTGGGTCTACATTAAGGTATGGATCAAATTTCTGGTTTGCTACTTTATATCCTCTATTTTTTAATAGTCTTCCTAATGATGCTGCTGTTATTCCTTTTCCTAGTCCAGATACTACTCCACCTGTTACAAAAATGTACTTTTTATTCATTGTTTCCTCCTTACCCTAACACAGTTTGGAAAAAAGAAAAAATAGATTTAAAAATAAACAAAGTTCAAACTGTGTTTTTTTTAAATCTATCATAGATATATGATACCACTTGTTAAGGTTAGTGTCAATTACTTATTTGTATTTTTATAAATTAGCTATATTTAGTGTATAATATTAAGTTCGTGACGTTGACTTAGCGATGCTTCTTCTTGTTCTACATTTATAAACAAAACTTGTCTAGTTCCCATTCTACTACCTTTAATGTCTGTTGTATGACCTCTCATACTTGCTGAAAGTGGTATAGTTCTGCTATCTGCTCCTCTGTATACACATTCCATATCTTTTCCATAAAATTCATTAACTACACATTCTGAAACATTTCCTGCTATATCATATATGTTATTTACTTTATATTCATCATTAGTACCTGTATTTATTATACTTCCCTGTTGTCCTTTTGTATTATATGCTCCGTCTGGATTTGTCTTGTTTAACCATCTTATCATCGCATCCCAACATCTACTAGAAACAGCTGTTACTACATTTCCGTAAATATTTAGTACCTGTAGTTCCAGAATTTGAATCATCTATTACATTTGTGCTATTTTCACCTTCATTTGCTGGGTGAAGTGCTAATTTGACTATTTTGGCATTATTATATTGTTCATTATAGTTAAGTATTAGACTTCCATCATCTACTGTATCTTGCTTGTATATTACTTTTGACATATCAATATTAGTATATGGAGTTTTATTTGGTTTTGTTTCTATTTTATCATTTGCTTCATCATAACTTGCTTCATATCTTCCCATATAGAAACCACCATATTTTTCTACACTTTTTTCATCATCTAGTCCCAAAAAGAAATTACCAGTAGTAATATTATCTTTTATAACAGCAACTCTTTCTATCTTTGTTTCATCTTCTTGTTTTCCTAAAAATGTATATACTCCACCCTCTGTAGAATAATATGCATTTTCCTTTTCTTCATCTGGTTTAGGGGCTTCTTTTACATTTTCACCATTCCATGCTGTTCTTTTATACTCACTTATATCATCTACTGGTATCCAAACAAATTCATTACCTGACTCGTCTTTTATTACTAATCCTGTTGAAATTGTTCTTTCACCGTTTTGTTCAGATATTTTATATCCTTT
Organism: uncultured Clostridia bacterium; assembly: GCA_934168365.1. Lineage (GTDB taxonomy): Bacteria > Bacillota > Clostridia > TANB77 > CAG-508 > CAG-273. Next base: position 186,293 of record CAKPNJ010000001.1, on the reverse strand, counting down.
TGGAATAACAGCTATATTATTTTCATCATCTTTGTATTTAGCATCTTCTTCTACTGTTCCTGTATTTTCAGCTTTTTTCACATCTTCATATGGTTTTAATTTTGCAATTTCTCCTGCCTGTTCTCTTATATATTTATTTACATTACTTAATCCTGTTAAATCATCTTCTTCTGCTTGATGCATTTTGTTTTGAGCATCTTGTGCTCTTTTAAATAACCCATTATCACCTAATATTGAATTTACTGTTACACCAGCTAATATCAATAATACCACTATTGTTATTACTAGTGCTATTAGAGTTATACCTCTTTGTTTTGTTAACTTCATTTTTCTTTTTTCCTCCTTAAATCTTCATTTTTCTTATACAACAAGGTTAATTTTCCTTTACCTTTGTATGTGGCGAAGCCATTTTTTTATTTATAAATAGGATTCCTTTACCTTCCCTCCTTTTTGAACACCCAAAATGCAGACTATTTATATAGTCTGCATTTTATTTATCACTAATAAAGCTAAATTCTTAGCTTGTTTACCTTTTAATACATTACTTATAGTACTTTCCTTTTTCATCTGTTTGTGCCTCTTTTTTATTTATTCTTTAGCTTATATCATTATAATAATATATTTTTTATAATTTTGCAATACATTTTATAAATACTTATAAATATTTTAATTATTGTATATCTTATTATAATTTTCATAAATATTTAATACTTTTCTTACATATAAATTAGTTTCTTTGAATGGTATATTTTCTAGGTCTGAACCATCCTGCTTTATTGTTTCTTCTTTTATCCATTTATCTACCCTGCCCATTCCTGCATTATATGCCGCTAATGCTAAACCTACATTGTTATATTTGTTTAGTAATGTAGCAAAATAGTATGTACCAATTTTTATATTTATTTCTGGTTGATATAATTCTTCTACATTTATTGTTTGTGCTTCAATATGTTCATATGTTTCAACTGCTGTATTTTCCATAAGTTGCATCAACCCTATAGCCTCTGCATGTGAGTTTGCCTTTTCATTAAAGTTACTTTCAACTTTAATTATTGAATATATCAATAAGTTATCTACTTCACACTCTTGTGAATACTTGTCTACATATTGTTCATATTTCTTTGGATATATTTGTTTTTGTATTATTTCGCTTAGATTTTCCCATTGAAATACCAACGCAATTAGAACTATAAATAATATTATTAGTGTTATTTTTTTAATCAAGTTTGTCTCCTTTGTTTTCTTTTGTAGTTTATTTTACATCATACCAATTACTTGCCTCAGATACTTCCACTTCTAGTGGAATACTTAATTTAACTGCATTTTCCATACTTTCTTTTAATATCTTCTTTACTTCTTCTTTTTCTTCTATTTTACATTCTATTAAAAGCTCATCATGAATTTGTAAAATTAATTTTGCATTTAGCTTTTCTTCTTCTAACCTTTTGTTAACTTCTATCATAGCAATTTTCATTATATCTGCTGCTGTACCTTGTATTGGTGTATTCATTGCTGCTCTAGCACCAAATTGTCTTACCATATAATTGTTAGAAGATAGCTCTGGTATGTATCTTCTTCTATGGAATAGTGTTTCAACATATCCTTGTTCTTTAGCTTTTTCAACTATTCTATCCATAAATTCTTTTACACCTTTGTATTTTTCCAAATATTGTTCTATATATTGCTCTGCTTTTTTACGACTTATGCCTAGTTGCTCTGCTAGTCCAAATCCACTTATTCCATATACAATTCCAAAGTTTACTGCTTTGGCAGCTGTTCTTTGTTCTTTTGTTACTTCTTCTAAAGGCACATTAAATACTTTTGATGCAACTTGTTTGTGAATGTCTTCTTCATTTAAAAATGCTTCTCTCATATTTGTGTCATTTGAAATATGCGCTAAAATTCTTAATTCTATTTGAGAATAGTCTGCATCTATAAATATGTTACCTTCTTGTGCTTTGAAAGCCTTTTTTATTTGTTTTCCTTGTTCTGCTCTTGTTGGAATATTTTGAAGGTTTGGTTCTGTTGAACTTATTCTTCCTGTTGCTGTAATTGTTTGATGAAAATATGAATGTATTTTATGTGTATATTCATTTATATATACTATTAGCCCTTCTATATATGTTGAATTTAGTTTCATAAATCCACGATATTCTAGTATTTTTTCAATAATCGGATGCTCTGGTTTCAACTTTTCTAATATGTCAACATCTGTTGAATATCCTTTTTTAGTTTTCTTATATACTGGTAACTTTAATTTTTCAAATAATATGTTTCCTAGCTGTTGTGTTGAATTTATATTAAATTCTTCTCCTGCTAGTTTATATATTTCTTGTTTTATTACCTCTATTTCTTCTTTTAATTTATCTCCAAATGATACTAATTCTTGTTTGTCTACATATATTCCTTCATATTGCATTTCAGCTAGTACCTTTATTAGTGGCATTTCAATATTTTCAAATAATTCTAGTGAGTTTATCTCTTCTAGTTTTTTGTTCATTATTTTTGCTGATTTTGCAACTGTATACATGTATATAGCATTCTGATATTTTTCAATGTCCACATCTTCTTCATCTTGTGAAAATAACGTCATCTGTGTTTCTTTTTGTTGTTTTGCTCCAACAGACTCCAAGTATTCTGATATATCAATGTTTAAATATTGATTTGCTAATTCATCCAGCTTATATTTTCCATTATTTGGATTTAAAAGATATGCAGCAATTTCAGTGTCAAATTTGATTCCTTTTAAACATATCCCATTTTGCATTGATAATACATATGTCTCATTTAGGCGATAGCTGTATTTTTGTATATTCTCATTTTCAAATATTGTTTTAAAATATGAGATAAATTCCTCATTAGTATTAAATTTTATTTCATAAATAGTATTATCAATATATATATATATTGATTTTATTTGCTTTTTTATTATTAGTTTTTCGTGCTCTACCTGTTCTGTTCCTAGCATAAATACTAATTGATTTTGTATTTTTTCCAGCAATGCTTTTATTTCATTTTCTGTGTTTAAAGTCTTTATTTCAAATAATTCTGCTAGATTTTGTTTTGGTCCTTCTGCTGATTTTAGATTAAATCTATCAATAAATCTGTTAAAATTCAGCTCTTTAAATTTTGTAAAAACTTCTTCACTGTTCCACTCTTTTATTTTAAATTCTTCTAAGTCTTCTTCTATTGGGACTTCTAGATTTATAGTTCCAAGTGTTCTTGAAAGTATTGCTAATTCTTTATTTTCCAATAATTTTTCTTTTGCTTTTGGTTTTAAGTCATCTTCTCCATTTTCAATTGCTTCATATATCCCATCAATAGTTTTATATTTCTTTACTAATTCTAATGCTGTTTTTTCTCCTATTCCTGGTACTCCCGGAATATTATCTGAGGTGTCTCCTTGTAATCCTTTTACTTCTATAAGTTGTTTTGGTGTTACCCCATATTTTTCAATTACGGTGTTTTCATCGAAGATATCAGTTTCTGTTTTTCCCATTTTTGTATGTGGAATACGGACTTTTACTGCATTCGAAGTAAGTTGGAATGTATCTCTATCTCCTGAGACTATTGTAACATCAAAACTTTCTTTTTCTGCTCTTTTAGCTATAGTTCCTAGAACATCATCTGCTTCATAACCTTCTTTTTCAATAATTGTAATATTCATTGATTTAAGAATGTCTTTTAATATGGGCATTTGCTCTGCAAGTTCATTTGGCATTCCTTTTCTTGTAGCTTTGTAGCCATCATACAACTTATGTCTGGCTGTTGGAGCTTTTAAGTCAAATGTTACCATTAAATATTCTGGTTCAATATCTTCTAGTACTTTAAAAAGTATAGCTAAAAAGCCATATACAGCATTTGTATATTTTCCATCTGGAGTCATTAGCATTTTATTACCCATTATTCCATAAAAAGCTCTATTTAATATGCTATTTCCATCTATTAAAACTATTTTTTTCATGTCTATTTCCTTCTTTCTTTTTTAAATAAGTGCTGATGAAATATGAAAAGGACTAAATTTAGTGTCTAGCATTTTTTGTGCTTCTTTTAATATTTTATGATCATCATCAAGCAATATAGAGTAATCATATTGTTCTTTTAACTCTTTTATTTTCTGCGCTTTTATTATATCTCTATTTTCACTTGAATACTCATTTAATTCTCTAGTTATTATTATCCAATTTTTTTCTTCAATAAATGGTACATGTTTCTTTAGCCATTCCTTTTTTTCTTCTGTAATTTTCAATGTTTTTGATAATGATAATATATATATATCTATATTAGGAATTTCATTTATCTCTTTTAATATGTCTATTATATATTGTGCTGGTTCTGCTTTGCTATATTCATCTTGCATTTTTTGCTTTACTATTTCTTCTGGATATATATCATATACAGTTATGGTTCCATCCATATCTATAAACATTGCAACTTTTTTATTTTCTCTACATATTTTATTTATTTTTTCTAAAAATTTATTCATTTATCGTCTCCTATATTATTAAATTAGCACAAAAGGCAATTTGCCCTTGTGCTATTAGCTTCTTATGATATTTCACTCAAGATATTCTCAAAGATTATATTACTCAATTCCAAAGCACTAAGTTCATCCGATTTTATTGTTTTCTTTTTGGTTGGTATTGTTACCCAAAATTCCATAAACAATCGATTGTAATCTTCTAAATATTTTCGAGTTACTAGCCTACCTTCTCCTCCTCTACGTTTGATAGCAGTTTCTGGTGATACAAAAATTCCCAAGAACAGGTCTGGAGTCATTCTATTCAAACATGTTCTTTGAAATTCATTAAATTGCTCTGTTGAACATTTTTTCTCTTTAAAATACTTCCATGCATAAAACTTGCTATCAACAACGCCTCTATCAATAAGTACAATGTCAACATCAGCATGTTCAGCTTTTAAAATACCGGCTTGTGTTATCAAATGCATCCACAAATTTCCTTCAAATGTTCCTTTTTCAAACTCATTTGGCAAATCTTCTGTTGATTCTTTAAGAATCATGGTTCTATACCCTTTGTCTTCGAGCATCTTTACCAATAATGCTATTGCAGTGCTTTTTCCTGCTTCTGGAGTACCAGAAAACTCAACCATAAAAGGCCTTAATTGCCGCATAATTATGCCTCCAATCATTCAATTTAAGTTATTTAAATTATTTGAATTATATTATACTTTTCTCTGATTTTCAATATGGTTTAATAAAATTCACGAATTTGTATATTTGTTGACATAATCTTATTTTCTGTGGTATAATATTTATATCTTACATTTTAAACTTTATATTATAAAAGGAGGCCAAACACATAATGTATCACATTAAAATCAAGGACGGTCACGGCGAAATTTCTGGAAGCGCCATCAAGTTACGGAACAAGTTTGTAAAGAAATTTCCTAACTTACAAGTTCAGGAAAATGTAATTGAAACAATCGAAAATTTGAATAAAGCATCTGTTTTAGATGTATTTCAATTTTTGATGAAGTCAGGTGCCAGTAAAAAATATCTGGCACAGGAGACCCACCTTGAGTGGGCTGAATTGACGGACGATCAAGCAAAAACAATTTGGAACGAAATTCGTTCTCAAGTCAATTCAAATTTCAAAATCTTCTCTTGTGGAGAAGTTTTTGACATCAGTAACAGTTTCATGGAAATCTGGACCAAAGGAAGTTTTGACTTAGCAATTAACTTGTTTAAGTCAGTTGTCAAGTATCTTGACACTCATAGTCAAGATGAAATTGAGCGGGTCATATTCCTTTTGGGAAGTGATATGCCCAATTATAATTTCGGAGGTATCCAAGAACTTGGATACACATATGATGAAGCAGTAAAATTTTCAAAATTTAGTTACCAAGCATTCTGCTTGACAGATGGACTGCATATGAATAACTGCTATATGGCAGCTATTCCTCTTTTGCAGTATTTTGGAGAAGCTGACAATCCAGAGAACGTCAAAACTTCTAATGTTTCTGAATCGGACGAAGATTCTACTTTTGAAGAAAGTTCTGAAAAATCCGCTTCACTTATCAAAGAAAAACTTATTTTTTCAACTGATGAAATAGTTGATTTTATCAAAAATTATCAACTTTTCAAAGATTTTTTTGTCTCTCTTGGAGGATTAAAAAATCTTGGTCTTGAACCTCAGGTTCTCTTAGACCACGAAGATGAGTTCTGTGAACTCCTTGACGTAATCGATTTAAAATTCAAAAAACGCTAATCCTTTTATAAACGGCAGAGAAAAATTTTCTCTGCCGTTTTTTATATAGGATATTCTCTTTGCTACTAATTTGTTATTACTAATATTCAAACTAGTTAAAATGCTTTCTCTTTCTAATAATTTATTATTAAATGTTTCAATTTTACCCAAATGACAATAATATTTTTTTATAATACATCTTGACTTAATTATTTTTTTAAGTTATCAATAAATATAATATATTTTTTACAATAGAATCAAATAATTTCAATTAATATGTTATAATATTTTATGGGGGTAATAATAATGAAAGTTAATGAAATATTAAAAAAATATAATATTAGCGACGCCACATTACGAAATTGGAAAAAATTAAGATACATTGATAGTTTAGATGATATTGATCCAGATATTATCGATGGCATTCTTCAAAAAAAAGTTGGTAACAGAAGAAACAAAAGAAATTCATCTGACTATATAATTTCTGTTTCTTATATAAATGACAAAAAAATTGTTGGTATAATAAATTCCATATTAGAACTCAAAAAAAAATATAATGTTTCAGCGTATGAAATATTACATGAAACTATAATTAAAATCATTGAGCAAAACAATAAAAAAGTGCCAGATTGTATCTCTGATTTTTTAGGTGTTAGAACAAACAATTCTGATTTTTTAAATGACTTCAAAAACCTTCAAATTGTTTATGATGAAAAAAATGATTTTCTAGGTTGCTTATATATGGCTTTGCTGTCTGTAGGAAAAAAAGACACAAATGGTATCTACTATACACCCTACAAAGTGGTTAATAAAATAGTTGAATCAATTGATTTCAAAGAAAATAAAAAAATAGTTGATCCTGGATGTGGTAGTGGTAACTTTTTAATTCAAACATTTAATAAAATGAAGAATAAAGGCATACCTGTTGACACAATAATAGAGAATCTGTATGGGTTTGATATTGATAATATAGCAGTACTTTTAGCAAAAACAAATATTTATATTCAAGATAGCACTATAATTTTTGATAATATAAATATTTACAATAAAGATTTTTTAAATGATGATATAGATATGAGTTTCGATGTTATAATAGGTAATCCTCCTTGGGGTAAAAAATATACAACAGAAGAAAAAAATATTATTAAGGAAAAATACAATTTAGCATTTTCAAAGATGGACTCATTTTCGCAATTCATACTCCATTCTTTCGATTTGTTAAATAATGATGGAATATTAGGATTTGTACTACCAAGTAGCATATTAAATATTGCTATACATGAAAACATTAGAAAATTTTTATTAAATAATAAAATTGAATACATTAAAAAAATAGGAAGAGAATTTGAAGAAATTGTTACTGATGTTATAATTATAAAAGTTATTAAAACTTCTGGCAATGAAAATAAATGCATTTATGATGATATAATAATAAATCAAAATGACTTTTCACAAAATCCATATTCAAATTTTTTAGTTAGTGATACTATTTCATCATCAATAATCGAGAAATTAAAAACACATAAGCATTACAATTTAAATCAAAATGTCAATTATGCTCTTGGTATAGTAACTGGAGATAATAAAGAATATTTATTTGATCGAAAAAAGAAAGGTACAGAACCTATTATTAGTGGTAAGGATATTAAAAAATATAAAATTGATTATAGTAATATTTCTAAATATATTAAATATGAAAGAGAAAATTTTCAACAGGTTGCAAACGACTCTTTATATAGGCATGAGAATAAAATAATATATAAATTCATTGGAAAAAAACTTTGCTTTGCAATTGACAGAAGAAAGACTTTAACTTTAAATAGTGCCAATATTATTTGCTTAGGAAGTAATTACAATATCAATTATATTTCTGCAATATTAAATTCTAGAATTACTCAATTATATTTTGAAGATGCTTATAATACACATAAAGTACTAAAAAGCCATATAAAATCGTTCTATATTCCAGAATTTGATGATTCAATAACAAATACAATTTCTGATATCGTTGGTAACTTGAATCCTCAAGAAACTTACTGTGAAGAAATTGAAGATATAATTTATCATAATTTAGGATTAACTCAACAAGAAATTGAGTATTTAAGAAATCGCTTTTAAAGCGATTTCTTTAACTAAATATGTTGTATAATTCTTCGTATGTCATCCATCTTACAAGATATTTTCTTAAATGATTATCTAAGGTAGTATTATTTATATGAAATTGTCCTTCTCCAACATTTCCCCTATGTTGATGGTCTGAATACAATATTTTGGGATCTAATGCAATTTCAGATGCTTTTATTTTACAAATCATAATTTTATCATCAAAAAAACAACCATAATATAAATATTTGAATTCTTTTGTTTTTACTTGTTGAATATTGCAATCAAAAGATAGTTTTTTAGCTTGTTCAAATGATAACATTCTATTATCTAAGTTTGAAGCAATTACTGAAGAAATTAAATTTTTTGTATTTATATTCGAATCACATTTTTTTAAAACTGTAGAAAATTTAACCTCAATTTTTTCCCCTCCTGGTGTTTTTAAATCATAAGCTAAATTATCTGAATCTCTTAAATTAAAAATTTTTTGTATCATTAATTCTGCTACTTTTCCAAATCTTCTTGTATTTAAAGCAAAAATACCATCCCTAAATTTTTCTATTTCTTGGTTCATAATTTTCTCCCCCTAAATCCTTTGAATAATAGTACCTATCTACACAGTGTAAATTCCCATTTTGGATTTTTTCTTTATAATTTTTCATGGCGGAGCACAGTGTGCTCCGCTATTATATTTCTTTGTCTTTCTCAATTTGCTTTGCATATCTATCTTCTTCTGAGAATACGCATCCGCAGTATTTTTGCATGTATAGTCCTAGTTCTCGTGCTTTGGCTTGTCCTTCTCTAAATCCTACTCTAAAGTCTCTATATAAAAAGTTTAATTCATATTTTTTAGCAATTTCTTCTGCTATTTGTTTTAGTTCTTCATGTTTTTGATATGGACTTACAAATAAAGTAGTGGTAATTGTATCAAATCCATGCACTTTTGCATATTTAGCTGTTTGTTCTAATCTAACTCTATAACAATAATCTGTGCATCTTGTTTTTAAATTTCCAATTACGTTTTTGCAAAATTCATCTAATCCATATTCTTCTTCAAATATTGCTTGTACTCCTATGCTTTGTGTGTATTCTTTTAAACAATCTCTCCTTGCTTTATATTCCATATATGGGTGTATGTTTGGGTTATACCAATATACCGTTGGTTCTATTCCTTCACTTCTTAAACTATCTATGCAATATACACTACATGGTGCACAGCAAGTATGCATTAAAAGTTTCATTTTTTTATTTCTCCCTTTGTTTTGAATTGTAGCGTTAATACTTCTTCTAAGCATAAGCAAATACCTAAACTAGTTAATATTAAATTTCTATATGTAAAGAAATCATGATAATATGAATGATTTTGTAATAGTGCATACCAAATAAATGGCATAATAGAAATTAGTATATATGGTAATACTGCTATAAGTATTTGTTTATTTGTTATAATTCTTTTTTCTGTTTTTTTCATATTGATAATTTCATATAATTTTATTGATATAATAGTAATTATGATATTTACTAATAATTGAGATATTATATAAATCATGTTTGCATTTATTACTTTTAATAAAGTATATTTTTTATATCCATTACTTCTATATAATACTTGCATTAGTGCTGTTGATATTATGTTTTTTCCAAATATTAGATCTGTTAATGCCCATTTAGTAAACCATGTTGCACCATACCCTATTCCCCATAGTGCTCCAAATTTTATAATGTCAATAATAATTTGCTTAGCATTTAAATCAGTGTCTTTTCTTTGTTTTAGTAAAAAGTATAAAGCTAATGGAACTGCATATGTAACCATTGGAACAGTTAAAAAGTCAAAAAAGTTTGTTAACATTCCTGTTATAAAAAATAACATCCCAAAGTCTTTTATCTTTTCGTATCTCCCAACTATAATTATTGATGCAATCATTGTTATTAAAAATATAAATACTCCTTGCATTGAAAATCCTAAGTAAAAATATTCAACTCCTAATAAGCTTATTAAAAATATTACTGAAACAATAATATTTATCTTTTTATAAATTAAATATGCTAATATTCCTGCTAAAATTATTAGTATAATAGTAAGCATAATTCTAATTTGATTTATATTAAACAATGTCAACAATGGTCTTAAAAAAATTAAGTAGCCATGCCAATACCTAGCATATTCAAAGCTTTCCGCTTTTTCGTCATTTGCTAAATCGTTTAATTCTCCAACTTCATTATGTCTTTTATATTTAGATGATGATTTTAATTCTCCTGGTACATCTTCATAAACTTCTGTAGTTACATTAGGTATATAATTTTTTCTTGCTACAAATGCTGAATACAATGGTGTTTGCGGGTCTATTGAATAAGAAGTGTTTATCATTAATGCATCTGTATAGTTATCAAATTGCATATTAATGTCTTTGTATGGTATATAAATAACTTTTCTATTGCCTTCACTTAATAATACTTCTGCTGATTCCTTTACATTCTCTGCTATAAACTCCTTATTAAAGCTTGATACAGCTACTAATGATATAACAAAAAATATTATAAGTGCTAAGTAAATACCTATATATTTAATTATGTTTTTTAGCATTTTCTCTTTCCTCATATCTAATTAAATTTAATTCATATTTTTCTTTATTTGCTTTTACTATTGTATCTAAAACTAGACCACATTGTAGTGCTATTGCTGAAAGCATAACAAAACCTGTTGCTAATATAGCTGATGGTAATTTGGTTATATAATGTGTTTTTGCAAATTCTGCTAGTACAGGAATTCCAAATATCAATCCACAAACAAGTAATATAAATGCTATAAAAAAGAAAAATTGCCTTGGTTTATAGTCTTTATACATTTTTAATATTGTTTTTGTAACTTTGTATCCATCTTTTATTGTGTTTAATTTAGATACACTTCCTGCTGGTCTGTCTCTATATATTATTGGTATTTCTTCTATTCTAAGTTTTTTGTCTAATGCTGCTAATGTAATTTCTGTTTCTATCTCAAATTTTGAACTTAATATTGGCACATTCTTTACAAACAATTTACTAAAAGCTCTATATCCACTCATTATGTCTTTTAGATTGTTATTAAATAATAAATTGATAGTATTTTTTACTAGGTTGTTTCCAAATTGGTGGAATTTTCTTTTATTTTCATTCTTATAAGTTCCATTTGATAATCTATCTCCTACTGTCATATCTGCTCTTTTTTCTTTAATTGGCTCGATTAGTTTGTGAACATATTCTGCAGGGTATGTATCATCTCCATCTACCATTACATATATATCTGCATCTACTTCTCTAAACATTCTTCTTACTACATTGCCTTTACCTTGGTTGTACTCATTTCTAACAATCACGCCATCAATAGAACTAGCAATTTCATAAGTTTTGTCACTAGAATTGTTGTTATATACATATATTTGAGCCTCTGGTAATTCTTTTTTAAAATCTTTTATTACCTTTTCTACTGTTTTTTCCTCATTATAACATGGTATTAGTATAGCTACTTTATCATTCATAAAACAAATCCCCTTTAAAATTTATTTTTCTTCATATGGTACTCCTATGTGCTTATATGCTGAAGGCATTGGTATTCTACCTCTTGCAGTTCTTGCTATAAATCCTATTTGTATTAGATATGGTTCATACACATCTTCTACTGTTTCAGGTTCTTCTCCAATTGTTGTTGCAATTGTGTCAATTCCTATTGCTCTTCCATTGTATTTTATAATCATTGTTTCTAATATTTTTCTGTCTATATCATCTAAGCCCATTTCGTCTATTTCTAGTTTTCCAAGTGCTGTTTTTGCTATTTTTAATGTTATATTTCCATCGCCTAATACTGCAGCATAATCTCTTACTCTTCTTAAGAGCCTGTTTGCAATTCTTGGTGTTCCTCTTGAACGTCTAGCAATTTCTATTGCTGCTTCTTCGTCTATTTGTAAGTCTAATATACTTGCCGACCTTTTTACTATTGTTGTTAAATCTTTAGTTTCGTATAATTCTAGATGATGTATAATTCCAAATCTGTCTCTTAGTGGTGTTGCTAGTGCTCCTGCTCTAGTGGTTGCACCTATTAGTGTGAACTTTGGTAAGTCAAGTCTAATAGACCTAGCACTTGGACCTTTTCCTATCATAATGTCTAATGTGTAATCTTCTAATGCTGGGTACAGTATTTCTTCTACACTTTTGTTTAATCTATGGATTTCATCTATGAATAAAACATCAAACTCTGAAAGGTTTGTTAATAATGCTGCTAAATCTCCTGGCTTTTCTATTGCTGGACCAGATGTTATTTTTATATTTGAATTCATTTCGTTTGATATTATGTTTGCAAGTGTAGTTTTTCCTAATCCTGGAGGTCCATATAATAAAACGTGATCAAGAGGCTCACCTCTTTTTTTGGCAGCCTCTATGTATATTTTCATATTGTTTTTTACTTTGTCTTGTCCAATGTATTCGTCTAAAGTTTTTGGTCTTAAAGAGTTTTCTACTCTTTCTTCTTGTATATCTTCTAATTCCGGACTTATTAGTCTTTCATCTTCCATCTTGCTCTCCTTTTTAGTTTTTTATTTATACAATATTAAAAATTACTGTGCTTTAAATGTAACAATATTAAAAGAAAGCGCAGTCCGCGTAAGGTGGAGCGAAGCGTAACGGTTGGAGAGTTCCAACCGATAGTGTCCAAAAACAAATTCATTTGTTTTTGTGACATCCAAGGGAAGGAAGCTCGACACCAAGGACAAGCGATTTTAATATTGTTACATTTATGCTAAAGAGGCTTCTTTTAATATTGTTAAATTAGATCTTTACTTATCAGTCCTAATGTTTTTTTCGTCCACTGTATCTATATTGTCCTCTTCTTGTTTTACTCTAAAAATATCCTTGTATCCAATTGCTATAATTGCAATTACTAAAAGTGCAAATGATAATGCTTTCCAAATTCCACTTTCTAATAGTATAATTGCAAACATTCCTAATGTTGCTGTAAGTCCATATAAAATAAGAACAGCTTGTTTTTGCGTGTATCCTCTTTTCATTAGTCTATGGTGTAAATGTCCTTTATCTGCTTTGAATACAGCTTTTATTGATTTGCCTTTTATAATTCTTCTTATTATTGCAAAAATCGTATCAAATATTGGAAGTCCTAACACTATAATTGGTGCTATAAGTACTAATGCTGTATAGGTTTTAGCAACTCCTAGTATTGATATTACCGCAAGTGAAAATCCTAAAAAGTTTGAGCCTACATCTCCAATAAATGTTTTAGCAGGGCTGAAGTTAAATGGTAAAAAGCCCACTATTGAACCTGCCAATGCTGTTATCAGTAGTATTGAAATCAATGGTGATGATGGTGTTAGTAAAAAGATTATTAGTAAAGAAACACAAGAGATTAGTGTTATTCCTGATGATAATCCATCTAACCCATCTATTAAGTTTATAGCATTTGTTATTCCTATAATCCAGCCAACTGTGATAATATATGAAAACCAATCATAGAAAAATATTTTGTTGTCTATAAAAGGCAAGTTAATATTTTCTATTCTTATTCCACAAACAGCTACAATTATAGCTGCTACAACCTGTGCAATTAGCTTAACCCAACTTGGTATTCCTTTTGAATCGTCTATAAAGCAGGTTATTCCTAATACTACAATTCCTATTAAAAAGCCTACTAGTTTTAGCCAATAATTATTATCTGCATCAAATATATTTATTGACCCTTCTAAACTCATTACAATTAGCAGGTATATTGTAGATACTATAAATCCACAAATAACTGCTATTCCTCCGTAGTCTTGGCATTGGTTTTTTATTTACTCTTCTATCATTTGGTACATCTATTGCTCCAACTTTTTTCGCTAGTCTCATAGTGTATGGTGTTAACACAAATGCAGTAATAAACGCTAGCAAAAATGCAATTGCTATATCTCCCCACATAGCTTTTCCTCCTTTTTGCTTAGTGTATTACTTCTATTGGATATTCCATAAATAATCCACTTTCTATAACACCAGTAATAGATTTTATATCTTCTTCTAGTGCATCATATATCTCTACAAATTTTGTATCTAATATAACATTATTATTTTCCGTAAATACTGGACCGTCTTTTTTTTCGGCTCTTCTTAGTACAGCCTCTGTTACTCCTAAGTCTAGCAATGCTTCTCTTACACTACTAACCGCTTCTGGATAAACTTCAATTGGAATTGGCATTACTTTATTTAATTCATCAACTAATTTTGAATCATCAACTAAAATATATGTAATTCCTGCATTTACCATATTTAGTTTTTCTTTGAATAAAGCAGCTCCTCTACCTTTTATAATCCAATTGTTGTTTTTGTCAACTTCATCTGCTCCATCAAAAGCCCAGTCTGGTCTTTTCTCTAATATACTTACTGTTGGAATGTTTAAACTATGGCAAAGTGCCTTTATTTCATAAGAAGTAGGGATTGCAGTAATATGCAATTCCTCTTCTTCAATTCTTTTAGCTATTTCTTTAATAGCTAAATATGATGTAGAACCTGAGCCAAAGCCTATTACATCTCCATCCTTAACTTTTTGAGCTATTTCTTTTGCTATTTTTTCTTTTTGCTCTTGGTTTGATATATTGGTTGGCTCAATTTCTTTTAAATTACTATTCATCCATTCCATAATTTTTCTCCTTAAACTTATTTTGCCTTTCCAATGTAGTAATTTTTCTTTCCTCTTCTTACAACAATGTATGTATTTTCTATAAACATATTTGGATCGATTGTTTTTTCTAAGTCTGTTACTTTCTCTCCATTTATTGAAATTGCACCTGATGAAATAAATTCTCTTGCTTCTCTCTTGCTTGATGCTATTCCCATATTTACAGCAAAGTCAACAATATTTGTATTTAGTTCAACTTCTTTAACTTCTTGTCCTTTAAATAATTCTTCAATGTCTTTTTTAGATAAGTCATTGAATTTATTGTTAAATAAGTGGTCTGCTAAATTTACGGCTTTTTCATATTCTTCTTTTCCATGTAAGAAAGTAATTATCTCTCTTGCTAAAGCTTTGTGTGCTTCTCTTAATTCTGGATGTTCTTTATTTTTTCTGTCTAATTCTTCAATTTCTTCTCTTGATAAGAATGTGTAGATTTTTAGGTAATCTATAACCATTACATCTTCAACATTTACAAAGAATTGGTATAATTCATAACTTGAAGTTTTTTCTTTATCTAGCCATAATGCATTTCCTTCGCTCTTTCCAAATTTATTACCTTGTGAATCTGTTACAAGTGGCATTGTAAATCCATATACTTCATCACCTGTAGATTTTCTTATTAAATCTATACCAGCTGTGATATTTCCCCATTGGTCTGAGCCAGCACATTGTAAATCTACATTGTTATGCTCATGTAAGTATTTGAAATCAAGAGCTTGTAGTATCATGTATGAGAATTCTGTGTATGTAATACCTTCATCTAGTCTTCTTCTTACTATATCTTTATCTAACATATAATTAACATTAAAGAATTTACCGTAATCTCTTAAGAAGTCTAATGTATTTATATCTTTAATCCAGTCATAGTTATTTACAACATCAAATCCAAATAGTTTTTGTACCTGTTTTGTTAGCCCTTCAATATTTTTATTTACAGCTTCTTTTGAAATCATTGCTCTTTCTTTTGTAGGTCTTGGGTCTCCTATTAATCCTGTTCCTCCACCTACTAGTAAGTAAGGATGATGTCCTGCATCTTTTAATCTCTTTGAAATTAAGAAACTTGATAAATGTCCAACATGTAGGCTATCTGCTGTCGGGTCTGTTCCTATGTAGAATGACATTCCTCCTTTATTTAATTTTTCCTCTAATTCTGGGCTTGAAATATCTTTTATAAGCCCTCTCCATTTTAAATCTTCAAAAACTGTCATTTTATTTTCCTCCTATTTTCTATTTTTTAATAAATTAGTTTTGACAAAAGGGTACTTTTTGACCCCGTCCCCAATGGCACCCAAAGTCACGCATTTGGTTCTGGTAGTTGGTTTACTCCGTTTACTGCTTCTTGTAAACCTAATTCTTCTTTTATTTGTGTGGTTGATATTCCTTCTGTTCTTGGTAAATATACAACTTCGCAATAGTCTTTTAAATAGTCAAATTTGTCGCTTCCTGCCCAGTCGCTTCCCATAACTACTATATCAACATCATATTTTTGCACATCAGATATTTTTTGCTCCCAGTTTTCTTCTGGTATAACTAAATCTACATATCTAATTGCTTCTAGCATTTTCTTTCTTGTTTCGTAATTGTGATATGCTTTTTTTCCTTTTCCTGCATTAAATTCATCTGTTGAAACAGCTACTATTAGGTAATCTCCTAAAGCTTTGGCTCTTTGTAATAGTCTAATGTGTCCATAATGTAGTAAGTCGAATGTTCCATAAGTTAAAATTCTTTTCATACTTTTCCTCCCATAATTTTTTTTACTGTTCTTTTTGCTGCTTGTCCATCATCTAAGTAGTTGAACTTTTCATTAAACTTTTTATATTTTTCTGTATACTCAAAGTTTTTAATATTTTTTATAGCTTTTATGAGTTCATCTTCTGTTTTTGTTATCTCACCTGGAAGTTCGTTTATATCAATATAAAAGCCTCTCATCTCATCTTTATATTCTTCAAAATCATACATGTAAAATAGCATTGGTCTTTTTAAGTTTGCATAATCAAAGAACACGCTCGAATAATCTGTTATTAAAATATCACTTACTATATATGTTTCGTTTACATCATCTATGTCTGACACATTATATATAAATCCCTTATACTTTTCAAAATCAAAAGAATTTGAAACAAAATAATGTGCTCTAAATAATATTATATACTCATCTTGAAGTTCTTTTTGCAATTTATCAAAGTCAACTTCTGTTTTATATGTATACCCAACTCCTGCTTGATGTTGATTATCTCTAAATGTTGGTGCATATAATATTATTTTTTTATTTATTTTATCTATTCCTATTTTTTCTTTTATCCTTTTTACATCTTCTTCTGTATAATTGTATAAAAAGTCATTTCTAGGATAGCCTTGTTCAATCATACAATCTTCTTTGTTTACACTTTTTAAATCAAGTGCTGATGATAATTTTTCTGTTGTAAATTTTGAAGGTGATATTACAAAGTCAACTTTTTGGGCTTCTCTATGCCATTTCTTCTTAACCTCATTTAATGTGTTTAAGGCATTGTCTGTTTTTTGTAGGTCACATCCTAATCGTTTAAGTGGTGTTCCATGCCAACATTGCACATATACTTGTTCTTTTTTTGGATATATATAGTCATATATTCTATGGTTTATAATCCAATATTTAGATTTAGCTAGATACTCTTCATACTTTTTAGTATTTTGCTTTACAAGTATTGTGTGTTCATCTTCTAAGTCTTTGTAGTTTTCTGGTTCTCTAAATGCCCAAACAAATTTGTAATCTTTAAATTCCGGATTATTTTTCATATATAAATATATAGCTTTAGGACTGTCTGTATAATATTTTCCGTTAAAACTACTGAAAAATACCATCTTATCATCTATTTTCTTTCCACATCTTCTAAGCTTATACCTCATGTTTTTATATGCATACAAGATTCCTCTGAATATCTTTCTAAAAAATAGATTGTTCTTAGCTAAGTTAGTCAGTGCAATTTTGATTTTCTTCATACTACTTCCTCCAAAGTACATTTTATTTTTTCTATAATTCTTTTTGAATTGTTAGTATCTTTAGTTTCTATATACTTATCTTTGAATTTTTGGTATTCCTCATAAGGATACTTATCTTCGTCTATTACTAAGATTATATCATTTATATTGTTAAATGTAACTGATTTCATCTCTTTTTTTAAATTTATATTAAGTCCTCTATTGTTTTCATATTCATCTAAGTCATATAAATAGAAGAATATTGGTTTATCTATAACCGCTGTTTCAAATGCAATTGCTGAATAATCTGTTATAACATAATCTGCTATTTTTAATAAATCAAATGTACTGTATTTTGAATCAACAATATACTCATTGTCCACATTTGTTTTTTCTAGCGGGTGTAACCTTATAATTAAATTATATTTTGTGTTATCTACTTTTTTAATAATTTCATTTACAGGTGTACTTTTTCCTTTTCTAAAGGTTGGAACATATAATATGTTTTTCTTTTCTGTTAGTTTTGGATATTCTTTTAGTAATTCTCCTACCTTTTCACCTATTTTATTGTCTTTATCTAATAAGTAGTCTATTCTAGGCATTCCTAAAATAAATATCTTTTCTTTTGCTACTCCAAATGCTTCAGCATAAAATTCTCTTGTTGCTTTACTTGCACATGTGACAAATGTATAATTTTTATGCATGTCCATTATGTTTGCAACAACTGAGTTGCTTCCTTCCTTTTTGTCTATAACCTGTTTTCCAAATTTTTTAATTGCTCCTAATGCATGCCATATTTGCACAACTACTAAATCTTTTTTATGTTTTAATATACTTACTGGAATTACATATCCGTCTACTATACATACTTTGGAAGTTGCTAAATGGTGCATTGTTTTAATCATATAAAAATAGTATTCTATTTTTTTAGAGAATTTTTTTGGTATCTTTTTGCACATTATTTTTATTTCAGTATTTGGACTTTGTTTTTTTATTTCGTCTTGTAGCATTATAAAGTCAATGTTAATTTCATTTGATTGTCTACTAAGCATTACAACTTTATCTTTAGGAGTAGTGAATAATTTTATAAAAAAATATATAATTCTTAGATGCACTTTAAATACAATTAACAATATTGATAATATATATTTTTTTTTATTGTTCATTTTACTGCCTCCTATTTTAATAGTTTTATGAATTTTTCTGCTACCTTTTCCCTTGAGTATCTATCATATAGTAATTCATAATTTCTTATCAGTTGTTCTTTAGTAATTTCAGGTATACCTGCTATTTTATTTGCAAGTTCCTCATAGCTACTAAAATATGCTTCTGGTATATCTCTTAATATTTCGTTTGAGCCTACATTTCTTTTGCAAAATACCATTTTTCCATTAAATATCGCTTCTAAATATATCATACCAAATGATTGATTTTCTGATAGGTCCAAAACAAAGTTACTATTTAAAATTTCATCTTGTGGATTTTCTAAACTTCCTTTATATTTTATATATTTAGAAATTTGATTTTCATCTACTAATTTTTCAAATTCTTCTAGATAGTCACCTTTTCCATATACATTTATAACAATATTGTTCTTTTTATTTTCTTTTAGATATTTTCCAAATTCGATTATGTTATTAACATCCTTTTTTCTATCTGTTGAGATTCTCATAAGTAAAATGCCTTTTAGTTTGCCTTTTTTATTATCTAGCTTCATTTTACTTAATTGCTCTTTTGATAGAACAGAATAACTTGCTAGAGTGTTTCCTATTATTGCAGAATTTTCATAATTTTCATAGTTATTTACTTTTATATAATTTTCTCTGCTACTTTCTGTTACAAATATAGCATTTTCTAGGTGTTCATTTTTCAAATGTTCAACAACTTTTGGAAATGAACTTTTTAATACTGTAGCATCAGTATGGAAAAAGTATAGCTTATTTTTTATATTTTTAGATTTCGCATTTTTTAAGAACATATGTAGTGACTCTCTTGTTGATACTACTGTTGTACTTTTAATGTTTTTTAATATTTTTTCTAATGAATATCCTACATATGGAATTAAATTATCTCTATTCTTATCGTCATTTAAATATCTTAATGACTTTTTACTTCTAAGTAGTCTTTTTACTAATTCTTTCTTTCTCTTAGATCCATGAATGTATAGAGCTCTTACATTTAATCCATAAGGCATTTGTAATTTTTCGCTTTTAGTCTTTTTTAGAGAAATCAGTTCAACCATATAATTTTTTTCCATTAAAGCTTCTGATAAAGCCTTAGTTGCTGATACTGTTCCGCCTATGCCATAGAAGTTATACCCTATAAATGTAATTTTATTTTCTTGAATTTCTTTTAGGTATTTATACATATCATCAATATGTTTGCCTTGTTTTACATACTCATAATCTATATCTTCTGGTAAGCCTTGTCTGAAAAATTCATTTATTTTGTATTCTCCCTTAACTATTTCATTTATCAAATCATCTTTGTTTAAAATTGAATAGTTAGAAAGTTCTTTCATTGAACAGTAAAAGCTTCTATTTTTTAAGTATGCTTTTAAATCTGGTTGGTATAATATTACAGGTTTATTTAAAAATGTAAAATCAAATCCAACTGATGAATAGTCAGTAATCAATATATCACTTTGTATCAATTCATCCATAACATTTACATTCTTTTGATATGCAATTTCAATATTCTCATTGTCTTTTTTCATTATGTTAGCAATAATGCTTGTATCAAAAAATTGATGCACACATATTTTAAATTTATAATTGTTTTCTTTTAAAAATTTATTTAACTTTGAATCATTAACTATGTACTTAATATTTTTTATCAAATTGCTAGTTTCTTTATTTGGTCCTAAATACTCTCTCCAAGTTAAAAACCAAAGAATTTGTTTTTGCTTTTTATTTTTCAAAAATTCTTCATTTTTTCTTACTAGCTCTTTATATCTTGCATGATATTTAGCATAGTATAATTGATAACTTTTAAAATCATTTTCTTTTCGATATTGCTCTATTATTTTTTTATTATACATAAAAAATCTAAACATATTATTGTTGTAGTATTTTCCGGTATAGCCTATACGTTTCATTCCAATAGTTCCATGTTGTAAATATATAACAGGTTTTATTGGATGTGGCTTTATATTTTTCCACAAAATTTTGTCAGGAGATACATCTTTATAACTTAATGTTACTAAAAACATATCAGCATTTCTATATAATAGATAATGTTTTATGCTATTTTTCCATACAATGTTTTTTCTTTTAGATTTTTCAATATTTTTTATGGCTTTTTTATTGTACTTATTTTTTTGTAATATAAAGTATTTTTGTATGCCATCCTCATTATTTACAACTTGTTCCCAAAAGTAAAAAGAGTTGTTGTTACAAGTTAAAGAATTGTTCTCTCCAAACAGCCATATATAATCTTTTCTTTCCATTTTAAATTTTTATTGGTACTCTACCAATGTCCCCCTTATTTTATTGAACTATTATATTTTTCTATTGCCTCTGTTATATCACCATCAAATTTGATAACACCATTTTCCATTACCATGCCTCTTTTGCAAAATTCTTTTGCAACATTTGTGGCATGTGTTACAAATAATAATGTAACATTTTCATTTTTTATAATTTCATTTACTTTTTTTATACACTTATTTTTGAAAGATTCATCTCCAACACTTAATGCCTCATCTACAATCAAAATTTCTGGTCGTATATTAACATTTATTGAAAATCCTAATCTTGCCTTCATACCACTTGAATATGTCCTTACTGGTTGATCTATATAATCATCTAATTGTGCAAATTCAATAATAGTTGGCTCTAATTCTTTTATTTCCTCAGTATCTAAACCTAATAATTGACCTTTTAAATATATATTTTCTCTTCCTGTAAATTCTGGGTCAAAACCTGATGTCAATTCAAGAAGTGCGCTTACTCTTCCATTTACTTTTATCTCTCCTGTAGTTGGAAACGCTACCTCTGTAATCATTTTTAATATAGTTGATTTTCCGGCACCATTTCTTCCAAAAAGTGCAACTGAATCTCCTCTTTCTATTTTAAATGATACATTATTTACTGCTTTTTTTTCTTTATATGGTGTTTTTTTCCAGATAAGTGCTTTTAGTCTTTGTTTGTCACTTTTATACAATTTATATATTTTAGTAACGTTTTTGAATTCAATTACTGTATCGCTCATCATTTCCTCCTAGTTTATAATACATCTGGTATGTCTTTTCTTAATCTTTTATATGTTGCAATTGCTAAAATTAACAAAATAGCAGTAATAATTAAAAAGTACATAAGTCTTTTTGGTTGTTCCCAAAACCACACTTTGTTTATAAAGCAATTTCTAAATCCATTTACTAAAAATGTAACCGGATTTAAATTTAATAATTTTTTTGCTATTCCATTTCCTAATGTATCTGGGTTCCACATAATACCTGATAGCCAGAACAAAGCTGTTATAAAAGATTTTACCAAGTTACTATAATCTTTACTTATTACACCTAATAGTGATGAAAATAGTCCCCAAAAGTTTAGGAATATAAATGCTAATAACATATAAAATGGTAGTTGTAACATATATATATCTGGTGTGTATCCAAATAATCTAAATATAATAATTGTAAGGTAAATTAGTAATATATGGATAGTAAATTTTGATATATTTATAAAAGTTGGTATTGTTGCTACTGGGAATTTCATTTTTGTTACCAAATAGCTATATTTTCTAATGCAGTCTGTTCCTCCTGTAATCATTTCACTAATATAAAACCATGGTATAACACCTGCTATTATCCATAAGAAATATGGAAATCTATTAACATCTTTTCCTGCTCTCATTCCTATTGAAAATGCAAACCAGTAAACAAATATTGTTACTGCTGGTTTAATAATAGCCCACATCCAACCTAATGCAGCACCTCTATATGTTTTAACCAAATCTGCTTTTGCAAGTTTAAAAATTTGATTTTTATAGCTTATATGCTCTTTTATTATTTGTGTCAACGTATTCATTCTTTACATCCTTTTTATATATTTTTCTCTCTTTGAATTTTTAATTTTAACTTTTCTACATCTTTTTTATTTTTGTAATCAATATTGATTCTTTTTAATTTATGAATGTCTTTTCCATACATTAGCCCTATTCCATGTTGATAATTTGTTTGTGTTGCTCCATAATAAACAAAATAAACTCCATCTTCATATATGAATGAACTTCTATAAATCCCCATATTATCCCAATATTCAGTATTTCTAGTAGGTTTCATTATAATCTCAGCCTTCTCCCAGTCTGTTCCATTTGTCGAAGATGTATAGTATAAATCCATATTGTTACGAGAATTCCAGTCTTTAAATGCTACTACTAGCATTTCATATTTCTTGCCAGTATTAATAACATCTATATGCCATGTTTTTACTTTCTCTCCATATTTGAGTTCTAGTTGTTGAGGGTTGTCCCACTTAGTTCCATCTAGTGATGTAGTATATTTTAGCTCACATTTTGTATCAACATACCACATTTTATATATTCCATTTTCAAATACTATAGCAGGGCTTACATAATCAGCCTTTTTCCTTGAGTTTGACATTATTGCAATCTCTTTAGGTGACCAGTTAATTCCATCTAAAGAATACGATCTATATATTATTACTTTGTTTGTTGTATTATCAACATATCTCCAATAGCATTCCATTCTGTTTAAAATATCATTATAAACTATGTGAGAATCTGAATTATACCTGTTTCCCTTTTGTTTAGTTTCTGGTTCATCTATTGGATTTTTTAATCCTTTAGGTGTCTCCCATGTGATCAAATCATTACTAACTGCTATGCAAGGATTCTCTTTTAAATCGTCTCCTTTTGGATATGGAGTGTATGACATCCAATATTTATATCCATTCCATTTTTCTTTAAAATTTATTACTTTTGGATGATATGCTTCATTATCACCATAAGGGCTAACAATGTCTAACTTATTTTTAGAATTGTAGTTTTGTGGTGGTATAAAACATGCTGCAAATATAAGTATTGCTACAATGGCTATTAAATATTTTTTTAATTTTGTTTTTTGTTTCATCGCTGTTTCTCCTATTTTTTCATCTCTCCATACTATATCACAAAATAATTTTTTTCTCAATAAAAAAGCTTATTTTATTGCATATTTTTATGAAAATTTGCCATAATAACAAATGAAAGTTTAATTTTATGGAGTAGTTATGAAAAAATATATTTTACCTATAATTGTTTTAATTGCTTTTATAGTATTAATAGCATATTTCTATTTTAATAAATTTAATTTTAATGATGAAATTGACCACAATGCAAATAGATTAAGTACTGAAGTGGGAAATAGCACTGGTTTAAATAATGATATTTCAAAAGAACCTGTTGTTGTTGAAGAAGAAATTTCTAGTTTTTCAACTAAGATAATAGATGATGACGATAATCGTGATACAAATATACGTATTACTTGTAATGAGATAAATGGTACAATAATAAAAGATGGTGAAGAATTTTCATTTAATAAAGTTGCTGGAAATCCTACTCCTGATAGAGGATATAAAAAGGCTGGAGTATTTATAGATGGTGAATTAAAAAAAGGATATGGTGGTGGAAATTGCCAAGTGAGTACAACTATATATAATGCTGTAGATAAGATAGATGGTATTAAAGTTACTGAAAGGCACGAACACGGAAAAGAAGTTGGCTATATAAAAATGGGTAAAGATTCAACTGTTGTTTATGATGGATTAGATTTAAAGTTTGAAAATAACACTGGTTATAATATAAAGCTTTATGCAGAATTGAGTGATAAAAAAATAAAGGTTAAAGTTAATAAATTGAAATAAGACGAGGATATTCCCCGTCTTTATATTTTATTCTACTGGAACTACGGCACGCACGCCTAACGAAGGGTTGTCAGTGTTACCGCCCGAGTCCCACAAGATATAGCCGCTCACGCGGCCACCCGAGAGCACATTGCGCAAACCAAAGTACGAAATGTTAGAGTACGCACCCACTAACGAAGACGCAAGCCAGTAACTACAATTTGCTGAATCATCTGCATTTCTAAACAATAATTTATATGCTGATGAATCTGTTGCTATTCCTTTACATTCTCCTGTTGTACTACTACTTGTTGTTAATGAGTATGGATAATAGTAATAATGAGTACTCTCTACTGTTATTGAAGTTACATTATCTGTTCCTATTTTTCTTCCATCTGGATGTTCATATTTGCTTATTGCTAATGTAGTATTAGTTTTTCCATTTGTAGCTGTACTTCCACTTGCTGTATATGTTACTTTATTTCCATATTCATAAAATTTTCCTGCGCCAAAAACTTTTCCATCTCCTTGGTTAGTTGGAGCATATCCTGTTACTCTATTTATATCTTCTACTTTTATACTTCTTGCATTTGTTCCATATTGAGCACACATTGTATTTAATTTACTTACTCCTGTGTTATATCCATCTTTTCCTGATAATTGTAAAGTTCCTACATCTACTGTTGACATTATTAGAAGTTTTCCTCTTTCTGCTCCTAATACTTTCCATTTTCCTCCTGCTGTTGTATATTCTGAAACTCCACAGTCATATGTATAATCATCTCCTACATTATATGTTTTGGTTCCACTTTTCATTTTTTTAGTCACTACTGTTTTGTTTTGCACCCAAGGGTTCATTATCTCATCTAGCTCATCAGACATACTATTTATTTCTTCATTACTGTCATTTGTTATTGTATTTGTATTTTCAGAAAATTCTCTAGTTTTATTTAGTAATCCATCATCGCCTGTTATTTGAGCTAATGTTACACTTGCCAATATTAGAATAATTATAATTGTCACAACAAGTGCTATTAGTGTTATTCCATTGTTAGATTTTATACTTTTCTTATCAGCCATATTTCTTATCTCCTTATACTTACCAAATCCACACTTTTTAATCTAAAGGAACTACGGCACGCACGCCCAACGAAGGGTTGCCAGAGTCACCGTCCGAGTACCACAAGTTATAGCCGTTCACGCCGCCACCTGAGTCCACACGGCGCAAAGCAAAGCCCGAAGCGATAGAGCCCGCATCCACATACGAAGACGCAAGCCAGTAACTACAATTTGCTGAATCATCTGCATTTCTAAACAATAATTTATATGCTGATGAATCTGTTGCTATTCCTTTACATTCTCCTGTTGTACTACTACTTGCTGTTAATGAGTATGGATAATAGTAATAACCAGTACTCTCTACTGTTATTGAAGTTACATTATCTGTTCCTATTTTTCTTCCATCTGGATGTTCATAACTTATACTTCCTGTGTAATTTTTCCCATTAGTTGCCGAACTTCCACTTGCTGTATATGTTACTTTATTTCCATATTCCTGAAATTGTCCTGCGCCATAAACTGTTCCATCTCCTTGGTTAGTTGGATCATATCCTGTTACTCTATTTATATCTTCTACTGTTATACTTCTTGCTTCTGTTCCATATGGTGCACATATTGTATTCAATTGGCTTATTCCTGTGTTATAGCCTTCTTTTCCTGACAATTGTAATGTTCCTACATCTACTGTTGACATTATTAGAAGTTTACCATTTTCTGCCCCTAAAACTTTCCAACTACCAGTATACCCATCAACTCCGCACTCATATTCGTTTTGATTGTTATAGTCTTTGTATAGGCTACCAACCACTAATGTTATGGTTCCGTCTCTTTAGTTTTTTAGTTACTATTGTTTTATTTTGTACCCAAGGGTGCATTACATCATCTAATTCATCAATTTTATTATCTACTTCTTCTGTTTGGTTTTTCATTATTGCATTTGTATTTTCTGCAAATCCACTGCTTCTATCTATTAGGCCATCATCGCCAAATATTTGGTTTATTGATACTCCTACTAATATTAGTATAATTATAATTGTTATTACAAGAGCTATCAATGTTATTCCATTATTGTTCTTTATATTTTTATTAGCCATTTTTGCTTCTCCTTATCTTTAGATTTCTCCAATTATTTTATAGCATATATTTTGTTAAAAGTAAATGGAAGAATTTGAATTTCAAAAAATGTAATAGAACTGTAACATTTTTAGTTTATATATCATAAAATTTCCTTTTGTAAAATACAATTTATTAACTAATATTATGGAGGTCAATTATGTTGAAATATAAATCTAACTTACTTAAAATAATTTGTATTTTTATTATTGCAATTTTTCTGTTTCCAACTATATGTATAGCAAGTGACACTATATACACTTGGTCTAACAGTGCAAAGCCCTTAACTGAGACTATTCCAACAAATGCTACTACAAGTTTAAGTTTAAATGTTGGCAGTGCAGTTTTAATTGAGCAAAATTCAGGTCAGGTTTTATATAACCAAAATATGCATGAGAAACTAAGACCTGCAAGTGTTACAAAAGTAATGACAATTTTACTTATTATGGAAGCAATTGATTCTGGTAAACTTTCATATACCGACAAAATTCCTTGCAGTGAAAAGGCTGCTGGTATGGGTGGCTCTCAAATCTGGTTAGATGTTAGAGAAGAGTTAACTGTTGATGAAATGCTAAAAGCAATTTGCGTTGTTTCTGCCAATGATTGTACTGTTGCTATGGCCGAATATTTAGCTGGTACTGAAGAGGCTTTTGTTGAACAAATGAATTCAAAAGCTAAAGCGCTTGGAATGAATGATACAACTTTTAAAAATTGCCATGGTATTGATGAAGATGGTCATGTAACTTCTGCATATGATATTGCTTTAATGTCTAGAGAATTGTTAATCAAACATCCTTCAATCATTAAATATACCACAATTTATATGGATAGTTTAAGAGATGGTAAATCTTCTTTAGTAAATACAAACAAATTAGTTAGAAACTACAAAGGAGCAACTGGTTTAAAAACGGGTTCTACATCTATCGCTTTATATAACTTATCTGCAAGTGCAACTAGAAATGATTTGTCTTTAATTGCTGTTATTATGAAGGCTCCTACAAGTCCTATTCGTTTTGCTGAAGTTCAAAAGTTGTTAGATTATGGTTTTAATAATTTTGAGTATAAAAAACTTGCAAATAAAAATGATTTGATAAAGGAAGTTTCTATTGACAAAGGAATTGAAAATAGTGTAAATGCAATACTTGAAAATGATAGCGGAGTTTTAATTCAAAAAGGTCAAAATAAAGATATTGTTCAGTCTATGGAACTTCCAGATAGTGTAAGTGCACCCGTTTCTGTAGGTCAGGTTTTAGGTAATGTTACTTACAGTTTAAATGGTAATGAAATTGGAAAAGTAAATATTGTTGCTGAGAAATCTGTAGGCAAAAATACGGCTTTTAATATGATTGAGCATGTGTTTTTCAATTGGCTTTCGCTATTGAGATATTCTAAATAATTTTTCATTCACTGTTTGTACTATGTAATGTTAAAAGAAAGCGCCAGTCCGCGTAAGGTGGAGCGAAGCGTAACGATTGGAGAGTTCCAACCGATAGTGTCCAAAAACAAATTTATTTGTTTTTGTGACATCCAAGGGAAGGAAGCTCGACACCAAGGACCAGCGATTTTAACATTACATAGTACATATCTCGTATTAAAAATTTTTCAGGAGAAAGCGTGTATGTCGTCAATATCTATTCCAATTGAAAACAAAAGAAAAAGCAAAATAAAAATCTGGGTATATTCTATTAAAAGAAACGGATTAGCTATTGTATTCTGCTTGTTTTGTTTTGGATTAGTTTTATTTTCTAAAACCAACTTAACAGCTGCTAAAGATGGACTAATCTTGTGGGCAACTGCTGTAGTTCCCTCTTTATTTCCGTTTTTTGTATCTACAGAATTACTCAGTTATACAAATGTTATAAAATATTTAGGCAAATGGCTAAATCCAATAATGAGACCATTATTTAATGTTCCTGGTGAAGGTGCCTTTGCTTTTCTAATGGGACTTATTAGCGGATATCCTGTTGGAGCTAAAATTGTGTCAAATTTTATGGAACAAGGTATTGTTACCAAACAAGAAGCTGAGAGATTACTTGCTTTTACCAATAATTCCGGTCCACTATTTATTATTGGTACTGTTGGTATAACTCTGTTTGGCAGTACTACTATTGGCTTACTTCTATTTGTCACACATATACTTGCTTGTATTACAGTAGGAATTGTTTTGCGTTTTTTTAATAAAAGTAGTTCTAGTAGTACCAACTATCATTACAATTATTCAAATAAATCTATCTCAATTTCATCACTTGGAGAAGTGTTAGGAAAAAGCATTACAAATTCTATATCCACCATTTTAATGATTGGTGGTTTTGTAGTTATATTTTCTGTGGTTCTATCTATATTAAACCAAAGTGGAATTTTGAATGGCATATCTGTTTTACTCTCTCCTGTACTTTGTGCTATTGGCTTTCCTACAGAACTAATAAAACCTATTCTATCTGGAATTATTGAGCTTACAAATGGTGTTAGCTTAGTAGCTAATACACATATAAAAGCAATATCATTAAATATTGTGTCAGCTAGTTTTTTATTAGGGTTTGGTGGAATTTCTGTACTATTACAAGTTTTTAGTATTATTAGTAAAGCTGGGCTTTCTATAAAAACTTATGCCATTGGCAAATTGTTACAAGGTATATTTTCTGCTATTTATACATATATTGCAATATGTATAGTTCCATTTTTACAATTTAATTTACCTATTTAAGATTATTGAAGGGAGTTTTGTTTTATGGATAAAAATGATTCTAATTTTAATTTTCCACCTTATATGAATTATGATATTGGTTGCGACCCTATTATGGGAGATCCTAATATGTTTAATCCATGTATGCAGTACGAACAGGCATATATGTATTATAGATATATGACACAACAAATTGAATATAAAATAAAATGCAAAGAATATGAAAAAATGTGCAATTCTCGCTCTGAAAGAAAAATAGAATAAAATATAAAAACGACTAGATATCTAGTCGTTTTTGGTAGCGAGGGTGAGATTCGAACTCACGACCTATCGGGTATGAACCGATTGCTCTAGCCAACTGAGCTACCTCGCCATATGTTATTTGCTAACGTGATTTATATTATAATATGTGTTTTTATTTTTGTCAATAAAATAAGTTAAAAAAGTTGAGAAAGCCTCAACTTTTTCATTATTCTTCATTATTATCTTTCTTCTCCATCTTTTTCCACAACTGGTTGTTGTTTTTCTTGTGCTTCTTTTGCCATTGCTTCTACTGCCTTTGGATCAATAGCTACAGTTTCTACAACTTGTTGCTTACCTGAATTTCCTTTTCCGCCTTTTTTGCTTGTTGAAGATTTTTTGAAAGCCTCTTCCCTTTTTTCAATTGATTGTAAAGATTCCACTAGTTCTGGATCTGTTACTAATTCCTCCTCATCAGGACAATCTATTTGATTAATATATTCTTTTAAATCACTAAATATTGTTTTTACTCCATTTATAAATCCCATAATTTCTTCTTAAAATTTCAATTTTAAGAATTTTCACCTCCATTTTTAAGGTTATTTTCCCGTAATACGTATATATTGTACCACATTATTCCATAAAAATCAAGCTTTTCGGTCAAAGTAATGCTAAAAGCTGGACTTTTGTCCAGCTTTTTACTTAATTTTGGTTTAAATATAATCTTTTAATTCATATAGTCTCTTAGTTTTTTACTTCTACTTGGGTGTCTTAATTTTCTTAATGCTTTTGCTTCTATTTGTCTAATTCTCTCACGAGTAACCATAAATTCTCTTCCTACCTCTTCAAGAGTTCTAGCTTTTCCATCTTCTAACCCAAATCTTAATTTTAGCACTTTAGCTTCTCTTGGTGTTAGTGTTTCCATTACTTCTTCTAGTTGTTCTCTAAGTAATGTATATGCTGCTGAATCTTGTGGTGCTGGTGTATCTTCGTCTTGAATAAAGTCCTCTAAGTGGCTGTCATCTTCTTCTCCTATTGGAGTTTCCAAAGATACAGGGTCTTGTGCTATTTTTTGAATTTCCGCAACTCTTTCTACTGGAATTTCCATTTCTGCTGCAATTTCTTCCGGTGTTGGTTCTCTACCATTTTGTTGTAATAAATGTCTTGAAGTTCTAATCAATTTATTTATTGTTTCTACCATATGAACTGGTATACGTATAGTTCTAGCTTGGTCTGCAATTGCTCTTGTAATTGCCTGTCTAATCCACCATGTTGCATAAGTACTAAATTTGTAGCCTTTAGTGTAATCAAACTTTTCTACTGCTTTGATTAAGCCCATGTTTCCTTCTTGAATTAAGTCTAGTAATAACATTCCTCTACCAACATATTTTTTTGCTATACTTACTACCAATCTTAGGTTAGACTCTGTTAGTTTTTGTTTTGCACTTTCATCTCCGTCCAAGATTCTTTGTGCTAACTCTAGCTCTTGTTCATATGTTAACAATGGAATTTTTCCTATTTCTCTTAAATACATTCTAACAGGATCATCAACACTTATTCCATCCATGTTTATTAAATCTATGTCATCTAATTTGATGTTCTCAACTTCTCTTAAGTCATCTAAATTTGGTTCTGTATCTAGATCATCTTTCAAAACGTCTACGCCTAAATCTTCAAAAGTATCAAATACCTCTTCTATTTGGTCTGGATTTGTATTTTCTAATTCATTAGCAAGTTCACCATAAGTAATTTTTCCATTTTCTTTTGCTCTTTTTAGTATGTTCTCTACTTTTTCTTTGCTAACTTCCTCTAATTTTTTTACTTTTGGTTTTTCCTCTTCAGCCGTTTCCTCTACAGGTTTATTTTCTTCCTTAATGTCTTGTTTATTCTCTTCTAGCTTTTGAGCCTTTTTAGGTTTCTTTTCAGTTGTTTTTTCAACTTTCTTTTCTGTTTCTTTTACTTCTTCAGTTACCTTTTTAGTTTTCTTTTCTTTTTTTTCTATTTCTTCAGTCTTTGGAGTTTTAGTCTTTTTTTCTTTTTTAGGTACTTCTGTTTTCACAACTTCAGCTTCTACTATTGGCTCATCTTCTTGCTTCTTTTTCATATATAAAACCTCCTATTTGATTTTAGCTAGTTTTAGAATAATATCGTTAAGCTCCTTTTCTAATTCTTTTACTTCTTCTGAACCTGCTTCAGAAACACTTTCTAGCTTTTTCAAAATTTCATTTCTTCTACTTATCAATTTTTCTTTTTCATAAATACTAATAAGGTCGTCTATTGCCTTGTTTACATCAGTAATTTCAAAATCTCCAGCCATTATTTCTGTAATATGACTAATGATTTTTTCATCTTGAAACCAATCTAGCAATTGACTAGTATTACTATTTCCTTTTTCAAATTCTTCATACATTTTTTTGAGAATTTGTTTGTTTGTATCATCTTGAATATAGTCTAATGTAATTAAATTTTTTATTTTTTCATAACATTTAGAATATTCATTTATAAGTAAATATATTACTAAATTTTCTCTTTTTAGAACTGCCTCAGAAACGCTATTTTCTTTTTCTTCTTTTGGTACCATTGTAACTACCCTTTTTTCTAGCTTTTTGCTTCCTTGGTTGTCTTTATACATAAGTTTATTTACTTCTGCATAAATAGCTTCTTTAGAGATTTTGTATTCTTTAGCAATTTTATCTACATAAATCTCTCTTTCCATTTGGTTTGTAACTTTTGCTAAAATTTTAGCAATTTCATTTAAAAATTTTATTTTGTCATTTGTATTTTCTATGTTTAATTCTTTTAATAAAACTTTTACTTTAAATTCTACTAAAGAAATGGCATTGTCTACACATTTTTGAAATCTCTCTGGTCCATATTTTAATACATATTCATCTGGATCTTTTGCTCCTTCTATTTGCAATACTCTAATATCACAACCTAAGTTTTGCAAAATTTCCATTCCTCTTAATATAGCTGCTTGTCCTGCTCCATCTGCATCATATCCTAAAATAACTTGTTCACTATATCTTCTAAGTAAGCGACCTTGTGCCTCTGTCATAGCGGTTCCAAGTGATGCAACAACATTTGTAATGCCTCTTTGATATAACGAAATTGCATCCATATAGCCTTCTACTATAACTATTTTTTTAGTATCATGCTTTTTAGCTACATTAAGTCCAAATAAATTTCTGCCTTTGCTATATACTATATTTTCTGGTGAGTTTATGTATTTTGGTTTACTGTCATCTAATACTCTACCACCAAAAGCAATAACTCTCTCTCTAACATCTTGTATAGGAAACATTAGCCTCTTTCTGAAGCTATCCATATATCCACCATTTTCGGTTCTTTTAACAAGGCTTGATGCTAGCATTTCTTCTTCTGTGTAACCTTTTTGTTTTAGTAATAAATATAGTTCATTAAAATTTCCTGCATATCCTATTAAAAAGGCCTTTAATGTACGATTATCAAGTTTTCTTTTCTTAATATATTCTTGTGCTGTTTTTGATGTAGGTTTATATAAATTTTCATGATAAAATTCAGCCGCAATTTTATTTATTTCATATACTTTTGATTTTAATCTTGCTGTTTTATCATCTTCTAAATTATCTAAAGTTGGTAATTCTATATTTACTCTGTTTGCTAGTAATTCTAAAGTATCTTTAAAGTCTAAGCCTTCTATTTTTGATATAAAGTGAATGACATTTCCGCCTGCTCCACAACCAAAGCAATGAAATATTTGCTTATCTGGTGAAACAGCAAAAGAAGGAGATTTTTCTTTATGAAATGGACATAATCCGAAAAAGTTTCTCCCACTTCTTTTTAAGGTTACGTATTTAGATATTACATCTACAATATCATTGCTTGACTTTATTTCTTCAATTAGTTCATCGCTATATCTTACCAATTTTTGACAACCTTTCTACATACTATTTATATTATTCGACATAAAGTGTTTAAATCCTTCTTTACTTTATGACAAATATTGAAACTTATTTTCCTAAAAGTTTTTTAGTTTTTGTCATTTATTTAGAATAGAAAAAAGGCGATTTCTGTCGCCTTTTTAGTATTTTACAATTCTGTTGTATCATCATCAAATGGAATAAATTTGTTAACAGCACTTGCATTTAAATCAATGTTTGCTTGTGGTGCTCTATATTCATTAAATGATATATCTATTTTATTATTTATTAATTCTTCAACTTCATCTTGTGTAGCATGTTCTGCTAATACAAGTTCACTAACTAAAATTTGTTTTGCATTAGAAAGCATTTTCTTTTCACCTGTTGAAAGTCCTTTTTCTTTTTGTTTAAAGCTTAGGTTTCTAACTACCCCTGCAACCTCATATATGCTTCCACTTTTCATTTTTTCCATGTTATCTCTATATCTTTTATTCCAATTTTGAGACATTTCTGTTTCATCTTCTCCTAAAATTGAAATAACTTTTTCTGCCTCTTCTTTTCCTATTACATTTCTAACACCAATTTGTTCTGCTCTATCTGTTGGAACCATTACTTTAACTTCACCTGGCATTTTAATAACATAATAAGATTGGTTTTCTCCTAAAATATTTTTTTCTTCTATTGCATCAATTGTACCTGCTCCATGCATTGGGTATACAATTTTATCACCTACATTAAACATGTAAGACTCTCCTTTCTATTGCAAAATATTTGGTTTTTATTTAAGAAAGGTTTTTAGGCTCTTCTTTAAACCGCAAATATATTATACTACAAAAACTGGCAAAAGTCAAAACTTTTACCAGTTTTTTTGAAATTTTTTATGTATATCTTATTTAGTTGTAGAGCCAAATCCACCTAATCTAGCGCCTTCTGCATTATCATTGTCAACTATTCCAAATTTTTGAAAAATTGCTTGTCCTATGCAGTCTCCTTTTTTTATTTCAATATCTTCTGCTTTTACATTAAAGAATGCAAACATTATATGTCCGTCATTATCTGGATTTCCATAATAGTCTCCATCTACTATTCCAACACCATTTGATAATACTAATCCTTTTTTCTTTGGATTAGAGCTTCTATTGCAAAGCATTAAATATTCATCTTCTGGCATATATGCTTTTATTCCTGTTTTTACTAAAGTTGGTGCTTGTCCTGCTTTAAATGCTGGAATTACACAGTCTTCTGCTGCTTCTACATCATATCCTGCTGAATATTTTGTTTTACGCACTGGCATATTTATTCCTGCTTGTTCAAATCCTTTTGCTACTTCAAATCCTCTTACTCTTTCCATATTCCATTTCTCCTTATTCTTTTATTTTTTGTAATTATATATCATATTTTTAAAATTGTCATTATATTTTTAATATTCATAGCCTTTTTCTACCAGTGATTCGTCTATTTCGTTTATTCTTTTTATTGTAGATAATAGTATTTTTGATAAAATGATTTTCATATTTTTTATATTAAAGTTTATATTTTTAGCTTTACACGCTTCTTTCACTTCTCTATATTCTTTTTTTAATACTGGTATCATTGAAAGTGCAATACTTACTAATACTTCAATTTCTTCTGTGTTTATTTTAAATACTTCTAATGGTTTGCATATTGTTCTTACTGTTTTAGCAAGTTGTGCTACTGTAATTGTTCTTGAATAAATATATGTTGCATTACATACTAGTAATAATTTTACTGCCATCCAAATTGCATTTATGTAGTTGTCTAATAATATGTTGAATATAAAAGTAAATAATATAAATGGTAAGTATTTAGTTAGATTTATTATTGCCTTTTTAAAGTTAACTTTTATTATTAGCATTAAAATCAAGTTTACTACTACAAAACTTGCTAGCCAAATATTATTAGGCATAAAAAATATTAAAGTGGCATATGCAAGAAACACTAAAAATGTAATTGCATTTTTCATTTTGAACCACCTGCCTTAGCTGTCACTAAATAGTTGACTAATTCTGGTATTGTGTAATCTTTAGCATTTACCTGTATTCCATTTTTTTGTAGCTCTACTAATATTTCTAAAATAGTTGGAAGCTTGATTTCATATTTTCTTAGTTCTTCAGCCTTTTCAACTAATTCTTCTCTTTTTATTTCTAATGCAATTTTGCCTTGTTCTAATACTAAAGTTCTATCTGCCAATAATATTTCGTCTGCTAAGTTTGTAATACAAATAATTGTATAACCTTGCTGTTTTAAGTTTTTAATGATTTTGTATATTTTTTCTTTTCCTATACTATCGATCATAGTTGTTGGCTCGTCAAAGATAAGATATTTAGGATTTTTAGCAAGTATTTCTGCTATCATAATTCTTTGTTTTTGTCCTAATGATAGATTGTATAAGTCTTTATTTTTAAAATCTAGCATCTCTACTTTTTCTAATGCATCATTTATTCTTTTATCTACTTCTTGTTTAGATAAGCCTTTTAATGCAAATGATAATTCGTCTTCAATTGAATTGAAAATTATTTGATTTTCTGGATTTTGAAATACTATTCCAACTTTATCTCTAATTTCATTTTGATATTTTTTTATGTCTAAATCATCAATAAGAATATTGCCTTCTTTTAACCTTAAAATTCCTGCTATTAGTTTGCCTATAGTTGATTTTCCAGAGCCATTTTTTCCTACAATAGAAATAATTTCTCCGTCATGTACTTCAAAACTGATATTATCTAAGATTTTGTTGCTTTCTTTATATTTAAATGAAACGTTTTGTAGTTTAATCATTTGAGCTCCTTACATATTTATCAAATGGCTTTCTTAATGCTTTTTCTAATGCAAAAATTACTATAACATGAATTGGAATCATAATAAGTTGTTTTACAATTCTAGTTACAAGTAATGCCCAAAAAGCTTTTCCTGTAGTTATACTTGTCCATAAAGTATTTAAGCCCATATTTACTACTATTGCTACTAGTGTAGTGGCAATTATAAGCCTTAAAAGTAATTGCTTATCATTGTAACTGTCTGGTTCTTTTTTGTATAATATAAATCCATATATTACTGCTGACACTGCTGTACTAATAGTGTATCCTATAAAAAATGCACCTGATGGGAATAGAGTTGCCCCTATAACATCTCCTAAAACATTTAATAAAATTGTCCATTTTGGTCCTAACCAAATTGCGCATAACATTGTTGGTACAAATGCAAAGCTTATTTTAGTAATTGGTGTTTTTATTGATAAAAATCTTGATAATATAATAAGCATTGCTAATAATATTGCTGTTAGTATAATTTTTTTATTTGTTCTCATAAGTTATTTCCCCCATTAAATCATAATCTTTTACTTCTGTTATTTTGCAATCTACCCAGTTACCTAAATTTAATTGTTTTGTATTTTTTATATATACTACTCCATCAATTTCTGGTACATCCATATAAGTTCTGCCAACATAGTATTTTTGATTTTTGGTTATTCCATCAATTCTTGCTTTTTGTGTTGTTCCAATTTTATTTTCCAAGTTTTCTCTAGAAATCTCTTGTTGTAATTTCATTATTTTATTATACCTGCTTTTCTTTGTAGCTGGATGAATTTGATTTGGCATTTTTTCTGCTCCTGTGC
This sequence comes from uncultured Clostridia bacterium, assembly GCA_934168365.1. Lineage (GTDB taxonomy): Bacteria > Bacillota > Clostridia > TANB77 > CAG-508 > CAG-273. The sequence continues at coordinate 148,853 of CAKPNJ010000001.1, read as the reverse complement.
CTTCTTCTTTAGAATACATAAATGCTCCAAGTTTATCAAATTTAGCTTCTTTTAAAAAGTTATATAGTTCTTCAAAGTCTTCTTCAGTTTCACCTGGAAAACCAACCATTACGGTTGTTCTTAGTATAACATTTGGAATTTCTTTTCTTAATTTTTGTATTAGCTTTCTAATACTTTCTCCATTGCTTTTTCTATTCATTCTTTTTAAAACACTGTCTGAAATATGTTGTATTGGAATATCAAAATAATTACATATTTTATCATTTTCTTTTATTACATGAATTAGCTTGTCTGTAATAGTTTCAGGGTATGAATACAATATTCTAATCCATTTTATTTTGTCTATTTTACATATCTCCTGCAAAAGCTCAGCAAGTTTTGGTTCACCATATATATCTTGTCCATATCTTGTAGTATCTTGAGCTGTTAAAATTATTTCTTCATAACCTTGCTCTGCTAGTTTATTTGCTTCTTCTACCAGGCTTTCCATTGTTCTACTTTTTTGCGTTCCACGAATTTTTGGAATTGCACAGAATGTGCAACAATTACTACAACCATCAGCTATTTTTATATATGCATAATTTTCTCCTGTTGTAATAACTCTATCTGTAAATTTATCAAAGTCTACATTTTCTTTTCCATTAGATAATAGCTTTTCTATCTGTTTCCATAATGTACTATATTCACTATATTTTATATATAAATCTACTTCCGGAATAGATTTTTCAAGTTCCTTTTTATATCTTTCTACTAAGCATCCCATAGCTATTAAATATTTGCAATTTTGTTTTTTGTACTCAGCCATTTCTAATATTGTGTTTATTGCTTCTTCTTTTGCGGATTCAATAAATCCACAAGTATTTATTATTATAACTTCTGCCTCTTCTGGGTTATTTACTATTTCATATCCATGTTCTTTAAATAATGCTATTGTTTTTTCTGTATCCACTAAGTTTTTATTACATCCTAATGATATAAATCCTGCTTTCATTTTATTATCCCTTCTAGTTTTTTTAGCCCTTCTACTAATTTATTATATGTCGCCTTATTTACTATTTTTTTATTTCCTTCTGCATATGCTTTTGCTGTGCCTTTCATATCAATCAACTCATATCTATCTTCTGCTTTTGTGCCTCTGTCTAATACATAAATTGGAGTATAATCAACTTTGCTTAGCACTACCTCTCCTGTTTCTCCGCTTTTTCTAAGCTCAATGTTAAGTACTAATTCTATTTTTGATATATCCATTGTTTCACCTGATATGTAGTTTCCTAAAGAATATGCAACAAGTACATTTTTTCCCTCTGCATTTTGCATAATTTCCATTTTTTGAACTGCTGAGGCATGATTACCTAAAATCATATCTGCTCCATTTTCTACTAGAAATTTGGCTATGTTTTGTTGCTCTTTATTAGGCTTTGTTGAGTATGCATCTCCCCAATGCATAATTATTATGCTATAGTCTGCATTCTCTTTAGCATATTCTAAATCTTGTTTAGCAATCTCTGAATTATACATATTTGCACTATCAAGCTCATCTTTTGTTTTGCTATTTTGATTTTCAAAACCATATGTATATGATAAAAATGCTATCTTTGTATTTTTTATGGTCTTTATTTTTACCCTACTTTCTCCTAAGTTGTCTCCTACTACATCATATTCTAACCCTTCTAATGCTCTTTTAGTTTCTTGTAACCCCTCTATTCCGTAGTCTAAGCTATGATTTGTACTTATACTAACCAAATCTATTCCTGTATTTTTTATAGCTTCTGCAAAAGATATTGGACCATTACGTTTTCCATAACCTGAATACTCATTATTTGTAAAATTAGTTTCCATTGTTCCTACTGTAATGTCACTATTTGAAAAAAATGTAGACATATTTTTAAACATTGACGTAAAATCATAGTTGCCTGTGTTTTTATCATATGCATCTTTTAGCATATCATTTTCGCACAAAATATCTCCAACTGCTGAAATTCTAATAATACTGTTTCTTGAAGTATTGTTTGAATTAGCTATATTTTTTTCAGTTTCTTCAAATATTGCTTCAATATTTTTTTCTAGTTCTATTCTTTGTTCAGCTAATATTTTCTTTTCCTTATCATTACGATAAAAAATAGTTATAGAACATATAACTATTATTATTACTAATATTATAGTTAAAGTTATAAATGTTTTCGAGCTCATTACTTCTAATATATTTCTAGAGCTACGCTTATTTCTACGATTTCTCGCCATTTTCATCACCCAATATAATTTATCACATTTTTTTAAATAAGTAAAGGTGGAAATTTGCTTTCCACCTTCTAAATTATTTTACATATTCATTTAATGGTTTTGTTCTGTAATTTAGTTCTCCAAACTTGTCTGTTGTTACATAACCTGGTGTGCTGTTTATAACATCTGGAATACGATTTACAATTGATGCGCAAGTTAATTCAACTGTTGCTGGTCTTGCAACTACTATTGTTGTATCTGGCTCTCCATAGATTGTCCATTCATTTTTGTCATAATCTTCTTTTGAATATACCTTACCAATACATTCTGATTCAATAGTAATTCCTTCTTTAGTTGTTGTTGTAACAACTGCACTCATTCCTGTAGCGTCTCCTGCTTTTACTGTCATTCCTAATGTTGAAGAATATATATCTTCTTTGTATGTTTGTGGTACTGTTTTTTGTGTTTGTCTTTCAACTGTTAGTCCAAGTTTAGAACATAACCATCCATTTACATTCCACATATATGATGGTAAATATTTTCCTGATTCAATAACTTTCTGTCTTTCTTCATCACTAATTTTATCTACTGAAGCTACTTGATCCTCAAATTCTTGCATTGTTAATCCAGAACCATGTGCTTTTGCTAAAGCTATTCCATAATCTTCTACATTGTAGCTTGAGCTTCCTTTTATTTTTGTAATTTTATGTGTTGATCCTGCAATTGAACTAATTAATTGACCCCAGTAAATATCTTGGTATCCACTTCCTGTAATTGTGCATCCTGTTTGTTTTGCCATTTCGTCTAATTCTTTTGTAATTGCTGGGTTTGAATTTTCTGGATAAAATGCTTCTTCACATGTTGTAATTGCATTTATTCCTAATTTAGCACAAAGCATTAAAGCATCTCTAACATCTGCTATTAAGCTCATTGTAGTAACTATAGCAATATCTGGTTGAACTTGTTTTAACATTTCTTCTGCATTTTCTAAAGCTGTTACAGTTACACCTTTGTTTTCTCCTCCAATAATTTCTCCTATATCTTTGCCAATAACAGCTGGGTTTACATCAATTGCTCCAACTATTTCTGCTCCTTTTTCATAAACATAACGCATTGTATAAACCGCCATTTTTCCTGTACCAAATTGTACAACTTTTACTTTTCTCTCCATAAATTTTCCTCCTTTGAAATTTTATACATAGATTATATACCAAATACTAAAAAATATTCAATGGATATTTTGTAAATTTTGATTGATTTTTTTATATCTTTTCTTATATAATACTAATATATTAATTTTAAGGAGGATTTTTTATGCCTATTCATTGTAATGCTAAAAAAGAAGATATTACTAAAACTGTACTTATGCCTGGTGATCCTTTACGAGCTAAATATATCGCAGAGAATTTTTTAGAAAATTCTAGATTAGTAAATACTGTTAGAAATATGTTTGCATATACTGGAACTTATAAAGGAAAAGAAATCACTGTGTTTTCTCATGGTATGGGTATGGCAAGTATGGGGATTTACTGCTATGAGTTATATAAATTTTATGATGTAGAAAATATTATTCGTATTGGTTCTTGTGGAGCTTATTCTGAAGATTTAAATATTTTTGATACTATATTAGTTGATAAGAGTTATACTGAAGGAAATTTTGCTTATGAGTGGAATGAAAAAGATTGCCATTTAATTGAATCTAGTAAATTTTTAAATGAAATTATAGAAGATACTGCAAATGAAATAAATATTCCTTATATAAAAGGAAATACTTTATGTAGTGACTGTTTTGATGGTTATTTGGAAAGTATTCCGAATTTAATTAAAAGATTCCCTAAAGAGCTTAATATTATTGGTGCTGAGATGGAAGCTTTCGCTTTATTTTATATGGCTCATTATTTAGGTAGACAGGCTTCTTGCTTATTGACTGTAGTTGATTCTCATTACAAGAAACAAGAAATCAGCTCTGAAGAGAGAGAAAAGTCTTTAAATAATATGATAACTTTAGCTTTAGAAAGTGCTATAAAAATAGAAAATGCCAAAGGTTAGTCCTTTGACATTTTTCCTTATTTTGTTATTGATAAAACTTTATATTGCATTACTCCAGCTGGTGCTTGAACTTCTACAATTTGGTTCTTTTTTGCACCTAGAATAGCACTTCCTATTGGTGACTCATTTGAAATTTTATTTTGTGCTATATCTACTTCTGTAGATCCAACTATAGTATAGCTTACTTCTTCATCAAATTCTAAGTCTAACAATTTAACAGTATTTCCTACTTGAACTGTTTTTGTGTCTATTTCAGATTCATCTATAATTTTAGCATATCTAATTTTATTTTCTAATTCTGCGATTTTTGTTTCGTTTTCTGCTTGAGCATTTTTTGCTTCATCATACTCAGAATTTTCTGATAAATCTCCAAATCCTAAAGCCACTTTAATTCTTTCAGCTATTTCTACCCTTTTTACTGTTTTTAGATTTTCTAATTCTTTTTCTAGTTTTTCAAATCCTTCTTGTGTTAATAACACTTCTTTGTTTTCTTCCATTTGTCTTTCCTCCTTTGCTTTCACAATGAAAAAATTAATTGCAACAAATTATAAATAAATATAATTTGTTGCGACTTCTTTAATATACTAGATTTTTTGCTATTTGTCAAGAAAATTCATATAATTTTCACAAACTTCCATTTTTTCCGTACAATTTTGTTACTTTGATTTCGTCTTTTTTCATTTGTTGTTTTATTTGCAATAGTCCTTGTTTTTGGTTTATTCTACTTTCATATAATGTAGACAATTCGTTATCTTCTAGCAGATTATATTGCTCAAAGAAATCTTTGATTTCATTTGAGGTATCAATTCCTATTCTTCGTATTTGTATTCCATTAAAAGTATTGCTTTCATAAAAGCCTTTTTCGTCTATTGTTAGTATAACCGCTTCCCTATATATTATATACTTATTTATTTCATTTTCTAGTAAATCAAAATTAACTATTACTTTGGCTTTTTTCAAGCTTTTCTTTTTATTATTTGTAACCGTAATTATTATATTCTCGTTTTCTTCTATCTTATCAGCTACTCTCTGAAATTCCTTTATGTTTGGTGTTACTATGTTTATATTTTTAAAATATTTCATTAGATATATAATGTTCTCTGCGTGTAATGGTTTGTTTTCTTTTACACAAATATATAAATCTTCTAGTTCTGTTTTTGAGCCTTGTCTTTTTAAAATATTTTCTAATGTCTCTTGTATCAAATATGGCATTATTCCTCTACCATCTAATATATGTACTTTTTTATTTTCTAACTCTATTATCTTCTTAAACTTCTCACTTTGTTTTAAATTGTCTTCTGCTACCAGCGATTGTATGTTATATCTTTGCATTAAGATTTTTACTTTCTTTACGCATTTTTCCAATTTTGTATCTTTGCTTAAATCCGAGAATGGTAGTATAAATAGGTATGCATCATATATTTGTTTTACTGTGATTATATTCATATGATATTTTAGTTTCGCTATAAAGTTATAATAGTATTTGCATACTGTATATTGAAATTTCGAAAACTTAGTTTGTTTTTGTTTTAGCTCCTCTAAATAATTTGTTTCATATAATTCCTCATCATTTGTTTTTAACTTCAAATATGCTAACATAAAAATCACCTCAATATATAGCTTGTTCTATATTATATTGAAGTGATTTTATATTTATTACTTATTTAATTTTACTTTCTATCAAATTCCAAATTGAGTTTGTTGCTCTGTCATATTCCCAGTAAGCAGCACCACCTAAGTTGTATTTTGATACTAAGTCTAGTTTTGCCTCAATTGATTTTTCGTCTTCAACCCAAATCTTATATGTTGCTCCACCTCTTGTATATTCTACATAGTATTGTTGTAAATCTTCGTCCCATGTTTTTGTTGCATTACTTGGTATTACATTATTCACATTACCTATATTAACAACATTTGAAGTTACATTTCCATTGCTTTCTTTCCAAACTCTTGTATAAAATGGAATTCCCAGAATTATCTTTTCAGCCTTTACTTCTTCTTGTCCTAAGAATTTTTTTACATTTGCTTCTACCCAATTATGCCCTGCTGTTGTTCCTGCTTTTGTTGCTGATACTCCATATTGATCATATGCCATAAACATTACATAGTCTGCAACTTTTCCTATAGTATATCTATCATAACATAAAGACCATTCTGGTGCGCCATCTGGTGCTGTTACATCCACTGATAATACTGCTCCTATTTCATTTAGTCTAGGTCTTATTTCAATTAGAAGTCTTGAGAAATTATCTTTGTCTGCTTCATACATTCCTTCGAAATCAATGTTTATTCCATCTAAGTTATATTGTTTAATATATTTTATAATTTGATTTATTACATTCTCCCTTGATTTGTAATCACTAAGCATTTTAGATGTTTCACTCATATTTGAATTTGTAAGCATTGGCCAAACTTGATAACCATTTCCATGTGCCCAGTTTACATATGCAATTCCTTCATTTCCAACATTTTCATATACATTTGTTGTACTGTATTTAGTCATATAGAAGAAACTTGGAGATACCACATTTACTCCTATAATTTTTCCTGTTCTTGTTGGTGCCGAAACATATTCTGAATAATAGTCCCAAGCTAGGCTTATTGGTCCTTCTATTTTAGCTTTTTCTTCTGCCTTTTCTCTTATAGTTTTAAACTCGTTTAATTTACCAGTTTGGATATATCCTAGAGTTCCATTTTCTGTTCTAACTCTTGTCCAACCATTAGGTACAGGGTAATCACTACGGTTTGCAATAGTTAATGTATCTCCTTGTTTTGCTTTTGCTAAAGTTGCTGAAATAATTGTTGGTTTGTATTTTATACTTGAGTCTTTTTTTAGTGTTGCTGTTTGTTGTTCTCTATCTAAAGAATCAATGTATACCAAATCTTCACTTTCAACATATGTTGTTTTTATATTATATACTTTATCTAATTCTGAAATTGGAACATATGCTACCTCGTCTAATATAATAGCTCCCGCCTTAATTGTTGTATTTGAACTGTTAACTTGAATTTGTTTACTATCTATTGGCAAACTTGCTATTTTTGTACTAGAAGTGGTAACTACTTGGTTGTACTTTTCATCATATATAATTGTATTATCAAAGAAGTTATATATATCTGGTTTTGATACATATACTACTCCATCTTTTATATATACATTATTTTTTAAACTTGAAGTTGCATTTGAATTGTTTATTATTAAGTTTGTTTGATTTATTTTGCTTACTATGTAATTACGTTTTATTACATAATATCCTCCAATTGCTCCTACTATTAAAACTAATGCTATTATGATTATTGCTATTATAATTCCTATTTTCGATTTCTTCTTTTCAATTTCACCCATATTTTTTCTCCTAGTATAATATTATATTTCACACTATATCATATTTTCGAATTTAAGTGAATAAGTATTTTGAAATTTTAAGAAATTTTGTATATTTTTTATTTTTTGGGAAAAGATAGAAATAGCAAAAAATATATATTTGGAGGTTTTAAAATGGGAGTTGAAAAACATTTAAGAATTACAGGTACATCTACAGTATCTTGGAAAGATGCAATTGTACAAGCAGTTGCAGAGGCTTCAAAAACTATTGATTATTTGTCAAATGTAAAAATTATTGAACAACGTGCAAGAATTGATGGTAAAAAATTAGTAGAATATTTTGTTGATTTAGATTTATCTTTTGTTATTGATAGAGATAGAGATTAAAGGAGGTTATATAATGAAACCAATTGAAACAAAACAAGAATACAGTGATTATGTTGATAAAAAATCCCCTAATTCTCCTATTCTAAAAAATTGTTTTAATGCATTTTGGGTAGGCGGATTGATTTGTAGTATCGGGCAAATTATTATGAATTTCTGTAAGTACAAAGGTATGGACGAGGTTGCTTCTTCAACTGTCGTATCAATTACCTTAATTGCTATTGCTGCAATTTTAACAGGTTTGAATATATTTAATAAAATAGGAAAATTTGCAGGTGCAGGTTCTTTGGTGCCTATTACAGGTTTTGCAAACTCTATTGTCTCTCCTGCTATTGAATATAAGTCAGAAGGATATGTAATGGGTGTTGGTAGCAAAATGTTTACAGTTGCAGGTCCAGTATTAGTTTTTGGAATTTCATCATCTGTAATTATTGGTATAATTGCTGCTCTATTTATTAAATAAGGAAGGAAGAATTTTATGACTCGTTTAGGTGAACAAACAATTAAATTAGATAATCCTCCAACAATAACCGAAGTTGCTAGTATTGTTGGTCCTAAAGAAGGACAAGGTCCATTGGCTAAATATTTTGACCAATGTTTAGAAGATGAATTCTGGGGAGAAAAAACTTGGGAAAAGGCTGAAAGTAAAATTATAAAAGAAACTGTGAATTTGGCTATTACGAAATCTAGTGTTCCTGCAAGTGACATAGATTACTGTTTTGCAGGTGATTTGCTAAATCAATGTATTTCATCTAGCTTTGGTCTTAGAGAATTAAACATTCCGTTTTTTGGAATATTTGGTGCCTGTTCAACATTTGTTGAAGGTTTATGTTTAGGTAGCGTATTTTTAGATGGTGGTGCTGCTAACAATGTTTTGTGTGCTACTTCTAGTCATTTTTGTAGTGCTGAAAAACAATTCCGTTTTCCATTAGAATTAGGAAATCAAAGACCTCCTACTTCTCAATGGACAGTAACTGGTTCTGGTGCTGCTGTTTTATCAAAATCTGGTACAGGTCCATTTATTACGCATATTACACCTGGAAAAATTGTTGATATGGGAATAAAAGATGCAAACAATATGGGGGCTGCTATGGCTCCTGCTGCTTTAGATACTTTAATTACTCATTTAAGAGATACAAACAGAAAGCCTAGCTATTATGATGCAATTATCACAGGTGATTTAGGCTATATTGGTAAAGATATTGTAATGGAACTTGCTGAGACTAAAGGTTACAATATCAAGAGTATTTATAATGACTGCGGTGTTTTGATGTTTGATAAAAACACTCAAGATACTCATTCTGGCGGTAGTGGCTGTGCTTGTATAGGAACTGTATTTTCAGGATATTTTTTCAAACAATTAAAAGACAGAAAATTAAATAGAATTTTACTAATTGCAACTGGTGCTTTAACTAATGCAACTACTTCTCAACAAGGTGAAAGTATCCCTAGTATTGCACATGCTGTTGCTATTGAGAACTAGATTTGGAGGTGAATTGTATGGATTTTATACAAAGTATTGATTGGATGGGTTTATTAAAATGTTTTGTTGTTGGTGGAATTATTTGTATAATAGGTCAACTTTTAATTGATAAAACCAAATTGACTCCTGCTAGGATTTTAGTAATATATGTTACAGCTGGTGCCATACTTGGCGGACTTGGAATTTATAAATATATAATAGAATTTGCAGGTGCTGGTGCGACTGTACCATTAACTGGATTTGGTGCAAACTTAGCTAAAGGTGCTATTCAAGAAGTGCAAAGTTCCGGGTTATTAGGCGCTTTTACTGGTGGTGTTAAAGCTTCTGCTGGTGGAATTGCAGCTGCAGTATTCTTTGGATATTTAGCTTCACTTATTGCTAAGCCTAAAATTAAGAAACAATAAACACAGAAAGCGTTGACAATTAAATGTCAACGCTTGATTTTTTATATTTATATTATATCAACTTATTTTTGTCTAGCCATCTAAAAAATTTAGGATAATCCTCTTTGAACTGTAATGGATTTTCATCTATTAGCTTTCTTATTTCTTCCTTTGTCATATAATATATTTCTTGAATTCCATCTTTATCGTAATCCAATTCACCATCATATATTAATTTATACATCTTTGAAAAAGTACTAGTATTCAATTGTTCTGGTTTAAAATATCCTATTTCTTCTAATTTTACATTAGTAATTCCTAGTTCTTCTTCTAGCTCCCTGTAAGCTGCATGTTCATATGTTTCTCCAGATGATACATGTCCTCCAACCGAACAATCATAGCAATTTGGAAAAACTCTTCTATTTTCACTTCTTTTTGGTACAACTATTTTATTATCGCTAGTAAATATCATTATGTTTATTACTCTAAAATTTCTCCAATTATTTTTATATATTACATTTCTGTCTTCTTTTCCTATAACATTATCATTTTCATCTACTAAATCTAAATATTCTATTTCTCCCATTTTTATAACTCCACTTAAATTTAAAATTCAAAATTTAAATATGCATATTTGCTGTCTTCATAGTTTTTTATATCTTCTATCAATTCTTTCCCCATTTGAGAAATATCACTTATTCTCCTTGCCTGTCCATCCTCACATACTACTAACGGATTTGTATATCTTTTTTTAGCCTTTATTGATATACAATATTTATCTTTAACTTCTGTATCGCTTCTTCCAACTTGTGTACTATTTGAAAAAATTTCAAAAGCATCTCTTATTTTTTTATTAGGACAATTTCTTATTTTATCAACTATTTCTTTTTCAGAATACAAGTATAAGTCTTCTTCTGTAATATAGTTTTCTTTTGCCATTTTTCTTAATATATCTGTCCAAAATTGCATAATCATGTTGTTTTCACTATTTCTACAAAACAAATGCCACATTATACTTGATCTTCTTAAATATTCTTCTGCTATATCTAGATTTTCAAATCCAATTTCATCTTCGCCTTGCTCATTTTTTAATATTTTTATATTGTTATATATTCTATCAATAGACTCTAAAGTAAAGGCATCTTGTGTTACTAGACCATCACTTAGTGTATACTCTAATCTATCTGCAGATAATTTTGGACTATCATTATCTGCAATTGGATATATATGATAATCTATCACTTCTTCCAATTTTATATTATCTCTATTTAATAATTTCATTATGTCTTTTGAATTTTTTATAATTGTTTCTGTAAGCTCTTCTGTTGATTCTTGTTTTTCATAATCTCCATGTAAATAATCTACAACATGGCTGAAAGATGGTGTTGCTATATCATGATATAGCCCTGCTATTGCTTGTTTTTTATCTTTGGTAAAGTGCCAAATAATTAATGCAACTCCTAAACTATGCTCATATCTAGTATGAAAAAATTTATATGGAATCAATTTAGTGTGTTCACATGCTGATACCATACTTATTCCTTTTAATCTTTGCATTTCTGGCACATTAGCATATTCTATTAAAAAAGCTGGAAATTCCTTTGATAAGATTTGTAAATATTTTTTTATTTCTTCATTTTCTAATCCTAAATTCATTTTTTAAAACTCCTTAGAATACAAAAAGTGGTGTCCTAAAAAGGACACCTTCCTTATTTATTTACTTGCTTTTTCAGCTACTTTTACTATTTCAGTAAATGCTTTTGGATCTGTTACTGCAAGTTCAGCTAACATTTTTCTGTTAACAACAACATTTGCTTTTTTTAGTCCTGCAACTAATTTGCTGTATGTTGTTCCATTCATTCTAGCTGCTGCATTAATTCTTGCTATCCATAATTTTCTAAAATTACTCTTTTTGTCTTTTCTTCCTACATAAGCATAGTTTCCTGATTTCATAACAGCTTGTTTAGCCATTCTAAATCTGTAGTGTTTTGCACCATAATATCCTTTTGCTCTTTTTAATATTTTTTTATGTTTTTTACGAGTAATTATTGCTGTTTTTACTCTTGCCATTTTAATTCACCTTCCTCTATTCTTCTATTTTTAGTTTCCATATGGTAGCATTTTTTTGATTCCTGCTTCACATGTTTTATCTGCATAAGCATCTTGTACTTTTCCTCTAGATTTTGCTCTGCTTGTTTTTCTAGCTAAAATATGTCTTTTATTAGCCTTTGTTCTTTTAACTTTTCCAGTAGCTGTGTAAGAATATCTCTTTTTAGCTGCTTTGTTTGTTTTTAGTTTTGGCATAATTTATTCCTCCTTTAAATTTAATGCTTTTTGTATATATTACTTATCAGCTTTTTTAGCCAATATAATAAACATGTTTTTACCTTCTAAAAGTGGCTTTTTCTCTGGAACAGAAATATCTGATAAATCATCTATAAACTTTTGAAGAACTTCTTCTCCTAATTTAATATAGTTCATTTCTCTTCCTCTAAATTTTAATGTGATTTTTACTTTGTTGCCATCTTCCAAGAATTTTCTTGCGTTTTTAGCTTTGAATTCAAAATCATGTGTATCAATATTTGGCGTGATACGAATTTCTTTTACTTCAAAACTTTTTTGCTTTTTACGAGCTTCTTTTTCTCTTTTAGACTGTTCAAATTTGTATTTGCCATAATTCATAATTTTACAAACTGGCATTTCTGGGTTTGGAGAAACCATAACTAAGTCTAATTTTTTTTCGAAAGCCATATCTAAAGCTTCACTAAGACTTACTACTCCTTTTTTTTCTCCATTTTCATCAATTAGTTGTACTTTACTTGCTCTAATTTGTTCATTGATTGGTAAATCTTGTTTTATAATAAAACACCTCCATAAAAAAAAGATTGATTTTAAAATCAATCCACGCATAAAAATACTTAATAAATCAAGTAAAATATTTACCTCTTTGCCATTTGCTTAAGGTGAGCATGGATTGCTTCTTTAATTTACGTTTATTAGTATACCATATTTTTTCCATATTTGTCAACTAATTTGTGGAAATTTACCAAATTTTCAAAAAAGTCTTGTAATTTTTAAAATTATGTGTTAAACTTGTATTTAGTCAATTTTAGATTTCGCATAGGAGGTGCAGTTTAATGGCAAAATGTGATATTTGTGGAAAAACATTAGCTCATGGAAACAAAATAAGTATTGCTCGTTCTCACGTTAGTAGAAGAACAACTAGAACTTTTAAACCAAATTTAAGAAGAGTAAAAGCTGTTGTTAATGGTGAAACTCAAACAATTCATGCTTGTACAAAATGCTTACGTTCTGGAAAAGTTGCTAGAGCTTAATAATGAGTTATTATAATAGATATACAAACCGAAAATAAAGGCTATATAGATAGCCTCTTTTTTCGTATCATTTTTCTTTTATTCCAAATAATAATTTTACAATTCCTCTTAAACATTTTGGAACTTTTTTTACAACAATAGTCATTTATTATTCACTCTCCTTTTTAACAAGATAACCACATTAGACCAACAATTACAATCACTAGTCCAATAGTAAATAGCCAACCTGATATTGGAAGTAATAATACAAGCAATATTCCAAGTCCCAAACCTATAAGGCATACGCCTAATGTTTTTTTCAATGCACATAACATATGTAAATTACCTCCCTAATTCTTTTGTATATTATATTAAGTTTTTCTCTTATCTGTTACCATTTTATGTTTTCTCTTATTGAAAGTTCCTTTCTTTTGTGTTTTAATATATTTGTGAGGTGATATTATGAATAAAAAACAGGCCATTGAGATTTTTGAATTATTGAAAAAACAGTATCCTGATGCAAAATGTAGTTTAGATTTTAATACTCCTTTTGAGATGATGGTTGCTGTAATGCTTTCTGCTCAATGTACTGATGAAAGGGTAAATAAGGTAACTGCCGAATTTTTTTCAAAATATAATACTCCTCAAGCATTTGCAGATATGCCTTTGGAGGATATTGAAAACTTGATTCATTCTTGTGGATTTTACAAAAACAAGGCTAAAAACTTAAAACTTGCCTCTCAAAAAATCTTAACTGAATTTAATGGTGAGGTTCCTAAAACCATGGAAGAATTGATGTCTATTCCAGGTGTTGGCAGAAAAAGTGCTAATGTAATAATGCTTGAAGCTTTTAATAACCCTCAAGGAATTGCTGTTGATACTCATGCTAAGAGGATATCTAATCGTATTGGATTTTCAAGTGCTAAGGAGCCTCAAAAAGTAGAACAAGATTTATTAAAACTATTTCCTAAAGAATATTATTATGATGCTAATCATATTTTAATTTGGCATGGAAGAAATACTTGTAAAGCTCAAAAACCAAATTGTGAAAATTGCTGTATTAAACATTTGTGTAAATCGTGCAAATAGTTGACATTCTCCTTTTAATGGTATATATTTATATCAAATTTAAAAGGAGGTTTTTTTATGAAGAAAACATTTAAAATTTTAGCTTTATGTTTTGCTTTATTAGTAGTATTTTCTTCTGTTTGTTTTGCAACAGATGTAGTTACTACTAGCCAAGAAGGTGGAATGCCTATTGCTGAAACTTCGCAAAGTTCAGGAGATAGTGAAACAACAACTATACTAAACATTAACTCTTCTGTTTACGAAGGTAACACTAATGTATTGCTTAATGGTTATGTTAATGGTAACTCATTTTTAATCGGACAACAAGTTACTATTTCTGGCTATGTAAAAGGTGATTTATTTGTAATGGCAAATTCATTAGTAATTGAATCAGGTGCTGAAGTAACTGGTACTGTATTTGCTTTAGCGAGAGAAATGAAGGTTTTAGGCAAAGTTAGTGATGTTTATGCACTTTCACAAGAATTTACCTTAGCTGAAAATGGTTTTGTGGTTAGAGATTTAAATTTATCAGCTGACACTGTAGCTTTTCAAGGAAAGGTTGGTAGAGATGTAAATTTATCAACTAATACTCTTTCATTTGCTGAAGATTCTAAAAATTTAATTGGCGGAAATTTAAATTATAGTGCACCAAATGAGGTTACTATTCCTGAAGATACAGTTATTGGAGAAGTTAACTTTGAGCAAATGAAAGTTGAACAACCATCTACTGCTAAAATAATTTCAAATTATGTTACTAACTTCTTTATTGTTGTATTATATGCTACCCTAGTTATTATTTTGGCTACATTTGTTACACCAAACTTTGCAAAGAAAGCAACTTACAGTATGACTAAAAAGCCATTCATATCAGCATTAATTGGTATTGGTGCGATAATATTTGTTCCAATAGCATCTATTATTCTACTATTTACTATTATTTTTGCTTATGCTGGATTATCTTTATTAGTTGCATACATATTAGTTCTTTCAATTACTATAGCTATTTTAGGTATGGCAATTGGAAACTATTTTGCAGATAAGTTAAAAAACAAAACTAAAACTAAATTTATATTACTTTCTATTGCTTCAGTTGCAGTATTATGGCTATTACAACAAGTACCATTTGTTGGAGGATATATCTCAATATTCACTGTAGTTTTCGGATTAGGAATATTTGTATATTCACTATTTACTAAAAAAGCTTTAGAAGAAGTTAAAGAATAAAATTATGGCTCTAGTTAACCTAGAGCCTTTTTTATTGCATCTAAATTTTCAATTACACTTTGATATCCGTACTCATAACATTTGTCTAGTTTTTCAATATCTAATAAACCTACTTTATCAGTATACACATTTAAAATGTAATCACTTGTTTTCAAGCCTTCTTCAGATATCTTACTTCCCATAATGTCAATTGTCTTCATAGCAATGTCCATTATGTTACTATCTTTTTCTATTTGATCAGCATCAAATTTTACAGCTAGAACTCTTTCGGCTCCTTGGTTTCTTACTTCTTGTACTGGCACATTATCTAATACTCCGCCATCCATAAATGCATAATCTTTTATTCTGCAAGGCATAAATACTGCTGGAAAACTACTACTAGCTCTTACCGCTTTTCCAACTGTTATATCTTTAATATATTTGCTTTTGTCCTCTGCATTTATTGGAATATTGTTGGTAAATATATATTCTCTTGGATTCATAATATCTACAGTTGGAATTACCAAAGGCATTTGAATTTGACTTATTTTTTCTATACCTTGCTCTTTAGCTACTTTATCATATATTTTTTCAATAGCTTCTCCATTGTTAAAACCTGTTAGTGTAATTTTTTTACTAAAAGAGAAATGCAATAACGTAGATACAAGTGGCAAATGCTTTGTCCCTATTATTTCTTTAGCATATTCTTTAAATAGCTCATGTATTTGTTCTGGTTCAAAGCCCATAGCATATAGACTCGCCACCATTCCTCCTGCACTTGTTCCACCTATTATATCAACTTTTATATTATTTTCTTTTAAAGCTTTTAACACTCCTGCATGTGCAATTCCACGTATTCCACCACCAGATAAAGCAACTCCAATTTTCATAATATTCTCCTGATTTTCTATATTATTTTATTGAAATTATTCCCCATCTGCTACAAATTTAAACAAAAAAAATACACTCTTTCGAGTGTATTTAATATTATTCTGCTGTGTATGGTAATACAGCTATTTGTCTAGCTCTTTTAACAGCTAGTGTAATGTCTCTTTGATGAATTGCACATGCACCAGTTGCTCTTCTTGGAAGTATTTTTCCTTTTTCATTAACGAATTTTCTCAATTGGTCTGCATTTTTATAATCTAGTTTCAAGTTTTTGTCTGCACATAGTGGGCATACTTTTTTTCTTGCTTTTCTAAATTTAGGATTATAATCTTCATCGTTGTTTCTCATATTTCTTTTATTGTTCTTTTTGTCTGCCATTTTTCTTTCCCCCTATTCTAATTAAAATGGTAGGTCATCTCCTGAAGAGATTTCGAAATCTGAACTAGAGTCTGTAGAAGGCATTGTTCCAAATGTTGCATCAAAGTTATTTGCTGCTCCATCTCCTTCTCTTTTGCTATCTGCAAAATATGCTTCTTCTGCAATTACTTCTGTTATGTAACGTTTTTGACCTTGTTCATCATCCCAAGTTCTTGTTTGTATTCTTCCTATTATACCAACTTGTTGACCTTTTTTAAAATATTTGCTACAGAATTCACCAAGTTTGCTCCATGCAACTATATTGATAAAGTCTGCTTGTCTTTCTTCTCCTGGTCTAGCAAATCTACGATTAACTGCTAAACTAAAAGAAGCTACTAATGTGTTGTTTGTTTGTGTGTATCTTACTTCTGGATCTCTTGTTAAGCGCCCCATTAAAATTACTTTGTTCATTTTTACACCTCACATTTTAAATTATTCTGCTCTTACTGTAATGAATTTTATTACTTCATCCATAATTCTGTAATTTCTTTCTAGTTCAGAAATTAAGTCTGGATTTGCTTCGAAGTTGATAACAACATAGTATCCTTCTTTGTTTTTCTTTACTTCATAAGCTAGTCTTTTTTTACCAAGTTCTTCAACTTTTTCAACTTTTCCATCATTATTGATTATGTCTGTAAATCTTTGAGATAGTTCTTTAACTTTCTCTTCTGCTACAGCTGGATCAATAATGACAACACTCTCGTATTTGTTCATTATATTCACCTCCTCATGGATATAACCTGCAAGTAAATTGCAAGTAAGGAATTTTTTCCTTTTTAACGTTACTATTATACTATGGTTTACCATAAATTTCAAGGGGTTGAACAAAATTTTCTTGTTCTTGTATGTTTTCATATACCTTTTTCTTTAATCTATATGTTTTTTCATTTTGAATGTTTAGATACCACAAATATGCAAGTATTATTATGAAAGCTATGTTGTGTATGTATAAAATTGTTATTGAGGTTAGTATTGTTAGTATTATTACAGTTATCATCGAAACTTTATTTACTATTTTATATGCATTTTTTCTTCCGCTTCTTAATTGCTATTATTTCTTTTAGTATTCTTCCTCCATCTAAAGGATATATTGGTAGTAAGTTAAACGTTGCAAGTATTAGGTTTGCATATATTAAAGTTTCTTTTGGTATTGCCATGTTTTGTGGCATAAAAAAAGCAATTATTGCAATAAATATGTTTACTAGTGGTCCTGCAAATGCAATTGCTATTTTCTTTATACAAACTTCATTACCTTTTTGCACTTTTGTGTTATAGTCTTGTATGTAATTTTTAAATAGTATCTGAAATCCTACTGGTGTTATTTTTATACTGCTTGGTTTTAATCCTAAGCATATTCCACATACTAGATGTCCACATTCATGTATTAGTGCTAATATCATTAACAGTGCATATATTTCAATTTGCTTTGTAAACCAAAATATAATTGCAAATAAAAAAATTTTTAAATCAATTTTTATGCTCATCTTCCACTCCTTTTATTATTTCTGCCGACGCAAGATGCTAAGTATCTTATTTAGAATTTTTAAAAGAATTAGTATATTGCTAGGAAGAATTTATTTGAAAAGCAAGGGCGCATACTTTTGTATGTAACCGCGTTTCAAATGAATTCTGACAACGCAAGATGCTGATTATTTTAAAAATTCAAGACTAGGGCTGGGTTAACAGTTCTCTCATCCCTCCTAATTTCAAAATGCAAATGTGGGCCTGTAGTATTTCCTGTATTTCCTGATAAAGCTATTTTTTGTCCTTTTTTAATCTTAGCACCTTTCTTAACTAAAATCTTACTGCAATGTGCATAAATGGTTGTGACATCTTTATTTACAATTTTAACATGTGTGCCGTATTCACCTTCATTTGACACTACTGTAACTGTTCCTTCCATTGCTGCTAGCACTGTTGTTCCAACAACTACTCCTAAATCTATTCCAGAATGGTCTGCAGATACAATTTCGTCCGCTTCTCTTTTTCCATAAGCAGAAGTAACTTTTGCTTTTATAGGCAATTGCAATTCAAAGTTCTTTTTTATGTATTCAGCATCAATTTCCATTTGACTTTTTTTAGTATTTTCATCAACTTGATTATTTTCTGTAGAGCTTGACCCACCTATTCCTGTGGTTTCATTATTTACTTGTTCATTTTGACTAGTATTATTTTCTGTGTTTTGCACATTGTTTTCAGTATTCTGCTCATTATTTTCAATATTTGTATTCTGCTCATTATTTACATTTTGTTCTTCGTTATTTGTAAAAATACTAAATTTGTCTTTATTATTCTGCCAGAATTCATTTACTCTTGAAGATATAACTTCAAAATTTATGTCTTGACTCAAAAATTCCTTTGTTTTATTTATTACATTTTCAGAAAATAGATAATTTGCTTCTTTAATTAAAGAAAAGACTAAATAAATTAGCACACATAACAATATTTGTATAGCCACTTTTCTATACAAAGAGAACTGCCTTTTTTCAGTTTTATCTCTTACCTGAGAACTAGGCATTCTAACATCACTATTATTCAATTTTCTGCGGTAGTATATTTCCTCTGCTCTTCTTATTCTTTCTTCTTGTGATAATGTTCTTTCCAAAAAAATACACCTCTTCCTTTGTGGTTTATGTTTCATTTATATGTGAGGAAAAAGTGCTTTATTCTTAAAATATGAAATTTATCAAAAGGCTAATTGCTAAGCCAACTAATAAGGCTTGATTTACTGTTTTTAACCTTTTACATTTTTTATTTAGTTTTTGTATTGATTGATTTTCTTTTTTGTTTTTGCTTTCAATTTTTGAAATATATTCTGAAATCAGCATTTGTGCTTCTTTAATTATATAGTCCTTAGAATTTTTGATTTTCTGTGGCTCAGAGTTACTTTCTTTTTTGTCTGTTGATGCAGGTTCCAATTTTGGTATTTTTTGATTTTCCTTTAACACAACTATTGCCTCTTCTATCAAATTAGAAGGCAAATCTTTTAACACCACAATATTTTTTAAATTACCTGTATTCATCTTTTCTTATCCTTTCTTATGTTTATAACTCAATTTTTTCCATTTTATAATTTTTTATACAGGTAACTCAAAAACAATTTTAACAATTTTACTAGCAACTTCATTTGCCAAGTTTTCTATTTGATTCACACTATAGTTTGGCATATATTCTTTTGCTCCAATTACAGTTTTTATATTTATGTTTGCTGGAAAATATATGCTTTGGTTGAAAGCTTTGCCTATCTCCATTCCACCTCTATTTACATAGGTGTTTCCTATCTCTTCTCTTTTCCCAATAGCTGAATCAATTAAAATTATTTGGTTTTTATTTTCTAGTTCTTCTAGAAAGCGAGTAGCATTCTTCAAATGTACTGGACTTTGCATTGTTCCATAAACACTTATTTCTGGTCTTGAATAAAAGACCTGTCTGAGTTTGTTTCCAACTCTAGGTCCAAATGAATCTGGCACTATTTTATTTGTTCCAATACACACAAAAGTATAACTCATATTTTTCATACTCTATTTTTATTAGTCTTTATCTAAAGAAATTACTATTTTTATATCTTTACTTTTTTGATATTTTTTTATAATATCTTCTGAAAAACCAGCAACCTCATTTGATATAACTATTGTGTCATAATCGTTTTTTATTAGTTCTTTCATTTTATTATCTGTTTGTTCTAAATCTGACAAATAAAAAACATCAAAACCTAAGGCTTCTGGTAAACGAAAACTTTTTTTATCTTGCTCATATTTAAGCCATGATATTTTCATTTCAATCACCATTACTTATTGTTTGATGTTTATATTTAAATTATTCTATTTTTTTAATTTTGTTTCTAGCCCTCTTGTGGTGGATTTAATATCAACTGTATGTCTTCATCATTTTTTAGTTCTTCTGATGCAATATATTCTTTTGCTCTTTTATCTTGTTTTATTGCTGCTAATACTATATCTTTATCTTGTCTTAATCTATTACTTGCATACTTTAATATTAACCCTTTATTTGTTACAGCTGCTAAAACAGCTTCTTTGTCGTCTCTTAATTCTTTTGATACATAGTATAAAATTTGACCATCTATTTTCAGCCCTGATAACATAATTTCTTTATTTGCTCTTAGTTTTTCACTTGCATAACATGCTGTCCAACCAACTCTTGATACTGACTCCATTACTATTTTTGCATTATCTTTTAATCTACTACTTGCAAATTCCAAAGATATAGGGTTTTGTTTAACCGCTTCCATTACAATTTCCTCGTCATCTTGTAATCGTTCAGAAGCTAAATCTAGTAATTTTCCATCTTGTTTTACCATACTTAAAACATATTCTCTATTATTGGCTTGTTCTTTATCAAATTCGTCCATTTTTACTTCTCCATATTAACTATCTTTCCATAGCCAATTCCATTTTCTTTCATGGTTTTTATAACATTTATAACATCCTTTGTATCTCCATTTTTTATTTGCACAATTGCAATATGTCCTCCATTTGTCATGCTATGGTATTGTGCTTCGATTTTAATTTTATCTTCTGTAGAAATTCTATATCCTTCTGGAATATGGAAAGAGTTAGTATAACGATTTTTGTCTGTTATACCTTTTAATTTTCCATAAATAGCTTGGTCCATTTTTATAAATTTATTTGATATTTCTTCTTTTGGTGTTGCAACTAAATTAAAGTTCAAATTGTATTTTTCAGAATATTCGTCACATTTCTTTCTCATAAATTCTACTATTTTAATACCAAATTTTTGTGCCTCTTTTGACTCTCCCTGATGTTCTCCTTTCAAAGCTTTTAAACATTCTGCTAATCCGCTAAAACCTATATTCAAAACGCCATGCTTTAGTGCTTTTTTCAAATTATCATTATCTTTTAATTTTTCACTGTCTATCCATACATTTTGCTCTAATAGGAACGGAAAATTGTATGTATTTTTCTTACATTGTATTTCATATCTTTCTAAGAGTTGGTCTTTTACTAAATCTAATTTTTCTTCTAGTTCAGTAAAAAATCCCTTTTCGTCTGCTTTATCACTTGAAATAATTCCATGTTTTATTCCTAACCTAGGTAAGTTTATTGAAGTTGTTGATAATGTTCCTCTGCCCACTGATACTGCTTTATTTGAGTCAACTACATTTTCTAACACTCTATTTCCTATTCCTGTGTATGCAACTTCTGTATCATAATCTCCTTGTTTGTAATCATCTATATTAAATTCTGCATCTAAGAAAGAAAAGTTAATATTCTTTCTTTTAATAGCTACTGTGCATGCTAGTTCAAACAAATCATAGTTTGTGTCTTCCTTGTTATAGTTTGTTCCAGTTTTCACTTTAAAAATTGCTACTGGAAATGCACATTCTTCACCACTTCCAAGGCCATTGTTAATTGCAGTTAATATTGATTTGGTTACCATTCTGCCTTCTGTTGATGTGTCTGTTCCAAAGTTAATACAAGAAAATGGTAGCCTATTCCCTGCTCTTGAATGTATTGTGTTTAAATCATATATAAATGATTCCATTGCTTGGTCTGTTAATTTTTTAGTTTTTTCAATTGCCTTGTTATATGCAATTTTAAACATTCTTTTAAGCTCCTCAGACTCTCTACAATATTTATCAAATATACTTGGTTCAAAGTCAATAGTATTTATTTTTTCTATTTCTCTTTCAATTCCATTTATAGCAATGAATTTATCAAAGTCTGTCAACTCTAAAAAGTCAAAAATCAATTGTTTCAATTGCTTTTTAAATGTTTTAAGGACTCCTTGTGCCATATAATAGTCAAATGATGGTATACTTTGTTCACCATATTGATCATTTTGATTTGCTTGTATTGCAACGGTTGCTAAGTTTGAATATGCTATTATTCCACTTGGCTCTTTTATATAGTTATTTCCTACATAAAAACCATCATCATATAATTTGCTTATATCTATTTGACATGAACTTGTTGTACCTGTTGGAATAAAATTCATTCCATGAATATATATGTCTCCATTTTCGTGTGCTTCTGAGAATTTCTTTTTCATTAAATATGTTATTGCAAATTGTCTTGAAATTGTACTTGCATATTGAAACATATTTCCCATGGTTGTTTCATTATCATTGTTTCTATCCTTTTTATTTTCTTCTACATTGGCTGACTTTAATCCTAAATTTTCCAATGCTTTTAGAAATTTATGTTGTTTTTTTTCATCAAAAAACAACTGTCTTGATTGGGCTCTTTTTTCACGATAACTTGCAAAAGCTCCATAAACATCCTGATAGCCTAAGTTCTTTAATTCCTCTTCTATCAAGTCTTGAATCTCTTCAATTTTTATTTTATCAGAATCTATTTTTTCTATTCTACCTAAAACTTTACTATATACTTTATTTACATCTGTTTCATTATATTTAGCTGTTTTAGGATCTTCATTTCCTACAATATCTCCAAAACCTTTTTGAATGGCAAGTGCAATTTTTGCGCCGTCAAACTCGACTTTTTTTCCATCTCTTTTTACTACTATTTTTTTAGCAACTTTTTCTGGAACTTCAATTAACATTATTAGTCCTCCTTGTTTTTTTGCTATGTTAATTATATATTTCATGGAATTATTAGTCAATAAGTTTGACAAATCTATTTAGTGTGTGTATAATAATTATAGGAAATGGAGAAACCACAAACATGGCTTTCCACGATATAGAAAAAACACATCTATAACGGTCAAATCACAGATGTGTTTTTTTATTTATTCCTTATTTGTCCACTGTATAAATATAATTGCTAATAAGGCTACGTTTATGGTTGTTGAAATCATTATTCCTATAACTAGAAACATTAGAAATTCTATCATAAACACCACCTCACTTTCTCAGAGTTATGCTCTGTTATATGTAAAGTGGAAACCACATCTGCTTATTCTCATTTCCTACGGCAAATAACATATAACATTTGTTCGTAAAAATCAAGCGAACAAAGCAAATTTTTTCCAGTTTTTCTTTTTATAATCAATAAAAAAATAACCATTCTACTTTGCTAGGTAAATGGTTATTTTTTTGTTGTTAAATATTTATATGATTTCTATTAAGAGTTTCAACCCCTTATGCAGACTTTAATTCAAGCCTTAATTTGTCGCTAATCATCGCTATAAATTCGCTATTTGTTGGCTTTCCTTTGGCTGCTGATACTGTGTAGCCAAATATGTTTTCAACTGCACTTTGCTCTCCTCTTCCCCATGCTACTTCTATTGCATGACGGATTGCTCTTTCTACTCTGCTTGGTGTAGTATGGTATTTATCTGCAATTTCAGGATAAAGTTGTTTTGTAATTTGATTGATTACATCTGTATCTTTTATTACCATCATTATTGCTTCTCTTAAGTATTGGTATCCTTTTATGTGAGCTGGTACTCCAACTTCGTGAATGATATTTGTTACAAGTGCTTCTAGGTTTTCTTGGTTCTTCTTTTTATCTGGTGCAATATCTATGTATTGGGCCTTTATTTCTCTAGTAATAAATCCTCCCTTAAACTGAGTTGGTTGATAATTTTTCAACTCTTTCATTCTTTTTATTAAGACGTTTATATCAAAAGGTTTTACAATATAGTATTGAGCTCCCAAAGATATTGCTTTTTGTGTTATTTTATCTTGTCCTACAGCAGACAAAATAATTACTAATGGACTTTTTTCTAAATTAGTTTCTCCTAATTTTTCTAGAACTCCAAGTCCATCCAAGTGTGGCATAATTATATCTAATAATAAAATATCTGGTTTTAGTTCTATTGCCTTTTCATATGCTTCATTACCATCTTTAGCAATTCCAACAATTTGAATTTGCTCTTCCTTTTCTAAATAACTAGATAATGTCATAGTAAAGTCACTATTATCATCTGCCACTAATACCGTAATTTTCTCATTCACAATTCTTTCCCCCTATTTTTAAATTTGTAAAATTTTTACATTTTTTACTGTCCTAATTATAATATGAATATAAAAATTTTGCAATAGGTTTTTGGAAGTTTTTTCCATTTATTTGTAAAACCCTTTATTTTTATGTATTATTTTTTCATATAAACTTCTTTTGTGACTTCTATGTTTTGTATATTATACTGTTTTTTTACTGTTTCTTGCAATATTTTTTCTTTTTCTTCAGGTATTGCTTGTATTTTACAGATTATATTTTCACCATATTCAAGTTCTATAACATTTATATTGTTTTTTTGACAATAATATTGAAACTCACTCAACTTATCATATGTTATAGTTACAAGCATCTCTTCTCCAACTTGTATTGTAACTAAATTTGCTTTTTCTATAGCTTGTTTTGCTGATTCTGTATACGCTCTTACCAGCCCTCCTGTGCCAAGTAAAATCCCTCCAAAATATCTTGTTACTATAACTAAGCAATTTGTTAAGTCTGATTTTGAAAGTAAATTTAGCATTGGAGCACCTGCTGTTCCACTTGGTTCGCCATCATCACTTGCTCTTTCTACAATTGTGTTTTTTTCACAAACTCTATATGCAAAACAGTTATGCCTAGCATCATTGTATCTCTTTTTTATCTCTTTTAGCTTATTTTCAGCTTGTTCTACTGTTTCAACATAATACAAGTTACTTATGAACTTTGATCTTTTTTCAACAATTTCCGCTTCTGTGTTGCCTGTAATAGTTTTCATAAATTTCCTTTCTTACATTCCAGCTGTATATCCAGTAGACCACGCAATTTGCAAATTAAATCCACCTGTATATGCATCCACATCAATTATTTCTCCTGCAAAATATAATCCATTCACTATTTTTGATTCCATTGTTTTTGGATTTATTTCTTTTGTAGATATTCCTCCTGATGTTACAATTGCTTCTTCTATTGGTCTAAATCCACTTATTTTTATTCTAAAGTTTTGGAGTAAATTTACTAAATTTTTTCTTTCTTGTTTAGTTATTGAATTTACTTGTTTTTCTCTATCTATTCCTGATAACCTAATTATTGGTTCTATTAGTTTTTTAGGTAATAAGTCATTTAAGCTATTTTTATATTCTTTGTTTTTTTGCGCTTCAAAGTCTCTTAATAGACGGTTTTCAAGCTTTTCTGCTGTAAGTGCTGGTTTTAAATTTATGCTTAATTCTATTTGTCCTTTAGATAACAGCTCTTCTACGTTTTTGTATCTTAACAAATGAGCTGAGCCACTTAATATTATTGGACCTGAAACTCCCCAATGTGTAAATAACATTTCTCCAAAGTCTTCATATATCACTTTATTTTTTGATGTATCTATTAGCTTTATTGATACATTTATCAAACTTAGACCTTGTAGTTCTTTGCATAATTCTAAATCTTCTTTTTTGGCTGTTAATGGTATTAGTGATGGTTTTATTGTTGTTATAGTGTGGCCTAATTGTTTAGCTAGTTCATATCCATCACCTGTTGAGCCTGTTACAGGGTAGCTTTTTCCTCCTGTTGCAAGAATAATTTTATCTGCATTTATTGTTTGTTTTTGACCATTTATATTTGCTTGTAACCCTGTCACTTTTCCATCTTGTACTAATATTTTTTCTACTTTTGCATTTGTTTTTATTTGTACATTTGCCTTTTTTAATAATTTTATTAGTGCATTTAAAACATCTTTTGCATTATCAGTAGTAGGGAAAACTCTGTGTCCTCTTTCTTCTTTTACATGTAATCCTTCTTTTTTTAATAGTTCTATTATGTCTTGATTTGTAAAATTATTAAAACTACTATACAAAAACATACCATTACCAGGTACGTTTTGTATAAATTCTTCAATTGGAAGTGAGCTTGTAATATTACATCTGCCTTTCCCTGTTATCAATAATTTTTTTCCTAATGACTTCATTTTTTCCAAGAGTATAACATTGTCTCCGAATATTACTTGCTTTTATGGCTGCCATCATTCCTGCTGGTCCACCACCTATTACAACTGTTTTCATATTTATTCCTCTTTCAACATGTAAGCTACTGCTTTAAGCACTCCCAACTTACCATATTCATAAGTAAGTCCGCCTTGCATAAATGCCATATATGGTTCTCTAATTGGTGCATCACATGATAATTCTATTGATGAACCTTGTGTAAATGCTCCTGCTGCCATAATTACTTGATCTGTATAGCCAGGCATATCCCATGGTTCAGGTATTGAATTGCTATCAACTGGTGAACCCATTTGTATTCCTTGGCAAAATTTTATAAGTTTTTGCTTATCTCCAAAAGTTATTGTTTGTACTATATCTGTTCTTCTTTGATCAAATTTTGGATTTGCTATATAGCCTAAGTTTTCTAATAATTTACTTGCAAATACTGCTGTTTTTAAACTACTTGCTACAACATGTGGTGCAAAGAATAGTCCTTGTAATATTTGTTTGTTCATTCCTAAACTTGGTCCAACTTCTTTGCCTAAACCTGGTGAAGTTAATCTTTCAGCAGCTAGTTCCACTAACTCTTTTTTACCTGCTATATATGCTCCATTTGGTGCGATTCCACCACCCAAGTTTTTTATTAGTGAACCTACTATGACATCTGCTCCTAAATCAGTTGGTTCTATTTTTTCTACTAACTCTCCATAGCAGTTGTCTACCATTATTATAACTTTGTCATTTACTTCACGTATTGTTTCTATAACTTTTTGAATTTTATCTAACGTAATACTATCACGTAGACTATATCCTCTAGAACGCTGAATTTCAATTAGTTTTATATCATTTCTTGATACTCTATCTTTTATTTGCTCATAGTCAAAATCATTTTCTATCATATCAATTTGCTCATATTTTACTCCATATGATTTTAATGAACTTGGATTATCTACTATTCCTATTACTTCATCTAAAGTGTCATATGGTTTTCCACTTATACTTAAGAAAATATCATTTGGTCTTAAAAATGCAAATAAAGCTACTGTTAATGCATGAGTTCCTGATATAAACTGTCCTCTTACTAAACTGTCCTCTGTATGTAATATTTCTGCAAATATTTTTTCAATTGTATCTCTTCCTACATCTGAATATCCATATCCAGTTGTACTGTTAAAGTGCATTTCTGAAACATTATATTTTTGAAATGCTGATAGTACTTTTAAGCTATTATATTCGCATACTTCTTCTATTTTCTTAAATTGTTCTTGCACTTCTAATTCTACTTTTTTTGATAATTCTAATAGTTCGTCGCTTATTCCAAATTGTTTATACATCATTTTCTCCTTATATTTCGTCACTAAATTTAGTTGCATTTACACGATAATACTTGCCTACAAATTCTGGGATATTTCTTTTCAAGTCATAAGTAGGTTCTTGTACTACTTCTCCATTTTGATTTATTGATCCCCACTTACCATCTTTTTTTATTCCTGCAAATCCATATTTATTAAAGTCTGTTACCAATTCATAATCATTTTGTACTTTTAAATTTCCAGCTTTATCAACAAATCCCCACTTGCCATTTATATTTTTAGCAAATAGAGTATTGTTTTCAAAAAGATTTTGTGAAGTTAATATATTTCCCTCTTTATCTAAATATTTAAAATCTGTATCAGAGTATAGTAAGATGTATGATTTTTCATCCTTTACTTCTTTTACTATTGCATTATCCATGCTTACTATTTCTTTCATATTTAGGTTATATAGCGCTTTACTTTTGTCTGTTTCCATTTGCAATATATCTGTCTCATTTATCCTAGAAATGCTATCATATTTTAATTCAATAACTGATTTACCATTAGAATCAATTATTCCACTTTTCGAATCACGTTCTACAATAAAATAGTCTCCAGGTAAATACTCAATATATGTGTAATCTTTGTCAATTATTATATTATCTTTTGAATCAACAACTTTATATTTATTGTTTTTATCAATTGTTATATAATAATTTGCATTTTCTGTTTTAGTTTTACTAACTTCATTTGTCTCTATTTTATTTCCATTTAAGTCAAATATAAATATATCTTTATCCTTTAAGGCATTTAGGTACATTCCACCAGTATAAACATTATCATACTCAGGATATAAAACTGTAGTTCCTTCTTGATTTACAGCTCCGTATTTTCCATTTCTTTTGGTTACAAAAATACTTCCTAATACATTGTATTGTATGTCTTCATATTCATAATTTAAAATTTCTTTGTTATTTTTTAGAAGTCCAGCTTGTCCATTTTTAAATGCAATAAAATATACTCCCTTTTCATTTGCGATTTCTGTAACTCTTTCAAGTTGAGTATAAATTGGGTTTAATATTATAGTTCCTCTATAATTTGCATATCCATATCTGTATCCATCTTCTTTCTTTTTGCTTACAATAAATCCCGCTTGTTTGTTGTTGCCATTTTCACTATAGTAATTATCTGAGGTTACACTTTCATATTCACATTTTATTATAACTTTACCTTTCATGTTTATTATGCCTTCAAGTTCATTTTGCTTTACTAAAAATGTGCCCTCTTTATAGTTAATACTAGAAATTTCATCATAAACTGGTTTAGTTATTTGCTTTCCTTCTAAGTTTATCAATCCATACTTTCCATTTTCTTTATATGTTAATACACTTTTTTCATAAGGTGTTGAATTAACATTTGTATAAATTGAAATTGCTTGTATATTCTTATAATTTGAAAGCAAAACTTCCTTTTTCTCATTGTATACTACTGTTTCATACTCTTTTGTATTTTCATTATATTCTTTTACACAAACAAAAATAGCCTTAGATGGATTTGGAATTTGAACTGCCTCATATTCCGCTTCAATTATAATATTTCCATTTCTATCAATTACACCATATTTTTGGTTTTGTTCTAATGTGAAATAGTTATATTCACTGATTTCTTCTACTTTATAATGTAATTGCACTTCATTTATAATTGCCATTATACTAATTGCAATTATTATTACTGCTACTATTCCTATAATAATCCATCTAATTTTTTTGTTCATATCTTACCACCACTTATCCTTATTTATTATTATTTTTACATACTTTAACCCACTTTATCCTTCTGTCTTCATATTCTTCTATTTTGTATGTTAAATGTTCGTCTTCTATAACTGGGTGTTCATCTTCCTCTGGTAGCCTTCCCAATTTTTCGATTAAGTAACCTGATAAAGTTTCATAGTCTCCTTCTGGAAGTTCTATATCAAAAATTTTTTTCATTTCATATAGGCTAACACTTCCATCTATTAAATATGTGTTATCGTCTAAGCGTTTATATTCAACTTCTACATCGTCATATTCGTCAAATATATTACCTACTAATTCTTCTAAGATGTCTTCCATTGTAAGCAAACCTGCTGTACCTCCATATTCGTCGACTACAATAGCCATTTGCATTTTGTTTGCTTGTAATTCCTCAAAAATTTCATCAATTGGTTTTGATTCTGGCACAAAATATGCTTCTCGCATAATATCTGCAATTTTGAATTCTTTTCTTGTACTAACTAATTTTAATATATCTTTTAAAAATAGAATTCCTTTTATATCGTCGATAGTTTCTTCATATACCGGTATTCTGCTATATTTGTATTCGTCAATTTCGTCTAAAATCTCGTATACATCTTCATTTATTTCAATTGCATATATGTCTGTTCTGTAGGTCATAATTTCAGAAGCTATTATGTCGTTAAATTCAAAAACATTGTTTATAAGCTCTTTTTCATTTTCTTCAATTGAGCCTTTTTCTTCTCCTTGATTTACCATCATTTTTATTTCTTCTTCTGTAACAATTTCTTCCTCTTGTTCTCCTACTCCGAAGATTTTAGATACTAAATTGGTTGACCAAGTTAATAATTTAACAAATGGTGCTGTAACCACAGATATTCCTTTTATTACTCCAATTGTTGCAAATGATATTTTTTCATAATATTTCATTGCTAATCTTTTTGGAACAAGCTCTCCAAATACTAATGTAAAGAAAGATAAAATTATTGTTATAATAATAATAGATATGTTTTGCCAAGTTGCTATACTTATAAATGGCATCCATTCATTTAATACTGGAGCTAACATTCCTGCAAATGCATCTGAAGCAAATGCGCTTGATAAGAATCCTGCTAATGTAATTCCTATTTGTATTGTTGCTAAAAATTTACTTGGGTTTTTAAGCATCTTTTGAATTTGTTTGGCTTTTTTGTTACCATCTTTTGCTTGTTTTTCGATCTTTGCATCATTTAAAGATATAAAAGCAATTTCGGTTGCTGCAAAGTATGCGTTTAACAGAATTAAAATAAATAAAAAAATCAATTGTGAAATCATAAAATTTCCCTTCTAAATTATTATCCTTTTTTTACTTAATAATTATATATTCTATCCACGTTTATGTCAATAAAATAGGTTATAATTTCCAATTGATTTTTCTACCATAATTCGCTATTTTTCCACTTTTTAGAATCCTGTTTTTGGAAGTTTCTTTTCTCCTACTGATATTTCTGTTTCCTCTTGTGGATCTTCTGATGGCTTTTCTTCTTGTTCTTTATAGTTATCTACCTTTACTACAGTTTTTTGATTTAACTTTACTTCTATTTGAATTAAGTCTTCATAACCATAATATCCATCTGGCGCTTTAACTTCTTCTAAATAATAAATTCCAGGCAATAGATGTTTTACTTCTATTACTCCATTATCATTTGTAGTTAGTTCTGAATAAAGTATTTGTTTATTTTCGTCTAGTAAATTGAAAGTGCCATTTTTCAATGGTATTTTTGTATCACCATCTTGTTTTTGAATTTCAATTTGTGTTTTATTTTCTTGATAAGTTTGCTTTATTGAAGTATCTGCCATTTCATATTCTCCCACTGTTACTGCATAATTTTGCCAGTCTGGATTAGGGCTTTCTCCATAAAAAATTGGCATTGTTTTTAAATCTGATTTAGCTGTTAATGTGAATTCTCCTGATTTTTCTAAATCTACAATAGGAATTAACACTTTAAATTTTTCAGTAGTATCAAATTCTGTTTTTTCTGTATTTTTAACGTCTGTAATCTTAAATCTGGCATCACTTGAGCTTGATAATGCAATTGTATATTTTTTGTTCACAGCTGAGGCTTGTACACTATATGTTTTACTTACATATTGTTTGTCTATTTCGTCAACTACCCAACTATTTTGTTCTGGCTTAATATTTAATGTCGCCGCAATTTTAGTTTCTGTTGAGTTTCTAGCATTTGTTATTATTTTTTTAATTGCTTGGACTGTCCTTTTATCTGTCTCTGGATGTTTATATGTATCAAATTTATTTAAATCATAATTATACATTGCATCATATACTGCCATTTTTGTTGCTGCATATGCTTCTTCCATAGTATTACAACCTAATTCTGCTGGGGTTTTAAATGGATACCCATTTATTATTGCTCTCCATATTTTTTGATTACTTAGCATTTGATTAACATCTACTGTATATTCAAATCCTACTTCCACTCCTCTTTTTCCTTTGTTTAGACAATATACTGGATATTCTATTCCATCTTTTTTGTATACTTGTATTTCTACTCCAATGCCTATTCCATCATAGCTAAATAAAACTACTTCTCCTTTTGAATATGGTTCTGCTTTATCCATTGGTGCAGTTACTGCTTTTACTTTGTTAGTCCCAAATATTCCTATAAAATTACTTATACAAACTATTGATATCATTAATATTGAGATTATTTTTTTCATATCTAAAATTCCTTTCTATATTTTATAATTTGCAATCTCTATTGCTTGAACACATCTTCTGTAGTTTTCTCTATTTTCTTCACAAGTAATTAAAGTAATTCTGTTGTCATCAGTAGCTTCTAAATAGCTCCAATCAGTATCTTTTATAACTTTATTAGTTTGTATCTTATATATTTTCTTTCCATTTGTAGTTGTATATATTATTTCATCACCTATTTTTAAATTTTTAATTCCGGCAAAAAAGTTGCATTGGTATCCTCTATTATGAGCTGCCAGTCCCACATTGCCCTGCCACTTGCTTGTTTCTGTAAAATGTCCTACTGCCTTTAATAATACAGCTGATGTGGTCCCCTCCATAATGTGAACATCTAAATCTATTTTTGGAATTTGAATTCTCCATTTAATATTTTTATTTTCTTTTATCACATCTCTTTGAGTAGCTTTGCTTACATCTGTTGTTTTACTTTCTTCTTGTTTTTGCTTAGGCTGTTCATTTGTTGTATCACTCACTTCCGTAAGACTTGCGTCTTTTTGAATTATAGATTTATATATTGTGGTATCTGGCATTTGATATGCTTTTTGAATAGGTATTGTTTTAGAATAAACATAATTTGAATAAATTTTATTTGTGTCTAAATTAAAAATAGAATTTATAAGTGGAAATAATACTAAATTATATATTAGCAATACGAATAAAGTTAAAGATAATGCTAATAATCTTAACTCTCTTTTAGTGTATGTAAACACATATTATACACCTGCCTTTATTATGAAATTATTTTTTTAGGATTCGTTCTAGAAATAAAATCCATTGAAATAAAATTGTTTTGAAAAATCATGATTTAAAACTAATTATATTTTACACTCATTTTTTTAATTTGTAAAGAAAAATCGTATGACAAAATTCGACATTTAATCGCCTTTGAAGCCTTTTCCCCAAGTTTCCCTAGCATTACTTATTATTATGAATGCTTTTGGATCGATCTGTGTTGCAATTTGTTTCATTCTTGCAACTTCATTTCTTGCCCCAACACACATAAGCATCATTTTATCTGTATTTGTATACATTCCTTTTGCATATATTCCTGTGCTTCCCCTTTG
This sequence comes from uncultured Clostridia bacterium, assembly GCA_934168365.1. Classification (GTDB taxonomy): domain Bacteria; phylum Bacillota; class Clostridia; order TANB77; family CAG-508; genus CAG-273. The sequence continues at coordinate 115,380 of CAKPNJ010000001.1, read as the reverse complement.
CAATTGATTATCAATTTCTTTTGAAATTTCCTCATATTTTTGTGAAATAATATATACCATTTTTGTGAAGTTAATCCCCTCAAAAACAATGTCTATCATTTTACCCATTAGATATATACTAATTGCTGAATATAGCCCAATTTCAACCTTTTTGAAAAATATAACATTAAGTCCAATTATAATAACATCTACAACTACAATTATGCTACTAGTTTTCATATACGGCTTATATGCTCTTGCAATATATGTTATTAAGTCTGTTCCACCTGTTGATGCATTTGCCTTTAATACTAAAGCTAGTCCAAGGCCAATAAAAATTCCACCATAAATACAAGCCAAAAGTCTATCATTTGTAAGTATAGGAATCTTTTCAAATAGATCTATAAAAAGTGATAGCAAGCTTGTACCTATAATTGATTTAATTACTAATTTCTTGCCTATTTTAAAAAATGCTAATATAAAGAATGGTATGTTTAGCGCCAATATTACTGTTCCCATTTGGAAATGAAATAAATAATAAAATATTGTAGCAATACCAGTAAAACCTCCAGTAGAAAGTTGATTTGGCAACAAAAATACAGCCGTACCTATTGCCATTATTGCACAACCTAAAGTTAAATAAATCATATCTATTAAAAATTCTTTTACTTTTAAAAGCTTTTTTGTTTTTGTATAACTCATAAAAATCACCTATTACTACTAATTATTAGCAATAATTGGTGATTTTATACTTTTATTTTTTAGCGTTAAATTCTTCAAGAATGTCTTCGTATGTTTTGTCTATTTCAATTTCAAATTTGCCTTTTTTTATGTTTTCATCTGGTTTTACAATTACATCAACATCATAAAATTCTTTTAATTTCAACACATTTTCCTTTTTATGTCCTATGATATTATTTATGTTTTCTGGATTTGCTTTAATTGTTACTTGCATAACCTTTATATTGAACTTCTTTATTTTTTGCACAATTTCATCATACCACATTCCAGACTCAACTAATTGTCTAAACGCTGGGTGATATGGTCCTGCAATTACTTGACTACTCTCTTCTGAAGGGTCTGTGATTTCTTCTGTATTTTGGAGTCCTATTCTTATTACTTCAATTTTAGCATTATTAAATAATTGCATTATGTCTTTTGCTCTGTCCACAGCTTGTTCAACTGTTAGTGGTATGTATTCTCCTTGTTCATATTCCTTTGCTAAAGGAGTATTTTTAATAACAAGTACAGGGTATATTCTTACAATTTTAGGCTTTAGCTTTATTAAAGCTTTTGCAGTATTTATTTCGTCTAGTTTTGTGCTTTCTGGAAGTCCTATCATCATTTGATGTCCCAATGTAAAGCCATAAAGTCTAATAAGTTTTGAAGCCTTTTTTACATCTTCAAAAGTGTGCCCTCTTTGGCATTTAGCTAGTATATAGTCGTTTGCTGACTGGACACCAAGTTCAATAGTTTTTACATTATATTTTTTTAGCCTTTTTAAAATTGATTTATCAATATAATCTGGTCTTGTTGATAACCTTATACTATTTACTCTTCCCTGCTTTATAAACTCATTAGCCGCTTCTAATAATTCGTTTTGCTTCTTCTCGTCAATTGCTGTAAAGCTACCACCATAAAATGCTACCTCTACATATTTTGAATCATCTTTAAAGTTCTTTAAATAATACTCTATTGTTTCTTTTACATCATTTGCAGTTACTTGTTTAGTTTGTCCACTAATTTCTTTTTGGTTGCAAAAAGTACATTGATGTGGGCATCCTAAATGCGGTACAAAAATTGGTATAATATATTCTTTTTTCATTTCTACCTCCTACTACAACTATGCTAATTTTTCTAAGGCTTTTTCAGCAGCTTGCATTTCCGCTTGTTTCTTAGTCTTTCCTTCTCCCATTGCTAACGCTTTTCCATCACAATATACTTCAACAGTAAAAGTTTTGTCATGGTCTGGACCACTGGTTTTTATTACTTCATAATTTATATGAACAGTTCCATGTTCTTGCAATTTTTCTTGTAATACTGTTTTGTGATCTTTCATTCCAACATTTTTGCTAGAAGCTTCTACAGCCTCCGCCAAGTTTGTTACAATAAATTTTTCTGCCTCTTCTAGTCCACTATCAAAATATATTGCAGCAATAACAGCTTCAACACTGTCTGCTAAAATTGCTGGTTTTGTTCTTCCATTGCTCACAGCCTCACTTTTTCCTAAGTACAAGAAATCACTAAAATGATGTTTTTGTGCTACTATATATAAGCTATCTTCACATACAACTTCTGCCCTCACTTTAGTCATTTCTCCTTCTTTTAAATGTGGGTAATGGCTATAAATATATTTACTTGATAAAAACTCTAAAATACTATCTCCTAAAAATTCAAGTTTTTCATTGCTATCCACATGATGTTCATATGCATATGAAGTATGTGTTAACGCATTTTTTAATAAGTTTTTATCTTTAAATGTATAGCCAATGCTTTCTTCTAATTGCTCCATCTTCTCACTCCTTTCTTTATTATTATACAATATTTTAACCAAAAAGCAAATGAAATATAAAAAATACAAAATTTTCACATTTTTTTCACAAATATATTGTATGATAATTATGTTTTAAGATAAAATATATTTATATAAATTTGGAGGTAATTATCAATGGATGATGAAAACAATAATCAAGAATTTAAAAGTATGAGCCCTACTACAACAGAGGCAAATTACAAAGCTTTTAATGAACCAAAAAAGAAAAAATCAAATGGAGCAGGATTTGGTAAAGTTGTAATACTGCCTTTCGTATGTGGCATACTTGGTACAGCTCTTACAATTGGGCTTTGTGTAAATGTTCCAAGTATTAAACAAGCATTTTTAGAAAAACTAGTAGTCACAGATTCTTCTAGTAATAATTCAAAGGAAAATAGTTCTACTAATTTAAATACACAACTCATCTCACTTCAAGGCTATTCAGACACAGCTGTTGGAGTTGCTAAAAAGGTACAACCATCAATTGTTGCTATTAGTGTAGAATATTCAGTTAATTCAATTTTTAACCGTTCTTCTACTACTGCAACTGCAAGGGGTTCTGGAATTATTATAAGTGAAGATGGATATATTTTAACAAATAATCATGTTGTTAATTCAACAAGTTCAAACTCAAGCTCTTTTTATGAAATTGAGAAAGCAAATAAAGTTACTGTGAAATTATACAATGATGATACAGAATATGAGGGAACAATAGTAGGAACTGATTCTCAAACAGATTTAGCTGTTATTAAAATAAATAAAGATGGGTTAACTGCTGCCGAGCTTGGTGATTCTGACGCAGTACAAGTTGGTGAATTTGCAATGGCTATTGGTAGTCCTTTAGGATTAGATAATAGTGTTACTGCTGGTATTATTAGTGCTGTTAATAGAGATGTTTCAGATAGTGATGGAAATAAATATACTGCAATCCAAACAGATGCTGCTATAAACACTGGTAATAGTGGTGGTGCATTAGTAAATAGCAAAGGACAAGTAATCGGTGTTAACACTCTAAAACTTTCTGGTACAGGTGTTGAAGGTGTGGGTTTTGCTATACCAATCAATTCAACAAAAAACATTTACGAGCAACTTATTCAGTACAGCAAAGTAAAAAGACCATATATCGGAGTTGGTGGTATTGATTTAGACGAGAAAACTGCTAAAGCCAATAACTTAGTAGTTGGTATATATATTAAAACTATAGAGGATTTTTCTGCTGGTGAAAAAGCTGGTTTAAAAATCGGAGACGTTATTATTGAAGCTGATGGAACTAAAATTACAACAATGGATGAACTAAATGAAATTAAAAATAAAAAGCAAATTGGAGATACTATAAAACTTAAAGTTTATCGTGCTGGAAAAGAAAAGACAATAACTGTTACTCTTCAAGAACAACCATAAGTTACAAAAACACTAAAAGGCAGCTAATAATGGCTGCCTTTTGCCTTACACATAATCATTCCAAAGTCAATAGCCAAATCTTAAAGAAAATTAAAGAAAAGATGAGAAATAATGAGAAAAATGGTAGTGTTTTCATTTTCTGGCATTGACATATTTACATAAATAGCTCAATTTTGGTATTTACAAGTATAAGTTATTTGAAATTGTATACAATATGTAGTATAATAGAAGATGTCGTGCAGTTAAAAAATGCACAACAAAAGGAGTGTGAAGTTTATTTTAAACGAGCAAATTAAATACTATACAAAAGAAGGATTTAAACTAGTTAATTTAGTAGCAATTGCTTTGTTTATTATTATAGCTATAATTTTAATGAAATACAAACTAGTATGTAGTGTAAGTATTTCTGGTGAACATATTGGTTATGTTCAAAATAAAGAATTAGTTGAAAAACAAATAAATGATAAATTAGCTTTAGAAGGAACTGGTAACATTGCATATGTTGACTGTGCTATTCCTGAATATAGCTTAAGTTTTATTAGTAATAATACAGAGGTAAATGATGATTATGTCATTGCCAAAATTGAAGAAAATGCAAAGATAACATATAAATATTATGCTGTAACTTTAAACGGTGAACAAAAATCAGTTGTAGATTCATTAGAAGAGGCCGAAAATCTAGTTGCAGATATGAAGAAAAAATATAAAGATATAAAATTCACAATTGGTATAAATGAGTTATATACTCAAGATTCAAATGAGTATGAAACTGTTGACATCAAAGTTGCTTCAAAATCGGTTAATAAGGAACTTAAAAAAATCGATGATGCTTCTGTAAATGGTGTTTACTTAGCTCAAAAACCAATTTCAGGTGTTATTACTTCACGTTTTGGTAGTAGGGAAAGTATACGTAGTTACCCACATAATGGTCTAGATATTGCTGCACCTTATGGTACAAAAATTAAGGCTGCTTGTGACGGTAAAGTAACATTTTCTGGTTATAAAGGAAGCTATGGTAACTTAATTATTGTTGACTGTGGTAATGGTGTACAAATTTATTATGGTCACTGTAGTAAATTATATGCAAAAGTTGGAGATACCGTTAAAGCCGGTGACGTAATTGGTGCAGTTGGTTCAACTGGTAACTCAACTGGTAACCACTTACACTTTGAGATTAAAGTTAATGGGGTTAGTGTAAACCCACAAAATTATATTTATAATTAACAAACAGGCCAATGTTTAAAAACATTGGCTTATTTTAATATTAATAAATTTTTAATATTTCTTTTTCAAATTTGTCACTTTGAATTCACACAAAGGACAAATTGTATTGGTATATTATATACGTAGTCAATAATTAGTTACTCCGTTATTGACTATAGATTAGTAAAACATCCCCTTTTATTTTCAAAAGTAGCCATATGAGAATGGCTACTTTTTTATGGCTTATCTTCCACCCATTCCGGCCTCCGCCGCCTCCGGCCTCCGCCACCACCAGAGAAGCCTCCTCCAAAGCCTCCTCCTGATGAAAAGTTACTTCCGTCATATCCGTTTCTAGCAGCTTCTGCACTCATGCCTCCCATATACACTTTATTTACTGATGTATTAAGCGTATTTAAGAATGAGTTATTTAATGAGCTATGGTATAACATATGCATATATGCATAGTCGTATCCATCTATATTTTGTAGTTCTGGATACCTAATTTTTAGTTGTTTTAATACTTTATCTGCAATTCCAAAAGCTGTTGCAAATACTAAATATTTTTCCCAAAGTTTTAAGTCTGGCACTTCTTTTTCATTTAATAATGAGAAATCTTCCATATATCTTTTTAGTCCTATCCATTTTGCTTTTTCTTCTAATCCTTTATCTGTTAACTGACGTGTTTTGTTAGTCATAATAAAATATGGAATAGCATTTATTATTAGAAGTATACCTATTATTGGAGCTATTGACATACAAATTATGCCAAGTACAATATATATTGTAGATTTTCCTACATATTTAGAAGCTTGTTTTTTACTTTCTTCTGAATAATTTTGCATTGCTATTTGTTGTTTCTCTACATCAGTTTCTATTGATTTAATCTTTGACATAAAGCTTTCACAATGTTTTTTTGCATATTTTTCAAATTCTTTCATTGTAAAAGTTGCAATTTTGCCTTCTTTAGTAGTATCTCTCGTAACGCTTTTAAGTATGCCTAATACTGTTTTTTCATCCTCTGTTAGTGGTTCTAATTGTTCTGTGCTATTTAAAATATTTATCCTAACTTGTGGCTTCGATTTTGTATTATCTTCTGAAAATGCTATATATTTTTTAAGTGATAGTTGTAATAGAGTTGCAGATAAAATTTTTGATATATTTTTGTTGAAGCTTCCTCTTCTAAAGTAATATAAATATGCGGCATCACCTGCTGAAGCTTGCTTATTTGGAATATCTCTAAAATAATCCATTTCAGGCATTCTTTTCTTTTCTATTTTGCTAGCTTTTATTCCGTTTTTTATTAGTTTATATACTAAGAATATACCTAATGCAATATTTGCTATAATATAAACGACTTCAACTATTTTTTCAATACGTTCTTCATTTTCTTTTTCTTTAATGTATTCTTCTCTTTCTCTATTTGCTTGATCTGCCCATTTTTGTTCTTCTGATAATATTGAACTAAATTTAGCTGTATTTGTTACTTTATTTTTTGTAAATAAATTTTCTAAAGTAATCACTCTAGCCTCTACCATTACTCCTGAATCCAAATATTCTACTTCTAAATATATATTATCTTTGTTTACAGAAATATTTCCATTGTATGGTCCATGTGCCCAGCCTCTTATGTTGTTCTTTTCTGATACTGCTTTAGGCAATTTGATGGTTGCTGTTAGCTTTGTTACAGGTATAGCATTATCTGTACCTACTAATTGCCAATATAGTTCTGAACAATCTGAATATGTTTTTACTGCATCTATTACTTTATATTTAATTTGATAACTTCTTGTCTCTGTTCCATTTACTGAAGCTCCCCAAGCAATTTCAAATTTGTTGCCACTAATTGGTAAGCCATAATAGCAATTCTTAGTAACATGATACATTTCCTCATCAATTTGAGTTAGTTTCTGTCTGTTGCCTGAATCAACTCTATATACTTCTACATTTGTTATTTTTTTAAACTTAGAACTATCTAAATAGAAATCTTTAAACATTGTATTAGTATCTGTAATTCTAGCATTCCAGTTTTCGATTACATCCATACTTCCATCTTCATTTAATTGAATTTGAAAGTTTAAGCTATTTAATCTAATGCTACCTGCTTGCACTTGGTTAGTTACTAAAATAATACCTGCAAACACAGCTAGCATAACTAGTATTTTGATTAAACTTTTTTTCATTTTTAGTATTTTCCCCTTTCAATATTTTATGTTTATATTTTATACAATAAATTTATAAATATCAATAGAAATATAAGAAAGAAATGAATAAAAAGAACTCCCTACATAATGTAGAGAGTTCTTGGAGTGTTAGGGCTTAGCATACCAGATCATGAATTGCCTAACGCAATTTCTTAGTTTTTCAATATTTTCGAATTGAAAGGTCTGCTTAACCATTGGTGTCCCGAGAGTCATACGGCTGACCTTTGCGTCCCTTTCAAATACCAACAAAATTGGCACTTGATTAAAAGAGGCTATTTGAATTTCCTGTCCTACACCGAGTGAAGGTTCCCCAACATAGGCAACCAACAGGGAAGATTCAATAATCTTCCGATAATCGGTTTGATACACCTTTTCAGGTGTAATCTTGGAATTTTTTACAGGGTCAGTGTGCTGATGAGGAATATATGCGGAAAAACCACACTTCTCAAATTCTTCACCAAGGAGTTCATAGAGCTCCTTTTTACTGCTGTTGGTCAAAGGTCCCGAAATATAAACTTGCCGTTTTTCCATGGTGTGAATTCACTCCTTTAAAAATTCATTCTTGCGAATGTACTTTAATTATACCACTAATTTACATAATTTGCAAATTTAACATTTTTCTTAACTATTTTCATATTTTTAGTTTTTTGTTGTAAAATATATGATATAATGATTTTAAATTTAAAGTAAGGATATTATTATGAATCGTTTTGAAGAAACTAAAAAAGCTGGATTATTTGGAATAATTGGCAATATATTTTTATTAATAATTAAAGGAACAGTAGGATTTGTATTTAAAAGTCAAGCTATGATTGCAGATGCTGCTAATAGCGCAGGTGATATTTTTGCATCTCTTATGACTTTTATTGGAAACAAAATTGCAAGTACTCCTGAAGATTCTGACCATAACTTTGGACACGGAAAAGCAGAGTATTTATTTTCTATGTTTATCGCTATATCTATGATTGTAATTGCATTTAAACTTTTATATGATTCTGTTTATACTTTAATCAATGGTAGCAATTTAGTATTTTCCTGGCTTTTAGTTGCCGTTTGTTTAGCTACAATTATTGTAAAACTTTCACTCTATTTATATACTTCAAGATTAGCTAAGAAATATAACAATATTTTGCTAGAAGCAAATAAAAAGGACCATTTTAATGATTGTATTGTAACTAGTCTTACTCTAGTTTCTATCTTATTTACTCTTATAAATATTTATTGGTTTGATAGTATAGTTGGTATTACTATTTCTATTTGGATATGCATTACAGGCTTTAAAATTTTTATGGAAAGTTACAACATCTTAATGGATAAGTCAATAGACCCTAAAACCGAAGAAATAATTACTGATATTGCTCATAATTATAAAGAAATACAAAAGTTAGATGCAATATCTTCTACTCCTGTTGGCTATAAATATATTGTTGTTTTAACCATATGTGTTGATGGAAACATGTCTACTTTTGATAGTCACAAATTAGCTGACAAGTTTGAGAAAGATGTAAATGAATTAGATAATGTTTATAAAGCAATAGTACACGTAAATCCAATTTAGTATTAAATTAAAGAAAGAAGCCGAGCAATTTGCTCGGCTTCTTTATAGGATAGAGAGGATAGGATAGGTTAGGTTGACTTGGCTTATGTTTTAGGAGTGCAATGGCTAATAATAAATTGCTAGGGGAATCCTCTTAAGAATTTGATTTTCATTGTTTTTTCTCCTCTTTTTGCGGATGTACCGCTACATTTTTAGGTCAAAAGCCCTCACTAGTAGTACCCTGACGGATACCGATATTGCATAATCTGCTCCTTCCTTTCTCTGGCGGTATACATTGCCAGACTTCAAATATTTCCTACTCTTCCATATATAAGTAACCCTATTGGGAAACTATACTAAAATTATAGCACTAATTATTATCGTTGTCAATTATTTACGTAAACTATTTTCATTATGTGCTTTATATATGGATCATACTGTGCTCAGCTACTAATAATGATTAACATAAAAGTAAATTCCAACAAATGCTGGAATTTACTTTTGTTTTTAGCTTATTACAATTTTGTCATTTTCTGCTTTAATAACTGCCTTTTTATTTGGTTTAATATTTCCGTCCAAAATTTCTTCTGCAATTTTATCTTCTAGTATATTTTGTATTGCTCTTTTTAGTGGTCTTGCGCCATAGTTAGTATCAACACCATTTTTAGCAATTAACTCTTTTACACTATTATCAATTTCTAGTTCAATATCTTTAGCTTCCATTCTTTTTGTTACTTGATTTAGCATAATATCAATTATTTGCTTAATATCTTCGTCGTTTAATTTATGGAATACAATAATTTCGTCTATACGGTTAATAAATTCTGGTCTAAATTGTTTCTTTAATTCTCCCATAACATCTTTTTTAATTGTCTCATATTCTTTTTGGCTTTCTTCCTTTTTGTCTCCTGCTGAAAATCCTAAAGTAGTTTTATCTGTAATTAGTCTTGCACCAATATTAGATGTCATTATTATAACTGTATTTTTAAAGTTAACTGTTCTTCCTTGAGCATCTGTTAATCTACCATCATCAAGAATTTGAAGTAACATATTCATTACATCTGGGTGAGCTTTTTCAATCTCATCAAATAAAATTACTGAATATGGTTTTCTTCTAATTTTTTCTGTTAATTGACCACCTTCGTCAAATCCAACATAACCTGGAGGAGAACCAATTAATTTAGATACAGAATGTCCTTCCATATATTCAGACATATCAATTCTAATCATTGCATCTTCATTTCCAAATAAGCTTTCAGCCAATGCTTTTGATAACTCAGTTTTACCTACACCAGTAGGGCCTAAGAATAAGAATGAACCTATTGGACGATTTGGATCTTTTAAACCAACTCTTCCTCTTCTTATAGCTTTTGCAACTGCGTCAACGGCTTCATTTTGACCAATTACTCTTTGGTGTAAAGTTTGCTCTAAGTTTCTCAATTTTTCATTTTCGGTTTGAGTTAATTTTTTAACTGGTACACCAGTCCAACTAGCTACTACTTCTGCTATATCTTCTTCTGTTAGAGTAGTTATACTTTTAGTATTTTTGCTCTCCCATTTTTCTTTTTCTTTTTGTAATTTTTCTTTTTCTACATTTATTTTATCTCTTAAGCCTGCTGCTTTTTCAAAGTCTTGAACTTTAATAGCATCATCTTTTTCTTTATTCATAGCAGAAATTTCTTCTTCTAATTTCTTTAATGTATCTGGTTGAGTATATGTTCTCATTTTTACTCTAGATGCTGCCTCGTCAACTAAGTCTATTGCTTTGTCTGGTAAAAATCTGTCATTTATATATCTTGTAGATAGCTCAACTGCTGCTTTTATAGCTTCATCTGTTATTTTTACATTATGATGTGCTTCATATCTATCACGAATTCCTTTTAATATTTCTATTGTTTCTTCATTTGTTGGTTCGCCTACTGTTACTGGGCTAAAACGTCTTTCTAATGCACTATCTTTTTCAATATACTTGCGGTATTCATTTAAAGTTGTAGCACCAATAACTTGAACCTCTCCTCTTGCAAGAAGTGGTTTTAAAATATTTGCAGCATCAACTGCACCTTCTGCTGAACCAGCTCCAACAATTGTATGAACTTCATCTATAAATAATATAACATCTCCTGCTTTTTTAACTTCTTCTAAGCATTTTTTAATTCTTTCCTCGAAGTCACCACGATATTTTGCACCAGCTACCATGCTAGCAATATCTAAGCTTACTACTCTTTTATTTTTTAACATTTCTGGTACATCTTCAGCAATTATTTTCTCTGCTAATCCTTCTGCTACTGCTGTTTTACCAACACCTGGTTCACCAATTAAACATGGATTATTTTTAGTTCTTCTTGATAAAATTTGTATAACCCTTTGAATTTCGTCCTTTCTACCTATAACTGGGTCAAGTTTTCCTTCAGTTGCTTTTTTAGTTAAATCTGTTCCATATTGATTTAAAGTTGGTGTTTGATTATAGCTACCTCTAGCTTTTCCCTTAGGTTGTTTGTCATTTGCTCCTGCATTTTCATCTTCATTTATAACTTTAACAATTTCATTATATAATTTTTGAGGGTTTGCATTTAAATCCATCATTATTCTAACAGCAACACTATCACCTTCACGCATAATTCCTATAAGTAAATGTTCTGTTCCAATAAATTCAGAACCTAATTTTCTAGCCTCTAAAAAGGCATTTTCAATAACTCTTTTTGAACGAGGTGTAAAACCTATTTCACCTCTATTTTGAGATTTATCTCCTTTGCCTATTAAAACTTCAATTTCTTCTACAACATTTTCTGCTGTAATTTTTTGCATATTAAGTACTTGGCTTGCAACACCACTACCTTCTTTTACTAAACCATATAAAATATGCTCTGTACCTATATAATTATGTCCAAAACCTTGTGCTAGGTCACCTGCATATTCTAATGCTTTTTCTGCTCTTTTTGTAAATTTATATACCATATACATACACTTCCCTTCTGTATTAGTCTATTTTTTTTATTTCGTCTCTTATTTTTGCTGCATCTTCATAACGTTCTTCTTTAATTGCTTTTTCTAACTCACTTTCTAATTTTTGTTTTTTGTTTTCTTGTTTATTTTTCTTTGTTGCATTTTCAATATCTTTTAATACATCTTGTTTTTCAGCATCACTTAAGCTACTTGTAGTTTCTATTTGCTCAGGTTCCTCACTAACTTCTCCAAAGAATGGATTATTAAATATATCATTATTAAATATTGTTCCCAAATTTCTACTTCCTAACATATTTGTTCTAGCAAAACTTGGTAAAAAGCTTTCTGCAAATGACATATTAAATAAATCCTGTATTTCTCCAGAAAAATCTAAGCCTTCTAAACCTAATTTTTTTGCACATTTATCACAAAGTGCTATTTCTCTTTTTTCACCATTTATAACTTGAGTGTATCTAAAGTTTACCTCATTTTTTCCACAATTTTGACATAACATAAAAATTACCTCCTTTATATTTATGTTTGGTCATTAGTCCTCAACTAAATTAACTAACATATTTTTAAAAATTCTTGCTCTTAAAGTATCTTTAATTTCTTGAGGAACTGTTAATACATTGTCACTTGTTGCTACCTTTAATAGTTTAGCCTCTCTTTTAGAAATAATGCCTTCTGATAAGAAGTTACTTATAAAAATGTCTACTTCTTGTGATGTTATTTTATTCTCCATACTATTTATTACATGCATTAAATAATTGCTTTTGGTTACATTAACTTTTTCTATTTTAATGTGACCTCCTCCACCTCTTCTGCTTTCTACATAATAGCCTTGTGATGGTTTAAATCTTGTTGCTATTACATAGTTTATTTGTGATGGTACACAATTAAAATGCTGTGCCAAGTCATTTCTTTGTATTTCAATAACATCTTCATCTTCAAACATTTGCTTTATAAAATCTTCTATTACATCTGACATTCTCATTTTTATTTTCTCCTTTGACTTTGACTTTCTTTGACCTACAATATATATTATACTCTCATTTTTTTGTTTGTCAATATGTTTTGTAAAAAAAAAATTATTTTTTATTTGTCATATTCTCCATTTTATTAACTCTATTTTTTTGCTCTTCTAAACTCATCCACGCAAAATATGATGACACAAATTCACCGTATTTTGTAACATCTTCATATTGTTCTAAATTTCCAATTTCTTCTTTAGCAAATTTTTTATTCTTTTTTTCCATAAAAAATACACACTCCTATCTAATTATAGTTATGTGCATTTTTATATTTTTCTATTCAATTGTTACTCTAAAATATATTTTTCTATTGCTTTTGCTACGCCATCTTCATTGTTGCTTTCTGTAACAACATCTGCCATTTTTTGCACATATGGCGCACTATTTGCCATTGCAACTCCTAACCCAGCATTTTCAAGCATTGTTTGATCATTTACATTATCTCCAATTGCAATTACTTCTTCTCTTTCTATTCCAAGTTTTTTAATTAAAAACTCAAGTGCATTCCATTTATTTGTATTTTCATTTGTTATTTCTGTATAAAAATATTCTATTGAATGTATTTCTGTTCCTAATTTCATTAACTTTCTAGACATATGTCCTACATCCAATACATCTATACCTTTTACTTCTCTTAATTTTCTAATTATGCCATTAAAAATTATATTATTGTCATCACAAATAGTTATTTTAGTGTAATCACTTTCTTTTTTGTTCAACACATATTGATATACATCTTCTGTTATACATATATTAGTTTTTTTGCCATCTGGTTTACTAGCATTTTCTTGATGATAGAATAAAACATTGTAGTTTAATGATTTTGTTATAATGCTGTTTTGAGTATAAATACTATAATAAATACTATTTTCTTCACATATTTTTATTAGTTGTAACACCTTTTTTTTACTTAAAAATTTATCATATATTATACTTTCTTCTTTTAAATCATATACTATAGCCCCATTACCGCAAACTGCATATTCATTTGCTCCTGTTTCATTTGCAAAATTTTTTACAGACATCACTCCTCTTCCTGAAGCTATTACTACCTTCGTTCCTTTATTTATTGCATTTTTTATTGCATTTTTGTTGTTTTCTGATATTTGACCATATGAATCTAATAATGTTCCGTCTAAGTCTATTGCTACTAATTTATACATGTTTACCTCTCTCTTTTGTTATTTTCATACATATTATATTCTTTTACCTTCTAGCTTGTCAATGTATATTTTGCAAAACTACTTGCAAAAGAAATATAAAACATATATAATAGGGTCATGCCAATGAAAATATGTAAATTTTGGAAGGAGAGATTAGTATGAACATTAAAATAGTATCTAAAGACTTAGTAGCAACAGATGCAATTAAAGATTATATTGGTAAAAAATCAGAAAGATTAGTAAAATATTTTGGAGAAGACTTTGATGTAACTGCAACTATCAAAACAGAAGGTGGCTTACAAGTAGCAGAAATGGAGGTTAAAACTCCTACTGATAGATTTAGAGCAACAACAGAGCATAAAGATTTATATGCTTCTATTGATAAAGATCTTGATATTTTAGAAGGCCAAATTAGAAAAATGAAAACTAAAAAAGACCAACAAAATATGACAGAGTCTATTCGTCTTAAAGAAATGGTACAAGCTGAAGCACCTGTAGTTGAAGGTGAAATTATCAAAACAATTTATTATGATATTAAACCACTTTCTCCAGAAGATGCTAAATTAAAATTAGAAGAAAGACCTCAAGACAGATTTTTAACATTTATAAATATTGAAACTGGAAAAGTTAATGTAATTTATCGTTTAAAAGATAATAGCAACTTTGGACTAGTTGAGCCAGAGGCTTAAAGGATATTAAAGAAGGTGTCATATTAAGACACCTTCTTTATTTGTTGTATTAGAAAAATTGAATAACTTTTCTAGTACAACAACTCAAATACAATTCGAAACTATCTCATGTTGTTTTCAGCTTGTTGAATCATTTTTCTAACCATGTTACCACCGATTCTACCAGCATCTTTAGAAGATAAATCTCCGTTGTATCCTTGTTTTAAGTTAACACCAACTTCGTTAGCAACTTCATATTTGAATTTGTTTAGAGCTTCCTTAGCTTCTGGAACTACAGATTTATTGCTATTTGTCATATTTTTCACCTCCTAGAATGTGATTGTTTTTGTTTTTGAAAAAACGTCTTTTGCTTTTTCATTATTTATAATGCTCTTTTTTTGATTTTTTTAAACTGGTAATTTTTTGAATATTTTTGACAGTTTGCATTTTATTTGGTAAAACCCCTTGTCAAAACGCTTTTTGCGTGATATAATTATTTAGTCAATTTATGAGAGCTTAAAAGGGAGGTGCAAAACATGCCAAATATTAAATCAGCAATAAAACGTGTTAATGTTATTGAAAAGAAAACTCTTAGAAATAATATGGTTAAATCAGGATATAAATCTGCAGTTAAAAAATTTGAACAAGCTGTAGAAGCTGGAAATAAAGAAGAAGCTACAAAATTATTAGCTTTAGCTACAAAAAAAGTTGATCAAGCTTGTACAAAAGGTGTTATTGTTAAAAACACAGCTGCTAGAAAAAAATCTAACATGGCAAAAAAATTAAATGCAATGAATGCATAAGCTTAGAAAATTGTGCACAGTTTTTTAAGATTAAAAGATGCTAGAAATAGCGTCTTTTTTTGGTACAAATTTCCTTTGTTTTTCATTTAAATTTATGTTAACATTTAATTAAGATGTATTTTAATTAAGTGAGGGATTTAAAGTGAATAAGTTATTATTGGAATTTAAAAATATTGATATAAATATTACAAATTTAATGAAACGTGGCATAAAATTTTCTTTTCTACTTATTATTTTTGCAAGTATAATTTTATTAACATATGATTTTTTATTTACATATCCTATTATCTATTATGCCGGATTTTCATTATTTAAAACAAGTTTATTTTTCATGGTAGGCTTTGTTATTTTCGGCTTCACATTTAATAAAATAAAAGCAGAAATCAGTTAAAAATGTGCCATTGGGGGCGGAGAATTTTGGCACACAAATAATTATTGTGTGCCAAAATTCTCCGTCCCCAATGGCACATTTTATTTATTTAACTCATCTAAAAATAGCTTATTAAGCATTTGAGGATTAGCCTTACCCTTAGTTTCCTTCATTGCTTGACCAACTAAAAATCCTAATGCTCTGTCTTTTCCTGCTTTGTAGTCTGCAATAGATTGTGGGTTATTTTCTAGTATTTTTAATACTATTTCTTTTATAGCTCCCTCGTCTGAAATTTGTATCCACCCTTTTTTCTTTACTATTTCTTCAGGATTTTTTGGATTTTCAAATAATTCTTCTAACACTTTTTTACCAATTGCAGAACTTATTGTTCCTTTATCAATTAGCATAATCATTTCAGCTAATTGTTCTGCTGTAAATGGAATTTGAGATGGCTCAAGTTCTTTTTCATTTAATATTCTTGAAACATCTGAAAGCAACCAGTTTGCTACTGCTTTTGCATTATTGCAAATTGATAATGCTTTTTCAAACATATCTGACATATGTTTTGAAGCTGTCAACATTCTTGCATCTTTTTCAGATAAATTGTATTCTGTTAAATAACGCTCTTTTCTGCTTTCTGGTAATTCTGGTAAATTGTTTTTTATATTTTGAATATACTCGTCTGATAATCTAATTGCCACTAAATCAGGCTCTGGGAAATATCTGTAATCTTGTGCATCTTCTTTA
This sequence comes from uncultured Clostridia bacterium, assembly GCA_934168365.1. GTDB lineage: Bacteria > Bacillota > Clostridia > TANB77 > CAG-508 > CAG-273. The sequence continues at coordinate 98,798 of CAKPNJ010000001.1, read as the reverse complement.
TCTCTCATTGAGAATGTTTTACCTGATATATCATCCCATCTTAAAGTTTCTTGGTCAATTTTTCCGCCATTTTCAAGAACTTCAACTTGTCTTTGTGCTTCATATTCAATTGCTCTTACAATTGATCTAAAAGAGCTCATATTTTTCATTTCTGTACGAGTTCCAAACTCTTTGCTTCCTTTTTTCATAACAGAAACATTGACATCGGCTCTTAAAGAACCTTCTTGCATTTTACAATCTGATACTTCAATATATTCTAATACAGATTTTATTTTTCTCATATATGCTTCTGCTTCTTTAGCTGAACGCATATCTGGTTCTGAAACTATTTCTATTAGTGGAACTCCAGCTCTGTTTAAATCAACCAAGCTTCCTGCTCCAAATTCATTGTGATTTAATTTTCCTGCATCATCTTCAATATGTATTCTTGTAATTCCTATAGTTTTCTTCTCGCCATCTAGTACAATTTCAACATTTCCATGCTCACAAAGTGGTTTATCAAATTGTGATATTTGATAAGCTCTTGGAGTATCTGGATAAAAATAATTTTTTCTATCATTTTTGGAATCTTTTGAAATTGTGCAATTTGTAGCTAGTCCTGCTTTAACAGCATATTCAACTACTTTTTCGTTTAATACAGGAAGTGCACCTGGCATTGCTGTGCATACTGGACATATATGAGTATTTGGTTCTGCACCAAATTCAGTTGAACAACTGCAAAATATCTTTGTTTTGGTTGAAAGCTCTGCATGTATTTCTAGTCCAATGACTACTTCATAATCTTCTATTGACATTTTTTACTCTCCTTTACTTAAATCTCAGGTCTATATTTGCTTCTAAAGTTTGTAGCTTGTTCATAAGTATATGCTGCATTTAATATAGTTTCTTCATCAAAATAGTTAGCTATCAATTGCATTCCTATTGGCATATTATTGCTATCTACTCCGCATGGTATTGATATAGCTGGAACTCCTGCAATATTTGCAGAAACTGTGCAAATGTCTGATAAGTACATTTCCATAGGATTTGATGACTTAGTTCCAATATCAAAAGCTACTATTGGTGAAGTTGGTGTTAATATTACATCATATTTTTCAAAAGCTTTTTTAAATTCTTGTTTTACAAGTGTTCTAACTTGTTGAGCTCTTTTGTAATATGCATCATAATAACCTGAAGATAACACATATGTACCTAATATAATTCTTCTTTTTACTTCTGAACCAAATCCATCACTTCTTGAATTTTTAAATAATTCTTTTAAGTTTGTATAATTTGGTGTACGGTATCCATAACGAATTCCATCAAATCTACCTAAGTTTGAACTTGCTTCTGCTGGTGCAATTATGTAATATGTTGCTAAAGAATAATCTGCAATGTCTAAGCTAAATTCTTCTACTTCTGCACCTAGTTCTTTATATTTTTCAATTGCTTCTTCAACTTTTGCTTTTACTTCTGGATTTATTCCTTCTCCAAAGAATTCTGTTGGTACTCCAATTTTCAAACCTTTAACATCATTTTTTAAGCATTTAGTGTAGTCTTTTTTCTCAACTTCTGCTGAAGTTGTGTCTTTTTCGTCATGTCCACTAATTACATTTAATAAAAGTGCTGCATCTTTGACATCTTTAGTCATTGGTCCTATTTGGTCAAGTGAAGATGCAAATGCTACTAATCCATAACGAGATACTAATCCATAAGTTGGTTTTAGTCCTACAATACCACATAAACTTGCTGGTTGACGAATTGAACCACCTGTGTCTGAGCCTAGTGCCCATGGTACTAAATTTGCTGCAACAGCTGCTGCACTTCCTCCTGAAGAACCTCCAGGTACTGTTTTTAGATTCCATGGATTTTTTGTTGGATGAAAATATGAGTATTCTGTTGAAGAACCCATTGCAAATTCATCCATATTCATTTTCCCAAGTAAAATCATATTTTGCTCATTTATTTTATCTACTATTGTTGCATTATATGGTGAGACAAAATTTTCTAACATTTTAGAGCCACAAGTAGTTTTTACTCCTTTGGTACACATATTATCTTTAAGACCTATTGAAATACCTGCTAATTCGTTTGTTATTTCTCCTGCCTCTATTTTTTTATCTATTTCTTCAGCTTTTTTCATTGCTTCATCTGTTAATGGAGTAATAAAAGATTGCACATCTTTTTCTTTCTCATTTATTCTATCTACATAAGCTTTAGTAATCTCTGTTACCGTAAGTTCTTTATTCTTTAACTTTTCTAGAAGTTCATGCACAGTTAATTCTGTAATATTCATTTTATTCATTCCTTTCTGTTAATCATTGAATTACCTTTGGAATTTTAAACATATTTCTTTCTTTTTCTGGAGCATTATCCATTAGTCCTTCTTTATTTTCAAAGTTTTTAACTTCATCTTTACGAAATACATTACATTTATTTTCTACTCCAATAGCTTCTGATAAACCTTCTGTTGACGCTTTGCTTACTATATTGGCATAATTTAAAATGTCTTGTAAATGTAAAAGATAAGTGTCTACTTCATCTTCTTTTAAATTCAAACTTGCTAAGTTTGCAATATGTAATAACTCTTCTCTTGAAACTTTCATTTAAGCTCATCTCCTTTATAAATACGTGTTTTATTATATCCTTTTTTTAGGCAAATTACAAGTTTTATTGTTAAAATTGCCAAAAAAATGGTATATACATAAAGTATATACCATAATCGGAGTTTTACTCTGTTTTAAGTTTTATTGTCTTCTTTTTGCTTTGATAGTATTTAGTTATCGCGAAAATAAATCGTTTGTTGGTGGGTTTGTTTTGAAATTTTAAAAACGATTCTCCCATTATTTTTTCACAAAATTCTGGGTTTTTTTCACAAATTCTATGTACTATTGTGCGTAGGTTTCTTTCTACGCAATTAGGCTTCATGCCTAATTTTTTTCCAATAGTCGGATATACTTCCTCAACTAATAGTAGTTTCGGATTTATAGAGTATAGTTTGATTGCTTCAATCAAACACTCATATCCTATATAGTTTGAAGTAATTCCCGCTTCTTTTAAGATTTCTATCAATATTTCTTCATTTTTAAAATTTTCTTTGTCAATTTCTTCAAACATCATTATGATGTCATCCAATGTTATCCCCATTTCCTTCAGTTTCCGCGCTGTTGCTAAAGCTTTCTCTTTCATTTTAAAAACTCCTTGTTAATAATTTCAGCTACTGCTGATATATAATATTATATACCATTTTATGTTTACTGTCAATTTTTTACAATATTAAAGGTCAAAAATCACATGTTAACTCAAATGATTTTTGACCTTTTTTTATATTTTAAACTTCATTTCCATAATAGCTATCTATTAATATTTGTTTTAATTCTTCAACTAATGGTAATCTTGGATTTGCAGTTGTGCATTGATCTTCAAATGCTCTATCTGCTAGTAAATCAAGTTTTGCCATAAATTCTTGCTCATTAACTCCCGCTTCTTTAAAGCTCTTTGGAATATTTAAATCAGCATTCAATTTTTGAATTTCTTTAATTAAAGAGTTTACTCCTTCTTCATTTCCATAAGCAGGGAAATTCATTCTTCTTGATAAATCCGCATACTTTTGGTCTGCAATATAGTACTCATATTTAGGGAATGACACAAACTTAGTTGGTCTTTGACTGTTATATCTTATTACATAAGGTAATAAAATTGCATTTATTCTTCCATGTGGCAAATGGAATTCTGCCCCTATTTTATGTGCTAATGAATGGCATACCCCTAAAAACGCATTTGTAAATGCCATACCTGCAATTGTACTTGCATTATGCATTTTTTCTCTTGCATGTGCATTACTTCCATTGTTATATGCTTCTCTTAAATTTTTAAATACTAATTCAAATGCTTTTTCTGCTAATCCATCTGTATAATCAGATGCCATATTTGATACATATGCTTCAATAGCATGTGTTAAAACATCCATACCTGTGTCTGCGGTAATTGTTTTTGGTAAGCTCATAACTAAGTCTGGGTCAACTATTGCAACATCTGGTGTTAATTCATAATCTGCTAAAGGATATTTTTTATTTAACTTTTTGTCTGTAATAACAGCAAATGATGTTACTTCTGAACCTGTTCCTGATGTTGTTGGAATTGCAACTAATTGTGCTTTATTACCTAATTTAGGAAATTTATAAGTACGTTTTCTTATATCCATAAATTTAAGTTTCATTCCTTCTGCATCAGCTTCTGGATGCTCGTAGAATAGCCACATTCCTTTTGCTGCATCAATTGGACTTCCTCCACCTACTGCAATAATTACATCAGGTTTGAATTCTCTCATCATTTCTACTCCTCTGTAAACAGTTTCAAATGATGGGTCTGATTCAACATCTGAGAAAATTTCAGAATGCACATACTCTTTTCTTTTTCTTAGGTAATATAAGATTTTGTCTATATATCCTAAGTTTACCATTGATGGGTCTGTAACAATAAATGCTCTTGAGATGTTTGGCATTTTTTCTAGATATGCAATAGAACCTGCTTCAAAATATATTTTTTGTGGTACTTTAAACCATTGCATATTAACTCTCCTTTTGGCTACTCTTTTTATATTTATTAAATTTACACTTGATACATTTGCAGTTGTAGAGTTTCCTCCAAATGTTCCACATCCTAATGTTAATGATGGCATATTTGTATTATATATATCACCTATTGCTCCATGTGTTGAAGGTGAATTTACTATTATTCTACCAACTTTTACTCTCTCTGAGAATTTTTGAATTGTTTCATTATCTTCTGAATGAATAACAGCCGAATGTCCCATTCCACCAAATTCAATTAGTTTTTCTGCTAATTCTATTCCCTCATCTGCATCTTTAACCACATAATATGCAAGTACAGGGCTCAATTTTTCTTTTGAAAACGGATATTCAATTCCAACTCCATTTTCTTTTAATACTAATACCTTAGTATCTTTTGGTACTTCAATATTTGCACCTTTTGCAATAATGTAAGGGCTCTTTCCTACTATATCTGCATTTAGTGCACAACCTTTTTCTGCTATAAACATACTATTACGTAATTTTTCTGTTTGCTCTGCATTTAAGAAATAACATCCTGCCTCTTTCATAAGTTCTTCAAATTCTTTATGAATTTCTTTATCAACTATAACTGATTGTTCCGACGCACAAATCATTCCATTATCAAATGATTTTGATAGTACTAAATCATTAACTGATGTTTTTAATTTTGCAGTTTTATCTATATAGCAAGGCACATTTCCAGGTCCAACACCTAATGCTGGTTTTCCACATGAATATGCTGACTTTACCATTCCACTTCCACCAGTTGCTAAAATCAAATTAACTCCTGGGTGATTCATTAAAGCTGTTGTAGCTGTTATAGATGGTTCCTCAATCCATAAAATACAATCTTCTGGAGCACCTGCTTTTATAGCAGCATCTCTTAAAATTGTTGCTGCTGCAACACTACATTTTTGTGCAGATGGGTGAAAACCAAATATTATAACATTTCTTGTTTTTGCTGCAATTAGTGATTTAAACATTGTTGTTGAAGTTGGGTTTGTAACAGGTGTTACACCAGCTATAATTCCTATTGGTTCTGCAATTTCTTCATAACCTTCTTCTGCATTATCTTCAATTACTCCAACTGTTTTATCATATTTTATGCTATGATAAATATATTCTGTTGCAAACATATTCTTTGTAATTTTATCTTCGTAAATACCTCTGCCAGTTTCTTCTACAGCCATTTTAGCAAGTTCCATATGGTGCTCTAAGCCAGCCATTGCCATTTGTTTTACAATTTCATCAACTTGCTCTTGGTCTAATTTCATGTATTCTTCAGATGCCTTTTTAGCTCTTTCAACTAAGCTGTCTATCATCTCTTCTATTCTTTTTCTCTCTTCTTCACTAACTTCTTTTGCCATTTTCAAATTTTCCTTTCTCTCTTGTGAATAATTATTTCCAATTTAGTGTAATTATATACTAACATTTTAAGCTTGTAAATAAATTTACTTAAATAAACAATTTTTTAGCAAATTCCTCTTTTCTTTCACTCTAAAATGTTATATAATAGATTTGATTTTACACAAGGAGTGAGGTTTATGGGATATAACTTTAAAGATATTGAAAAAAAATGGCAAAACAAATGGTATAGTGAAGGCACTTTTTATGCAAAAGATGATCCTTCATTAAAGAAATGGTATGGACTAATAGAATTTCCTTATCCTTCTGGTCAAGGATTACATGTTGGTCATCCACGTAGCTATACTGCATTAGATATTATTGCTAGAAAGAAAAGAATGGAAGGATATAACGTATTATATCCAATTGGATTTGATGCATTTGGATTACCAGCTGAAAACTATGCTATCAAAAATCATGTTCATCCTAAAATTACAACTGAAAAGAATGTTGATCATTTTAGAGAACAACTAAAAGCATTAGGTTTTTCATTTGACTGGTCTAGAGAAGTTAATACAACAGATCCTAATTATTATAAATGGACACAATGGATTTTTATTCAATTATATAAACATGGCTTAGCATATAAAGCTACAATGCCTATCAACTTTTGTACTGGTTGTAAAGTAGGTTTAGCAAACGAAGAAGTTGTTAATGGTGTTTGTGAAAGATGCGGAAGTCCAGTAGTTCAAAAAGAAAAAAGCCAATGGATGTTAAAAATAACAGAATATGCTCAAAGGTTAATTGATGACTTAGATGATGTTGATTATTTAGATAAAATCAAAGCACAACAAAGAAACTGGATTGGCCGTAGTGAAGGTGCTGAGGTTAAATTTAAACTTGCAAATCATGATAAAGAATTAGTTGTATATACAACAAGACCTGACACATTATTCGGTGCAACATATATGGTAGTTGCTCCTGAACATCCTATTATTAAAGAATTAGAAAGTGAAATTACTAACCTAGATGAAGTAAAAGAATATCAAAGACAAGCTAGTTTAAAATCTGATTTTGAACGTGCTGAGTTGAATAAAGAAAAAACAGGTGTTGAAATTAAAGGCATTAGAGCAATCAATCCTTTAACAAATACAGAAATTCCAATTTGGGTTTCAGACTACGTTTTAATTACTTATGGTACTGGTGCAATTATGGCCGTTCCTGCTCATGATACAAGAGACTGGGAATTTGCTAAAAAGTTCGATTTACCTATTATTCAAGTAATTGAATCAGCAAATGAAAACACAGTTTGTGATATTGAGAAAGAAGCTTTTACAGATGTTGCAAGTGGTAAACTTATTAATTCAGGATTTTTAAATGGATTAGAAGTAAAAGAAGCTATCAAAAAAGTTATTGATTACCTAGAGGAAAATAAAATTGGAACTAGAAAAGTAAATTACAAATTACGTGATTGGGTATTTTCAAGACAACGTTATTGGGGTGAACCAATTCCTATGGTTTATTGTGAGAAATGTGGTTGGGTTCCACTTTCAGAAGAAGAACTTCCACTATGTTTACCTGATATTGAAGATTATGAACCAAGTGAAAATGGTGAATCACCTTTAGCTAAACATACTGATTGGGTTAATACAACTTGCCCTCATTGTGGTGGAGAAGCTAAACGTGAGACAGATACAATGCCTCAATGGGCTGGTTCTTCTTGGTATTATTTAAGATATATTGACCCACATAATGATAAAGCTTTGGCTTCTAAAGAAGCTCTAGAATATTGGAGTCCAGTTGACTGGTATAATGGTGGTATGGAGCATACTACACTTCACTTATTATACTCAAGATTTTGGCATAAATTTTTATATGATATTGGTGTTGTACCAACTAAAGAGCCTTATCAAAAACGTACTTCACATGGTATGATTTTAGGTTCAAATGGAGAAAAAATGTCAAAATCAAAAGGTAATGTTATAAACCCTGATGATATTGTTGAAGAGTTTGGTGCAGATACCTTCCGTGTTTATGAAATGTTTATGGGACCATTTGATCAAACAGCTCCATGGTCTATGGAAAGCATTCGTGGATGTAATAAATTCTTAGATAGAGTATGGAATATGCAAGAATTTTTAGTTGATGGAGATAGCTATTCTCCTGAATTTGAAAAAATGATGCATAAAGCTATTAAAAAGGTTTCTTCAGATATTGAGGAAATGAAGTTTAATACAGCGGTTTCTACATTTATGACTATGACAAATGAATTTTATAAATTAAAGAGAATAAACAAAGCAGAATACAAAACATTTTTACAATTATTAAATCCTTTTGCTCCACATATGACTGAAGAGTTATTCGAGAAAATCGGTGCAAAAGACACAATAGCAAATACTCCATGGCCAACTTATGATGAAGCTAAAACTATTGATGATGAAATTGAAATTCCAGTTCAAGTTAACGGAAAAGTAAAAGCCACTGTATCTATTGCTTTAGATACTGACGAGGCAATTGTAAAAGAAAAAGTACATGAAAGCCAATCTGTAAAAAGTGCAATCAGTGATAAAAATATTGTTAAAGAAATTTATGTAAAAAATAAAATTTATAACATTGTTGTTAAGTAGACATAAAAAGAAAAGAGTCACCATAAAGGTGGCTCTTTTTGAGGTTACATTTACATGCAATTTTCGTAGTATGCGACCGGATGATCCGATTCGCACATTTCTACGATTTGATAAAATTTTGCCTCTCGAAGATTGCAAAATAGCTCTCTCCAATCTTCTTTTACAAGGATGATTGCAAGTACTTGATTCAGTTTAACAGAATCCACTTTGTTGGGCTTTCTGTTTTTTCCAGTGCCTGAACAGACTCGAATCTGTTCAACTTTACCCAAAATTGCAGCTGCGTCTGCAACAGACAAATTTGTCATCCTTTGTAGTTGTTCTGCTTCATCTGCTTCTACCTTGTAGGTCTTATCTTCAAATTGATTAAGATCCTTAAAGTAGATCTTGTCATTGTCGAATATCAACATAAAGTTGTATTCAGATGAAAAACTCCGTATTGCCATAACTAACCTCCAAATTTAAATAGCTTAAAAGCTATGATAATTATATTATAATACTTTTTCTACATTATGTCAATTTGTGCATAATTTACACCTTTTTGTTACATATTTGTAATAAAAGTGTAATATGCTTGTAATATTATTTTGTAATATTATGTTGTATAATTGTAAAAGGAAATTACTAAGGAGAAACATTTTATAAATGAACGTTGAAGCTGAATTAAAAAAAGATGGAATTGAAATTATTGGAAGACTAGATACTTTAAGCGTAAATTCTATTTCTAGAAATGTTGCAGAAAAAATTTGCAAAGCATTTCCAAGAGCTCACTTTGATTATAGTCAATTATTTATCGAATTTTCTAGAACTCCAATGTATATAGCTAAAATGCCTGAAGGATATGCTGAAGCAACTTACTTTTATAAAAATTCATCTATATATTTTAAGGCTGGTGTGCCTTTAAAAGATTTAGAGAAATTTGCTGTTCATGAACTCATTCATCATATTCAAGAAGTAAAAGATGCTAAAGGAAATTTATATCGTTTAGGTTTATGTGAATATAGTGAGTTTAAAACATATGGAATGGCTTTAAACGAAGGTGCTGTTCAATTAGCAGCCTCTAAAGTTTTAGAGCAAAAAGAAACTGTTGTGAAGTATTATGACATTTCGCTTCCTACTAATAGTCCAAATTGCTACCCACTTTTGTGTAATTTGGTAAATCAATTAGCATATTTAGTAGGTGAACATGTATTATTTGAAAGTACACTTTTTAGTACTGACCAATTTAAATTAGATTTAATAAAATCATGTGGTAAAAAGAATTTTTTAAATATTCAAAACAGCTTAGACAGAGTATTAAATATTGAAGAAAAAATAGTTTTTTTAAATAATGAATTATTTGAAGAGACTTTATCAGATGAAAAGGCTCAAAAAATTGCTTTCAAAATTGGTAGATTAAAAACTGAGCTAAAGAATACATTTATTCAAACTCAAAATTTAATTTATAGTTCATTTTTCGATAATGAACTTAATAAAATAGCAACTACTGAAGAAATTGAAATTTATCGTACTAGATTATATGATTACAAGAATTATATTGGAATTATCGAAAACTATAGTGATTTTAATAACTATTATCTTGACAAAATGATTGCTTTAGATGATAGATATGAAGCTATTTTAAATAATGTTGCATTAGTAGTTGTAAAAGAAAATACAATTTCTAAATTATTTAAAAGAATTAAAAATATATTTGGTTTAAGTAAAAATTTCGAGCAAAATTCATAAAAAGTTGGAAATATAAAATTTCCAACTTTTATTTTGTTTCTAAGTACTCTATTATTTTACTTGCAACTTTTCTGCCATCACTTGACGCCCAAGCTACAGTCGAATTTTGTCCTACTATATCTCCACCCGCAAATACTTTTTCATGTGATGTTTGGTTATTTTCATTTACCTTCACATATTTTTTTGATGTAGTTTCAATATTGCATTTTTCTATTATATCTTTATCTACTTTTCCCCCAACTGCCATAACTACGTAATCCATTTCCATTATGTAATTACTATTTTCAATATTTACCGGAGATTTTCTTGTTTCTCCTTCTTTTTGTACTAATTCTGTCTTTATACATTCTATCTGCTCTACTTTATCTTTTCCTAATATTTTTACAATATTATTCAAAAATAAGAATTCTACTCCCTCTTGTTTTGCATCTTCAATTTCCTTTGCTTCTGCTGGCATTTCTGCTTCAGATCTTCTATATATTACAACTACTTCTTTAGCTCCCATTTTTTTAACTGTTCTTGCACAGTCCATTGCAACATTTCCACCACCAATAATAGCAACTTTTTTATTTGTATAATCAGGATGATTTTGATTTTCTAGTAATGAATTACCACCATATACTCCTTCAAGTTCTTCACCTTCAATAGACATATTTCTTGGTATATTTGCTCCTATTGATAAATATATTGCGTTATATTCTTTTTCTAAATCGGCTAGTTCTAAGTTCTTTCCTAACTCTTTTTCACATTGTACCTTTATACCAAGAGCTAAAATTTGCTCAATAGTTTTTTCTACAATTTCATTTGATAGTCTAAACTCAGGTATTCCTCTTTTTAAAATTCCACCTAAATCCTTTTGTTTTTCATAAATCGTTACTTGGTATCCATTTCTTCTGAGAAATGCGGCGGCCGTTAAGCCTGATGGACCTCCACCAATAACTGCTATCTTTTTATTATTCTCTTGAATATTTTTATGGCAAATTTGATTACTCAACGCCCAGTCTCCAACATAAGCTTCTAGTTCTCCAATTGAAACTGGTTCTGATTTAATACCTCTAATACATTTGCCTTGGCATTGTTTTTTGTGTGGACATATTCTGCCACATATTGCTGGCATAATAGTGGTTTCACACAATATTTTATATGCTTCTTCTATATTATCTTCTTTTACTTTTTGAATAAAAGCTGGAATATTATTTCCAAGTGGGCACCCTGTCCTACATTGTGGATTTTTACAATTTAAGCACTGTTCAGCTTTTTGTTTTATATTATTTTCCATCTTCTACTCCTAATTCATTAAAAAATTTCACAACCTCTTTTAAATCTTTCCAAAATTCAACCTTTTTGTTCTCATCTCTAAGTAATGCAGCCGGATGCCAAGTAGGCATATACCTTATTCCTTTTTGTTCTATCCATTTACCTCTACTAGCTGTAATAGAATACTCTTTTCCTAATATATTTTTTAAAGCTGTACTTCCTAAAAGAACTATTACTTTAGGTTTTACAAGGATTACTTGATTACGCAAGTAATTTAAACATGCTTCTGCTTCATCTTGCTCTGGAACTCTATTAGCAGGTGGCCTGCATTTTACTATATTGGTTATATATACTTCTTGCTTTTTTATACCTAAACCTTGAAAAGCTTTATTCATAAGTTGTCCCGCTTTTCCTACAAAAGGAAGCCCCTGAGTATCTTCATCCGCTCCAGGACCTTCTCCTATAAACATTAAATCAGCTTGTTTGTTTCCCTCTCCAAAAACAATGCTTTTCCTCGTTGAACATAATTTACATCTATTACAATTTTTTATACTACTTTCTAAATCTTTCCAATTATCGTACATTTTTTACTTCCTTTATCTTACACAATTTTCCAATAATTCTATTTTGTTTTCTTGGTCTGTATCTATCTTAGCCATTGTTCCAATTGGTATAACAGTTTTCTTATCTATATGTCCAAAATTATTTGATTTTATTATCGGAAAACTATATTCTCCGTCTAATGTATCTAACAAAATTTTCTCTATGCTTACTGCACCATCATAATTTCCAAGCCAAATTCCTTTTATTTTGTCAAATACTCCATTTTGTTTCATATGGTAAAAATAATTGCTAACTAATTCTGGTGGTGTTTCAACAAATAACTCTTCTAAAAATAATATTTTGTCTGTAAAATCAATACTATATTTTCCACATACCATTTCATTTACCAAGCTTAAATTACCACCAACTAAAATTCCTTTTTCCTTTCCATCTTTAATTGTAACATATTCATCATCTGCTTGTCCTAAACTTAATCCACATTCCACAAACCTTTTTATTACTTCTTCATATCCATATTGAGTTTGCCACGAAGTTAATGCTTTAAATGTTGGTCCATGAAATGTTACTAATCCAGTTTTTGCATAAATTGCATTCAAAAGTGATGTTGAATCACTAAATCCACATATTATTTTTGGATGATATTTTATTGTATCATAATCTAAATAGTCAAATGTAGAGTTTGAATTAAATCCTCCTGATATGCAGAATATAGCCTTTATTTCATCATTTTGAAACATATAATTTATATCTTCTGCTTTTTGTTTTGCAGTTGCTGAATATCCCAATTTATTTGATACGGCATTTGGTGCAAATTCAATTTTAAATCCTGCACTTTCCATAAGCATTATCGAATTATTTATTGTTTTTAAATCTTCTTTTAGTACAGGGCTTGATGGTGCTATTAAACCAATAGTATCACCTTTTTTTAGTTTTTCAGGAATCATAATTACCTCCTACTTTATAGCTATTATTGCTCCATTCACTCCAAAACTTTTTCCATCAGTTCTATATGAATGAAATTCTTTTGAATGGCACATTGTGCAAATATTACTGTCTATTATATTTTCTTCTTTTAATCCTATGTTTTTTAATAACTCTATGTTGATTTTCACTGTATCAATATAGTATTTTTGCTTACCTTCCTTTTTGTCACCTAGCTTAATTATTTCGTCAATGTTTTTTAACTCTTTGTATTTATTATAAAATAAATCTTTTACATCTTCGTCAACTTCAAAACAGCATTGTCTTATACTTGGACATATACAACATATAATATCTTCAGTGTCGCTTTGGTATTCATTTACCATCTTTTCTATCGCTTTTACTATTATTCCTTTTAAAGTACCTTTCCAGCCTGAATGAATACTTCCTACAGCTTTTTTTACTGGGTCATACAAAAGCATTGAAATGCAGTCTGCAGAAGTTGTAAGTAATGCAATATCTTTTTTATTAGTTACTATTCCATCAACAGCCTTTAGTTCATCAACTGTTTTAATATCTTCTATCTTCTTTACAGTATCTGTATGTGTTTGATATGGTCTTACAACTTTTATATTTTCCATATTTAAACTCTTTAATATTTTATCACAACTTTGCTTAAAAAAGTCACGATTTTTTATTTGAAAATTCAATTCACTATTATTTTTCATTGTATAACAATGTGTTATTTCAGGATATTCTAATAATTTTTTAAATTGAATATATTCAACTCCATTTTTATTTTGATATACTATATTTTCCATATCTATTCCTTCTTATTGACAAATGTCAAATATTTGTTATATAATAATAATAGGAAATGAAAAACCACAAATGTGGTTTGCCATATAAAATGCGAAAAACACATCTACAACGGTCAAATTACAGATGTGTTTTTTATTGGTTTATTTTTGTTTACTCAAAACTATAACTAATGCTATAATTAAGGTAAACGTAATGATAGTTACTCCAATTAAAGAATAATATAATATGTATATTGTTGCAATTAATGATTGTATTTCTACCATACGCCTCACCTCCTTGTAGGAGGCAAACCACATCTGCTTATTTCATTTCCTATGATTATATAGTACAACATTTACTCATAAATGTCTAGCGAACATTTGAAATTTTTTCCAGAACCTTTTCCTTATTAACATTTGGTATGTAATTATAATTATTTTTTGTAGTTTGATTAAATTGGCAAATAGCTTTATAACTACAATATTCGCAAGGTGTTTTCTTATCCCTAGTTCTATAATATGGTTCAATTCCAATGTTTCCATTTAAAATTTCTTCTGAAATTTGTTTTATGATTTTTTCCATATAATTCTGCAAGTTTTCAAATTGCTTTCTATTTAATGTATTTGGTTTGTCACTAACCTCTCCGTCTTTGCCTATATATGCTGGAACAATATTAGAACTACCAGATACTAAATTCGTGTCCATTTTTCTTACAATATTACTATCTGCAAGTATAAGCCCTTGCATTTTAAATTGTTTTCTTAGTTCTTCTGTAATTTCTTCATCAGTCATATTTGGATTTGCATTTAACACTGGATCTATTAAGTTAAAATATAATGCTCCTGCTGGCGTTACCTCTTCGTTTTCACAAGCAGCATCCAAATATGTTAATAATTGAAGTTGCAAACCTGCATACACTTCATTTAAATTTATATTTTTTATTGATGATTTATAATCTATTATTCTAATATAATTTCCATCTGCAGTTTTTGCTATATCTAGTCTATCAATTTTTCCAGTTATCTCAACTTTTTTGCCATCTTTCAATTCATATATAATTGGCTCATATTGACCACCTTGTTTAAATTCAAGTTCATGCCCTAGCACTTCAAAGTCACTATATTTTAAGCTATCTACAATATATTTCATAGATTTTGTAATTACCTTTTTTAGCCTTTGAGCTAATATTCTGTATTTTGGAATACTATTAAATATATCATATTTTTTTAATGTTAGTTTTTCCTCAACAATATCTTCTGTAATTTGTTTTATTTGTTCTTCTTCAATATTTTTTACAGATATGTTTAATTCATCTAGTCTTTCAAAAAAACTGTCTATTACTTCATGCATTAAGTTTCCTGTATCAACAGCCTCAACATTAAAGCTATCTTTTTCTTTTAATTTTAATCCATATTTTAAATAATATGAAAAAGCACAAGCTTGATATTGTTCTAGTCTTGACACACTTGTTTTTAAAGTATTGCCATATAATTTTTCCAATTTATTTTGCTTTAATTTTTCTGGCTCATTTTTATATTGTAAAGCTTTTATTGCTGACTCTAATTTTGTTTTATAATTAGCTTGATAATAATTGTATACATCAAACCAAATAGGTTCTATTTCTTCACCCTGTGTAAAATTTCTTAAATTTACTAATAATTCGTCAAATGTAGTTTTAGAAAGTAATACTTCGCTTTTTCTTTCTATTACATCACTTTGTTCTTTTATATTAGGAAATATTCTTTTAATTTTATTTATTAATATTGACGCTCTTAAAGATTTTCCTTCTGCATCTGATGAAGCATAAGATAAATAAAGTTTTTCTTCTGCTGTTGTAAATGCCTTGTAAATATTAAAATTGTCGTTATAAATTTGCTCTATTGTTCCTTTTGCAAGTTCTATTCCTTGCTCTTTTAATATATTTCTATCTTTATCATCTAAAAATCCTTCATCTTTTTGTATACTTGGAAAACTTCCATCATTTAGACCTATAATAAATACTGCCTTTACTTTATGTGATCTTGAACGGTCTACATCTCCTACTATTACTTGATCTGCAGTTGCAGGAATTGTGCCTAAGTCACTTTGGTTAAAGCCCATTTTTAATATTTTTGCATATCTATCAAAGGTTATATTTTTATTGCCTAAAACTAGTACTATTTCATCAAATAAATCGGTTAAAATTTTAATACTTAATTCATATTGTTTTGCAATTTCTAATTCATTATTTTGTTTCAATTCCTCAATTTTTTGTTCTAGTTTTTCATATATATTATTTTGTACTAAAAATTCATATAATCCAGTTGTTATTTCTTTTACTGTTTTTAATCCTGCTAACTGTTTTTTGAATTTCAAAAGAGGTTCTATAACTTTATCTCTTGCATATATTATTTGTTTTTGTTGCTCTTCTGTTTCATTGTAAAAACTCCACTCTTTTGCATACCATTTACTTCCTTTTATACCCCATTTTAAGCAATAATTTTCTAATACTGCTATTTCTTGTGTATCTAAATCTAGTAATCCTGTTTTTATATAACCAAAAACAGATTCATAAGACCAGTTCTTTGCAAATATTTCTAATAAAGATAATACATATCTTACTAAAATATTACTTCCTAAGTCCTTTTTCTCATCTATAAAAACTGGTATATTATATTGCTCAAAAATTGCTTTACACAAACTTGAATATGTATCTATATTTTTTGTAATTACAGCCATTTCTTCATA
Organism: uncultured Clostridia bacterium; assembly: GCA_934168365.1. Classification (GTDB taxonomy): domain Bacteria; phylum Bacillota; class Clostridia; order TANB77; family CAG-508; genus CAG-273. The sequence goes on along the minus strand of CAKPNJ010000001.1, from coordinate 82,279 downwards.
TTTATAGCCTTTTTTTGCAAGTTTTGTTATTTGTATTGCAACATTTTCTATTTCAGAATATGGATTACTTGCCAAAAATATTGATAAATTTTCATTTGGTTTATTGTATTTTTTATAAAAAGGTGATGCCATATTTTCTGCTAGATGTTGTAATTCTTCAGTTTTAAATCTGTATGGTGTATTTAAAAAAATTGGTTTTTCTACTTCTATTTGCTCTTGATTTGCAATTTCTAAAATCCTTTTTACTGTTTGTTTATTGCTATAAAATGTGTCTATATCAGCATTTGTGTTTTCTTGTAAATTATCTGCACAAATCGTTATTGTAATTTTATGTGATATTCTCATAAGTTTTCTTAAAATTTCATATTCTTGCAAAGTGAAACCGGCAAATTCGTCAATATATATATCACAATTTTTAAATTCATTTGATTCTTCTAATTCTTCTGCCAAAAGAGTTAGTCCATCGTTTTCATCAATATATTGGTTTTGAATTGAATTATTATATAAATCATATAAATTTGTAATATCCTCAAGCTTTTTTTGTAAGTATTTATCTTGAGTATTTTTAGTAACTTCTTTTAATGTATCTAGCTGAACTTGATGTTTTTTCAGCTCAGTCAATTGTCTTGATATCATTTCTACATTTTCATCCGACTTGCCTAAAAATGAAAACTTATTATTTTCTGTTAATAAAATGTGGTCTATAAGCATTGCTTTGCCCGAACCAGATAAATTTATTCTTGTTTTTTTGCCTACTTCTCCTAAAATTCTATATGCCATACGTGCAAATGTAATTACTTCTGCTGAAATCATACTTTGTGAAAAAGAAGTTTCAAGTAATTTTTGCTCTGCTGTATATGAAAATTGCTCTGGTGTAATTACTTTTATTTTATATGGACTTTTTTGTTTTATTTGTTCATTTATTTGATTAAAAATATATGTACTTTTTCCTGTACCTGATGTTCCATATACAATTTGAATACTCAAAACTCTCTCCCCTTTCAATTTGTAAAAATCATTTACTGTTCAAAAAAGAATTATTAGTTGACTAGGCAGACTTTATTTGAAAGGCAAGGGCGCATACGTATTGTATGTAACCGCGTTTCAAATAAAGTCTAACGACGTCAAATGATGATTATTTTTTGAACAAAACTTACGCTTCACGTTTCCAATAGAATAAATACTGCTGTGCCAATCCTGCTAAGTCTCCATATTTTTCTGTCGCTAATTTTTCTATTTGATCTCTTTTTAGTTTTGTTTCGTCTGGTAATTTAAAATATAACTCATTCATAACTCTTCTTACCCAAACATCTACTGGAAATACATCTAAACATTTTAATGTTGAAAATAACATTATACAATCTGCTACTTTAGGTCCAACTCCTGGTAATGTTAACAAAGTCTCTTTTATTTTTTGGCTGTCTTTTTCTTGTTCTAATTTTTCTAAATCTATTTGCTTTGATACAACTAGTTTTGTCGTATCATATATTCTTTTATCTCTAAATCCTAGGCCCAATGCTCTTAGGTCTTCTACACTTGCTTTTGACAATTGTTCTGGTGTTGGAAATGTATAATATTCATTTCCTCTCCATTCAATTTTGTTTCCATATCTTCTTGCCATTCTTTCTATTATGCCTTTTATTCTTGGAATATTATTGTTAGCCGATATTATAAAAGATATAGTTGTTTCCCACAAATCTTGATTTAGTAACCTTATTCCGCTTCCATAATCAATACTATTTTTTAGTGGTTCATCTATTTTAGATAGTTTGTTTTTTATATCATCATAGTCTCTATCTAAATCAAAATATTGAGTCACTATTTCTTTTATATCTCCATCACAAATACCATCAAATATAATTTGATGGTTTTGTTCTTTTACATTTAATACATTATTTTTGAAAACTCCAGTATAGCTTCCGTCTAGCTCTTCATTCCATCTAAAGCATTGTCCACATTCAAATATGTGCTTCAACACAAAGCTTCCGTTGTTTTCTATTTTGTATTGTTGTTCCATTTGACTTTCTCCTTATTCTGTCCTCCACGTCGTTTGCACTTTAATATATTTTTTCTTAGACTAAATCACGAAAAAATATATGTCAAAGTCGCTGTGGCTACTCTACTACTTATCTACAAGTACTTTAAACTAGTATTACAAAATATAAAACTACTTTTTCGTAGAGATGTCAAAATAAAATTCTACCCCATTAGAAAAATTTTGTACGCCGTATTCATTTTGATAATTATTTTGTATAGCTTTTACTATTGATAACCCTATTCCGCTTCCACTATTTTCACGGTTACGCGAATCGTCCACTTTGTAGAATCTTCCCCATATTCTGGTTAAATCTTCTTCAGGTATTTTATCTCCTGTATTAAATACAGTTACTCTTATTTTGTCATTTACATTTTGTATAGTTATTTTTATCTGCTTCTCGCCATTTACTTCTTTTGCGTGTTTTATGGCATTTGTAAAATAGTTAGTCATTACTTGCTCTATATAAAAGTCATCTGCATATGCATATATAGGTTCTTTTTCTTCAAATATTACTTGAATGTGGTTTTCCTCTAGCATTACATTGCATTTTCTAATAACCTCATTTATTAATTCTACAACATCAAATTTTTCGTCTGTGAATTCACGTTTTCCATATTCAAGCTTCATTAACTCTAGTAATTGTTTTACTAATACATCCATTTTATTTGACTCGTCTAGTATTACTTCTGCATAAAATTTTCTAGACTCATCATCAGTATTTACATTTTCTATTAAGCCTTCCGCATATCCTTGAATTAGCGCAATTGGTGTTTTTAGCTCATGTGATACATCTGATATAAATTGCTTTCTCATTTCGTCTATTTTAGATTTTTCTTCAATATCTTTTTCAAGTTCACTGTTTGTTTCTCTTAGCTGTTTTATAGTTGCCTCTAGCTTATCTGACATAGTATTTATGTTTCTTCCAAGTTCATTTATTTCATCATCTGAATCATTTATTCTATATTTCTGTTCAAAATCAAGTTTAGCCATTTTCTTTGTAATATCATTCAATTGTAAAATTGGTTTTGTAAATTTACGTGATATTAAAGATGCTACAAAAGCTGATATTAGTATAGTTATTGCTCCTATTGTAACTAATGTTGTGTTTGAAATTCTTACACTCTCTTCAATTGGTGCAATAGGAATTCTTATGTATAGGCTATATCCATTGTCTAATTTTCCATATAGCAAAATATAGTTTAAGCTATTACTAGTATCATCAATTTTTTTTATAGTCATTTTCTCATCACTATATAATAGATTTTTTCGTTCTTCAAAAGGTGTTTTGGTTTTGCTTTCAACTGCTGTTATGTTTGATAAAAAGTCCTTATTAGTTGAAAATAAAATCAAATCTGTATCTGCTTTTATCAATATGTCAAAATTATTTCTAAATGCTACTTTTTTTAATTCTGTTTCCAAACTAATATCTAAATTTGGCTTCTCATAATAGTCATTTATTTTATTATATAGCTCTTTTATTGTATTTGTTTTACTATATATGTAAAAGTTCTCTAATACTAAACTATTTACAGCTATTAAGCATATTACCAATGCTATAACAACTACACAAAGTGTTAGAAATAGCCTAACTCTTACTGATTTTAATTTTTCTTTTAACATTATTCTACTCCGTTTTATTTAACTTCAAATTTGTAGCCTACGCCCCTCATAGTTTCTATGTACTTACCTTTTTTGCCTAACTTGTGTCTTATTTTCTTTATATGGCTATCTATAGTTCTTGAATCTCCATAATAGTCATAATTCCATACATTATTTAATATTTTATCTCTAGATAATGCAATTCCTTCATTATCTACCAAATATTTTAATAATTCATATTCACGAAGACTCATTTCAACTTGTCTATCATCTACCTTAACAGTTCTTCCGTCTGGATCTATAACAATACCACCATAGTCCTTTACCTCTGTTTTATCTCCCATTGTCCTCTTTAGTATTGCTTCAACTCTTGCTACTAAGATTTTAGGACTAAATGGTTTTGCTATATATTCATCTACTCCAAGTTCAAATCCAAATAGTTCATCTTGTTCTTCACCTCTTGCTGTAAGCATTATAATTGGCACTTTTGAACTTTGTCTTATTTGTCTAAGTACTGACCATCCATCAAGTTTTGGCATCATTACATCTAGTAATATAAGGTTAATATGGCTTTTGTTTTCTTCATATACTTGAAGTGCTTCTTCTCCATCTCCTGCTTCTAATATACTATAACCTTTTTGTGCCAAAAAGTCTTTTATCAATTTTCTCATTCTTGATTCGTCATCTACTACTAAAACGGTAATATTGTTCATGTATTTTTCCTCCTAAATATTACATAACTATTATATATTATACAAAGGTTTTATGTCTAGACTGTGAACAAAAAAAGAAAAAAGTGGGTGCCAATGGGGACGGGGTCAAAAAGCACCCCAAAAATTTAAAAAAACTAAAAGGGTGCTTTTTGACCCCGTCCCCATTGGCACCCTAAACTATATATTTAATTTCATTGTGCGGGAAGTATTTTCTCATTAAGTCTCTTAAAAATATTTCTGCTTCTTGTCTTACATCTTTGTTGTATGTGTATTTTCCTTTTCCTCTGCCTGTCATTATTTCTTGATTATATAGACTTGTTTGTTTTGGAAATGCTTCCTGATTTATCATTCTATGCACATAACTATATGTCATAAATATTATTTCAAAAAATACATCTTTTTTTACTTGTTCTGATAGGTTTTCTGCTAGATATTGAATTAGTTCTGTGTATTGCTTTTTCCAGTCTTCTACTAGAATCACAGGTGCTATTAAAATTCCTAGTTTATATCCTGCATCTTTTAATTTTTTTATTGCTCTTACTCTATTTTCTAATGGTGATGTTCCTATTTCAATTGTTCTAATTATTTCTCTTGGGTTTACGCTCATTCTTACTATTACTTTTCCTTTATGGTCTAGTGATAAAATTGGGTCTACCATATCAAATTTAGTTGGAAATGTTAGTAGTCCTTTTGGATTATCTTTAAAATTTTCAATTGTCCATACTAAATTATTTGTAATGGTATTTTCCAAAATCAAATCACTGTTGCTTCCTATTTCAAAGGTTAAATCTTTTTCTGCCTCATTTGCTACTTTTATTATTTTTTCCAACATTTGTTCTCTATTAACAAATAACCTTAAATATGCACATTTGTTATAGTTGCATACTAAATAGCAGTATAGGCACATTGCTATACATCCTGATGAAGTATATGGGACTAGAAAATCTGATGTTTTATGGTTTGGTACAAATTTATGTGTTTTTCTAACTCCTATTATTAAATTTTGTTTCATTTGTGGAAATTCACTGTTTTGCTTTTTTCTCATTTCCTCTATATTATTATGATTTTCTATTTCAATACATTGTATTCCTTTATCTCTATATCTTTTTAAAAGCTCTCTTCCTAGTTCATAATTTTCACTTTCTTTTTCGTAATAAATAACTTTAGGCAAGAACATATTTAAATCACCTCTAAACATATTCTTGCCCAACATTTAATGATTATTCAGTTTTTATTTTTCAATATATCCACTTGTTTTTTGAGTGTACATTTCGTCTGTTACTGATTTGTATGTTTCTCCTTTGTAGTCATCTGTAAATCCGTTATATGCTTTATATATCTCACCTGTATCAGTATTGTAAACTCTTTCATATCCTAATGTTGCGTCACTTTGTTTTTGGCTCATGATATCATAAGTTGTTTGTCTGTTTTCCCATGCTTGCATATATGAGTCAAATGCTGCTTGAATTGAAGCACTTAAAGCTAAAGCTTGTTTTGTTTGTGCATTTCCATCATCTATTGTCTTTTTTACATAAGCATCACTAAATTCAATTGAATTAGCTGATTGTAACAAAATATCTTTGTAGTCTATAAACTCATCTTTAGCTGAAGTTATTGACATTATGTCATAAACCATATAGTATAGCATGTCTGTTCCACCTTGATATTGGTTTCCAAAATTTACAATAGATGCCATAAACATACCTTCACCTTGTTTGTCATTATCTCCTGTAAATGTAGCTCTCAATACTTTGCTATCTAATGCAACACTTTTCATAGATGCTTTAGAATCAGATTCTTCCAATTTTGTAAAGTTGTTAAATTTAGGAAAATTAAATGTACTTAATGTTGTTTCAATCGAATTCATATATGAACCTATTTCACTAAACTTTTTGTAAAAAACTTCTGTTGTTGGTTTTTCTAATACCACAGCATCTGCAAATACTTTGTATTGGCTGTTGTTTCCACTTAGCTTATAGTAATTTTGCCAAAAAGCTTTTCCCGCTGTGCTCTTTAGTAGTGGTTGCATTTTTAACATTAAAAATATTTGATTATTGGTTTCATTTGGATCATATACTTTAATTGCATAATACATTCCTGTTCCACCAGTTTCAACTTTCCAACCTTTTGGTTTTTTCATTGAAAATTCTGCTGTTGAGTAATCTTCAAGTGTTAATTGACTTGCTGCATTTGTCACTATTTTAACATTGTCTTGTCCTTTAGCTGTTCCTCCATTATTGTTATTTTGCTTTGTATTGTTATTTCTTGTCATTAGATATCCTCCTCCAAATACAAGTATAAAAACTACTACAATAGCTATTATCCAATTTCTCTTGTTTTTATCCATAGTTACTTCTCCTTTTCTTATTTTCTTTGTTTATTATACTACAATGCTAATATAAAAATCTAGATTTTATAGTATTTTTACCAATTTTTCCGTGACTATCCGGTAGTTGATTTTTGTGTGATTTTGTGCTAATATAAATAAGCAAATTAACGGAGGTTTAATATGACTTTTAGTGAACAATTAAACAAATATTTAGAACAATTTGATTGTTCTTCTCAAGAACTAGTAACAGCATCTGGTTTATCTTCTACAGTTGTTAGCCGTTATCGTAATGGAGATAGAACTCCTAGTATAAAAAGTAAACAACTTGAGCAATTAGTAAAAGGTCTTCATTCTGTTGCTACTGATAAGAAAATTGATGTTTCACAAGATGAAATTTATAACAATTTAGCTAATACTTTAAATGCTGTATTTATTGATTTTGAACAATTAAGTAAAAATTTCAATGAAATAATTTCTGCTTTAAATATTAGTGTTGCTGATTTAGCTCGTTCTATTGGTTATGATGCTTCTTTCTTATCTAAAATTCGTACAGGTAATAGAAGCCCAGCAAAACCAAAAGATTTTATTGAGTCTGTTTGTAAATTTATAGTTACCAAATATACATCTCAGGCTAATAAAGAAACTATTGCTTTGCTTATTGGTTGTGAAGTTGAAGATTTAAAAGATGCTAACTATTTATCTAAGTTGGAGAGTTGGTTTTCTACTAATACTTCTCCCGATTTAGATTCTATTAGTAATTTTCTTAAAAATTTAGATGAGTTTGATTTAGGTCAATATATAAAAGCTATTCACTTTGATGAAATGAAGGTTCCTTTTGTACCTTTTTATAAATCTTCTTCTAAAAATTATTATGGTATAGAGGAAATGAAAAAAGGAGAGTTAGACTTTTTTAAAGCTACAGTTTTTTCAAAATCAGAAGAACCTGTTTTTATGTGTAGTGACATGCCTATGGAAGATATGGCTGAAGATGTAGATTTCGGTAAAAAGTGGATGTTCGCCATTGCAATGACTTTGAAGAAAGGCTTACACTTGAATATTATTCATAACTTAGATAGACCTTTTAATGAGATGATGTTAGGTTTAGAAAGTTGGATTCCTATTTATATGACAGGCCAAGTTTCTCCATATTTTCTAAAAGGTATTCCAAATTCAATATACTGCCATTTTAATTATGTTTCAGGAGCTGCTGCTCTTACAGGAGAATGTATAAACGGATACCATAATAAAGGAAAATATTATTTAACAAGTTCTAAGTCTGAAATTGCATACTATAAAGAAAAGGCAAAGTGCTTACTTAGTAAAGCTACTCCTCTTATGGAAATTTATAGAGCAGAATCAAAAAATGCATTTTCTGTATTTATGGCTTCAAGTGCCAAAATCAATTACCCTCGTAGAAGAATAGTGTCTTCTTTACCAATTCACACTATATCAGAAGAGTTGCTTTTAAAGATTTTAAAACGTAATAACCTTTCTAAACAGGACACTGAAAATATATTAAATGCAGTCAATGGGCAGAAAAAATTGATAAAAATGGTGTTAAAAGAAAATACTTTTGAAGATGAGATAACAGAACTTTCAAAAGAAGATTTTGAGGCATTTCCTCCTACTCTTTCTCTTTCAGATAGTTTTTATGAAGGCAAAATCTGCTATAATTATGAGGAATATTTAGAACATTTAAAACTAACTAAAAATTATGAGAAAAAAGTTGATAACTATAAATTAAATACTAATTGTTACCATACTTTTAGAAATATACAAATTCTATTTTGTGGAAAGGAATGGGTTATGATTTCAAAGGCTAGTAGTCCTTCTATACATTTTGTAATTCATCACCCTAAATTAAAAGATGCTATTGAGAATTTTATCCCACCAGTAGTTGAAAAATAAATATGCAAGTGGAGATAGGAAATTTCGGCATGTTTTAATAATCGATTTATCTTTATTTAAAATCAATTTGAAACGTTCCAAAATTCTCCGTCCCCATTGGCACCAAATAGCATATTATGTATAAGAGCTCAAATATTCAGTATCTTCATATATAGTAATTCCATATAAATTTTTATGAGAAACTTTCGTTACTCCAGATGCATACATTTTTTCTATAAGCGTTGCGTTAGCCATATCAGCTATTGGATATCGTACTATAGTTTCTTCTTTCTTAACAGGTATAAATGCTGTAACTAAAATAATTAGTATTATACTCACTAATATCTTTCTCTGTCCTTTTACAAATAAATTACCTTTTATATATTTCAATATAATTGCTACTATATTAAAACATTGAGCAACTAATAATACTATTGATCCATATATATCGAAAAAGCCTTTTTGATTCGCATATTCTATATTTCCTAATACTATAAGTATTATATTAATAACAGATATAATAATTATTATAATTGTCATTATCTTATCAATTTTCATTATTATTCTCCTTTTTCTCTTAATTATTTTTTACTTTACGAATGTTATTATATATTATTTTTCTGTCAAATTGCAAATAAGTGCTTTTATTTTTATTCCTTGTTCTGAAAACATTTTCTCGTGTTCTGTTTCAATGTTTTCCCAAAAGTCTGGTTCTTTTTGTAAATCTCTTGTAAGTTTTTCAATTTCAAAACCTGCATTTTCAAAGTAATGTATGCTTTCTTCAAATAAATTATCATCATCTGTTTTAAAATAAATTTTTCCACCAGTTTTTAAGAACTCTTTATAGTGCTCAAGTTGTCTGGTATATGTCAATCTTTTTTTGTGATGTTTACCTCTTGGCCAAGGGTTACAGAAATTTATGTATATTCCTTCAATTGAATCTTGTTTATTTAAAATCAATAAAATTCTTTCAATATCAAAACGAGTAAGTATAATGTTGTCTATATCTCTATTGCCTTGAGTATATACTTCTTCAACTTTTCTTTTTGCCAAACCTAGCATTGGGTCTACTAAATCAATTGCCAAATAGTTATTTTCTGGATGTAAAAATGCTTTTTGTGATATAAATCCACCTTTTCCGCAACCTAGCTCAACAAATAAAGGTTGGTCTGGTCTTGTATATTCATTCTTCCAGTTTCCTATTATTTCTTCTGGATGTTCTCTATAAAATTTACTTTCTTCTAGTTCTTTTCTAGCCCATGGCTTATATCTGATTCTCACTGTTTTCTCCTTTAACAAAATGTCAGTTAGAGTTATAAACTCTAAACTGACAAAAATTTACTTTCTAATTCTGCATTATGATATATTTTTATTGCTTTTGGTATGATTTTTATTTCAAATTTTGTATTTTCTATTGTTTCTCCATCAACATTAAATCTAATTGGTTCTTCTGATGTTACTGTAATATTGTTTGTTTTAAAATGGTTTGTTCTTTTATCTTGTTCAAGTTTTCCTTTTTTTAATTTCAAAAGTAAGTTTATAATTGATGGTAATCTTAGCTTATTTATATAATATACATCAAAATAGTTATCCTCTAAACTTGCTTTTGGAGATATGTTATAGCCTCCACCATAATACCTACCATTACAAATACTAAGTATTGTAAAGTTTCCTTTTTCATCCTTTTCTTGTGATTTGAAGTGTATTTGTTTAAATTTAAAATGTGTAAAAGTGTATAAAATACTTGCTGTATATAGATTTTTCACTTTAACATTTTTCTTTTTCATTAAAGGTACATTGTTAGCAACTTCTGCATCAATTCCAACACATGCAATATTTAAAAAGTATTTTCCATTTACCACCCCAACATCTGATTCTATCTCTGCTTTGGCAAGCTCTTTTACTGTACGATAAAAGTCATTACCTGAACCTGCTGGTATTATACCGATTTTGTTTTTTGTTCCTATTACCCCATTTAACACTTCAGATAATGTTCCATCTCCTCCAACAGCATATATAATGTTTTCATCGTCTTTATAACTTTGGGCTAATCTAGTGGCATCTCCTTGTGCTAAAGTATAGCATACTTCATATTCTATATGTTCTTGTTTGCATACCTTTTCAATGTTTCCTATTATTTTCATTGCATTACCTTTTGCTGACTCAGGATTAACTATAAATATATACTTCATTTTTTATCACCTATTCTTTTTAATAATAAATCCATTATCTTCTCAGTTAGTACTGTATTTGCTTCTGTCGTATCCATATTCGTCACATCTATTGGTTCTCCAAATTCTATTGTCAAACCTCCAAATGGTCTGTATTTTCCTGTAATTGCAAATGGTATTATTTTTGCATTTGTTTTTTTAGCTAATAATGTAGTTCCTTTTCTTAATGGTAATAGTAATTGGTCTGTCTTATTTCTAGTTCCTTCCGGAAATATACCTATCGATTTCTCTTCTTTTAGTAGATTTATTGCATTTTCAAAAGATTCCTTATGCAATTTTCCTACATGTACTGGCAATACTCCGCAAACTTTTGAAAAATGGACCTAATATGCTATTTGTATATACATCTTTTATGAAAAAGTGTATTACTCTCCTAGTACAGCTTCCTACTAATACTGGGTCTGGATATGCTTTATGATTTCCTGCTAAAATTATTGGTCCCTCTTTGGGTATTGCTTGTTTATTTATTACCTTAGGTTGATATATAATTTTTAATAATACTATTGCTAGTGGTCTTAGAAATTTGTAATTCCACTCTGGTACTTTTTTCATTTATACATCCCTTTCACTAATCATTACTACACATATGCTTTCTTGTAACTTCAAGTAGATCTAATGGTGTGAACCCTACTATCTGGATTTTTGAACGGTCTTTTTTTACGTGTTCTTCTAATATTTCTAGTATTTTTTGTTTTGTTTCTTTTTTCTCCATATCTATGTAATCTATAATTATAATTCCGCCGATATCTCTTAATCGTAGTTGTTTTGCAATTTCAATAGTTGCCTCTTTATTAACTGTAAATACTGTTTGTTCTAAATCTTTGCTACCTACATATTTACCTGAATTCACATCAATTGCTGTTAAAGCTTCTGTTTTATCAATAGTTATAAAACCTCCACATTTCAACCAGATTTTACGATTATTCGATTTTTCTATTTGATCTTCTATATCATATATATTTAACACATTTTCATTTTGTTTTAACTCTAATTTTATCTTTGATTCAAGTCCTGTATCTTGTAAAAACTTTTGAACATATTTGTTTATTTCTAAATTGTTAGTTATTATTCTTTGTAAATCTTGGTCAATAATATCAGTTAATATTTTTTCTACAATTCCATTGTTTGAGTATAGATCTACTGGATTAAAGTTGCTTGATTTTTCAAGAGCTTGAGCCTTTTTAATTATTTCGTTATATTGTTGTATAACTCCCTCTATATCTTTTTGTATTAGTTCTTTTTCTTTTCCTTCTGCTGAAGTTCTTATAATAAGTCCAAAGCCTTGTGGTAAAACACTTTTTGCTAAGTCTGTAAGTCTTTTTCTTTCTTGGTCTTTTTCGATTTTTTTAGAAATTGTAATAAACTCTGAATTTGGCATTAACACTACAAATCTGCCTGGGATAGTAACATGTGTAGAAACTCTTGCACCTTTTTTATTTGTGCTGTCCCTTTTTACTTGTACTAATATTGGCATTCCTGTGTGTATATAATTTTTTATATCATATTTGCTTAATGTTTCGTTTTTGTTACCTGTTTCATTGCTTACTTTTGGAATAATATCTTTTATATGTATAAAAGTATTTTTTTCTACTCCAATATCAACAAAAGCAGCTTGCATACCAACTAATACATTTTCTACTTTTCCTAAATATATATTTCCTTCTAGTCTTTTTTGCTCTGGTCTTTCCTCATATTTTTCAACTAATTTTCCATTTTCTACTAGAGCAACTATTTTATTGTTTTGCTTGTCTTGACTAATTATTACCTCTTGCATACTTTCCCTTTCTATAGCTGTTAATTAAACTTATTCATTGCATTATCTATTCCGTGTTCTATATAATAAATAGTTGCATCTGCAGCCCTATTTATTCCCACTTCTAATGCCTTATATTTTTCTTCATCTAATTTTCCTATAACATAATCAATTGCATCATATTCATCCACTGGCTTACCAATTCCAACTCTAATTCTTGGAAAGTCTTCTGATACAAGCTCATGTACTACAGACTTTGCACCATTATGTGTTCCTGGTCCGCCTTTTTTTCTTATTTTGATACTTCCTACTGAAACATCCATATCGTCATATATAACTATTACGTTTTCCAATGGTATTTTGTAAAAGTCCACAAATGGTTTTATGGATTGACCACTTAGATTCATATACGTTTGTGGTTTTAATAAAATAACCTTTTCGTCTTTTATAATCCCACTTCCATATAAACCATTAAATTTTGTTCTTGAAATATCAATTTCACATTTTCTTGCTATTTTATTAATTACGTCAAATCCCATATTATGCCTTGTGTAGCTATACTCTGGCTCAGGATTTCCTAGTCCTACTATTAAATACATTTAATTTTCCTCTTTAATTTAATATCATTTCATAATATCTAGCATGTGTGGTAGAATCTCTCAACTCCTCTTTTTCAACAAAACCGTTTTTTAAATAAAAATTAATTGCTCTACCTAAGCTTTCATAAGTTCCTAATTGTAACTTCTCTAAATTGAGAGTTTGAATTGCAAAACTAAATACTTCATCTAACAGTTGTTTTGCCAAACCTTTTCCTCTATATTCTATATCACAACAAACATTTTCAATTCTGCCAACACTGTCTTCCAACTTCTTAAGCATCATTGTCGCTAGTATTTTGCCTTCTTGCTCTATATACCATATGTATAAATCCTCGTCATTGTAGTTTTTTTCTAAATAGTTCTTGCTAAAAATTTCAAAGCCGATTTTCTACAACCATAACTTGATTAGTTAAACTTTTTATTGCTTTTTCTAATTGAGCATTTTCTTCATATCTTTTTACAATATAGTTTTCCATTTATTACATCATCCCTTTTTACATATTTTAGTGTACTAAATTAAATCTATAATTTTTTTCATGTTTTTTACTTATTTTTTTTATTTCTTCTAAAGTTCTTTTTGAATTATTATGATCTAAATAATGAAATGTGTTTTCTATAGTGTTTTTATATTTTTCTTCTATTTGGCAATTATTTTTTATGTAAAAAATAATTTTGTTTACTATATCGTCTTCATCTTTAATCAATTCTCCAAATCCATCTTTTCCATAGTCAAAATAGCCTCTATTATAATGTGCTGTAAAGAATTTTTCTTGGTCAAATTGATAATATATAATTGGTTTTTGTAAAAATGCTACATCAAAATGTGTGCTTGAATAGTCTGTAATAAATAATGCACATTCTTTAAATAATGTAGAGTATCTTATATCTTTGGTTGATAAAACCTCTACGTTTTCATTTTGTAAATTTAAAAAGCTTTGCTTATATTTTTCTGATGCTGGATGTAACAAAAACTGAATTTTGTATCCATATTTTTTTATTTCATCTAATATTTCTTTTTTGTTTAATAAGCTTTGATATTTTTTATAAAACTCTGACTCCTCTAGTGAGTTTTCTTTGTCATTTGAGTATTCTACATTTTCTAAAAACGCTCTCCAAGTAGGTGCTATTAAAATTATCTTTTTTCTTTCATCTTTTAGTCTATCAAACCTAGCAAGTCCAGTACATACAATTGCATTTTTATCATACATATAGTTTTGTGCTATATCCTCATATTCTGGCTTTGTAGTTGTAATAAATAAATCTGCTATAATGTGCTCTCTGTTCAAAAAGTTATGAACATCATTCATTATAACTCCATGTTGTAAAAATACAAATTGTTTATTTATTTTATCTTTATAAACTGACATTTCTTGTTCATTAAATGGATTAAATACTCTGTCATAATAACTAGCATGTGATGACATTATCATTTTGCTATTTATGTATTTTAATTTATGCTTTAAAGACCCATATTTTAGCACTTTTCCAGCTTTGCTAATATCTTTAAAATTAGGGGAATTTTTATCTAACACGAAATACGTGTATTTACTAAAATTTTTGTCTTCTTGATTTATGTATCTAAACAATTGCTCTGCATTATCGTCTCCATACATAATTCTGTCATTTAATAAATAATATTTTTCTCCTGTTTTAAACAAATTTAGAATATACCATTTGTGATATAATTTTCTAGCTTTAAATATTTTAGATAATTCATATTTAAGTTTTCCAAATATTTTGTATTTTGTCACAGTAAATGTTGCCGTTTCACCGTCTATAGCTAGAGTAGAGCCTTTTATAAAAACTTTATATGGTATTTCTAGTTCATTTATTTTTTTGTCTTTGTTGTCTAAGAATTCTACATCTTCAAACTTTTGGTTATTATCCTCTAAGATAAATTTGTATATATTTTCGGTGTCAATTTTTATATTTAAAGTAAGTTTATTATAATTCACTTCTTGTGAAAATGAATATGTTTGAACATCAAAATCATAGTTTTGATGTTCAGTTTTTAAATATGCTTTTATATTATGAGTTTCATTATTTGTTTTATATAAAATCTCAATGTTTGCAATTCTATCTTCAACAATTTTAACATTAACTAAATTAACACTTTTTTTCATAAATACAATTTCCTTTATATTTCTGATTTTAGCTTGTCCCAAATCTCATTTGTTTTTAAATATTCATTATAATGTTTTTTTACATTTTTGTCATACTTAGTTAAGTCTTCTAACAATACATTACAATCTTCATTTTCAAATAATTTATTTACTTCTATAATTCCTGTTTTTAATTTTTCGTATGTCTCTTTAATTTTCTCTTTATATATTTCTTTATGTGTTATGTATTGAAATAGTGGTTTATATTTAATCCAGCCTCTTGAAGCTTGAATAAATCTCTTAGCAATTTGTTCATCTTCAACTTTTATTTTTCTTAAAGTTTTTGGGTATTTTTCCCTTAATATATTTGTATATTTTAAAAATCCATCATGGAAATGATAAACAGGTACTCTTACTACCTTTGAGTCATTTAATTTAGTAGAAAAGAATGTGTCTTCTCCTCTTGCACCTTCTGGGTTATAAAATGCTGGTATTTTATCAATATGTTTTAGGTTTAAACATAAGGTAGAACCTGCAACCCATTTCCCTATTCCATCACTTTCAAGTTCATATGCTCCTTCTCCATTACTAATTTCATTATTTGCATATGTAACTCCATTATATTTTGTAAATTTTTCTTTTATTGAATCCCATGAAATTATATCATTACTAATTGCTTCTATGTATTGCCTAAATAGTCTTTCGTCAACATCTTCATTTAGTTCAACATATGGAATAGGTGATATATATCCACAATGATATCCTATTGTTACATCTGCATCCTGTATATAGTTATAATGCATACGCACATTATCTTGCTTTTTCCATGTAATTTCTTTTGCACCTTCATCTTTTATACAAGCTACAGGATATTCATCATCATCCCAAAATAGCAAATAGTCCATACCTCTTAATAGTGCATAATACATTAAAGTGTTTCTGCCTTTTGCATGTCCATGTCCAAAAAACAATTCTGCTTCTTCCTTAGTTAGCCTTTCTCTTCCTATTAACCTTTTTTTCATTTCTTCAATGTCTTCTGGAGTAATATATTTAATTTTTATATCTTTATATACATTCGGCATTAAGCCATAAAAATCAACCCTTGTTGTATATTGATACCCTAAATCAAATAAAACAAAGGCTGTTAGTTCAACTTTGTCATCTAAATCTTTAAATTGGTTTACTAATTGTTCATAAGTATTATTTATTACTTTACATACATTAGGTCTTCCTGTTACAAAACCCAACCCAAATTGAATCGTCTTGCCCATGCTCTTCTCCTTAACATTCGTACTATAAAATCACAAAATCTAACTATAAAATTATATCATATTTTGCGTTCTGTGTCAATTTCTAGTTTTTGTTGATTTATAGCACTTTGCAAGTACTTTAACATTGATTTTTTAAGCTTTAATTATTTAATTCATAAATTAAATTTTCATAAGCTTTCTGTGACAGTTCATTATTGTATTTCTCGTCAACATATTTTTCTAATATCCAGTTATGTATTGCTCCTTCATATTCATTTATTTTAATTCCATCCAATTTCTGTTCTAATATATGCACATCTGGATTTAAAATATCGTTTGTTCCTGTATATACAACTATATTCTTTAAATCCTCTAGCTTTCCATAAATTGGGCTTACTAGATAATTTGTTGTATTTTCTTCTGTTTTTGCATAAACTATTCCCACTATTTTTAGAATGTTTTTGTTTAATTTTGTATCTCTTTTTTGAACTTCATCTATTTCTTTATTTGACATAGTTACATCTAACCATGGTGAAATTAGAATTGTTTTGCTTGGCTGTACAAGCTTATCTTCTGCTATTTTTTGTACAAGTGATAGACTCATTCCTGCTCCTGCTGAGTCTCCCATTAGTATTAAGTTTTCTTGTTTAACTTTTTCTAATATTTTTTCATATAGTGGTAAAACCATATTAAATGCATCTTCATAGTTATACTGTGGTGCTAAAGGGTAATCTGGCACTATTATAGTAGCATTTGTGTCTTTTATTACTTCATTGAAAAATAGCCAATGTTCCTGTTCGATTTCTCCAACATAAGCTCCACCATGTAAATACAATATCACTTTGTTTGATTTCTCAGTCTTTGGTGTAAGAACAAATACTTTCCTTTGTGCAAATTTTTCTTCAGCTATATTATAGTTTTTCTCTTCACTTGGTTTAGCTTCTATGTTGCCATTAAGCCAATAAATCGCTTCAATTATCGCTCCTAGTAATATAGCTATAAATATTATTACAATTATTTTTATTACTTTCTTCATATTCCGTTTCCTAACTATTTTATATGTGGAATTTTCTTTTAAATGTCTCCTTAAATGTCACTCCATTTTTTACTTTTTGTTTTCTTTGTTTAATTATATTCATTAGTGGTGAACTATCAATTTTAGGATATAATTCATTTGCCTCTTTTGCATAAATGTCATTTGTTATGATTTTAGTTTTAATTCCTTTCTTTTCTAAGAATTCGGCAAAGCTTTTTTCAATATCATTTTCTTGTAAAATAGATCCCACTGAAAACACAATATTGTCTTTATATGAGCATATTGTACATTTTATTTTTTCTGCTTTTTCCGGTGCGATTATAAAAAAGAAATTTTGTATATATTGCTCATATTCTGGCAGAAAGTTCACTTTTCCTAAGTTTGAAAATGTTGTGGTTGTGTATTTTTGTATTTCTCCATATACTAATTTCAATATCAATTTTTTTATAAAAAGTGGTATTATTCTTATAAGTATTTGATTTCCCAATTTAACATTATGTGCCATAGTTTTAGCTAAGCTTTCTTTTTGTAAGTTATCGTGGAAGAATTCTCTTACATATTCTAATATCGCTTCAAAATTATTCAAATCTATTTTTTCTGCTTCTGCAACAACAGTCATATATGTAAAAAAGTTTGTTATTGTATTAGACGGAAAAAATTTTTTCAAATTTACTGGTATACATACTTTTATACTTTTCTTATCTTTAGTGTTTTTTTGTTGTTGATATATGCAATATATTAGCACAGCTGTAAAATACTCAGTTACTGTAACCTTTAGACTTCTACAGGTTTTAATTATTGGTTTTAAGTCTATAAATACTTGAGTAGTTCCTGCTTGATATGGCAATAATTTTTTGCCTTTTAAAATGTATGCTCTTCCTGTATTGTCTTTAAAATGTAAGCTTTTATCATAATTTTTCAAATAACTATCTTCTATGTCTTGCACTTGTAGCTGTATTTGTTTTGCTGAAAATTTTTCATTAAAATCATGACATAAATTCAAATATTCATATACTATTGTTTTTACAAATTCTGTAGCTGTTGTGCCATCTGTTAAGGCATGAAACACTTCTACATTTATTTTATTGTTGTAATAAGAAACTCTAAATAAGTATCCATTATTTGTTCTATAACCTATATATCTACAAGGATACCTATCCTCTGGATACACTATAATTTCTCTATTGTTTTCCTCTAAATAATACCAAAAAAATCCTGTTCTTAGTCTAACTTTAAAATTTGCAAAAGTAGCTAAGGCTTTTTCCGTTGCCTTTTTTAATTTTTTTGGATCTATAGTTTCTGTTAACACAACAGATACACGAAATATTGTGCTAAATTTTTTTGTTGATATTATCGGAAATAATTTTGCTGAATTATCTAATTTTCTCCATTTTACCTTTTGATTATTACTCATAAAATCCCCTTTAAAATAGCTCTTCTAATTTGTATTCTTTTTCTAATTTATCATTTAGATATAGCTTTGTAACTAGTTCTAATTCTTTTAAGCTTTCATCTGAAATGTTAAATGAAAATATTTTTTTAGCATCTGCTAATACTATATATTGGATTGCAGTTCTAGTTGAATCTGATATTTGTATTGCACTTTTGTCTATTTTACCACATGCTGTACATTTCAAACAATTATCTTTTAAACTAAAATAGTTCAATTCTTCTTGCGCTTTGCAATTGCCACATTTTCTTATCTCTGGCATAAAACCAAGTAAACAACAAAGTCTTAGTTTAAATACTGATATTACGAAGTCCAAGTTTTTTTCTTCTTCTGATATCATGTATAAAGTGTTTAAGTATAATTGCAAAATTTTATATGTATTTTGATTTTCATCTGTTACATCATTTATTATTTTTGTAATGTATGAAGCATATTTAAGCTTGTCTAAATCTGTGCGAATATTATAAAAAACTTCAATTGTGTCACATGAGTTCATATGATAACTGTTACTACTTTGATATAGCAAATATTCTCCAAAGCACAAAAATTGAGTGCCTGACATTAAAAGGCTTTTTGGTCTTCTAGCCCCTTTTGCCGCACACCCAATTTTACCATTTGGAGTAAGTATAGTTACCATTTTATCAAAATCATTCATGTTACTTTCTGAAAGGATGATCCCCTTCGTTTTTAATATTCCCATATTGTGTTTCCTCTACATTTTTAGCTATATCTTGCTTTGCATTTTTTTCTATATTTTCTACTTGCATTAGTTCCATAAATGTGTCAATGTTTCCTGTTTGTTTAAAAGTATTCCATGCTAGGTCTTTAATTTGCTTTTCCATCATTTACACATCATCTCCTGTTCTAGAAGTTTTACTTCTAACTTTATCTTTCGCTTCTTTTTAAATTTTATACTGGTATAATTTGTAAAACTAGTCTGTATTTTTAAATAGTTTTACAAATTTATCATTATTTATCCAGTCTTCGCGTACTTTTACCCACAATTGTAAATTAACTTTATCTTGTAGTTCTTTTTCTAAATCTTCTCTTGCATAAGTTCCAATTTTTTTAAGCATAGCACCATTTTTTCCAATGATTATACCTTTGTGCGAATCTCTTAAGCAATAAATTGTAGCTTCTATATTGAAAATTGGCTCATTATCTCTTGTTTTACCTCTTTTCATTTTTTCAACTTCTACAAATATTCCGTGTGGCACTTCGTCTTGTAAAAGTTTTAAAGCCTTTTCACGAATTGTTTCAGAAGCTATATCTCTTAAAGTTTGGTCTGTATATTCATCTATATCATAATATGCAGGACCTTCTTTAAGGTTCTTTTCGATTTCTTCAAGTATAACTTCTGTGTCTTTTGCTTTTAAAGCAGAAATTGGAATAATAGCTTTAAAATTATACTCATCTTTAAAAGTTTCTATTAGCTTAAAAACTTGCTCTTTTTTAACCAAATCGATTTTATTTATTATCAAAATTGTATTAGCCTTCGCTTCTTTAATTTTGTCTAAAATCATTTGGTCACCTTTGCCAATTCCATCTGAGGTAGCTTCCACAACAAATAAAAGCACATCTGCATCTGGAATACTGCCCCAAGCTGTGTCATTCATAGTGTTACCTAATTTTGATTTTGGTTTATGAATTCCTGGTGTATCTGTGAATATTATTTGTGAGTTTTCTCTATTTACTATTGCTTTAATAGCTGTTCTTGTAGTTTGTGGTTTATTAACAACTACAGCTACTTTTTGACCAACCATATCATTTAATATGCTTGATTTTCCGACATTTGTTCTTCCAACAATTGCTACAAATCCTGATTTAAATTTTTCCATATCTTCTCCTAATATAATTATATTTTTTACTATTTTCGTACCTAGAAATTATATGTGCCACTTGCAACTGATACACATACAATTTTAAGATTATATTACTTTACAACATAGAAATTATATGTAGAACGCAGGCAACTTCGTCTATGCAGAACGAGTATTAGAAATTGTCTTGAGGCGAGTAGGGAATCTCGGTTGTACTGAGGGCGCTACGAGCCGAATAATACAATTTCTTTCGCAGTGCAGTCTGACAGTTGCAAGTGATACATATAATTTCTAATTTGAAACTAATATAATCTTTTAGCTATTTATTATAGCAAAATTATATTACTATTATAATACAAATTTTGTAGAAAAATGTAAACAAATTTACACTTTTTTTCTACTATTTTTACTTGACAAATTTATATTTTTCTTTTTTAGAATAATGAGTATGTAATAATTTATGAGCTAATTCTCCATTAGGCTCTCCTAAAAATTCTTTGTAAATTTGCTTCAATACAGGATTTTCATGTGATTTTCTAATAACGCTTTTTTCATCAATTGAATACATTGCTTCAGCACGTTTTTTATGTATATCGACCTCTTCTTGAATTTTAGCATTTTTTATAGGTTGACCTCCACCTGTAATACATCCACCTGGGCAAGCCATAATTTCAACAAATTGATAATCTGCTTTGCCAGATTTTATCTCTTCCATAATAGTTTGTGCATTTGCTAATCCATGTGCTACTGCAACTTTTACTTTTTTATCTCCAATCTCTATTTCGGCTCTTTTTATTCCACTTTCTCCTCTTACTTGTTCAAATGCAATTTTATCTAAAGGTTTTCCTGTTACAATTTCAGAAACACTTCTAAGAGCCGCTTCCATAACACCACCAGTTACTCCAAAAATAGCTGCTGCACCAGTTGCTTCTCCCATTGGGTCATCAAATTTAGCATCTTCTAGATTTACAAAATCTATTTTAGCCTGTTTAATCATTCTTGCAAGTTCTCTTGTAGTAATAACTGCATCAACATCTTGCTTCATTTCTTCTCTTTGTCCTTCATATTTTTTTGCAATGCATGGCATCACAGACACTACAAACATTTTGCTTGGATCAATTCCTTGTTTTTTAGCATAATATGTTTTTAATAATGCTCCAAACATTTCATGTGGTGATTTGCAACTAGATAAATGTCCTATATTTTCTGGATAATTCATTTCAATATATTTTACCCAGCCAGGGCAACATGAAGTTATCATTGGTAAGTTGTCATTATTTTGTAGTCTTTTTATGAATTCTGTTCCTTCTTCAACAATTGTAAAATCTGCCCCAGTATTTGTGTCAAATACTTTATCAAATCCCATTTGTTTTAATGCATTTACCATTTTCCCTTCTACATTTGTACCTATTGGCATTCCAAATTCTTCTCCTAATGCAACTCTTACAGAAGGAGCTGTTTGCACTATTACATATGTATTTTTATCATTTATTTTGTCCCATACAATTTGTGTAGAGTCTTTTTCCCTTAAGGCTCCTGTTGGGCACACCTCTATACATTGACCACAAAAAGTACAATTCACATCATTTAAACTATTGTGTCCAGCTGTTGAAACACATGAATTAAATCCTCTTTCTGTTACACCTATAGCACCTATTTTTTGTACTTTATTGCACATTGAAACACATCTTCTACATAATATGCATTTATTAGGATCACGTACAATAGATGGAGATTTATCGTCTATTTCATATATGTTTTTTGTTCCCTCATATACAGTTTTCTCCTTATCAAATTGTTTTATAAGGTCTTGTAATTCACAATTTTCTTTTCTTACACAATTATCACAGTCTTGATGATGGTTAGATAATATTAAGTCTAACATAGTTTTTCTAGTTTCTAAAACTTCTGGTGTTTTGGTGTGTACAACCATACCCTCTTCTACCTTTTGAATACAAGAAGTAGCAAAGCCTCTTTTACCTTCCACTTCTACAAGGCACATTCTACAATCTCCAATTTCATTTATTTCTTTTAGATAGCATAATGTTGGAATATCTATATTTAATTTTGCTGCAGCTTGTAAAATTGTTGTATCTTCTGGTACTTCTATGTTTCTACCATCTATTGTTAGGTTTATCATATCTATTATCCTTCCTATAGGTATATTAAGTGGAAATCTATTTTTCAACCACTTCCTATTTCACATTTTTATTTTTAATATACTCTCTTCCTTTAAACTCTTCCCTTAAAATGTCCATCATAATTGCATCATAGTATTTACCATTTACAAACTTACCTTGTCTTTCTCTTCCCATTTCTTTAAATCCACATTTTTTATAACATGCTTTTGCTCTTTCATTACAATCTAAAACAATAAGATTAATACTATTTAAGTTCATGTAATTGAAGCCAAAATCTAGAATTAAATTGATAGCTTCTGCTCCATAGCCTTTACTTCTATACTCACTTCTCCCTATAAAAATTCCTAGAGTTGCTTTACTATCTGTTCTATCAATTTTTTCTAATGAAACTGTGCCAACCATAACGTCATCCTTCAAATCAACAATTACAAATGTTGATTCTGGATTTGCATTTTTTTCTAAAAATTCTTTTTCTCCACTCAAGCTTATCATTTGAGCAGTTCTACCAATATAATCTGTTACTTCAAAATCATTCATCCATTCTGTAAATTGTTCCACATCTTCTGCATTTCTTGGAGACAAATATATTCTTTCTCCAACTAATTTCTTAAAATATTTCATAATCATTTCTCCTTTTTTTTATTATTCATCACAAATTTCCAAAAATCCCCTTATGTATCTTTAAATTTTCAAAAGAATAATTTTTAGTATTCTTAATTTCAATTTAAAGTAGTATATTACGAGGAAAACTAGCAAAAAATCTTGATGTTTAATTTCTAATCAATTCCTTGTATATCTTTAAATTTTCAAAAGAATAGTTATATTGCTATGAACAAGAATTAAAAATGAATGAGGCGTACTTTTGGTACGTTGATTTCATTTTTAATTCGCAGTAACAACGCAAGATGACTATTATTTTGGAAATTTTAACCAATAGCGTGGAATGGGCAAACACTTAAGCACGTTCCACACTTAATACACTTCTCCTCGTTAATATGGTGTGTTTTACCTAGCTCTCCTGTAATTGCTCCAACTGGACAATTACGACTACATTTTGTACATCCTCTACACTTTTCAGGATCAATTTGTATTTTGGCTAATGCTTTACATTCTCCTGTTCTGCATTTCTTCTCTTCTATATGCTCTAAGTATTCTTCTCTAAAATACTTTAGTGTTGAAATTACTGGATTTGGTGCTGATTGTCCTAATCCACATACCGAAGTCTTTGGTATAATTTTCGCCAATTCTTCTAATTTTTCTAAGTCTTGTTTTGTTGCTTCTCCATTAGTTATTTTCTCTAGTATTTCAAGCATTCTTTTAGTTCCAATTCTGCATGGCGTACACTTTCCACAAGACTCATCCACAGTAAATTCTAAGTAGAACTTAGCAATGTTTACCATACATTTTGTATCATCCATTACTATAAGTCCTCCTGAACCCATCATTGAACCTATTTGTTTTAATGATTCATAATCTATTGGTGTATCTAAATGCTCTTTTGGAATACATCCACCTGATGGGCCGCCAGTTTGTGCAGCTTTAAACTCTCTGTTGTTTGGTATTCCTCCACCAATATCATAAACAATTTCTCTTAAGGTTGTTCCCATTGGAACCTCAACTAACCCAATATTTACAACATTTCCACCTAACGCAAATACTTTTGTTCCTTTTGAGGTTTCTGTCCCAATACTTGAATACCATTCTGCTCCATTTAATATTATTCTCGTTATATTCGCATAAGTTTCAACATTATTTATTAATGTTGGTTTACCCCATAAACCTGAATTTGCAGGATATGGTGGTTTTAATCTTGGTTGACCACGTTTTCCTTCAATAGATTCTAAAAGTGCTGTTTCTTCTCCACATACAAATGCTCCTGCACCTAATCTAATATCTACATCAAAGCTGAAGTCTGTTCCAAATATATTTTTTCCAAGTAGCCCATAATCTCTTGCTTGTTTTATTGCTACTCTAAATCTATCTACTGCAATTGGATATTCAGCTCTTACATAAATATACCCTTGATTTGCTCCAATTGCATAACCGGCAATTATCATTGCCTCTAATACAGAATGTGGATCTCCTTCTAAAATACTTCTGTCCATAAATGCTCCTGGGTCACCTTCGTCTGCATTACATACCACATATTTTTGTTCTGATTCTACTGCCTTAGTTAATGCCCATTTCTTGCCTGTCGGAAATCCTGCTCCACCTCGTCCTCTTAGCCCAGAATCTTCTATTGTTTTAATTACTTCATCTGGTATCATTTCTAAAAGTACTTTTTCTAATGCTTTGTATCCATCAAAAGCTATGTATTCATCAATATTTTCAGGATCAATTTTCCCACTGTTTTGAAGAGCAATTCTTTTTTGTTTTTTATAAAAAGTCAAGTCGTCTAGTTTGTTTACTCTAGTTCCATCAATGTCTTTGCATAATAGTCTTTCAACTATTTCACCATCTATAATGTGCTTTTGTATAATTTCTTCACAGTCTTCTGGCTTTACCATTGCATAAAATGTGTCTTCTGGTCTAATGATTACTATTGGTCCTTTGGCACATAACCCAAAACATCCTGTTTGAATTACACGTACATTTTCTAAATTTTTTTCTTTTACTATTCTTTTAAAATTCTCTATAACTTGTGTAGATTTTGAAGATGTACATCCTGTTCCATGGCATACTAAAATATGTTTTTCTCTTCCTCCAACTGATGTATCTACTCTAATATTTAGTTCTTTTCGCTTTTCTTCTCTTATTTTTCTTATCTCTTCTAAGGTTCTCAAATCATTACTCCCTTCCTATTTGGTCATCAATTCATCTAAAACTTCATCAAGTTTTTTTACAGTAGCTCTTCCATAAACTTCTCCATTCACGGTAAATACTGGTGCTATTCCACATGCACCCAAACAACGAGTGCTATCAATTGAAAACTTTCCGTCTTCTGTTGTTTCTCCTTCTTTTATGCCTAGTCTTTCTTTTAATCTATTCATTAGTTTCTCAGAACCTTTTACAAAACATGCTGTTCCTAAGCATACTGAAATTGCATATTTTCCCTTTGGTTTTAATGTAAATCTAGAATAAAAAGTAATTACTCCATAAATTTCTGCCATTGGAATGTTTAAGTATTCTGATATTTCATTTTGTGCAATTTGTGGAATATATCCATATTTTACTTGCACATCATTTAATATTGGTACTAAATTATCTTTGGCAGTTGTATATTGCTCTAGAATTTTTTTTACTTCTTGCTTTAATTTTTGTTCTACACAATTCATTGAATAAAAGTCCCCCTTGTATATTTGTATTTTACTTTTACGAGTTTATTATATCAAACCGTTAGTTTTTATACAACAAAATACGACAAAAAAATGAATGACAACGAATCATTCATTTTTCATATTCTTATTATATTTTTATTTCTGTTAAGCTAAATACTAATCCCTTAAATTTTCTATTTCTTCTTTTGTTAACCCTGTTACTTTTATAATCATTTCAATGTCTATATTTTCTTTTAGCATATTCTTTGCTATTTTTATTATTCCATCATCTACACCTTTTGCATATATTGCGTGTTCGTCTCTTATTGCTTTTTCTCTTAGTTCTATTATTCTTTGCATTTTTTCGTCTTCACTTATTCTATCTAGTTTTTCTACTGCTTCTTTTAGGTTTTCGTTTTCTTCCATTTTTCGTGCCACCCTCTCACTCTCTGGGTTTTCTAAGAATATTAGCCAATCTAATAGCTGATCTTTTTCATTTTCTCTACCCTTTATTTTTGATAATTCAATTATATCAAGCTCGAATTTATCTGTCAATATTAACTTTTTGACACTATTAGTTTCTATTATCTTCCATGTGCTATGATATTCTACTTCTTCTAGTCCTTTTATATTAAAATCTGCTATTAGTATTACTATTGTCTTTTCTAGTTTATTATAATCGTCTCCTGCTTTAATTTGCTTTGTATACATTTTAGACCAATAGTATAACATTCTTTCAATAATATTGTTCTTGTCTATTAACTGCATTTCAATATTACATTTTTCTTTTCCATCTAGTTCTGTTACTATATCTAACACTCCTAGTTTTTCATCTTTTAGTTCTCGTCTTAATATTGGATTTTTGTCTAGTGATATCTTTTCTATTTTTCTTTTTAGTATTTTTTCCAGAAAATCTTTTGTTATATTCTCACTCCCTACTTCTCCAAATATTGCTTGAAATATTATATCCATCTTTGGTGGATATCTCCTAATTTTTTTGTTTTGTTGTTCCATATATAACTTCTCCTTCAAATTTGTATTTTAGTTACATTTTTGCATCAAAAATACGCCTCCCTTTCTTGCTAATTTATATTTTCTTTGTTTGTGGAAATTTTAAGATTTTAAATTTTATAGAGTTAATAACATTTCAAATAATATTGAAGATTTTAGATAACATTGATTTTAAACAGTATTGATTTAAAATAATCGTATGAAATAAAAGTTAAGTAATTAGAAACTCTAGACTAAAAAATAATTTAAATATTGTTTTGAAAATAATTATTGCATTGCATATGTAAATTCATTCAGTTTTACCGTACAAAAAAAGCAACTAAGTTAGTATTGTTATACTATACTTAATTGCATTTTGCAAGTAAAATCGTGTGTCAAATTTCGACATTTTTTACATATATTTATTTAAAACTAATTTTACTATTTATTGGGCAGATTTGAATGAAGGTTTTTCCGTCGTTTACTTTTATTTCGTTTCCTTCTAAATCTTTATATACTGTTTGGCTGCTTCTTGAAGTTTTATAGCATTTAATTGGTATATATTTTCCATTTGTAATGTAATATCCGTCTAATGTTTTCACATTATCTAATGTTTGTCTTCCTTTTCCACTGCCATCATCCAAAGTAGTATTTTTACATTTTGTTATAATAATATTTTTTGTTTTTACTGTATTTTTTGTATTCCAGTCTGTTTGTTTTTTATCTCTTGAATACCTAACATATTCTTTGCTCTCTTCGTCATATTCATATCTTACTGTGTTATATGCTGAATATGGAATTGTAACTGTATTTGCTAGGTTCGTAATCTTTCCTTCTGTTTCACCTTCTGCTGGTTCTTCTCTTTTATCTGGCAAATTTACTTCGTCAACTACATAGTTAAGTACTGTTTTTTTGCTAGTTGTAGTTCTAAATTCTTTGTTTTCAATAAGTTTTGTTAACTTAGCTGTTGAGGTTACAGCATTATGTGGAGCATATCTACTACTATCTCTCCAAAAGTCTGTTGCACTTTCATATATTCCATTTATATCATCAACTTTTAATTTTGTAATATCTGCTTTTGCTTGTGGACTTTGTCCATAGTGAATACAAATAGCATCATTTTCTAGTACATAATCTAGGTAGTAATGTCTAGCACTTCTTAATGGTCCAATCTTGCTTATATCCTTATTTTTTATTACTGCCATCAATCTAGTTTCTCCGCCCTCAACAATCATTTCATATATTAAATCTGCTTCTTCCAAACCTGCCTGTGGCATTGCATTTATATTATTATCTATCATAAATGCAAGTGGTCTTTCTGTCCCTGCGAAAGTTTTAGGCTTTAATTCTTCTTTAGGAGCTTCTGTCTCTGTTGTGTTTTCTGTACTTCCAACTTCTTGACTATTTTTAAATTTTTCAATTCCTAACCATACACTTACTGCTAATATTGCTAATAGTAATATTACTATTACTGGCTTTGCACTTTTTTTAGATTTTTTTCCTGCCATCTGAAAACATCTCCTTTTTTAAACAATTGCCATTGCTATTCCATATAGCACAAGTACTAATACAGTAGCAAAACATCCGCTAAATATTATTTCTGATAATTTATGTTCTTTTGCTGCAATTCTACTTTCTGCTAGTAAAATGGCAGTTACTAATGATAACATTAAGATTACTATGTTATCTGTCAATAGCCAAATCAATGTATTTGCTGCAAATCCAATAGCTGCATGTCCACTTGGTACAAACTTTGAGTTTAATCCTTTATGTTTATTAGATTTTGCATATGCAACTAATGCCAATGCTGCAATCATTACAATTACCATAATTGAAAAAGATAAATGTACTGGATTGCTTGTTACATTTTTTAAAAATGCTAAACCTATATCTGCAATTTTATCAAAGAATAAGAAGTATGCTACTATTATTGCATTTATGGTTGTTATTACCACTCCTCCTGCTGCAACATCTTTAGCAATTTTTGCTTTTGGATGATATACATCAACATATAGGTCTACGACTGTTTCAATTGCTGTATTTACCATTTCTGCAAATATGATAAGCACTATAGTAAATAAAAAACATAAAAATTCTGCGCGGTTTAAATTAAAGAATAAGCTAACAATTACTACAATTACTGCAATTATCAATTGTTTTTGTATATTTCCTTGTGTGGTTGTTGCATATATTATTCCATTAAATGCATTTTTCCAAGCATCTATAAAATTATGATTTTTCAGTTCCTTGTTTTCCTTTTTCATTATTGACTTTATTCCCTTCTTAATTAGGTTTGAAAAGAATTATTCTTCAACCTCTCCCCTTGTTATATTTAATTGAGAAAGAACATTTTCCTCCTTTGCCCTCATTTGAGCTTTTTCCTCTTCTACCATATGGTCGTAACCTCTTAGGTGATAAAACCCATGAACTAGCATATATGCAAATTCTCTTTCAAAACTATGTCCATATTCTTTTGCTTGTTCTTCTACTCTTTCAATAGAAATTATGATGTCACCCATTATATCTTGTAATGTCTCTGCTTGAGTGTCAGCTGTTTCGTCAACAAGTTTGTCCAACTCATCTTTTTCAAACATAGGAAATGAAAGTACATCTGTCTCTTTATCTATATTTCTATATTCTTTATTTATTTCGCGTATGTTTTTAGGATTTGTTAATGTAACACAAATATATAAAGAGGTAGGATTTATATGCTCTACCTCAAAACATTTTTGTATTACTTTTTCAATTATAGCTTCTAGTTCTTCATTTTGTTTGATATCTTTCCAAACAATTTCTGTTACTGAATTCATTATATATTCCTTCTATTCTATATTATGCGTTAACAACCTTTTTAGGTCTACCTCTTTTCTTAGCCTTTTTAGGTTCTTTAGTGTAAGTGCCTTCTGATATAAATGCATTTTTTAAGTTCTTCATAGCATTGAATTCTACTAGTTTTGCACAGTAAAATTGAATAATTTTATAATATCTATTTGGCTCTTTTCTTAATTTTTTCAAATCATTTCTTAAAAATAGAACTTGCTTATCTTTAGAATATTCAATATAATTTTTTTCTTTTCCTTTTTGAATTGCTTGATATTGTTTGTAAAATTCCTTATATGCTTCTCTTTCCGCTGGTTTATCCCAGTATACTTTAGTTGATTGTAATTTTACATTATATTCTTCTATTAAGGTAATAAGTAGAGAATATGCTTTTTCTTGTTTTCTAATTACTTTTGTATCTACTATTAAACTTCTAACATCATTTAATAATTTTTCATAGCATTGCTCTGCTACTATAAGTGGTAAACTATGTGTAAATAGTTTTCTACTTAAACTTAATAATATCATATTCTTTTCAATGGTGTCATTCTGATCCAATTTACCAACTGTAAATCTTTCAAAGTTTTGATAATCTTCAAGTATTTCTTTATATACTTTGTTATCTGGGTCTTGTTTCATTTTTAATGGTAATATATTTTCAATATATCTCCCTAATGTATCAAATATTTTGTTATATACTTCATCTTTAGCTCCTGGAGTTAAATTATCTGCAAGTTTGATTGAATAATGTTTTAACAAACCTTTATACAATGACTCCATTTGATAAATATATAATGTCTGGTATTTTTGCAATAATTGTTCCTTGTTAAGATTATCAACAGTTTCATAATCTAAATTTAATAAGTACATTTGCTTTTTATATTTATATTCTAAATATTCTGTTTCTTTTAAATGAACAACTGAATAATACTCAGATAATGCATTTCTTTCAAAATCACTTGCTACATCATTTTTTACTTTTTTATAAATAGAATCCATAATATATTTATCTATTGATTCTAAGTATAAAGCATAAATGTCTTCAAATTTTTTTGTAACTGCTTCTTGCTTTTCTTGGTTTTCAATATTTTCTACTGCTTTATATGCTTCATAAGCTTTTAGAGCATTGTTTCTTTTTATTGAAATTAACATTCCGTTAATTCCAATTTTTGTTGGAGTTAGTATTTTAGTAATTGTATTACTAATCTTTGAAAAAAATGTTTTTTCTTGATATATCCTCAAACTTCTTTCTTCCATGGCATCTGTTCCTTTCAAAATACTATTTTTTCTTTTGTCCCAATACTTTCGAGCACTTCGTAAATAACTTCAACTTCAATATTTGCTCCTGTTTGTTCTGTATTTATTTTTTTATTTGTTACTTGTTTTCCTTCTATTTGCTCTTTTAGGCTCTCGTCAGCTTGTGCTATTCCAAGCTCTTTTGCTTCTTCTATACTATATGTAATTTCTTGTTCTTCATACTCTTGATATGTTTTTTGATTTATTTCTATTGGCAAATAAAAATCTGAAAATAGTTTTAGTTTTTTACTCGTCTCTATTGTATCATAATTTTGAAATTTTGGAACCCCTTTTGGCAAATTTATTTCAAAATTATTTATCTTTACGGAATATTTATTTTCCTCCTTGCCTGTTTTTATTTTTTTGCTCTGTTTTAAAGGTACACTTACTTTTTGAGAATACCATACTTTTGCCTGAACCTCGCCATTTGCATGCACATATCGAATTCCTGTAAACTGCCCTTCAAGCCATCCTTGTATTAGCACAGTTCCTTTTGTAACTATATCTCCTTCTTTTACTACGGCTGTGCCATTTTGAGCATTTATTTTTACTATCATTGCATCTTTTGTTGCAACAATATTACAATACTCTTCTTCTTTTATAATGTCTGGTTTCAAATCTGCTTCTACTATTTTTACAACTGCGTTTGTTCCTTTTATCTCTATTCCCATCCATGCTAGATCACTTCTTTTTAATCGTATCTTGTCAATTATATTTTTAGTGTTTAAATTTGTTTTAGATGTTCCAATTTTGAAATTATCATCTGCTAAGTCTTTAATAATTTCTTCTGTCGAAATTTTATTATTTCCTGTCACTTCAATATTCCATATGAAGTTTGATAATGCAATAACTGCAATTATTAAAAGTATAAAAAATATAGCGAAGATTTTTCTTTTTTTGTATTTATGTAATATAAATGGTATTCCTCTTTTCTTTTGTATTTTTACTCTACATTTAGTTTTTTTAGCTACTTCTTTTATTCTTTTAAAATCTCTAATTCCAATATTTAGTCTTATAATTGTGGAGTGTTTTCTTTTCATATTCCACAAAAATATTTTTTTACTATTACAAATATTTATAAAGCGTTCTATAAAATATCCTTCTACTTCAATATTTACATATCCTAAAATGTAACCTAACAGTATCTTAAAATACAAGCTTTTCCCTCCTATTCTTCATCTGTAATTGTTTCAAAATCAATGCTTTCTATTTTTCCGGTAACTAATAAATCATCTGTTGTCATTTCTTCTAAGTACAAATCATATCCATTTATGTTTAGAATTCCAATATGTGTACTAATTCTAATATAAAAATCCTGATACTCTAATATCCCTTTATAATTCTCAATCAGCATTTGTTTAAAACCTATTACCGTTATTTTTGGTAAGTTAGTTGATATTTCTTGAGGGATTTCTAATAGACGATTTATTCTGCTTTGTATACTTTTATTTTTCTTAGAAGCTTTTCGCAAACTCTCATCTCCCTTATGCTATTTCTATATAGTTGTCAAAGAATTAAATTTTGGCAACTGATTATCTCTGAAAATCGTCTAAAGTTTTAAACTCATACCCCATCTTTTTAATTTCCTTAATACAATAATCTAAAATATTGCTATTGTCTTTTGAAGTTGCATGTAGTAATATAACTGCTCCGCGGATGTATGTTATTTAAAACCATCTTTTTGCCATAATCTTCTCTACCTTGTTTATTTTTGTCCCAATCATCATAAGCAAAACTCCACATAACTGTTTTATAGCCTAATGTATTAGTATATGCTACAGTTCTTTCACTATATTCTCCTTTTGGTGGACGAATGTATTTCATTTCATAATTAAATTTTTGATAAACTGCTGTATGCAAATCCATTACTTCTTTTTGTATTTGTTCATTTGTTAAATCTGGCATACTTTTATGATTTACTGTATGATTTCCAACTGTATGGCCCTCATCTATCATTTGCTTTACTAAGTCTGATGCAGTATTCAAATAATGAGCCGTTATAAAGAATGTAGCAGGAACTTGATTTTCCTTTAATACTGCTAGTATTTTAGGTGTATAACCTGCTTCATATCCATTGTCAAAAGTAAGATAAACATATTTTGAATTTTTATTTCCCATAGCAATTCCTTCATATGTATCTATTATTTTTTTATTTACACTTCCTAAATCTGGTTGTTCATTATTATTAGATCTTTTTATTCCCCAACCAATTCTTTTTTCGCTAACTGAACTTGCACTTGTTTCTGTCGTATTATTTGAATTAATTACAGAAATTGAAAAAATAAATACTAATAAAATTGATGATATAACTATAAGAAAATTTGACTTTCTCTTCATCTTATCCCTCTTTCCTTTTAATAACAATGCTTTCATTTTTTTCGACATTTTATAAATTTTTGCAAAATTTTTCTTGACAATATTATTTATTTGCATTATATTTATATAGGCAATTGGAAAAAAATGGGTAATTTTATGTTGTTTTGTCGAATTACCGTTGCACGTTTTTGTTGTGTTAATTTATATTTATTATATTATACGGAGGAAAAATATATGTTAGATTTTGTATTATGTGATGATAATTTTAACGCTTTAACAAAATTAGAGAAAATGCTAGAGTCGTTATTTATTGAATGTAAAGTTAATGCACGTATTGCATTAAGTACAACAAATCCTGAGGAGTTAACTGAGTTTGTAAAAGTTAACAAGGTTAATGTTGTATTTTTAGATATTGATTTAAAATCTAACATTTCTGGACTAGATTTAGCTGATATTATCCGTAAAAAGGATAAAAACATTTATATTATCTTTACAACTGGTCATTTAGAATATGGTTTAATGGCATATAAGTATAAAACTTTTGATTATATACCCAAACCAATAACTGTAGAGAGATTAAAAGATACTATAACTAGGTTAGTTGAAGACTACTCGGGTTCTGAACCCAAGTTTGTAAGACTTGATAATAACAGAACTATTATCAGGCAAGATAGCATTTTGTATATTCAAAAAGAGGGGATGAAAACTATCTTTTATACTGATACAAGAGAATATGAGACTTATAGTTCTTTTAAAGTTATAATGTTACAATTGCCAGACACTTTTATACAATGCCATAAATCATATATTGTTAATACTAAAAAAATAACTAGTGTAGACTTTTCTAACAATGTTATTTTCCTAAATGATAATGAGGACTGTAAATGTTTTATAGGTCCTAAATATAAAAATAAAATTATGGAGGTTTTTAATTATGCAAATTTTTCAAACAATTTGGACAGCAATGACGACACAGAATGAAACTGTCTCAGCTTTTATTTTCTTTCCTATGTATTACATAGACACTTTTGTAAATATGTTACTATTTACTACAATTTTCAGTGTTGCATCTTCAAGAAAATCTAAAATCATATACATGTTGTCTATGGGTACAATAGCTTTTTTAACACGCACATTTATGCCTGACCCATATGGTACATTCATTAATATGATCGTTATTATATTTTTAATTAAATTTGTGTTAAAAGTGACTTGGTTAAAATCATTATTATCTGAGTTTATTGTAATCGTGATAAGCAGTGTTCTGGAATTATTTATATTTAAATTTTATCAAACTGTGTTTAATCTTTCCCAGCAACAAATATTAGATATTCCTTTATATAGAGGGATTTGTTCTGTAACTATCTATTTGTGTGTATATTTACTTTATAGACTTATTAGATATTTTAAATTTAATATAAAATTAGAAAGTATGACTAGAAAAAACAAAATATTATTTGTAGTAAATACTTTACTTGGAATATTAGCAATTGGTACACAATTTTATTTAATTGTATTTTATAGTGACAAAATGCCAATTTATATTACTATAACAAGTATTTTGAGTATATTAGCATATTTTGTTATCAGTTTTTATAGTTTATTAAGTACAAACAAATTAGATACTACAACTAGAGATTTAGAAGAAGCACAATTATATAACAAAACTTTAACTATATTACATGATAGTATTAGAGGTTTTAAACATGATTTTCACAATATTGTTCAAAGTATTGGTGGTTATGCTGATAGAGGAGACTTAGAAGGATTACGTGTTTATTATAGACAACTTTTACAAGATTGTGGGCGTACTAATAACTTAACTGCATTAAATCCAGAAGTTATTAATAATCCGGCTATATACAATGTTCTAGCTACTAAATATCATAAAGCTGATGAAATTGGTGTTCAAATAAATTTAGGTATTTTTATAGATTTAAATGAAATTGAAAAACATATGAAAATTTATGAATTTACTAGAATATTAGGCATACTTTTAGATAATGCTATTGAAGCTGCTTCCGAATGTGAGAACAAGATAATTCATGTAAGTTTTAGAAAAGAACAAAATCGTAGAAGATTACTTGTAATAATTGATAATACATATAAAAATAAAGATGTAAATGTAGATAAAATTTATGAAAAGGATTTTTCTACTAAATCTAAGGAAACTAATAGTGGACTTGGTTTATGGGAAGTTAGACAAATATTAAAGAAAAATAATAATTTAAATTTATTTACTACTAAAAGTGAAGAATTTTTCTCACAACAATTTGAAATATATTATTAAAAGACAATTACAAAGAGATATCTTGATTTAAGATATCTCTTTGTAATTGTCTTGTCGTTTTAAGGAAATATTTATATTTATTTATATTATAATTAATCTTTTTTGATTAATGATGCAGGCATTTTAGGTTGATGAATGATACCTAAAACAAAGCATGCAGTATTTGTAGATTTTGCATATTTTTCTGCAACTTTAGCTAATAGTTTTAACATTTTTATTCCTCCTTATATTATTATTTTTATATCATAAACATTGCCGGCCAATGTGTTATAATCTTAAATTGTTTCCTCTGTATATACTTCGTAGCCATGTTTGTTATTTGTTATTTTATATGAAATAGGTAATACTGTTAGGTTTTGCAAAAACATTGCATAAATTATCATGTATGAGAATTGTTTGTATGGATTAAATATTATTATTGATAATAAAATTACTAATGCTATATATGACCTAATTTTTTTTGATTTTATTTCTTTCTTACTCAAAATCGGCATATTTTCAGTATCTGCAGGTGCATATTTAGCAATTATAATAATACTAAATATTGTTATCAATCCTGCTAATATATAAAGAATATTTTTATTTGATATTAAAATATATTTTGATAATATAATTGGTAATAAATATAAAATACTTGTTGTAATCATACAACCTAAATGTGTTTTTAGATGAATACCACCTGTAAAACTTCTATAAGGTGCTATTAAGAAAAATAATAATAAAGTTTGCCATCCCATACTTAATAAAAATCCTATAATGAATAATATTAAAATTTTAGGTAATTCTCCAAAAATCAGTCTCACACCAAAGTTAATAACTAATTCTCTTTCTTCATCTATGTCTGTAACCTTTGATTTTATTTTTTCAGTTATCAAATCACAAAATTTATCAATCATTTTCTTACCTCGTTCTTTGTTATCTGTATTTTATATTTTTAAAACACAAAAATAAAAAAACTTTATAAAGATATAAAAATTGTGTGCAAAATTTGTCGTTTTTTGTTTTAGTCACAATTTTTGTATTTTCATAAAGTTTAGTTTAATTTTACAAATATATAATGTTTCATAATTGAATATCTTTTAATATTGCCCAACTTCCAAGCATTTGAGGAATATCTTTAAATTCCATTAGTTCGTTTGTAATAGGATGATATAGTTTTAATTCATATGCCCAAAGTGCAATTTGTTTTCCATGTCCTCTCCCTCCATACTTTTGATCTCCATATATACTATGGTCTCTGCTAGA
Organism: uncultured Clostridia bacterium; assembly: GCA_934168365.1. Classification (GTDB taxonomy): domain Bacteria; phylum Bacillota; class Clostridia; order TANB77; family CAG-508; genus CAG-273. Next base: position 45,117 of record CAKPNJ010000001.1, on the reverse strand, counting down.
TAATTGCACTCTAATCTGGTGATGTCTACCTGTATGTAAGTTTATTCTTAAGACTGATAAGTTTAACTCTTCGTCATATTTTAAAACTTCATAATCTAATATTGCTAATTTGCTATTCTTCGTTCCTTCTTTCACAACTTTGCTCATATTAGCTCTTTCATTTTTTAGTAAATAGTCTTGTAAAGTTCCTCTTGAGCTTTCCATCTTTCCATTTACTATTACTAAATATGCTTTTTGAAATTGTTTTTCTCTCACTTGATTACTTAGTCTTCCTGCCGATTTTGAAGTTTTAGCAAATACCATTACTCCACCAACAGGTCTATCTAGTCTATGCACTAAACCTAAATAGACATTTCCTGGTTTGTTATATTTTTCTTTTAAATATGCTTTTATTATTGTAAGCATATCTATATCTCCAGTTTTATCTGCCTGTGATGGTATGTTTACTGGTTTTTCTACTACTATTATATGGTTATCTTCAAATATTACTTTTAAATTTTGCATTTAATTCTCCCATCTTCCATAAATACCACATGGTAAAACCATTTTTGAGTTAGTCATAGGAAGACCTATTTCTCCATTTGATACTTTTCCTTTATATTTTTTTGATATTGTAAGCTCTAAAATATTTTGCAAAACTGTACTTGATATTCCTGTTGTATATGAATTGATTAAGAAAAATAAAGGTTTGTCTGATAATACTTGTGCACATAGATTTACAAGCTCTGGCAAGTTTTCTTCAAATTTCCACACTTCTCCATTTGCGCCTCTACCATAAGATGGTGGATCCATGATTATTGCATCATATTTGTTGCCTCTACGAATTTCTCTATTTACAAATTTGATAACATCATCAACTATATATCTAACTGGTCTATCTTGTAATCCTGAAGCTTGTATATTCTCTTTTGCCCATGTAACCATTCCTTTTGAACTATCTACATGACAAACTTGAGCACCAGCATAGCTACACGCTACTGTTGCTCCTCCTGTGTATGCAAATAGATTTAATACTTTTATTTCTCTATTTGCTTTTTGAATTTTTTCTATCATCCAGTCCCAATTAACTGCTTGTTCTGGAAATAAACCAGTGTGTTTAAATCCCATTGGCTTTATATTAAATGTTAAATTTTTGTATTTAACTTGCCATGCATCTGGCATTTTTTTATTGTATTCCCAGTTTCCACCACCTGTTGAACTTCTGTGGTATTTAGCATTAACATTTTTCCACTTTTCTGGAAAACTTTTTTGTGTCCATATTATTTGTGGGTCTGGTCTTACTAAAATAACATTTTTCCATCGCTCTAGTTTTTCACCATTTGCCATGTCTAATATTTCGTAATCTTGCCAATCTTTTGCTACATTCATTTCTAAATATCCTTCCTCTTCTCCATATATAATATTACATAGTTCCAGTTAAAATATGCATAAAATTTGTAACCAACATCACATCCATAACTACAAATGTTAAAAATATTGCCAATGTAGTTACTAATAATTTATGTTTTTTTATTTTTTGTATCAATTTGCTTGTCCACTTTGGTGTCTTCAAACGTAATGTATTGCTACTTTCATCATAACGTATATTTAAAATTAAATCTTTTGTGTACTCCATAAAATAAAATCCTCCTAATATATTTTCTAATAATATATATTCGCATATTCGGATTTTATGATAAAAATCGTAACACAAATTATTACATTATTCGCTTAATTTCTGCTTTATACTTTTAGCTAGCTTTTCTGTAATTCCTGATACCTCTGTCAATTCTTCTATACTAGCATTTTGTATGTTGTTTATAGTTTTAAATTTCTTTAATAAAGCTTTTTTCTTTGCTTCTCCTATTCCGTCTATTTCGTCTAAAACTGAATGTGTTGTTTGTTTATCTCTTAATTGTCTATGATAATTTATTGCAGTATCATGTATGTTATCTTGAAAATTTGTAATTACTTTCATTAAATTTTCAGATAGTTCAAATTCATTTTTGTTCTCGTCTATAAGTGCCCTAGTACTATGTTTATCGTCTTTTACCATTCCATATACAGGTATAGATAAGCCTAGCTCTTTAATAGCTTGTTTAGTTGCCCTTATTTGCGTAATTCCACCATCTGCAAATATTATATCTGGGAAGTCACCAAATGCTCCATTTGGGTTATCTATTGAATGAAGTAACCTTCTTTTTACTACCTCTTGCATACATTTAGGGTCATCTTGACTAATTACTGTTTTTATTTTAAATTTTCTTGATAAGTTCTTTTTTAGCTCTCCATCTTTTAATACACACATTGAAGCAACCATAAATTGCCCTGATAAATTTGATATATCATAACCTTCAATTTTTCTAGGCAATTTATCTAATTTTAGCACTTCTTTTAATTCATTCACAACGCTATATTTTTCCTTTTCTTTATTCATTATAGTAATTTTAGCATTGTTTTCTGCCATTTCAACTAGTCTTAGTTTTTCGCCCTTTTGAGGTACTTTTATTTCTACCTTATGGCTTGAATTTTCTGAAAGCAATTGCTCTAATATTTCTTTATCTTCAATCGCTTCTTTTATCATAATTTTATTTGGTAAAAATACATCATTTATATAATATTGTTTAATAAAACTTGATAAAATTTCTGCATCTGATTCATCTTGTAATCCTTCAAAAAAGTAATGATGTCTTTCTATCATTTTACTATTACGAATTAAAAATATTTCGACACATACTTGAGTTTGTCCTTTAGCTATACCTATTACATCAATATTATGCTCTGATATATTAGAAACCTTTTGTCTTTCTTCTGTAATTCTTTGAATAGCATATTTTTTATCTCTTAACTCTGCCGCTTTCTCAAACTCCAACTTATCTGCCGCTTCTTTAATATCTTTATCAAGCTCTTTCATTATTTGGTTTGTATTACCTTCTAATAGGCTAATAATTTGATTTATTTCTTTTCTATAATCTTCTTTTGAAATTTTACCAATACAAGGTCCAGAGCATTTTTTAATATGATAATTTAAACATGCTCTACCTTTATATTTAAATGTTTTACATTGTCTAATTTTATATTTTGAATTTATAAAATCTAGCATTGCTTTTGCACTGCCACTATTTGCATATGGTCCAAAATATCTTGCACCATCATTTAGTATTCTTCTAGTTAAGTATATGTTTGGGAATTCTAATTTTGTGTTTATTTTAATATATGGGTATGTTTTGTCATCTTTTAATAAAACATTGAATTTTGGCATATTCTTTTTTATTAAGTTACACTCTAAAATAAGTGCCTCTGATTCATTATCTGTAACAATATATTCAAAGTGGTCTATTAAAGACACCATATTTTCAATTCTTTTTGTTTTATTGTTTTTTCTAAAATATTGCCTTACTCTATTTTTTAAAGAAATTGCTTTACCAACATATATAATCTTATCATTTTTGTCATGCATAATATATACGCCTGGTTTGCTAGGCAACTTTTTTAGTTCCTCTTCTATATTAAACACCTTTAATTTTCCCCCTTAGCATAATATATATTGTAGCATATTTTGCTGCATTTTACAAGGTAAACTCAAGGTTCTATTCCTTAAAGAATTTTTACTTTTTATAATAATTATTTCTATCTATTTTCAATATAGTATTTAAGTATTTCTCTATCTCTATAATTCATAAACTTTGTTCTATATATACTGTCATAATCAGAAGCTTTAAGTTGACTTTCACATTCTATAATTTTATTCAAAGCCTCCTCAGGTGTAAGCCAAATAACTAATCCTCCCTCATCTATCTCTTTTTGTGTCATTTTGGTATTTTTTGTGTCATTTTTCACATCACATCTAAATACATAGGATATCTGTTGAAAATTTTCTTGAGATTTTAGTTCTCTTGTTATTCCTAATAATAATATATTATTGACTTCACATCCAACTTCTTCTAAAACTTCTCTTTCAAATGCTTTCTCTGAAGTCTCACCTTGCTCTACTCCACCACCAGGCAATTTATATTCATTTTTTGCTTTCTTAAAAAATACAGCTATAGTTCCATCTTGCTTTTTTACAATTCCTCTTGCACCATACCTTATTTTTGGATTATCAAAAGGAATTGATTCAATTCCAAACGTATCATCTGTTATTTCTGTTATAATATTCATATTACCTCCCTCATATTTTAATATCAAAATTAACTATACTATTTTTTCTACTCATAATTTCATATGCTTTTTCTGTTATTTCTATACTTGTTTTGTGTTCTAACAAATCCGAACTGTCATCTATATTAAGTAGAAAATTTATAAAACAATTTTCTCTTGCTTTTTCGTTATATCCGTTAAAATATTTTTTATCTTTTTCAGATAATGTTGCAATGTCTAATGTTTCAAATATTTTGCCTCCAATAAGTTGACTATTTCTAAATACATATATATCAAAATGTTCTACACTTCCCACACCATTATTAAGTATTTGGTCTCTATCTTTTACTTCATAAGCCTGATAACTATGAACTTGTATATTCATAAGTGGTCCAACTTGTACATTAAGCCTTTCGTGTCTCACTCTACCATTTCCCTTATATGTATCTTTAGGTAATTCACACCAAGCTCTTCTACTAAATCCTGATTGCATTAAATTTATAGAACAGTTAGTAATTAATTTTTCATCTTGTTTAAAATTAATTATTGAATGAAAATCTATTTCACCAAAGTCTATAAATTTTTCTTTGTTTTCTATATATTTTTCAAATCTATTAGTTTTTAATATTCTCTTATAATCATAATTGTTAAAAGTATTAAAAAAATCTACCGGATTATATGTAGAAACAAACATTTCCGCATTATTTATTTGCTTTCCCTTAGTTTCACGGTTTACTTCCATAAGCCAAGCCATTAAATCTATAAAGTGATATCCACTGTGAAAAAGTTTTCCGTATCCATATTTGTATGGATGATTTTCTCTCTCTAGAAATTCTGAAGGCATATTCCACATTCCGTCATTATGATATATATCTATATATGTAATTGGTATATTATACTCTCTTACCACTTGTTCTAATAAACGTTTCACATATAAATACCCTTCATGAAATCTTCTTTGACATTGTATTTTGAAGCTTATTTTATCTTTTTTCTTTTTATACATTTGACATAAAATATCATATTCTTCTTTAATTTTTAATGCTTGTTTTGTATCACAGTTAACATTAATTGGAGCTGTAATTGGTTTATCCATTAATATGTTTATGTCATTTTCAAGAAAAAATTTAGCATATGCAAAATGCGATTTCGGCTCTGTTGATATTATAGCATATTTTATGTTCTTTTGTAGAATCAACTTTTGTATTTCTTTCTTGTCTTCACTTGTAAGTTCTAGGTTATCTCTTTTGTAGTCATCCAACAAGTATAAATCTACCGACCTAAAATCGTTTTCTTCCAAGTAACTCTCTATTTCTCTTCTTTTGCTTTTCAAGTCTACTATAACTTTTGGACTCATTCTGTATTTTTTAAATAAATTCATATAAATTCTTTTAGCATGAGGTCCTAGTCCAACAAGTATAATACTATAGTCGTTAAATTCATTCATACGAGTATCCTCCCTTGTAAAAACTCTATAGCAGTATTATATTAGCAATATTCCTTAAATACAAATACAAATATTTTATATATTATATAAGTGAAATTTATATCAAAAAAGAAAATGCCATTTGGCATTTTCAAATCTTAATTATTTTACATCTAAAAAATTATTAATTGTATTATTTAATATTTCATTAAATTTTGGATCTTTTGCTTTTTCTTTAAATATATCTCCATATAATTTTTCCGGCTTGTTATTTATCCCAATTCTTTTTAAATATTCATCTAAATCTTTGAATTCATATCCCTCTTTTAATTCAAACTCAACAAAGTCTCCCAGTATCTCTAGCTCATCTATATATACCTTTGCAATATCAATCTCTCTTACTTCTCTAATTCTATTTATATACAAATATGGCTGTAATTCAATGTTCTTTAAAAAATCATACCCATCTTTCATTGTAGGAATTACAATTTTGGACTCACTCCAAGAATTATCATCTAATCTTCTTTTAGACTCAATTATGCATTTATTTGATTTATTTCTAAGGCGAATAATGTATCCTAATTTTTCTAATGAATCAAATCCATATTGACCCATACATAAATCTACACATTGAGTTGCTTTTTCTATTGAACAAGACGAATTTATAATTTTATTTTTAATTTCTTCATCTATCTTATATCTAACTTCTCTTTCTATTTCTGTTCCACCTGACATATACATCTACCTCCCATTTCTTCGTAGGCTTTTTTTATTTTACTTGCAAGTTCATTATCATCTCTCTCTTTTATAGAATAATATAAATCTATAGTATCATTTGCAGCTCTACATAAATTAACTTTTCCATCTTGACTAATATATAAATCATTATGTTCCTTGCAAAGTTCAGTTTTATCACTTTGTTCAGATATAATACTGCAAGTACATCTTTGTAAAAAAATGTTGTGAATTCCGTTAGAAAATAATTTTTTTCTAAAACTATCTTTTATATTCTTATACCCCATCTGCTTGATTAAAGGCTCTATTTTATATATACTTGTATAATATTTTGAATTTTTTGGATATACCTCTACAATTTTCAAATCTGCTTTTATTGAAGAAGCAAAGCCTACCAATTCTTGTATAGAATTATAATTATCATTTATTCCCCTTAATAATGTTGTATTTATGCTTATTTTTAATGTTGGATATTTAAACCTCATTTTTTTAACTGCAGAAACCACTTTTTCATATGAATTTTCAACAGTAGAAATACTCTGATATTTATTTTTATCAAAACTATGTAAAGAAATATTAAGCTTGTCTACCATTTCCCCTATCCACATATTATCTTCTAAAAGATATCCATTGGTAGTTACTTTTATATTGGCTCCATGTTTCTTTAAGTTGGTAATTATTTCTTTTAAGTTTTCCTTTAATAGTGGCTCTCCCCCTGTTAATTGAACTGTTTTTATTCCATATCTATTGTTTAGTACACTATACATGTATTCAATATCATCTGGTGTCATAAGAGATTCCTTCTTAGTTCTTATTCCTTCTTTATGACAAAACTCACAATTATACACACAGTCTTGTAATAATATTAAGCGGATTGTTTTTTGCTTAAGACTATTTAACATATTAGCTTTTTCTTTAACTATTTCTACAAATTTTTTAGGTGCACTTGTTAGGAATTCTTTAATATATACTATACCAATTTTAGTTTTTGGTAATTCTTCTTTTATTGGTATTTCTATAAGTTCCCCTGATTGTAACTTATCCATAACAGACATCTTGGTAAAATACCCTATTCCCAGTCCCTTTTTTACAAGATCCAACATTACTTCTGTTGTTGCAACTTCAATGTTAGGTTCAAATATCTCTAGAGAACCTCCTAATATATTATCCAGAGCTTTTCTTGTACTTGTTTTAGCTTGTTGTAACAGCAAAGGATATTGTGATAGTTCATTTATGCTTATTGCTTTACTATTACTTATTAACTTTGCATACTTATTACTAGCTACGAAACAATTATCTACCTCTATTAAATCATCCACCACAATGTCTTCTCGTGAACTTTCTATTGGATAGCTATCTATTATTACATCCAGCTCTCTTTTTTCTAACATATCAACCATTTCTGTAGTTGATCTATTAACAATAGAAAATTTTATTCCTGGATAGTTTTTATTAAAAGCTTCTATTATATCTGAAACTAAAAAGATGCAAATATGCGTCGGTACTCCTATTCTAACTTCTCCTTTTAATAAATCATTTGAATCATTTAGAACTTTAAATCCAGTTTTTATTGTATTGTATGCATTTTCCATATAATACATAAGTTTCTGAGCATCAGCAGTAAGTTCAACACCTTTTGCTGTACGGTTAAACAATTTACATTCCAATCTGTCCTCTAATATTTTTATATTACGACTGACAGCCGGTTGTGATACATACAACATATCTGCCGCTTTAGATATGCTACCAGATTTTGCCACAGCTACAAATGATTTACATAGATTCAAATCTATATTATTTAATTCTTCCATCATCTATCTCCTATTTATAAATTTTATTTATGTTGTTGTTTTGCATTATATCATATTTTTATTTTGCTTTCAATATATATTACTTATTGTGATATAAAAAAATAAAATTTGACACATTTTGCATTTTATAGTAATATATTAGCACTAGGAATACAAATTAAAAAAATATCCTTTAGGAGGGTTGTATATATTTAGCGCCAGGACAGTGTTTATACACTGTTGACGAGGTTAGAGTTTATCGAAAGATTCGGCGGATGGCTCTATGGCATGCGTTACTGCCATTACATATTAACAAAAAAATTATAGTAATATAATATAACAAATTTAATATGAGTACGCTTTAATTTGTATGCCTTACTTTAAATTTTAAGGAGGTATATTTTTATGTGTGGCATTATAGGTTATATAGGAGACAAAAAAGCCACTCCAGTTTTAATAAATGGTTTATTATGTTTAGAATACAGAGGTTATGACTCTGCTGGTATTGCTGTTATCGAAGACGGCAAAATTACTGTAATGAAAGATAAAGGAAGAGTTGCAAATTTAGAAGCAATTGATGGTATAAATGATTTAAAATCTACTATTGGTATTGCACATACAAGATGGGCAACTCATGGAAAACCTGCAAAAGAAAATTCTCATCCTCATATGGATAATAGCGGTGAATTTGCAGTTGTGCACAATGGTATTATTGAAAATTACCATGAATTAAAAGAATTTTTAGCTTCTAAAGGATATTACTTTTTATCACAAACAGACACAGAAATAATTCCTAATTTGATTCATTACTATTACACAAATGGAATAAATGATGATGACAAATTCTTAAGAGCCGTAAAATCTGCAGTCGATGATTTAAAAGGAAGTTATGCACTAGAAATTATTTCTAACTTACATCCTGATAGAGTTATTGTAGTTAGAAAAGATAGTCCTTTAGTTTTAGGAAAAGGAAATAGTGAAAACTTTATTGCATCAGATATTCCTGCTGTTTTAAAATATACAAAGGAATTTTATTTGTTAGATGACCAAGAGTATGCAGTTGTTTATAAAGACCATATAGATTTTTATGATAATAGCTTAACTTCTCATAGCAAAGCTATTAAGAATATTGAATGGGATGCTACTGCAGCAGAGAAAAATGGTTATGAAGATTATATGTTAAAAGAAATATTTGAACAACCAACTGCAATTCGTGAGACCATTGGTTCTAGATTTAAACTTGGAGAAAAATGCAGTTTTGATGACATAGACATTTCAAAAGAATATTTAGAGAAAATAAATAAGATATATATTGTTGCTTGTGGTACAGCTATGCATGCAGGTTTAGTCGGAAAAAATGCAATTGAAAAACTTTGCAAAATTCCTACTGTAGTTGATATTGCATCTGAGTTCCGTTATCGTGACCCAATTATAGATGATAAAACACTTTGTATCTATATTAGTCAATCTGGCGAAACTGCTGATACAATTGCAGCTTTAAAACTTGCTAAGGCTAAAGGTGCTAAAACATTAGCTGTTTCGAATGTAATTGGAAGTTCAATTACTCGTGAGGCTGATTATACAATATATACTCATGCCGGTCCTGAAATTGCTGTAGCTTCTACAAAAGCGTATACTTCACAAGTTGTGTTAATGGTAATTTTAGCTATGTATTTTGCTGAAGTTTTAGGATCATATGGTGGAATTGAAAAATTAAAAGCTGATATTTTAGATTTACCTGCTAAAGTTGAAGCCATGTTAGATGAAACAGATGCTATTAAAGAGTTTGCTAACAAAGTATATACTGAGCATGATATGTACTTTTTAGGTAGAGGTACTGATTACAATGTTGCAATGGAAGGTTCTTTGAAATTAAAAGAAATTTCATATATTCATTCTGAGGCATATGCTTCTGGCGAATTAAAACATGGACCTATTGCTTTAATTGAAAATGGTATAACTGTAATTAGTATTTTAACAGATCCTAATTTAGTTGAAAAATCTATTAGTAATATTCAAGAGGTTATAACAAGAGGTGCTAAAACTTTAGTTGTTACAAACCAAAAATTAGCAAGTGGCTCATTTAATTATGTTATAAATATACCTGAAACTAATAGCCTTATCTCACCTATCCTTTCTGTTATTCCACTTCAATTGCTTTCTTACTACATTGCAAAAAATAAAGGATTAGATGTTGATAAACCAAGAAACTTAGCTAAATCAGTTACAGTTGAATAAACTAAAAAGGTGACTATGGGTGCTTTTTGACCCCGTCCCCATAGTCACCTTTTTTAGATGAATAGTTTTAGTATGATTAGCAGTATCGCCCCAGGAATTCCTAAAAGGCCTACTAATACTGCTGTAACAACATTTAGCCCTATATGAAATCCCCATGCTGAACCTATTAAGTTTATTATAAATATTAGTAATCCACCTAAAACAGAGTTTACTATTAGTTTAAACAATGCTTTTAATGGAACTGAAAATATTTTTCCAATAATCCACAAAACTACTATACATCCTAAAATAACTAAAGCATTAGAAAAGTCCAATTTTTATCACCATTCCTTTAGTAATATGTATGATAAAAATTGGACAAATATTACTTATCCTACTTGATTTTTTTTGAAATAAATTTCTTCTATCATATTTAATGATAATCCCCTATCCCTCGCTTTATTTACTAAAAAATCCACTTTACTTTTACTAGCTTTAATTTGATATACATAATAGTCCACTAAACCTTCTTCTGCTGTTTCAAAATTTTTAGTTGCTAAATTCAATTCTTTTTTTGCTTTTATTAAACTCATTATAAGTTCTACCTTTTTATCTTCATCAGTCTTGTCTTTTATATTTGTTTCTTTTTGATATTCTTCAAACATTACTTGTCTCCTTTTTGGTTTCTCATAAACATTATATACACTAATTTCCAATTTATGCGTTATGCTTTAAGAAATATTGATTTTTGCAAAATTGTTTGCTATAATAAATTGGTAATTTATATTATAGAGGTAAAGTTATGATAGATATTAAATTTTTAAGAGAAAATCCGGATGTAGTTAAGGAAAATATTAAGAAGAAATTTCAAGATTACAAATTACCATTGGTTGACGAAATTCTCGAATTAGATACTAAAAATCGTGAAGCAAAATTAAATGGTGATGAGTTAAGAAGCAAAAGAAATTCATTAAGTAGTGAAATTGGTAATTTAATGAGACAAGGTAAAAAAGATGAGGCAGAAGGTATAAAGGCTCAGGTACAAGAAATTAATAATAAATTACTTGAAAATGAGAAACTTGAAGAGGAATATTCTGCTAAAATTCAAGAGAAAATGATGAAAATTCCTAACATTATTCATGAGTCTGTTCCAGTTGGTAAAGATGATAGTGAAAATGTTGAAATTCAAAAGTTTGGAGAGCCAGTTGTTCCAAGTTATGAAATTCCATATCATACAGATATTATGGAAGCATTTGAAGGCATTGACTTGGATGCTGCTCGTAGAGTTGCTGGTAATGGATTCTATTATTTAATGGGTGATATTGCTAGACTTCATTCTGCAGTTATTTCTTATGCTAGAGATTTTATGATAAATAAAGGGTTTACTTATTGTGTTCCACCTTTTATGATTCGTAGCAGTGTTGTAACTGGTGTTATGAGCTTTGAGGAAATGGATGCTATGATGTATAAAATTGAAGGAGAAGATTTGTATTTAATTGGTACAAGTGAACATTCTATGATAGGCAAATTTAAAGATCAAATTCTTCCAAAAGATAGAATTCCTTATACAATGACATCATATTCTCCTTGTTTTAGAAAAGAAAAAGGTGCTCATGGTATTGAAGAACGTGGTGTTTACCGTATTCACCAATTTGAAAAGCAAGAAATGATTGTTGTGTGTGAGCCTGAAGATAGCTGGAATTGGTATGATAAATTATGGTCATATACAGTTGAATTATTTAGAAGCTTAGATATTCCAGTTCGTACTCTTGAATGTTGCAGTGGTGACTTAGCTGACTTAAAGGCTAAGAGCTGTGACGTTGAGGCTTGGAGCCCTAGACAACAAAAATACTTTGAAGTTGGTAGCTGTTCTAACTTAACTGATGCTCAAGCTAGACGTTTAGGTATTAGAATTAAGGGAGAAAAACAAAATTATTTTGCTCATACTTTGAACAATACAGTTGTTGCCCCACCTCGTATGTTAATTGCTTTACTTGAAAATAATTATCAAGAAGATGGAAGTGTTAAAATTCCTGAAGTTTTATGGCCATATATGGGTGGAACTAAGGTTTTGGAGGTTAAAAATGTTCATTAAAAATCCAGAATTTAGAATTTCTGCAGTTAGTCCTAAGCAATATCCTGATGATGGATTACCCCAAGTTGTATTGGTTGGAAAGTCTAATGTTGGAAAGTCTAGTTTTATAAATACATTAGTTAATCGTAAAAAGTTGGCTAGAACTAGTAGTGAACCTGGTAAAACAAGACAAATAAATTTTTATAATATGGACGAAAAGTTTTATTTAGTTGATTTGCCTGGTTATGGTTTTAGTAAAATGTCTAAACAGGAACAAGCAAAAGTTGGAACTTTTATTGAAGAATACCTACAAAAAAGTAAAAATATTTCTTTGATAATATTTTTAATAGACATTCGACATGACCCTACTGCTAACGATAAACTTATGTATGATTACATTTTTAAAACTAATTTACCTTGTATTGTTATTGCAAATAAGGCAGATAAAATAGCTGTTACAAAGGTGGATACTGCTGTAACTAATTTGCAAAATGTTTTAAATCCATTAAAAGATATTGCATTCCTTCCATGTTCTAGCGAGAGAAAAATATATACAGACAGAGTTTGGGAAGAAATAGAAAAAAATATATAATTTTTTAATAAAATCGACAAAATACAGCATATTTTGTCGTTTTTCATTGACTATTTACTCCTAAAGTATTATAATAAGTACACGCTCTTAATAAGAGCAAATTTTATATTGGAGGATTTGACTATGAGTAAGCTCCGGAATTTTATAATGGTAAGTTTTGCATCCGAAAAACTTGCCAAAGCCGCTTTAATTGCCACGAAATCTAATTTTTATCAGGGAGTTCGTGCAAATGCTCACGATTTTAATCACGTGAAGGGCAATACCGTGTTTTTTATGAGCTCTAGAGATAGTGCTCGTGATCATAAAATTAAGGAGTTCTTGATGTCTTTGGATGGGGCTTTACCCTATTTGTGTCACATCTAAGTCGAATAACCTTTTAAAGAGGGTGGTTTTTAATAAACCACCCTCTAAGTTTTTTTAACTTTCTTTTTTAGTTATTGCTTTCAATGCTTTAGGACGTTCTAAAACAACTATATGTCCACATCCTAAACATTTCATTTTAAAATCAACACCTACTCTAGTCAATTCCCACAGTTTACTTCCACAAGGATGTTGTTTTTTGGTTCTAACAATATCACCTACATTATATTCCATAGGAACTCACTCCTTTTTATTTTTCAATTATATTTTTAAATCTTTTTTCTACGCTTTCTTTTCCCAATACTTGCATAATTTCATATAAGTCTGGTGTTTGTTGTCTTCCTGTTAATGAAACTCTTAATACTGTACTAACATCTCCTACATGTGCTTTCCATTTTTCAGGTTCTTGTTTAAACATTTTTACTTCTCTAGCATATTCTAATTCTTCTGATAAATCTTTTATTTTATCAAACCATGTTTGTTTATCATCATTTATATCAAAATATTTTTCTAGGTATAATGATAATATTTTTTTGATTTCTTCTTTATCATTTATTTTAGCATATTCAAAGCTATTGTCTATACTAAAGAATTTTTCATCATACATATAATAAATTGCATTTTTTATTTCTGCCCATTTAGCTATATCTTTTCTAGGCTTAGCTGTTCCTCTTTCAATTCCAAATACTTTTAAAGCATATTCTTTATCTTGTAACATTTCTTCAAGTTCTTTGTCATAACGTTTTGCCCAGTTTAAAGAATCTTCATATACTCTTTCTTTAGAATATGTAGATATAACATTTTTTGATATGTCTAATAATTTTATCATATCAAAAATTGCTCCGCTTACGCTCATTTTGTTAAGCTCAAAATCAAATTCTGATATATTTTTATCAGGGTTTGATCTTTTCCATGTTTCAAAGTTTGAATTTGCTATATTTAATAAATATTGATATACAGCTTCTGCTGGTATACCTTCTTCATGATAGTAACTAACTGCTGCTTCTGGGTCTTTACGTTTACTAATTTTTCGTTTTTTACCTTCATCATCTTTTAATATCGCTGATGTATGTGCATATTTAGGTACTGCAAATCCTAGTGCTTTAAATAACTCTAAATGAAGTGGTACTGAGGATAGCCATTCATCAGCACGAATTACGTGTGTAACTCTCATTAGATGATCATCAACAGCATGTGCAAAATGGTATGTAGGTAAACCATCTGCTTTTATAATAACTATATCTTGATCATTTTCAGGGAATTCAACATTTCCTTTTATTACATCATGATGTCTTATTTTTCTTTCTTCATTTCCCATAGATTTAAATCTAACAATATATGGTTCACCAGCTTTTATTTTTTCTGCCGCTTCTTCTACTGATAAATTACGGTATGTTGCCCATACTCCATAATAACCAGGTCTAATTTTAGCTGCTTCTTGTTTTTTACGCATTTCATCAAGTTCTTCTGGTGTTGCAAAACATGGGTATGCTCTACCTTGTTCTATTAAATATTTAGCAAAAGCTTGGTATATGTCCTTTCTAGCACTTTGTTTATACGGTCCATAATTACCTTTTTCTTCGGTTTCATTTATCATACCTTCATCAAATACAATGCCAAAATCTTTAACTGCTTCTACTATTTGTACTACACCATTTTCAATCAATCTTTTTTGGTCTGTATCTTCTATTCTTAATATACTAACACCTTTAGTTTGCTTTGCAAGTGTTGTGCATATAATGCTTTGGTATAATCCTCCAATATGAACATAACCTGTTGGGCTTGGTGCAAAACGTACTACCATTGCTCCTTCTGGTAAGTTTCTTTCTGGATATTTTTCCTCATAATATGAAATTGGTTTTGCATTTGGAAATATTAAATTTGCTAAATCTTTATAATCCATTTTTTACTCTTCCCCTTTTCAAAATAATTTAATTCTAAATGTTTAATTTTGAAATAATTAAACTTCGGTAATAATTGGTAGTATCATAGGATTTCTTTTTGTTTTTTCAAATATATAATCTCTTAAAGTATCTTTTAGGTTTGATTTTATTGTTGACCAGTCTGTAATGTGACCTTCTTCACATTTTTTTACTTCTTCATAAATTACTCTTTTAATGTCATCCATTAAATTTTCTGATTCTCTAACATATACGAATCCTCTTGATACTACATCTGGCTCTGATACTATTTCTCCTGTATCTGAATCCATTGCAACAACTATAACTATTAAGCCATCTTGTGATAAGTGTTGTCTGTCACGAAGTACTATGTTTCCAACGTCTCCAACACCTAGGCCGTCTACTAAAACTTTTCCATTTGGTACTGAAGTAGTAAGTGTTGCTTCATTTTCGTTTAGCTCTAATATTCTACCATTTGTCATCATAAATATATTTTTAGCTTCTATTCCTAGTTTTTTAGCAGTTTCTGCATGTGCTCTAAGTTGTCTATATTCACCATGTACTGGTACAAAGAATTTTGGTTTTGCTAAAGTGATTATCAATTTTTGTTCTTCTTGACATGCATGACCTGATACGTGTACATCTTCTAGTGAGCTATATATAACCTCTGCCCCTATTTTCATAAGGTCATCTATTACTTTTGATACGTATTTTTCATTTCCCGGAATTGGAGTAGCTGATATTATTACCATATCATTTGGAGTTATAGTAACTTTTTTATGGTCTCCATTTGCCATTCTGGTTAATGCAGACATTGCTTCTCCCTGACTTCCTGTAGTTATAATAACTAATTGATCATCTCTATAGTTTTTGATATTATCAATATCAATAAATACGTTCTCGGCATCTTGTATATAACCAAGTTCCATTGCTGCTTCTATCATATTCATCATACTTCTACCACATACAGCAATTTTTCTTCCATATTTAATTGAAGAATTTACTATTTGTTGCACACGATGCACATTTGATGCAAATGTTGCAACAACTATTCTTTTTGAATTGTTTAAGAATAGTTTGTCAAATACTTCTCCAACAGAGCTCTCAGACATTGTAAATCCTTTTCTTTCGCTGTTTGTACTATCTGAAAGTAATGCTAAAATTCCCTCATTACCTAATTCTGCAATTCTGTTTAAGTCAATTACTTTATCATCTATTGGTGTATAATCTATTTTAAAGTCACCTGTGTGAAGTATTGTTCCCACTGGGGTTTTAATTGCAAGCATTACAGCATCTGGAATACTATGATTACTGCTAATAAATTCTACTTGCATATTTTTAAATTTAACTGTTTGACCTTGTTCTACAATGTTTAATTTTGTAGTATTTACTAAATTATGTTCTTCTAATTTATTTTTTATTAACGATACTGTTAGTCTAGTAGCATATATTGGAATGTTAATTTGTTTTAATATATATGGTATTGCTCCAATATGGTCCTCATGTCCGTGTGTTATAACTAATCCTTTTACCTTTTCCTGATTTTTTAGTAAGTATGTTATATCAGGTATTACTAAGTCTACACCTAGCATATCATTTCCTGGGAACTCTAATCCACAGTCTACTAATATTATCTCATCTTCATATTCAAAAACTGTAATATTTTTTCCTATTTCTTGTAATCCACCTAATGGGATGATTTTCAAGTTAGTTTTTTTGAAATTAAATTGCATAATTTCTTTGTTAGTTGACCTATTATTTCTTGTTCTAGTATTTGTATTTCTTTTTGTAGTAGGTCTTTTCTTTTCTACTGTGGCCTTTTTTTCTCCTTCTATTTCTTTTTTGTTTTGATTAACTCTGTTGTTTTTTCTAACTGAGTATCCTTTTTTCTCTCTTCTCTCAGTACTCTCTTTTTGTCTAGTATCCTTTTGTTTTAATTCATTTGTCATTAAAAATTTCTCTCCTTCTTTTTTAAATTGTTGTTTTTCTCATTATTTTATTTATTACATCAACAATAATATATCTGTAGCTTTTGCACAGATATTTTATCCAAAACTTTTAAATATATTTCCTTTTCCGCTCTAAAATATATTTTTTAAGTTTCTATTTTAATTTAAAATCCGCTCTTATAATAAACAATATAAATCTCTTCTTTACCATAATTGGTAACAACTGTTAATTATTATACTATTTTTTCTTACCTTTGTCAAATAGTTGCTCCAATAATTCCTGCATCATTGCCAAGCACTGCTAATTTTATATCTGGAATTTCATCTTTATAAAAAGCTTTTCTTTCATTATAGTATTTTTCTAAAAATGTTTTATATAACACCTCTTCAAAATAAACAAATCCTCCACCTAAGCATATTGCTTGTGGTGCGAATATGTCTATAATATTTGATAATCCAATATTTAAATTATCCATATATTCGTCTAATATCCTCTTAACATTTTCCTCCTGATATCTTAATTTCAAAATTTCTAATAACTCTTTTGAAGATATTTTTTCTGACAAATTCATTTCATTTATCAATTTATCTTTTAACCTTTTTATAGAACAATACGTTTCAAAACATCCTTTTTTTCCACAATTACATTTAATTCCATTCTTATCAATTATCATATGACCTATTTCCATTCCAGGATTTTGTATTGGTTGTAATTCCTTACCATTCATAAATACACTTGCTCCAATACCAGTTCCTAAACATAAAAATACTGCATCTTGATATTCCTTTAATGCTCCATATGTTTTTTCAGCTAAACCTGCACATTTAGCGTCATTCTTTAACTTTACAGGTATGTCAAAATGCTCTTTTAAAATAGATGTAATATCAAATTCTTTTATTTCTAAGTTTATAAGGTATGTTAGTATTCCATTTCTAGGAGTTCCTGGTGCTCCAATTCCAATCTTTTCTATGTTGTATTTTTCTATAATTTTAGATACACATTCTATAACATAGCTTGATATTTCATTTTTAGCATCATCTCCTATTGTTTTTATATCTTTTTCAAATTTTTCTACAATTTCTCCATTTTCGTTTACTACTCCTATAGCAACATGGCTTCCGCCCATATCAATTCCTATTTTCATACATTTCTCCTTCATAATATTGAAAAACAAAACAAAAGTGAAAATTAAAATTTTCACTTTTGCTCTTATACTCCTAAACCTTCCATCATAAATCCACCCATATATAAGTTGATACATGGTACAAGTAAAACTATAACAAGGAAAATCAATAATACACCAACAAATAAATACGAAATTTCTGGAAGTACTTTCATAATTCTATTTAAACTATTTTGAATATCTACATCCATATAGTTTAATAATTTGTCCATCATATCTGGAAGATCAGTTTGCATACCTATTTTTAACATTTCTACTTCCATAGAAGTACATAATCCTGATTTTTCAAATGGTTCAATCCATGAAGCACCTATTAAGATATTGTTTATAGATGTTTCTACAATAGATAGTAAAACGTAATTTTTTATAACTGATTTACTAACTTCTAATGCTTCTTGTATTCTCATACCGTTCTTTAGGTTTAACAACATTGCTCTCATAAGTCTTGAGAAATCTATTCCAAATATAAGCCTTCCAAATACCGGTGCTTTATATTTAAAGTAATGCCAATTGTATTTTCCCTTAGGTGTGTTTATGTATCCCATAATCAATAATACTATAATTCCAAGTATTGCTATAGGAATATACCAGGTTTTACCCAGATTATCTACAACTCCCATAAACCATAATGTTGGTCCTGGCAAGTCAACACCATTTCCTATTGATTGGAATACTTTTTGAATTTCTGGTAATATAAATATAGTTCCACCAATCAATAATAGAAATATACCCACAAATTGTAACAAATTAGGTATTAAGATTTTCTTTATCTTTTTGCTTCTTGTAGTTGTATCTTCTAGATATTCAACTGCTTGTTGTAATGAAGTGGTAAGTGAACCTGAAAGTTCTCCTACTTTTATCATATTGATATACACATATGGAAATATATTAGAATAATACTCCATTGTTGTATACATATATTCTCCACTTTCTACACCTGCTAATATGTCCTCTAATATTCCTTTAAATGATAAGTTTTCTGTACTATTTATTATTGTACTTAGAGCATGTATATTGTTAAAATCTGCCCTTTTCAACAAGTAAAAATTTTGAGTAAATATAATAACATCTCTTATTGTTATTTTTTGTCCAGCCGCCAAAATTAAGTTAATCTTTTCTCTAGTGCTTGGCCTATAATCTTCTCTACCTTGAAGTACACTAGCAGAGTTGGCTGTTTTCATGATATCGTCAATATCTAGAATATTCTTTTTTGGCACCTTAGTTTTTCTACTTTTGTAGCTAACTTGTATAACTTCTATAGGTAACAAATCATTTGATTTTAATTTTTTTACTAAGTTATTTTTACTAGATTCTTCTACCTTGTTTCGTACAATCTGCCCTCTTTTAGTTACAGCTCTATATACATATTCAGGCATATTCTACCTCCTCTCTAGCTTTGCATGTTAAGCCTTTTGCCCTCGTTTTCTTTTTTTATTTTCAATTGCATGATCGTTCTATTTAAAACTTCAATATTCTTTTCTTCAATTTGTGCTTTAGCTTGATCTAGTGATATTTTGTCATCTACAAATAATTGTGCAAGTGAATTTATTAAACCAATACTTCCTTTTTCTGAAGCACTTTGTATAGCATCTTCAATTTCAGAAACTCCAAGCTTGTCTTTTCTTATTACACCAGCTATTGTATTATCTACTACCATTACTTCTGGAACTAAAACAAGTGAGTTATCTCTTCCTTTTAATAATCTTTGTGATACAACTAATTTTAGCAAAGATGCAATTAAGTATTTTATTGTTTGTTGATCTCTAATATCATAAAAGTTTATCATTCTATCAATAGTCTCTGCACAAGATTTTGTGTGTAGTGTTCCAATTACTAAGTGACCTGCTTCTGCTGTTTCTATTGCTGCATCCATTGTTTCTCTATCACGAATCTCTCCGATTATTAGAATGTCACAGTCCTCTCTTAAACAGTTCTTTACACCGCTACTATAGTCTGGACAGTCTCTACCTACTCCAACCTCTTTTTGAACAATTATTGATTTTTTGCATTTGTGTTTATATTCAACTGGGCTCTCAAGTGATAATATTTTTTTATTTTCATTTTCATTTACTTCATTTATTAAAGCATTTAATGTTGTAGTTTTTCCAGAGTTTGTTTTTCCAGTTACAAGTATTAGTCCTTGTGGTTGACTCATCATTCTTCTAACAATATCTGGTACTCCCAAGTCCTCATATCTTGGCAAAGTGCTTTTTATCAATCTCAATACCACTGTTGGTAAATCATCTGACATTGAAATATTTACCCTTATTCTGGTACCTTCAAATTCATAAGATGAATCTAACTTCTTTTCTTCTTTAAATACTCCATCTTTATCAACATTTCCTCTAACAAAATAATCATATATTTCAAACATATCCTCATCTGTTAGCACTTCAAACTCTTCTATATCAACTAAATCTCTTCTTATTCTTAAATATGGTTTTATTCCTCCTATTAAGTGTATATCTGAAGCATCCTTTTCTATTGCAATTTTTAAAATTTTATCTATATCGACCATGATTTTCCTCCTATGTTTTTTAATAAATTATAAGTTTATTATTTATTTCATCTAGTGTAGTAATTCCCCTTACAACCTTATTTATTCCATCTACTAAAAGTGGCTTATATCCTAATTCTAGTGCTTTTTTTCTAATTTCCATACTAGAAGCATCTCTAGAAATCAAATCTTTTATTTCATCATCTATAGTTAAAACTTCAAATATGCCTATTCTGTCAAGATATCCACTTTGATTACATTTTTTACATCCAACTATTTCATAAGTTTGCTTGTCTGTTAAGTCAAATTTTATATCATATTTTTCGCCTATTTTATTTATTATATCTTTTTCTTCTTCTGTAAAATCTCTCTTTTTAGCACAATATGGGCAAACTTTTCTTACCAATCTTTGTGATACCGAAGTAGCTAAAATACTTGCAATATCGTAATTTGACATTCCCATTTTTCTAAGTCTAGTAATAACCTCTATACTATCAATTGTATGTATAGTTGACAATACATAGTGACCTGTTTGTCCAGCTTGCATAGCTATTTCAGCTGTCTCTTTATCACGAATTTCTCCTACTAATATAATATCAGGATCTTGTCTTAATACTGTTCTTAAAGAATCCGAAAATGTTGTTTTGGCATCTATTTCTATTTGGTTTAATCCATCTATTCTTATTTCAACAGGGTCCTCAATTGTGGTAATGTTTATTTGAGGTCTATTTAAGTAATCTATAATACTATATAATGTTGTTGTTTTACCTTCTCCAGTTGGTGCTGCAACAATTGTAATACTGTTTCTCTTATTAAAACATTTTTTAACAAGCTTTTCATCACTTGGGAAACCTAAATCAAATATCTGACGAATATCATCATTCTTTTTTAGTAATCTCAATACAAATTTTTCACCATATACATTTTTTTGTGAAGAAACACGGATATTATAATCTGGATAAGCTAGTATTCTACCATCTTGTGATTCCTGTTTCTCTTGATGCATATTAGAAATTGCTTTTAACCTTCCTATTATTTGGGTTTGCTTTTCTTTTTCAATTTGAGCAGCAGTAACTAATTGTCCATCAATTCTATATCTAACCCTTAGTGACTTTTCAAGTGGTTCTATATGTATATCACTAGCTCTTTTCTCCATAGCTGTTTTTATAATACTATCAACTAATCCTGAAATATCTGCATTTGTATCAATATTATCAGAAACTGCTCCTTCTAATGAATCTATAATTCTATCAATATTTGTTTCAAATGTTATATATTTTTCCATTACTAAGCCTTTATTTAGTAATAAAAGTCTAATAACATCTACAGATCTCTTATTAGATGTATCTGCAAAACAAACTTTAATTTTTCCTGATGAGAGTTCAAATGGAATTGCTTTATTTTGTTTTACTAAATCTAATGAAATATATTCTAATATGTCTATTCTAATATCTTTTTCTATCAAGTATATAGCTTTTTCATCTAATATATCTCCAATAGCTGCTATTAAAATATTTGAATCACATAGGCCTAATATATCTAATATATCTCCTATCTTTTTATTTGGATGAGTCTTTTGGTAATCTAAAGCTTGTTCTATATCATCTTCTTTTACAATTCCTCTTTTTACTAACTCTATTCCTATTGGTTGTCTTTTATCCATCCGTAATTCTCCTTTCACTTTTTTCCTTAGTCTATACTTATTATACTATAAAATTATTTAAATACATATATATTTTTTTAATTTACATTAATTTACCAGTATTTTAATACATACTCAATTGTCTTTTTATATGACTTGTCTTTTTCTCCAATGTCTAAGCTGACAGTTATTACACTTTTAGTAGTATTTTTTACCACATATGTGTCAAGTGAAAACATGGCACTTTTTATGTTTGTTGCAATCTCTTCATTATTACGATATATTTTTCCTTCTTTATATTGATATTCTGTTCCGTCACCAAAAGTAATAGTATCTGTAACAACATCTGCCTTTTGGTTTGTTTTTACATCTTGTATAAAAAACATATTAAACTTATTATATTCCACAACATAGGTACTATCAGTCTTTATTAAACTCATATTATTATAAAAGTATGAACTTAGCATAGCCATGCCAGTTATTATTACTGTAGCTATAATCATATATATAATTAAGGCCGTTAATGTAACACCACTCTCTGATCTCATAGCTAAACTCTCCTTACATTTCTTTTATTTTTAATCTTTTAAATCTAACATTTCTCGAATCATTTCTAAAGCTATACTCTACATTTATATCAACATCTTTTACATATGACTCAGTTTCCCCTACAGGTCGATAGTCTGAAACATCTACAGTAACTGTAAAATTAGTTGGAACATTAAACCTAGTAGCCAATTCATCTCCTATTCCACTTTCTACTTCTTCAAAGCTAATTTTATCTATATATTCAGCTATTTGAACTGCATAAATAGTAGCCACTTCATCTACTTGACTATTAGACTGAACTTTAAATGTAGCTAACATAAAGGCTCCAACTATTCCTGCAAATACGGTAAAAATCGCAATTGCAATTGTTAAATCTTCCATTGTAAAGCCTTTACAAGACTTTAGTTTTAAAATGATTTTTCTCTTCATATTTCCCTCTTATAATATTTTTATTGTCTCTGAAAATTACTTAAATTCCAGAAATATAAAAATTAGTTATTATCAAACATATTATATTTGTCACACATAAGTAAAAGCCTATTGGAATTCGAGATACAGTTGCATCTTTTTTTACGGTTTTATTTCTTCTTTCACTTATTTGTTTTAATAGCAATTGAAATGCTATACATAGTAATGTATATATTATAGTTAATATAGTAACTATTTCATACGTATAGCCCAATATAAGCATACAAAGTAATAAATTTTCTATAATATAACTGTTTTTTGCATTTTTTCTTAATATCCATATATCTATTATCATTAGTATACATATAATTATTAGATATATAACATATCTATATATATTAAAGTTTTCTTCTACTATATATAGATAAATTATATATATAGCTTGTATTATGAATCCAAATAATAAAACTGATTTTTGAATTTGGATTTTTTCCTTATCTATTCCAGCAATAATAAATAAACTTGCTAAATATAATATTGCAAATATAAAATGAATCCATGTATTTATATTTGTATGTAATATATCAAGTTTTAAAGATACAGCAAATAAAACAAAAACTATGCCTGATGTAAGTTCTAATAAGAAATATCTTGGGCGTATTTTTTGTTTGCAATATCTACATTTTCCTCCTAAGAATATATAACTTAGTAGAGGAATTAAATCTAAAAATTCTAATCTATGATTACAGTTAGGGCAAAAAGAACGTTCATGTGTTATGTCTTTTTTTAATGGAATACGATAAACTGCTAGAGTAAAAAAACTTCCAAATAAAGTTCCAATGCTAAAAATTAAAATGTATAATATTATGTTCATATTTTCTCCATTTTTATGTTTTATATGAATCAAGGCATATACACATTATGCATATGCCTTAATTATATCTGAATTGCTTCTATTTTGATGTTTCAATTTTTGAAATATTGTCAAAATCAATTGTAGCTTTTGTGTAACCATCTGGATTGCTTGATTTTAAAGTTACTTCAATTTTTCCTGTTAATGTTCCGCTAGTAGCTTTTAATGGTGAAGCTGTAACTGTGTTTACTGTATAGTCTGGGAAATTTTTTTCAACTGTAGTTTTAATTAAATTTGCATCCTCAGTTCCTTCTGTATTTAAGAAAACTTTGCTATTCTCAGAATATTTAGATAAAACATCCATTTTAGCTAATGAAGCATAATCTCTTAGGTTACCTAATTCAGTATTTAATTCAGCTTTTTGAGCATTTGAAAATAGTCCACCATTTCCTAAAGCATAAGTAATTGTTACTCCTGCTAAAATTAATAATACAACTATTGTAACTACTAAAGCAATTAGTGTAATACCTCTTTCGTTTCTCATTGAACATTACTCCTTTCTCTTTAGATTTTTTGTATATATTTATTTAAATAAATATAACCTATAATTATTTTGTACCCTTATCTTCATAGAATGTGCCTGTTGATTTTGGGTCTACATTTGTATTTGTATTATTGTTTGTATTGTTATTTGTGTTGTTATTTGTATTGTTGTTTGTATTTGTGTTACCATTATTTGTTGTGTTTTGTGTATTGTCTACAGTAGTACTTGCTGAAAATGGATTTGGTTTACCCGTAGTGTATGAATTTGTTTGTCTAAATAATTTTAAGTCTGTGCCGTCAATTTCATATGATATTTCTTGCTTTTCTGTTTCAGCAGTTAATTGATTGATTTCTGTTTTTATATTTTCTGGTGTAGTATATTCTGCTAATTTATTAGGTATTGTTTTATTAGTAGGAATATAATTGTAGAATATAACACCTAAAATTAGTACAATCGCTACACATAATAATAACATTATAAAAGTTTCTTTTAAAACTGACTTAAACATCTTACTCTCCTTTGTCTAATTATATCTTATTGTTGTGTTGTTTCAGTTGTCGTGTTTTCTGCATTGTTTGATTGTGTTTCAGTATTTACAGCTTGGTTTTGTGTATTATTTTCTTGAGTTTGTGTATTTGTTTCTTGGTTTTGTGTACTTGTATCTTGTGTTTGAGTATTTGTATTTTGTGTTTGTGTTTCTGTACCTTGTTTTGTTTGTGTAGTTGTTCCATTTTGATTTGTATTATTACCTACTGTTTCAGTTTTTATATTTACATTTTTTGTTTCAAATGTAGCTTGTAAATTGTTTCCACCTGGTACTAATTTAAAGTTTTCTATTCTAAATCCTAGTTTGCTATCATTCTCAATTGCTGAAATAAAACTTAAAATTGGAATATAGTCTCCTGAAACAGTAAATTTAATGCTGTTATTAGTTGGTGTATAGTTTAAATATACGCCTTCTGCTGTTGCATGTCTTCCAAGTCTTGTCCACAAAAACTCTACTGTATATGTTTCTACTGTAGTTGCTTTAGTTATTTCTGCTTTTGTACTAACATCTGCCAAATCCTGATATTCTTCTTTTGCTGTCAATAGTTTAGAAACATTGTTTTCTAACATTTCTAATTTAGCTGGATAATCAGTACGAATTAGTTTTTCTGTTTGTGATATTTTTGTTGTTAATTTATCATTTTCTTCAATAATTTGTTTTGCACTTAGAATTTTAAAATTTCCAATTGCTATGCCTTTAGCAATTACCAAAATCGCCATGACAATTAGCAATGCAGTTAAAATACTTATTAAAATTTTTCTCATGGCAAGTCTCCTTCTATAACAACTTTAACCACATCTCCGCTTTTTTCTCCTGTTG
This sequence comes from uncultured Clostridia bacterium, assembly GCA_934168365.1. GTDB lineage: Bacteria > Bacillota > Clostridia > TANB77 > CAG-508 > CAG-273. Next base: position 18,911 of record CAKPNJ010000001.1, on the reverse strand, counting down.
AAGATACAACTGTATCTGGTACTAATATTGCTTGTGTTTTTAATATAGCTTTGAAGTATCCCAATTGCTCATATTTTTGAGATTGTGCCTGTATTACTATATGTTTAGAATCTGTATTTTCAATAGAAGTAATTTGTACGCCTTGTGGTATAGAGTGCATTATTTGACTAAGTAAGTTTGGTATATTATTTCTATTTTTGTTATCTTCTGATACTTGATTACTAATATTTCTTAAATTTTCTGCTGAACTTTGATATTCGCTAGTTTTATCTTGCACACTTTTAATATCTCTTTCTACTGCTGATATTTTAGTTGTTGCATCTTCTTTTACTTCCGCTATTTCCATATCTTTTTTACTAATTTCTTTGTTTAAAAATATTGAAAATCCAGAATATATAATTGTTAATATTAAAGTGCCTCCTAATACTCTAAGTAGCCATTTTTCAGTCATATCTAATTTACCTTTTAAACTTGTACTAAATAAACTAGATAATATTTTACTCTGCTTTTTCTCAGTTTCTTCTTTTTCTCCAATATTAAACTTCCCTAGCATTTCTTCAATACTGTCTTTTAAAGTTAGTTTTTTAAAGTTGATATCTTTTACTCCATATTCTAACCCTTGTAGTGCCAATGCTATAGCTGAGTTTACTTCAATATAATCTTTTATATTTATTTTTAATGTATCTTTAATAAAAAATGGTTTTAATATTTCTACTTTTTCAAGTTGTAGTATTTCTTGAAAATATAAGTCAATATTATTGATAACAGACAATGTACCTGTTAAATATATTTTTTCTATTTTAGTTGTATTATTTTCTATAATATCTTTTACTTCAGTAACAATTTTATATAATGTAGGCATTATATTATCAAGATATTCATTTGTTTCTTCTTGTAATTCTTGACCTTCCATAGTATATATGGTGCTGTTTTTGCATATTTCATATGCTTTTGAATAAGAATTTTCTTTTAGTCTAATTTCTTCTAGAATTTCTAATGCTCCATTTGGAATTTTATTTACTTGGTAAATTTTTTGGTCTGTTATTGTTGTAACAGTGGTTTCATTTTCCATATTAACAATAAGAACATTTTCTTTTTGTTTTAAATTTGCGATATTGGAAATACTAATTGATATAGGTGCAATAGTTGAAAGTTTGTATTCCAAAAATGGCTCTTCTTGATTAGAAATTGATGTTTTGGTAGCATATACATCAATTACTTTAACTTTTTCTTTATCTTCTATGTCATTTACTAGAGCATATCTTGATTCTACACTAGTTTTGTTTATCCCTTTTTCTACGCAAAAAGACTCAAATTCAGTATGAATAGCTTTTTTTAAGTCAGCTTTATTTAATAGGGTAAACATGTAGAAATATTCATAACTTTCTTCTGACAAATTTATGCTTATTGGTGTTTTGAAGCTATATGTGTCACTTACGATTTGATTTATAGCTTCACCTAATTTGTCATAGAATTTTATTCCAAAGGATTCGACTCTTAAAACGTCGTGGTCTTTTGAAATTTTGGCGTATTTTATAAAGTTAGGTTCTATAAAAATTCCTAAGCAACTACTCATAGTCTTCTCCTTCGTTTAAAATCATTTTTTCATTATTATATTTTGCAAATTAAAACAAAAAATACTTGTAATTCTTTTTAATTTGACATATTTTTACCATTGATGATATTATTTTATATGTTTTTGGGCAAAAGTCAATATAATCTTTTTATATTTAATACAATTGTAATATTTTTGTAATATTTTTGTAATATTTAGTTTTTACGCTGTAAAAAAATTCATTAAAAACTCAATCTTGTTGTATACGTAAAAATAAAAAACGTTTCTTTTTTCGAAACGTTTTTTAAGTTTATCCTCTTATCAATATAAGTGCAATTATTATTATTCCAAATATAATACGATAAATTGCAAAAATTTTGAAACTTCCTTTTTTTAAATAATCTAGCAAAAATTTTATAACAAAAAATCCTACTATAAAGCTTGTAATAATTCCTATAAAAAATGGTATACTAAATACAAAGTCTTTTAATTTAAATACTGTTGCAGCTAAAACAATTGGTGCTGATAACATAAAAGAATATTTTGCAGCAGACTCTCTTGTTACTCCCATTGCTCTTGCAGTTGTCATTGTTATACCAGAACGTGAAACACCTGGAATAAATGCTAAAGCTTGAGATAAACCAATTAAAAATGTTTGTTTTAGTGTCATATCTTCATATTTCGTCGTTGATTTTGATTTTTTATCTACAAAATATAATACCATTCCCATTACAATAAGTGCTATTGCAATTATAAGTGGTTTTGTTAATACATCTTGCAAAAATTTATCTAATACAAATCCAATTATTCCTCCTGGTATAGTAGCTAAAACTATGTACCAAAACATTCTACCTTCTACAGTCTTTTTCTTTTTAACAACTTGATTAAATCCGCCTATTATTAAACTAATCCAGTCTTTGAAAAAATAAATTGCTATTGCTAATAGTGTTCCAAAGTGAAGTGCAACATCAAATCCCTCAAATGCCTCTGCAAAATTTGGATTATTGATCCATCCAAACATCCAAGGAATAATATTTAAATGTGCAGAACTTGATATTGGTAAAAGCTCTGTTAAACCTTGAACTATCCCTAAAATTACTGATTGATATATTTCCATTACTTTATTCTCCTTAGTATATTATATTATTTTTTTGTGTTATTATTCTTTTTGTTTTTCCTCTTTATCAATTTGATTTTGTTTATTATCTTTGATAGTTTGTATATCTTCTTTACTTAAATTTTTAACTAATATACAAGTTTTCATTAAGTGTCTATTTACCTTTCTCTCTTCTTTTGATAAATTATTTGGTTTCGTATCTTGTTCATTTTCTTCTGGTGGATTTATCTCTTCTTTTATAGGTGTAAATACTGGGTCTCTTTGTGCTTGTTTATATACCTTTGGATCTAGTTCAACAGCAACATTCATATAATTTTTAGCTTTGTCTTCGTCTCCTTTAAGTAAAGCAATTTGGGAAAGATAATAATATGAACCCGCTTCTAAATCTTCTTGTTTGCTTGATTGCATAAAATAGTTTTCTGCCTCTTCTAAATCTCCATAGATTAGTGCAATTTGGCCCAAATTTAATTTAGCATTATATGCCATACTATTTATATCTGCTGCCTTTTCATAGAATTCTTTTGCTCTTTGAAAATCATTTATCATAGTATATGCCATACCCAAACTATAATACAAATCATAACTTGCAGGATGATATCTAAGTGCTGTCATATATATTGATATAGCTTCTTTATATCTTTCCTCTTCTACAAATACTTCTCCTAACAAATTACTAGCTTTTTCATATTCTGGTTTTTGTTTTAAAATTTCTTCAAGTATATTTATAGCTTCTTCATTTTGTTTATTTTTATTTAATACTTCACACAATTTATATGCTGAGTTAAAGTCATTTCGTTTTAAATCTGTAACTCTCATATATGCACTAATTGCTGCTTCATAATTACCATCTTTTTCATAAAATTCTGCTAATAACTTGTGCGCAATATAGCTGTTAGGATTTTTGTTTAAAAAGTCAGATATCATTGTTTTAGCCTGTTCATGTTTTCCAAATCTTTCTAGGATTTTTGCTATTGTTACATTAAACAACTCTGGGAAATCCAATTTTTTCTTTTTTTCTATCCATAATATTATAGCTGGTATAATTATTGAAAATACATAAACAATTATTTTTATAAACAAGTTTAATTGTATAGAAAAAAATAGTCCAATAAAATTTATCACAAGCCCCACAAACTCTAGAGCTAATACATATATATAGCTGGTATCATTTTTTTTAATCAATTTCAATACTGTAATTGTAAACAGTGCAAATGCTATTACATTAAAAATTATTTTTTCAAGCATCTTTTTGTTCCTTTATTTTACAAATTTCTTTTCATAGTTATCCATACACTTTTGTATTATCTCTTCCGCTTCTTTTCTTCCTAATATTTTGTCTACTGCTGTTTGCTTTCCTTCTAATTGTTTATACACTTCAAAGAAATGTTTTATTTCTAACGATTTTTGTGCTGGTAACTCTGAAATATCTTGATAACAATTTAAAAATGGATCTTGCTTACATATTGCAATGATTTTTTCATCTTGTTCATTATTATCTGTCATTATCAAAACTCCAACAGGATAACATTCTACTAATGTTAATGGTACTATTTCTTCTTGACATAAAACTAATACATCTAATGGGTCGTGGTCCTCAGCATATGTTCTTGGAATAAATCCATAATTTGCTGGATAGTGTGTTGATGTATACAATACTCTGTCTAATCTAAGTCTTCCTGTTTCCTTGTCTAATTCATATTTGTTTCTTCCATTTTTGCTAATTTCAATAACTGAAACAAAATCATCTTTTGTTATTCTTTCTTTTTTTATATCATGCCAAATATTCATACTTTTACTTCTCCTTTTTTTGTTTGGTTTCTTTATATATTTTTTTACAAAGTTCAGGAAATTTAATTCCAGCAATATAACCAATTGATGGACCTGTCAAATAATTATTTTTTACTGCAATTTTATTCCAATCCTTCTCTGTTGGTATAATTCTAGTCTCTGTAATATATTTTGTCAATACTTCTATACTTTCTTTATAATATTTTTCATAATCTGCCATATTTAAACCTCTCTTTTTTGTTATATTTTACCATTAAATATTGTTCAAGTCAATTTAGTTTAGAAACAAAAAAAGGCACCTTAAAATACTAGGTTCCTAATATTTTAGGTGTCTTTCATCTTATACTAATACAAAGTCTTCTAAGATATCTCTTAGAGAAACTGGTGTTACTTTATTCTTTAGTAATAATTCAAGCATATTATCTGCATCATTTTCATGACTAAAAATATGATTGAATTCTCTTTTTTCAATGTCTACTTCTACTTCATTAGAACATCTCTTTATTACACCTATACCATATGGTTTTCTATTATCTTGTTTTTCACTATTATAAGTTTTGTAATATTCTAACTGAATCGGGTTGTATTCTAGTCCTCCTAGTTTATTATTAATTTCGGCATTTCCATATATTTTAATAGCCTTTCCCAATGTTTATTCCCCTCCTTTTCATTGGTGTACTTTCTATTATATACCTTTATTTCAAAATAGCAAGAAAAATCGTATGCCAAAATTCGACACATTCTGTCGAATTTGTATATTTAGTAACTTTGTATTTTCATGGGTTTATGGTATTTTAGGTTTGTTGTCAATTTATTGTTCCTATATATAACCAAAAATCCAGTTCAACAATGAACTGGACTTTTGTGGCTTTATGCCTTTGTTTTTATTTATCTTAGGCTATTTAGTTTCTGTTAAAGACAAGAATAACCTTCCGTCCATTCTCATCTTTCTTGTTTCCCTCTCTTACCTCTAATTTTCCATGGCTCCGGAACCTTCTTTTGCCGTTCTCTGTAATAACGACACATCTTCCAATTTTGCAACTGATGTGAAGAGAATCAAAGGATTTCATTTCATAGCTTCTCGCCATATTGGGTCTAAGAGTTTCCCCTAAGATCTTTAGAGGATGTGATGTCTTGTTTATTACCTGCATTCCCTTTTCCTCCTTAAAAAAGTGTGAGTTCATTATAACAAATTTATTGTTAAAAGTCAAACTGTACCTTATCATTGTAAACATTTTTAATTTTTTTAGAAAAAAATATTGACAAACGTAGAATATTTGTAGTACAATACTAACTGTCAGTTCAAATAAATGCAGATGTGGCGGAACTGGCAGACGCACAGGACTTAAAATCCTGCGGTTGAATAAACCGTGCCGGTTCGATTCCGGCCATCTGCACCATAAACGAAAAACCATACAAGTATTGAAAAATCAATGTTTTGTATGGTTCTTTTTTTGAAAAAGTAGGCAATAAGTAGACAACCGACATTTAAGCATATATTTTATTTTTTTCTATTCATATTTTAATCCCCTTTTTTAATTTTACAAAAATAAATAATTATGCTATACTTAATATATATTAAAGATATTAGAAATATAATAAACACGGAGGAAGAATATGGGGAAATTAAAGATAGATAATACAAATTCTTTTGGTGCTGCTGGATATGCTATGAATTGGGTTAATAACCCAAACTCATCATTTGGAGGTGTTTTTAAAAACGAACTTGCAGTGCTCGAAACGGGTATAATGGATTTTAGATTTATTCAATTAGGAGATGTACAAGGTGCATATGATATATTAGAAAAAAAATTATCTAATTTAGAAAATAATAAATTTGAAGATTTGATGAAATATGTTGCCGAAACAATTCAAGAATATTTTGGCGATTATAGTAATGTGAGTAGTAGATTAGAAAATTTTCCAGATGAAGATGAAGTGGAAATGTTTTCAAAAGAAAGAGGAAAAGTATCTGATTTACAAGGAAAAAATGCAGCAGCGTGTGTTGAAAGAGCAATGTTGTCACAAAATTTATTAAAATATATTTCTCAAAAATTACCTGGATTGGAATCTTATTTTAAAGAAACTGGTATAAAAATACAAAGAGATGAAGACAAACCAACATTAGAAGCACATGCATTTAATCTAGTATCTTATAATGGAAAGTACTATATATTTGATTCTACTATTCCTAAAGGTACTAAAGATAATTTACAACCAATAGTTGCAGAATTACCTGAACATGTTTTTACTTCATTGGTTGAAAGCAGACGCATAGGCTATGCAGTTGAACTTGAACATGTTTCAGCACTGACGGGAAAGAAAATGCATTATACTCTTGATTATAGGGCAAAAGATAAATATGATTCAAGATTAGCACGGAAGAGAAACCGAATTATCGTCACTAGAATCTGAATCAAAAACTATTTCTGAAGCTGAAGCTTTGATAGACCAGCAAAAAGATGGTCAAAGTATAGGAGAATAAATATTATGAAAGATAACGCACAAGAAAAATCATTAATACGAATTAATGAAAATAGCATATTTTATAAAATAAAAAAATTTCTCAAAAATTTATTTAATAAAAATAAAGACACTATTTATAACTATGCTGTTATTGAAGAAACAAACAATCTAGTAGAAAATGAAAACAAAAAAAATTCTTTTATGGCCTCTATTAAAAATATTGAAAATGAAGAAACTAAATTGTTAAAACTTCAAAAACAATATCGTAGTGGAGAAATAAAAGAAGAAGAACTTACAGAAGAACAAGTTAATTCGTTATGTGCTTTATATGATAAACAAATTGCAAACTTAAGAAAATCAAATGAAGTCAGAAAACAAAAACTTTTAGAATATAGAAGAAAATTTCAAACAGATACTTAGTTTAAAAAGAAAAAAAACTCTATTACGTCTTCAAGTTTTAAAAACTCAATGGAACAGAAAGGATATATCATAACAGATGCTAATAGTCAATTTTCAGAGTATGACTATGTAAAACAAGTATATGTGGCATCAAGCAAAGATTATAGTTATCAAATAGAATTTTATGAACTTTCAGATGCTAGTTATGCAACATATTTCTATAATAATAACAAAGCAATATTTGAATCATTAAAAAATGAGTGATACATTAATGTTTGGTTTTGTTTTTAGGCATTTTGGGCTTAAAAAATAAAGTAAAAATTATCCTATACATTGTATAGGGTAATTTTTTTTGATATAATGGTTTTGGAGGTTATTATTTATGAGAAATTTAACACAAGTATATTTAATAAGACATTCTGAAGAATTAAAAATAAATAATAAATTAGTTAAAGGTGAAGAGAGCCAGATAAGCAATGAAAAAAACATATTATCTGTAGATGGTGAAAGGAAGGCTAAAGAAATTAGTGAATTAAAAGAATTAAGTAACATAGATGTATTATGGTCCAGCAATTATGTTAGAGCTATTGCAACTGCTAAATATATAGCAAAACAAAATCATATTGAAATTAATATAGATGAAAACTTTAACGAAAGAAAACTACGGTGATTTAAAAAAATTAGAAGAATTAGGAAAAAATAAGCTTAACCCTTTTACCACAGAACAGCTATTAGATGAACAATTAAAAAACACCGGTGGAGAAAATAGAATTGAAGTAACAAGTAGAATGTTAAAAGCATTTGAACGTGTTTTTTCTGAAAACTCAGGAAAGAATATAGCTATTGTAAGTCATGGTGCATCTATCAAATTTTTGTTAATGAAATGGTGTACCTTGAACAACAATAATCAGCTTGAATTTGAAGGAACACCCATTAGTGTAAACTCTCCAGGAGTACTAAAATTATCGTTTGATAACAAAACATTGATTTCATTGGTTCAAATAGTATAAGAACATAAGAAAATTAAATTTGCGAGGTTTAAAATAAAAAATGACAAATGACAAGTATGCAAAGGCATATACAGAAGTATTAGAAATATTAAGGTATTTACCTAGAAATGAATATAATAAAATTGCTATAGAAAGAATAAAATTTTTTGAGGCTAATAAGGATATTTCATACAAATTTAAGATAGATCCAGATATGCCTTTAGACAAGCAAAATATTTCCATTGAAGCAAATAGCATTATAATTGTATTGTTTAGAGATTATTTTGCTACTGAAAATCAAAAAGAGAAATTAAATGTTATACTAAAGCAAAACGAATATAAGTACCAAGAAGATATAAGAAATAAATATAATCCTGATAATATATTTAAAGATAGAAAAAATAAAAATCTTAATGTAATAGAAAATACTAATTTGCCAATTGAAGTTAAGGAAAATAATTTTTTTACAAAATTTATTACATATATAAAAAATCTATTTAGAAAAATGAAAAAGGCAGAATAAAAAAATGGATATAAAGCAAGAATATCAAAGACTATCAAGCGAAGCAATAAATAATGATAACTTTGCACATTTTATGGCAATTGCAAAAGAAATTTCTGAACATTATTCTGAAAGCCAAAAGCAAAATGTTAAACAAGTAAAGGTAAAAATTCCAAATGGAATGCAAGTAAAGAATATATATAACGAGCAATACCAAGCTGAGCAAATATTTATGATTTTATTTTATCATCGATATGCTAATATGATTAACCAAATGAATACACCTGCCGAAATTGGTAAAAATGTTAAAACTTCAAGTTTTTTAACACCTGCCTACTATAATCCAAAGGATAAAAAAATTTCATATAGATTTGATGTTATACTGAGGGAAAAAAGCAATAACTTTGCAAATGTAATGGAACTTTGTTTACATGAAAATAGACATGCCATGCAATTCAAGTCATTTAGTATTGACAAAGCAGATGATATGCTTAAATTTGACCCTAATAGTATTTTTATTTTAAAAGATTATCTTGTTATGCAAAATGGAAATTATAAAAGGAATCATATAAATTCCTTAATGGAAATAGATGCAAATCTATATGCAATAGGAGTAAGTAAACACTTAATATCTCAATATTTTGTTGAACATCAAGAAGATTTGAAAAATACTGATTTTGCATTTAAGGAGAAAATAACAGATAATCCATTTGACGAATTATCGGAATATGGATTAATATCAGGAGAGTATGTACTTGAAGATGGTCAAAAAGTAGATAGAGCAATAATGATGGATAAAAATTTAAAAAATATAGTTTCTTCACAATTGGTTGAACAATATCCTCTGCTAAAGTTAATCTGGAAAGATGGGAATTTTAAAACATACTCTGAAATTATGCAAGATAAACAAGTATTATTGCAGAGAGTATCAGATAAGCAGTCAGAAAAACTAGAAAGCCCAAGCTATAGTATTGAACCAATAACTGAAAAAGAAAAAATAGAAAGACTATATGGGCAATTATTCAAAGTGACCCAATGTTATATTTAGAGGGTTTACTCTCACAAAAACAGATTCAATACTTTAAGGTAAAAGAGTTATTTAACATACATCCAACATTATTAGATGAATATCAATCTCAAATAGCAGAAATTTTTTCGAGAAAATCAATCGAGATTGATGATAGTCAAATAAATTTTTTTAACAGATTATCAAGTGAATTACATGTAAAAGTAGAAAGTTCAAATATTTCCAATATACCAATCAATAAATTGGTAAGAAATGCTTTAAATAATGGTGCTCGAGATAAAACGGTTAAAGAAGCTGATGAGCAGATACCTTCTGCTACAAATAAATTAGCAGATCTAGATGAATTTATAGAATTCATTGATCCTGAAATGATAAATGACTCTAAATTTTTAGCATTATTAAGAAAATATCAAACCTTAGATATGTCTCCAAAGGAATATGTTGAATATGTTGAAAATCATTATAAGAAACAAATTGAAACACCAAATGTTGAACCAATTGATAGAACAGAGGATACAATTAGATAATATTTATACTTAATCGGCTTTTTAGAAATAAATAATAATATGTAGCAATTGCCAATGGTAGATTTGGAGGAAAGTATCTTACCGGGCAAATTTATCCAACAACATATTATCAATATATAGATAAATAAGAAAAGTGGCTTTACAATATGCACCGCCTATGATGACTTAACTTTATTGTATAGTAAAAAAGGAAGGTTTTGAAGTGCACCCAAAATGTTAGACACTTTTTGGGTTCAGTTCATTTCCCTTCCCTTCCTTTTTTAGTTATATATTAAATATCTACTGATATATTCTGTCTTGTACTTTCATCAACCCGAAATAGGTATTCCTCTCTAAATCTAAATAACCTTGCATTAAGTCTTCTGAGTTATATCTATTGTACTCTTCAAATTCCGCATCACTATAGGAATATGCACTCATTCCTTGATCAGGAAAGTAGTTAATGTTTTCTTCGAAGGAGTCCAATAAGGCTTTTACAACTTTAGTTTTAAAATTATCTCTATATTGATCTACTCTAGATTTTTTACTTTCTGAATTTACCTTTATATAAATAATAAGAGCAATAACTCCATAGATAAATATCAAAAAATGAACAATTTCATCATTTGGATAAAATATTTTATATAAAAAATGGTATAACGCAAATCCTATTAAAATTGACATAGTTATTATAGTTATATTTCTTATAATTTCATTTTTTGCCATATATCTTGAAGCTTCTAAATTCCCAGCATTATTCTCAACTATTTTAGAATAAATTTGTTCAAATTTTTCATAGCTATTCATTCTTTACCTCAAATTATATTATTTTATTTTCTCTCGTCTATTTCAACTACTTTACCATCTTTCACAAGCACTCTTGGTACCCAGTCATTTATCATGCAAGAGCCTTCATATACGCTGGTCCCCATATATTTTGCCGATTCTAACATTGGTATTGGTTCACCTATTAACGTAACCTTATCTCCTTCTTTAACTGCTTCATCCACTTTGGCAATAACCATTCCCATGTTTATTGCGCCAATCAACGGATACCTCTTATCATTTATAACTATCTCTCTTCCCTTGTTTCTTGTGCTAAATCCGTCTGCATATCCTATAGGTATTATTGCTACATACATATCTTCTTTCGCCTCATAAATCCTGCCATATCCAACAAAGCTACCTTGCTTTATTTTCTTAACTTGCATTACCTCACTATATAAAGAAAATGCTGTTTTTAAATCTATTTTAGCGTCTATAGTGGTTTTACTAATATGATGTTTTTTATTATACCACTCTCTTTTTAGTTTTCTTAATCTATTTATAAAATCATCTGGTAATGGTCTTGGGCTTGTATTGTACCCATACATTATAATACCCAATCTAATTCCATTTGCAAAAGGAATCTTCTTATGATTTAACAAAGTCTGACTTCTTCCTAAATGAATAATCGGAATTTTCATCAAATCAATTTCAGAAGTTAATTCCATAAATCTTTCGTATTGATTATCCCAAGAAACATCATAAACTCCGTCTGTAGCAAAATGTGTGAATATTCCCTCTACTTGAACATTCTCTTTTTTCATTAAACCTTCTACTACTTCTTTTACCTGGTCTTTATCATATAACCCTAATCTACAAAGTCCACTATCTATTTTTATATGCACCTTCAAAGGACTTTTTATATCTATCTTCTCTAATTCTTTAAAATATTCATAATCATGTACTGTTATTGTAACATCATTTTCAATACATTTCTGAATATATTTTAAATCAATTGGCTCTAAGCATAATATTGGAATTTTCACTCCATCCTTGCGTAGGCTAATTGCTTCTTCTAATGAAGAAATTGCAAAATAATTTATTCCCTTTTCTACTAAATACTTACAGATTTTATCACTATGTCCATAGGCATTTCCTTTTACAACTCCAAAATAATAGTCATACTCAGGGTACTTTCTTATAATTTGTTTAACATTATTTTGTAAGTTATCAATATTTATTTCAGCATAAGTATTTCTATACATATATGCCCTCCTTATATGTTTTCTTGAATTATACCACACTGGTAAACTAATTAGAATAATTTTATAAAAAAAGATGTAGTTTTTGCTACATCTTTTGATATGAATTCATATGTTTTATATAAATTTCAATTATTTTTTATTTACTAATTCTTTTAAAGCTTTTCCTGCTTTGAATACAGGTGCTTTAGATGCTGGTATTTTGATTTCTTCTTTAGTTTGTGGGTTTCTACCTTTTCTAGCAGCTCTTTTTCTTACTTCAAAAGAACCAAATCCAACTAATTGAACTTTGTCTCCTTTAACTAAAGCTTCTGTTACAACGCTAACAAATGCGTTTAATGCTGCTTCTGCATCTTTCTTTGTTTCTCCTGTTTTTGCTGCCATAGCTGCGATTAATTCTGATTTGTTCATTTTAAATTACCTCCTATAAGATTTTAAAATCTGTAGTTCATAGCCTACTACTATCATTATTCGTCATTTTTTTTAAAAATCCTTCTTTTTTTCTTTAAAAAAGTTGTATTTTTCAACGTTTTGCACATTTTCATCTTTTGTAACTATATATTTCATTAGGGTTTCCGTCATTTGCGTACAGCCCCAACTTTTTCAAAAAATAATATATTTTCTGCCCAAATGGTATCATAAAAAGTTCCTCTTTAGAAAAGATTTTTAATATAGCTAATACAACTACATATATAATAGCACATATTAACAGTGACAATAATGTTACAAGTTTGTCATTTAACTTTGGTATCATTACTAAATAAAAGAGATATGCAAACACACTCATAATTATACTCGCTACTACTGGTTTTAATACAAATTTTTTCTTGTCTAACTTCAAATCTATATTTCTATTTAATATTTTAAGTTCTATAAACACTGCAATCATATGGCATATTACTGTTGAAATTGCTGCTCCTGCTGTTCCTCCAAGAAAAAAGTTTTTTGTATCTATTGGTATTAAGTATATATTTAATATGAATTTAATTACAACTCCTACTGACAATGCCATTGCTGGTGCAAGTACTTTGCCAAGTCCATGCAAAGCTCCGCTAATTATTTGTTCTATTACAATAAAAATTATACTCAAACAACTTATTTGGTATATAAAGGCTCCTGATGTAGCATTTGGAAATAGCAATTCTAAAATTGGTTTGGCAAATATAATCATTGCAAACATGCAAGGCATTCCAATTAAAATAGAAACTAACAAAGAAAATGATATTCTCTTCTTTACAGTTTCCATATCTCCTATTGCTTTAGATGATGAAATTGATGGTACTAGCGCTGTTGCAAATGCCATATTTAGTGACATTGGCAAAGTAACTAATGTATCTACTTTTCCACTTAAAATACCATATTGAATTTTTGCTTGTTCTTCTGTTAAAAATTTCTTTAACCCTCTTACAACTGTTAATGAATCAATATTTTTATTTACTGTTCCCAAAATCGCACTCATTGACATAGGTATAGAAACAGATAATATTTGTTTTATTGTTTTTATTACCCCAGTTCTTTTATATTTTGTACTTCTTTTTAGTTCCCAAGCAATTTCTTTTCTCATTTTTGCATAATATTTATATAGATAGAAGAAACATAAAATTGTAGCCATAGTAGTAGCTAAATTTGCTCCAGCTGCCATTATAACTGTGTCTGTTCCTGTAGTCATAGCAATAAATTCCACAATTATTACAGAAAGTACCGTTTTGAAAAATTGCTCTAAAGTGTGTGCATCTGCTGTAACCTTTAAATTTTGTCTTCCTGTAAAATATCCTTTAATTACACAAGATATTGCTACAAAGAATATTGATGGCGAAAGTGCTACAAGAGTAAGCTCAGCTTCTGGAATTTGTAAAATAACCTTTGATATATATTCTGCTCCACAAAATAATATTGCACTACTTAAAAATCCTATCAACCCAAAGGTTACAAAGGCTATTTTGAAAATTCTATGTGCACCTTTAGTATCTCCTACAGCAACTCTTTCAGAAACAAGCTTTGATAAAGCTCCTGGTATCCCAACAGAAGATATTGTTAAGAACAAGGCATATACTTGAAATCCACTGCTATATATAGCATTTCCTTTATCTCCAAATCCTTCTCTGTTTGTTAAATACAATTTATATATAAGTCCAAGTGCTTTGATTAAAATTTGTGAGATCATTAAAAACAAAACACCCTTCATAAATCCTTCTTTTTTCTTTTTCATATAAGCTCCTTTTTTCTCTTTAATACATACGAAAAAAAATTAACATTTATGAATAGAAAATTTGCGACTTTTTCTACATTTTTCGCAAAAGCCCTTGTAATTTTCGTGATTTTATAGGATAATATAGTAGTATAGATTTGAAAATGAAAGTGGTGAATTTTTTTGAAACTCTTTGATAAATTTTTAAAAGTTTTAAAAACAGATAGAAACACATTTATGACATATATTTTATCACTTATATCAGCATATATATTAGTTGATAGACTGATGGAATTATTGTTTATAATTTTTACAGGTGTTGGCTTTAGTTATTGGGGACCTATTAAATATTTTCTAGCATTTGCTTGTTTGACATTTGCATTCTTTTTCTCAGGTTCTTCTAAGTTTGCTAAAGCTGATGTTAATAAATTAAGATTTTTCCATACATTTATAGTCAGCTTTTATATTTTAGTTGTATCTGCAGTAGTACAATGGTTAAATCAAATAATTTGGATAAACTTATTGTCATTACCAAATTATCCAGAACTTGCAAGAGAGTTCTTCTATTTGTTTAAACCAGCATTTACAGCCTTAGGAGTATATATTCCACTTGTTACTTTCTATAAAGTGCTTAAATGGCTTATCTTTAGTATTAATGATGTTAAAGATATTCGTGATTCAATCTTTGATTATGGTGGAATCAAGTTAACATCTGATAAAGAAGCTCATGGTGTTTATACTTGTGAAGTAAAGGTTTGTGTAGATAGTGAGAGTGGTGAGGATGTTTGCATACCAGAAAAGAAACGTTATGAATCTCTATTGGTTGTTGGTGTTTCTGGCTCTGGTAAAACAACAATGGTTTATGAACCAATGTTAGCAAGAGATATTGAAAGGAAATCTTTCTTTAAAGAAATTTCTAAAGAAATGGGATTTACAGCATTAAGAACCGGATTAGCTAGTTTAAACTGTCCATATGATAATGATTATATAAATGAAAACTTTTCATTAGATATGTTAATTCCAAAAGAAGAAAAATTAGATACATATAAAAATTATATGAAGAAAATGATAATTTCAAGTTCAGGTAGCAAGATTATTTATCGTAATATGGGTATTACTTATGTTTCAGCTGAAATTGAATCAGTATCAAAAATTGCTAAAGTTGCAGAAAACTTCCACATTCCTGTTAATATAGTAGACCCAAATCGTGCAGATTCACCTGGTTTGAATCCATTTGTATATAAGGATTCTATTAAAACAGGACTTGCAGTTTCTTCAGTTTTAAAAGGATTATACTTACACAGTAGACCAGATACAGAACTTGCATTTAGAGAAAATGAAGCTGTCCAAGTAATTGAAAATATATCTATTTTGTTAAAAGAAATGTATCCATTAGAACATGAAGGATTATTACCTAACTTAGAAGATGTATTAGATTTACTTACAGACTTCGACCTAGTAGTAGACTTAGTTGAAAAAATGAAACAAATTCCAGAATTTGCTGAAAAATATCGTATTTTAATTAGATATTTTGAAAACAATTTCTATCCAGATAGTTCAAATTTATTAAATGCAAAACGTTCTACAACAACTGCTTCTGCCGAAATTGATAACTTACTACGTTATCCTGGTGTAAAAGCAATATTGTGTAATCGTTCAAATAACTTAGATTATGAAAAAATATTATCAGAAGGTCAAGTAACTTTATTATGTACTCGTAGAGGTGATTTAGGTGAAACCGCTCACAAAGCTTTTGGTTTATTCTTCTTATTGTTAATGCAACAAGCTATTCTTGCTAGACCAGGAAATGACAGTTCACGTATTCCTCACTTCTTATATATAGATGACTTCCCTGCATATATTTGTAAAGCTACAGAACCTATATATACACTATATAGAAAATATAATGTTGCAACCGTGCTGGACTCTCAAAACTTAACACAATTAAAAGGTGACTTATCAGCTGACCCTAGAGGAGATTATTATAAAAACTTAATTTTATCAAATACAGTTAATAAATTGATCTTTGGTAATGCTACTCCTGAGGATGTTGCATGGTGGGAAACAGCAATGCAAGATAAGAGAGAATGGACATTTAACAATACTTATAATGCTGACAAGACTGAATATGATCCTAAGAAAGGTAATATCGAGTATAAATGGAAAGCTAACTTTGCAAAAGGTAAGATAATGGCATTAAAAGGAAAACAAGTTATTTACAAGGTAAAAGACTTGGGTGGAAAAAGTGCTGTTAATAAAGGTAAAGTTGATTTCATGGAAGCTAAATATAAAGATGTTCAAAAAGTTAAAAAATATAACTTTACAAAATTCGGTGGTAGCTTGTTGGATCCAGAGTCTGCTGCTAGAAAAGCTTTAGACAAGAAAGAGGTTGACTATTCTGCTGTTACCTCAAGTAATGATAATTATGATATAGACCGTGAGGTTGACCCTATTCAAACAGATACTTCAGATTCTAAATATTTATTTGATAATGAAGATGCTATAGTTGTTAACTTCAAAGGTAAAAAGAAAACAAATTAAAAAAAACACTCTTTAATTTCTTAAAGGTGCGTAGCGGAGTACAGTGTGCACCATAAATAACAAAATAAGGTGGTTCTTTACGAACCACCTTATTTAATGTTATTTACATCTTTTATGTTTTAGGGCTAATACTGCTAAGTATGCTGTTGCAGATGTTACTAGTATTATCATTTCTGTTATAAAGGTATCTCCTGTTGTCGGTAATATTGGTGTTACTGGCTTTGTTTCTTCTTTTATTTTTTCATAATAGTATATTACTATTGTTGTTCCTTCACTTATTTCTCCTTTTGAGTTTTCTGTCTTAGATGTATTCTTATAGCCTTTTATTTCTCTTGCACTTGTTACATATCCATCTCCTATTTTACCTTCTATCTCATCTGTTCCTAATTCTTCTCCTGTCTCTTTATCTACATATTTTATTACTATATTTCCATAGTTATATGTATTTACTATTATTACTTCTTTGTCTTCGTTTCCAACTACTTTACTTACTTCTCCTTTATATCTTTCTAATTCATTACTATTTACTTCTGCTTCTTCTACTGTGTATATTATTTCATTTCCTTGTTCATCATATTTTGCTAAATCTGTAAATGTATTCTCCCAATTTTCTTCTTTTGTTACTACTTGCTCTGCTACTAGTATATTTCCGTTTTTTACTAATAACTTAATACTTTCTGGTCTATATCCTTTTGCATTATTACTATCATCCCATACTTTACTTACTTTTAATGTAATCTTATCATTTGGTACTGTAAATGTATTTGTTACTGTTGTTCCTTCTATCGTCTTTGTATAGAATTTTAAGTCATTTGCATTTGTTTCTTGCTCGTCTACTGTGTATACATTTTCATCTCCTTGTGCATTGTATTTTGGTAAGTCTGTAAATGTATATTTCCAGTTTTCTGCTTCTGTTACTATTTGTTCTGCTACTACTTGACTTTCGTTTTTTACTAATAGCTTAATGCTTTCTGGACGTTTGCTATTTGCATTATTATTGTCATTCCATACTTTGCTTACTGTTATTTCTGTTTTGTCTTCTGGTACAGTAAATGTGTTTGTGATTGTCATTCCATTTATTGTTTTTGTATAGAATTTCAAGTCGTTTGCATTTACTTCTGCTTCATCAACTGTATATACATTTTCGTCTCCTTGTGCATTATATTTTGGTAAATTTGTAAATGTATATTTCCAACTTTCTGCTTCAGTTACAACTTGTTCTTTTATTACAGTATCTCCATTTTTTACTTGTAACTTAATACTTTCTGGACGTTTGCCATTTGCATTATTGTTATCATTCCATACTTTGCTTACTGTTATTTCTGTTTTGTCTTCTGGAACTGTAAATGTATTTGTTACTGTTGTTCCCTCTATTGTTTTTGTATAGAATTTTAGGTCATCTACATTTATTTCTTTTTCATCTGCTGTATATGTCATTTCATTTCCTTGCATATCATATTTTGCTAGGTCTGTAAATGTATATTTCCAGTTTTCTTTTGCTGTTACTTCTTGTTCTTCTACTATCATCTGTCCATTTTTTACTTGTAACATTATTGCTTCTGGTCTCTTGTTGTTTTTGTTATTATTATCTTTCCATACTTTTTCTATCGTTACATTTACCTTCTCTTCTGGTACTGTAAATGTATTTGTTATCATCGTTCCATTTACTTCTTTTGTATAGAATTTTAAATCATTTGCATTTATCTCTTGTTCATCTACTGTATATACAATTTCATTTCCTTGCATATCATATTTTGCTAGGTCTGTAAATGTATATTTCCAGTCTTCTTTTGCTGTTACTTCTTG